>JAATGV010000003.1 GCA_015654475.1 Actinomycetales bacterium
GAGAACATGGGCTTCGCTCTCAAGATCGCTGGTGTCGAAAAAGACGAACGTCAGCGCCGTGTCGAGGAAGCGGCAGCGCTGCTCGACCTGACCGAATACCTCGGCCGCAAGCCGAAGGCCCTCTCGGGTGGTCAGCGTCAGCGTGTCGCCATGGGTCGCGCGATCGTGCGTCAGCCTCAGGTGTTCTTGATGGATGAGCCGCTGTCGAACCTGGATGCGAAGCTGCGCGTGCAGACCCGCACCCAGATTGCCAAGCTCACCCGCGACCTCGGCGTCACAACGGTCTACGTGACTCACGACCAGACCGAAGCGATGACCATGGGCGATCGTGTCGCCGTGTTGAAGGATGGCATCCTTCAGCAAGTCGACACCCCGCGCGAGTTGTACGAACGCCCGCTGAACGTCTTCGTTGCAGGCTTCATCGGATCGCCTGCGATGAACCTTGTCGAGTTGCCAACCACCGAAACCGGTGTGCTGTTCGGCAACGAGGTCGTCTCGCTTCCTGCCGATATTCTCAGCAAGGCAAGCGGATCGTCGATCGTGTTCGGTGTTCGCCCAGAGGATCTCACCATCTCGGCAAGCGGCTCGGGTCTTCCCGTCGTCGTTGACGTTATCGAGGAACTCGGCTCAGACGGTTACCTGTACGGTCACGTTGATGGTGCGGCTGCGCACCAAGAGGTCGTCACCCGCATCGATGGACGTGTGCATCCCCTGGCCGGAGACAAGATCTTCTTGCTCGCCGACCCGGAGCACGCTCACCTGTTCGATGTGACAACCGGCCTGCGCCTCAATTAAGTAACACCAGCAACTGAAGCGGACCGGAAACAATGCGAAACGCACTCAATATCACGGCCGCCAAAGTTGACTCGGCCCTGCTCGACCTGCCATGGGATGTGCCGCTCAGCGAGTGGCCCGACGATCAGATAGTTGCGTTGCCGAAAGGCCTTTCGCGACACACTGTTCGGTTCTCACGGCTGTCGGGCAGGGTCATCGCCATTAAAGAGACGGTCGACGACATCGCCCACCGCGAATACTCGGTGTTGCGCCAACTGCGCAAACTCGAAGCCCCCGTCGTGGTTCCTGTGGCCGTGCTCTCGGGCCGGGTCGATAAGAACGGCGATCCTCTGCCCAGCGTGCTCGTCACTCGGCATCTGAAATACTCGATGCCTTACAGGGCAGTCTTCTCCCAGACACTCAAGACCGACACGGCAACGCGTTTCATCGACGCCCTCGCCCTGCTTCTGGTTCGCTTACACAACATCGGTTTCTTCTGGGGAGACGTTTCGCTCTCCAACACGCTGTTCCGTCGAGACGCCGGGGCATTCGCCGCATATCTTGTCGACGCGGAGACCGGACAGTTTTTTCCCGGGGGCCTCTCCGATGGCAACCGTGAAAATGATCTCGAGATCGCCCGCATCAACATCGCCGGCGAATTGATGGACCTGGCATCCGGATCCCGACTCGACGAGGAGACCGATCCACTCGCCATCTCCGAGCGCATCGTCTCGCAGTACCGCCAGCTTTGGAACGAAATCCATGGCACCGAACGCTTCAGCGCTGACGAACGTTGGCGCATCCGCGAACGAGTGCAACGCCTCAACGATCTTGGCTTCGACATCGACGAAATGTCGATTCGCACGGAAGACAATGGCGACGTGGTTCGCATCCATCCCAAGGTTGTCGACGGCGGGCACCACCGTCGCAGGCTGATCAGGCTTACCGGGCTCGATGTCGAAGAGAACCAGGCCCGTCGGCTCCTCAACGACTTCGACGAATTTCGCGCATCATTCTCTGAAATGGGAATGGATGAGGAGCAGGCAGCGCACCAATGGCTCGCGACCCGCTACGAACCGATCATCGCCTCGATCCCTCGAGAATTGCGAGGCAAACGGGAGCCAGCCGAAATCTTCCACGAGATCATGGAACACCGTTGGTACATGTCAGAGAAGTCAGGGCATAATGTGCCGCTGATGGATGCGGTGCGGGCATACACCCGAGACATCCTGTCTGGCCATCGCAACGAAGAAGCCCTGCTCGCCCCGCCGACCGAGTCGATCACGCTCCCCATCAACGTTGTCGGCTCACAGCTGGCCGACGACGATGACGAGGACTGGCGGGCCAAGATCTAGCCTGCGGCACCGATCTTCGCTTCAGCACACCAGAACTGTGTGAGCCTCAAGACGAAATATGTGCCGTCAAGGCAGGCAGGGCTCACTGTTGTTGGCGTGCGTTCGATATCGCGTACAGGGCGACGCTTGCCGCAATGCCAGCGTTGAGGCTCTCAGTTGACGACTCAATCGGAATCGAGACAATCGCGTCACACGTCTCTGTGACGAGGCGAGACAGCCCTTTCCCTTCTGAACCGACCACAACGACAAGCGGCTCTGTCCCTAGCTTGAGGTCAGGCAACGACACAGAGCCACCGCCATCCAGCCCGATGACGAACAGCCCGCGCTTTTTGTACTCTTTGAGCGCGGCCACGAGGTTTGCCGCAAGAGCGACAGGCACCCGGACTGCGGCACCGGCCGACGTCTTCCACGCTGCAGCTGTCACGCCTACGGACCGGCGTTGCGGAACCACGACGCCCTGGCCGCCAAACGCGCCAACCGATCGCAAAATCGCGCCAAGGTTTCGAGGATCCATCACCCCATCAAGCACCACGATGAGGGGAACCTCTCCCCGCTTCTCGATCCGATCTAGAAGATCAATCGGGTGCGCGTACTGGTACGGAGGAACCTGAAGCGCGATGCCTTGGTGCACAACATCCCGGCCAGCAAGCCGATCCATCTCAGGGCGCATGATCTCGAGAATCGGCATCGACCTGTTGTTCGCAAGCGCAATAGACTCACGCACCCTGTCATCGACCTCAACCCGGGACGCGATGTACAGAGCAGTCGCAGGAACTTTGGCGCGCAATGCCTCCACGACAGAGTTGCGGCCGGTGACGATCTCTGAGCCATCGGTGCGTTTTGCTGCTGAGCGTGGCGCCCCGGAACTGCGCTGGTTGTCTGGCCGTTGGCCTTCAGCACGTTGGCTGTCGGTGCGGGGCCCTAACCGCTCGGCACGTGCCTTGGCTTTCGCCTTTGGATGGTACGGCCGGTCTTCGGCCTTCGGCGTGGGGCCTCTGCCTTCAAGGGCTTGACGACCGTTCCCGCCAGTGCCGACCTTGGGCTTACGCGAGCCCTTGCGCGACGCACCTGGTCGTGGTTTATTCGCCATCGATACTCCATACTGGTCCGGCCGCGGTGTCTTCGATCAAGATGCCAACGGCAGCGAGGCTGTCGCGAATTGCGTCAGAAGCTTCATAATCTTTGTTCGCGCGAGCAGATTCGCGCTTGTTGAGTTGGTCGCGAATGAGCGAATCGAGCACGGCGTGCTCAGTTTTGTCTGGCTCCGACCCCGTCTCGAAACTATCAGGGTCTAGGCCAAGAACTGTGAGCATACCAAGCACGGCCGCAAATGAGTTGGCTGCTTTGCGCCAGTCTTCTGCATCCATCGCCGCGTTGCCGGCCCGCACCGTGTCGTGCAGCACCGCAAGTGCCGCGGGGATGCTGAGGTCATCATCCATCGCCTCGCCAAACGCGTCTGGCACCTCAGCCGCCTGCAAAAGATCGGCATACCTGGTCTGGCTCAGTTTGCGTTTGGCGCGATCGAGAAATCCGGTGATGCGTTCAACTGCCGCCTCAGCCTCGCCAAGAGACCGTTCGGGGTCGAACTCGATGGTCGATCGGTAATGCGCAGAACCGAGAAAGTATCGGATGACGATGGGGCGGGCGCGAGCATACAGTTCGGAGGCGAGCATGAAGTTTCCGAGAGATTTGCTCATCTTGGTTCCGGCAACATTGACAAGCCCGTTGTGCAGCCATAAGCGCGCGAACTTGTCGCCCGCGGCGCCTGACTGCGCGAGCTCATTTTCGTGGTGCGGGAATCGCAGGTCGAGGCCACCACCATGAATATCGAATTCGGTTCCCAGATAGTGTGTGGCCATTGCCGAGCATTCGAGGTGCCAGCCTGGCCGCCCGCGGCCCCAGGGGCTCGGCCATGATGCGGTTTCGGGTTCGGTCGCTTTGCGCCCTTTCCATAGGGTGAAGTCGCGGGGATCGCGTTTGCCGCGCTCGTCTCCGTCGAGTGCCGGCTCCATGTCTTCCAAATGCTGACGCGTCAGTTCGCCGTATGCGGGCCAGGATGCGGTGTCGAAATAGACGTCACCTGAATCGTCGCCGGCGACATAGGCGTGACCGCTGTCGATGAGGCGGTGGATGAGGTCGTGCATTTGTGTCATGTGCGCCGTCGCGTGTGGCGCATATGTGGGCGGCAGGATGTTGAGCCGGTAATATGCCGCCGAGAACTCACGGTCGATGCGGTATGCGAGCGCCCACCACGGCTCAGCCTCGGTCGCATTGGCAAGAATCTTGTCGTCGATGTCGGTGACGTTGCGGACGACGGTGACCGCGTATCCACGATATGTCAGCCATCGCCGCAACTGGTCGTAGATCAGTGCGGAACGCAAGTGCCCGACGTGCGGCGCGGACTGCACGGTCGGCCCGCAGAAGTAGAGGCCTACGTGCCCGGGCTTGACGGGGGCGAGCTCGCGAACTTGGCTGGTTCTGGAGTCGAAGAATTGTATCGGCACTCAACCAGATTACTGTCGACTTGCAACTATGGCGAAGCGCAGCCGCGCGTTGCGGTGCCGCCGAGGACGCCCGAAGGGCGCGCTCATGGGATGCTCGGGATCAGCAGCGGCCGTCACACTGTCAAAAGCCGCGGCAATTATCCCGCGCTGCGCTCAACAATCGTCGCCGTCGCGACGGCGGCGAGCCCATCTGGCACATTGAGAAATCCGAGTTTGTCGGTTGTTGTCGCGGCAAAGGCGACGGGCACTCCGACGAGCTCGGTCAAGAACTGTTCGACCTCGGTGCGACGCTCGGCTACACGAGGCCGCTCACCGACAAGTTGCACGGCAACCGATGTCGGTCGATAGCCGGACTCGGTGAGCAAACGCAGAGTTTCACGCACGAAAACGGCGCTGTCCGCGCCAGCGAACTCGGGCCGCGCACTGCCGAAATGTGTGCCGAGGTCGCCAAGGTGCGCTGCCGACAGCAACGCGTCACAGATCGCGTGAAGCACAACATCCCCATCGCTGTGCCCCACGAGCGCAGGTTCGCCCGGCCATTCCAATCCGGCCATGCGAAGTGGGGCATTCCCCACGTCATCGAATCGGTGGATATCTACGCCGATTCCCGTGACCGGCGCGCGCAAGACCGTCGCCGGCTCTGGGAGCACCAGGTCGGAGGGGAAGGTGATCTTGGCTGCCTCGACTGCGCCGGGGATCACATCCACCGGCGCACCCGACGCGGAGACGAGGCCAGCATCATCGGTGAACTCAGCAGTCGCATCCATATATGCCTGACGAAGTATCGATGCAGAGAAGCCTTGCGGCGTCTGCACGACAAACAGCTTGTCGCGATCAACAATCGAGAGTTCACCGTTGTCGTTCACGCGCTTTATTGAGTCCACAACAGGGAGACCGGGGATTGCGCCACGGCCGGTCCGCTCAATGTGGCCGAAGACCTCAGCGAAAAGATGTGCGGGCGCATCGGCGCGTGCAGCATCGTGCACCAGGATGGCTGTTGCCGAAGCGGGCACCGCAGCCAGGCCGCGTCTCACCGACTCCTGCCGTGACTCGCCACCGCTCACCGTGACCACAGCGTGTTTCGACCCTGCGAACTCGGCTTCCGCTATCGCAGCGCATTCGACGAGGTGTGTAGGGGGCGCGACAACCACCACAGAGATGCTATCTGCGAGCGCGCGAAGCTGCCGGAGCGCCGTCGCGAGAACGGTGGATTGCCGGTAAGGCGCTAAGGCTTTAGGGACCCCTAAACCGAGGCGCTCACCAGAGCCAGCTGCAACGACAATGACAGCCCGAGACATCGTGGCTGACGCGGACCTAAGACGCGAGGACTTCGTCAAGCACTGAGGCGGCGCTGTCTTCGTCGGTCTTTTCGGCCAACGCAAGTTCGGAGATCAGAATCTGGCGTGCCTTTGCGAGCATGCGCTTCTCACCTGCCGAAAGACCACGATCTTGGTCACGGCGCCACAGATCGCGAACGACCTCAGAGACCTTGATGACGTCGCCACTCGCGAGCTTCTCAAGGTTTGCCTTGTACCGACGAGACCAGTTGGTCGGCTCCTCAGTGAAGGGCGCGCGAAGTACATCAAAGACCTTTTCGAGGCCAGCCTGATCGATGACGTCGCGAACGCCGACGTCTTCAAGATTTGCTGCCGGGATCTCGATGGTCAAGTCACCTTGGGCCGTGCGAAGGGTCAAATACAACTTCTCTTCGCCGTCAACATCTCGGTAGTTAAGCTGTTCGATAGTCGCCGCACCATGATGCGGGTAAACGACGGTTTCTCCGACGCGAAACTCCATGTAGTGATGTCCTTTCAGAGACGCCTAGAATACCACAGCGACCTTGAATCAGGCTGGTCTGCACGGAACCGCACGGGTCGGGTAGCATTTGTGCAGCGTGCATCTCTTGCGCAACAGCACTCTTCGAGGAGTACGAATGACGAGAATTACGAAGGCGACCGCTGTGCTCGCGCTCGGCGCCGCCATTGCTTTTGTTGCAGCTGGGTGCACTGCATTCAGCCCTATCGCCACCGAGCAGTCGTACAACGCGAGCGACGGCGTCACGATCGAATCCGGTGCGGTGATCCTCAACAACGCGCTGTTCATCAGCGATGACGGCGAGCTGGCCCGGTTTGTCGGCCGATTCACCAACAAGAGTTCGGAAGCCCAGACCGTCAACATCCAAATCGGATCGGGGACCACGGCCACATCGGCTCAAGTCTCGGTCAAGGCGCAGTCGAGCTACGATCTGACAGATTCCGCCATCGTCTCAAATCTCGGTGCGTTACCAGGTGCAACAGTGCCGGTTTACATCCAAGCAGGCACCGCCACGGGCCAACAGGTCGAGACGCCCGTGCTGAACGGTGATCTGCCAGCGTATGCGAGCCTCGTGCCGACGCCTTCCGCCGAGCCGTCTGCTTCTGACGCCGTCGATGCCTCGAAGTCGCCAAAGGCGAGCGCTCCAGCGCAGTAAGGCCCAGACCTCCGGGCTATCGAGAGCGTTTCCGCACGCGCGAGGACTCGCACCAACATGCGAACGGCGCTGAAATGAATCAGTCGTTCAGCTTGTAACCGAGGCCACGGATGGTGACAAGCTTTGTGGGGTTGTTGGGATCCGTCTCGATTTTGGCCCGCACGCGCTTGATATGAACGTCAAGCGTCTTCGTGTCACCGAAGTAGCTTTCGCCCCACACTTCGTCGATGAGCTGCCCGCGTGTGAGTACACGACCTGCGTTCTCGGCCAGATACGAAAGCAGTTCGAACTCTTTGAGCGGCATAGTCACGCTCTCGCCGGCGACGCGCACGACATGCCGATCGATATCGATCACGATGTCACCGGCACGCACGACGTCGTCACGCCGCTCAGGCTCGGCCTTGCGCCGCAGAACCGCGCGGATCCTCGCCTTCAACTCGCCAGCGGAATACGGCTTCGTCATATAGTCGTCGGCGCCGAGTTCGAGCCCAGTGACAATATCTGCTTCCGTATCTTTTGCTGTCAGCATGATGATGGGGACCTGCGACTTCTGCCGAATGGCACGGCACACTTCGAGACCACTCAAACCAGGCAGCATCAAATCGAGCAAGACAAGACCAGGCTCATTGCTGCCAAACCGCATCAGCGCTTCCGGGCCGTCCGCCGCCTGAAGAACCTCATACCCTTCCTGCTCCAGAAGGTAGACCAAGGGCAGCCGAATCGCATCCGAATCCTCGACAACCAGAACGACGTTGCTCACAACACTCCTTTACTCGTGAGAACCATGGGCAGCAGGCAGCTCAAAACGAAAAGTCGATCCGATACCCACTCGCGAAGTCACACTCACCGACCCCTGATGAACGCCCGCAGTATGTTTGACGATGCTCAACCCAAGCCCGGACCCGTCCCGGCTACGCGACGAATCTTCGCGATAGAACCGCTCGAACACTCGGTCGAGGTTCTCCGGTCGGATCCCGTAACCCTGATCGGCAACCGTGACGACAACACGGTCACCGACGGCTGTCACCGAAACACTCACCGTCGTGTCGCTACGCGAATACTGAATCGCGTTCTCAATCAGGTTCGACAATGCAGTAGCGATCATTCGACGGTCGGCAAGAACCACCACCGCCTCGTCAGCATCCACCTCGACGGCAATGCGTTTGGCGCCAGAGGCGCTCGAGTTCTCGGCAACAGCCTCAAACACCACATCGGCAAGCGGAAACGGGTCTCGGGCAACATCCACGATGCCTGCCTCGATGCGGCCGAGTTCGATCACGTCGCGGCTCATCCTGGTCAGCCGGGCAACCTCCTGAGCAAGCGACGCCGCAAAAGTGCGCACCGATGGAGGATCTTCTGCAGCTGCGGAAAGCGCCTCGGCGAGCAACCCGATCGCCGCGATGGGCGTCTTGATCTCATGGCTCACGTTGAGCAAAAAGTCAGTGCGCACCGAATCCAGGCGATCCGACTCACGACGATCCTCGATCACGACGACGACGAACTGGCCGAGCATGGGCACGCCACGAACGAAAAAAGGGCTTCGATCGTTGGAACCGGGGATACCCAGATCTGTTTCGACCTCAACGGCCGCCCCCGTGCGAAACACGTCTGACGCGATGGACGCCAACGTATCGCCGGCGTGCGACATCGGGTCGATGCCAAGTGCAGGCACCTCCGGTGCAACGGCGACGACCGAACGGGATGAGTCAAAAATCACCAAGGGAAGGTGCGCGTTCGCGCACAAGTCGACAAGCGCGTCTTCAATCGTTTTGCGCCGGCGTGCATCAAGTCGGAGAAGTCGATAAGCGACCCAGAACCCGGCCGCACCAACCACAACTCCGGCAATGGCCGCAAGCAACACATCCATACGCCTTAGACTAGGTGACGCAGCACGACATCAAATGCTCGAGCAAACACTCAGGGGGGTTTGGTTGCCGAGTGTTTGGTGCCTCTTTACCTTCTGTTCACTTCGGCCAGTGAGCATTGGAGAACCACGCTGTACGCTGTGACGGCAAAGCAAGCAGCACTCGACACATAAGGAACAACTCGTGCGCGAGGTATTTCAGCAAGAACTTTCCCAAGTCAAAGACCTCCTGGTCTCGACCTCAAAAGAGGTGAACTACGCCATTCAAGGCGCAACCACTGCTCTCGCGACCCTCGACATCCCCCTCGCCGAGAGCGTCATCGCACACGACCAGGCGATCGATGCGCTGACAGCAGACCTCGATGAGCTGTCGATCACCATTCTTGCCAAGCAGCAGCCCGTCGCCCGGGATCTGCGGGTCGTTGTCAGTGCCCTGCGCATGAGCGCCAACCTGGAACGCATGGGTGATCTCGCCAAGCACATTGCCCAGGTTGTGACCTATCTCGATAAGCCACTCGGCCACGACACCGAAATCGTGGATGTGTTCGCGCAGATGTCCGAGAGCGTGCTCGACCTAGCCGAACAAGTCACGCGCCTGTTCGAAACGGAAGACATCGAGATCGCCCGCCGCATCTCGGCCGATGACGACATCGTCGACGCCCATCATGCCCACATCTTCGACATCACGCTCGCCCTGGAGTGGGCGGGAGACCGCGATGAGACCGTCAACATCACCTTGACCAACCGTTACATAGAGCGCTTCGCCGACCACGCTGTTCGTATCGCCGAAAAGATCGAGTACCTCGCCACGGGCGACTGGAGCTAGTCACCCGGGCGCGATTTCGGCTGCAGATCACTCGCGGCCGCGAGTGCGCCCGCACGCCCACACATTCAGCTCCCCGGCATCCAAGCACCAACAGCCAAACTCCCCAAAACAATAAAAAAGACGGCCCCGAACGAATCCGGGACCGTCTTACAAGTGGGTAAAGCGCTACTTCTTGGCACCCTGGTTGGCGACGGCCGCTGCGCCAGCTGCCGCTGCCTCCGGATCCAGGTAAACCCCACCGGCAACAATCGGCACGAAGTTCTCGTCCAGCTCGTACACCAGCGGAATGCCTGTCGGGATGTTCAGATCAGCGATGGCATCGTCGGAGATGTTGTCGAGGTGCTTGACCAGCGCGCGCAACGAGTTTCCGTGCGCCGTGATCAGAACTGTCTTGCCGGATGCGAGATCGGGCTTGATGTCTGATTCCCAGTAGGGCAAGAACCGAGCGATGACATCTTTGAGGCACTCGTTGGAAGGCAGATCGTCACCAAGACCGGCGTAGCGGGGATCGTTGGTCTGCGCATATGGCGAAGCCGGGTCGATGGCTGGCGGTGGCACATCGAACGAACGGCGCCACAGCTTGAACTGCTCTGGGCCATACTCTTCAAGCGTCTGCGCTTTGTCTTTGCCCTGCAGAGCGCCGTAGTGCCGCTCGTTCAGACGCCATGAGCGCTTCACGTCGAGCCACAACTGCCCGGCGACCTCGAGGGCAATGTTCGCGGTCTTGATGGCGCGAAGCAGACGCGAGGTGTACAGGATGTCGGGCTTCAGCCCAGACTTGGCGAGAAGTTCGCCAGCGTACTTGGCCTCCTGCACGCCCTGCTCGGAAAGGTCAACGTCCACCCACCCCGTAAACAGGTTCTTTGTGTTCCATTCGCTGTTGCCATGTCGAAGCAAAATCAGCGTGTGTTTGGTAGTCATGATCTTTAGTCTAGCGATGTGTAGAAGTGCTCGAGTTGCGTTGCCGCAGCATCCCACGAGTGCTCCCGGGCAAATGTGTGAGCGGCCCGGCCAAGCGCAGCGCGACGGGGTGAGTCTGTGGCGAGCTGCGTGATAACTGCGGCCCAATCGTCTGGGTCATCCGAATCGATCAGGATACCGGTCTCGCCATCGATCAGTGTCTCAGGCAGCCCGCCGACGTTTCGCGCAATCACGGGAGCACCTGCGGACTGAGCCTCCAAGGATGTGAGGCCGAAAGACTCGGTGGATGATGGCACAGCGACGACCTGGTAGACCGCAAACCACATGGCCAACTGTTCGCGTGTCACGGCCCCACGCGACGCAAACCTCGCAGCAAGATCGGCCTCGCCGACCCGCTCCTGCAGTTCAGCGAAATACGCCTCATGTCCCGGAGTCGGGTCACCTATCACTACACCGAAAACCCCGAGACCGGGGTCGACGCGGCTGATCGCCTCGGCAAGCAGCATCTGTCCCTTAAGCGGCTGTACACGTCCAGCGGTCGCAACAACAAACGCATCAAGCGGAATGCGCTGCAACACCCGCCATTGACGCCGGATTCGCGCACCCCTACGACGAAACAACTCGGCATCCACTCCCGGCCTCACCACACCGACGCATGAGCGATCGACGCGATACAACGATGTGAGCGACTCAGCCTCGGCATCGCTCACGCAGCAGACCATCGCAGCCGAATCGCAGATCTCTTGCTCGGCATCCGCGCGCACATCCGCATCGGCCGCAACAGCTGCCGACACTGCGGCCGCCTTCATGCGTGCCGTCGTATGGAACGTCTGCACATGCGGCATCGACCACTCCGACCGCAGCACCGCGAGCCCCGACAACCAGTAATGGCTGTGGACCACATCGAATGGGCCGAAATCATTCATGCTCACGGCAAACTCGGCCACAACATCCACAAGATCATTTTTGGCGATCGGCGCGCACGGACCGGCGATCAGACGATGCACCTTCACGCCGGAGTCAAGCACGACCGTGCCGACCTCGCTCGGGCTGGTCGCCCGAGTGAAAACCTCGATACGATGCCCGCGACGAGCAAGGGCATTGGCCGTCTCGGTAACGTACACATTGAGCCCGCCTGCATCGCCGTGACCGGGGATGTCCAAAGGCGATGTATGCAAACTCACCATCGCAATGCGCATATTCGCCCTCATCGTGCGTCGCGACGCGCGGTTCGCAAAGCCGCGACTTCCGCCTGTGCAACACCGCCTGCGTCGGGAGGAACGATGACCTCTTGCTGAGCCGCGACTTCGACCGAATCACGAATCACGGAAAGCGACGCATCCACAGGCAACGCACGTTTGACCATGGCGAGAGCCACTGGCCCGAGTTGCCAGTGTCGGGCAGCGGCAGTGACCCGCCCCACGACAACGCCATCGGCGGAGACGACATCGTCTCCCGCTTCGGGAAGAACGTTCTCCGATCCGTCGAGGTGCAGGAAAACAAGGCGACGGGGTGGATGCCCGAGGTTGTGAACCTTCGCCACCGTTTCCTGTCCCCGGTAGCATCCTTTAGCGATATGCACGGCAGTGCGCAGCCAGTCGACCTCATGGGGGAGCAGACGGTCATCCGCCTCAGTCAGAAAACGCGGGCGCCATGCTTCGATGCGCAACGCCTCGATCGCCCCCCAACCGACTTCGAGGAGCCCGGAATCGACAAGATAGGCGATCAATGGATCATGCAGTTCTTCTGGCACAACCGCGAGCGCCAACTTCCAGTCGTCGCGAGCGGAGTTCGCACCCGCATACTGCACCCCACCCTCCACGATGTTCGCCCACGGGTCCTGCCAGATCGCTGAATCCGGGATCAATGACCCTGAGGAGGACGAGATGGCGCGCAGCGCAGCAGTCGCCTGGTCGGCATCACGCACGGCAACAACAGCCCGCTGCTGTGACACATCGCGCACCTCGACGCGCATCATGAAGCGCATCGAATCGAGCCACGCGGCTACCCGGGCGCCTTCCCCTGGATCGATCAGGAGGACAAAGCGCTCGTCGCCTGCCCGAACCACTCCCGCGGCCGCCTCGACATGGCCCATCGGGTCAAGCAACAGGGCCTCGGTTGATGCACCCTCAGCCAGCGTGTCAAGCTTCTGCGACCACAATGCAGTCAGGAACGCCCCCGCATCGGGACCGACTACCTCGATAACGTCGAAATGGGAAAGATCGACGACAGCCCGTCCCTCAGACCAGAGCCTCTGCTCGCGAAAGGGGTCGCCATGAAACGGCGAAGGCGACTCAGTCACGCGCCAACCTCGCTGATGCCATGGAGCGCAAAGGCCCGCCAAGCGCTGCCGCATCCCACACCCACAACAGGTGCCCCTCGACAAGACCGAACATTCGGGTTGCCGCGCGATACTCACGCGCAGACTCAGGCCGCATCACCGCATCGGTGGCAAGGTCGATTCGTGGCCCATCGACGGTGCCGACATACAGTTCGGCGATTCCATCTGGATGCGCGATAACCGCCTCGATGTCAAAACTCCCGTTGTCGTTGCGCAAAGATTCGACGCTTTCGGCACTGGTGAATGTGGTACCGCCCACCCCAGAGACCAGCCCGGGCCCGCTGTCGAAAACCTGGGCAGGGCGCACAAGCCGCCAATAGCCGCGCTCGGACGCGACCAAGTCCCCACCGACGAGTCGGCTCGTCACCGCTTCGTAACGCAGCACGGATGTTCCCTCGACCTCGAAGGTAAGGCGCTGCTCGAACTCATACTCGACATCGGAATCGAGGCGGATAGGGGCACCCGAGGTTTCCGAAAGCCCGGCGGTGTTGGCGGCATCGGCCCCCTCTGCGGCCTTTGGCGGTGAGAAAGAAACAACCCCAGTGCCATGCCATGAGCCGACAAGCCAACTCAATGGCACGAGCTCCGAGGGGAAATCTGCGGACAGCTCAAACATTCGTGTCAGCGCTGACCTTTGAAAAGTTTGAGCAGGACAACGGCAGACACGAAAGCAATTGCGGCGCTCGCAGCCACGAGCAAGCCAACAAAGAAAATCTCCAAGACGACGACTGGCATGGCACCATCATAAGCGCGGGCAGACAATAAGCTTGCTAATGTGGGCTAGCATTAGGGACTATTGACCAGCGACACTCCGTCTGACACGGGCAATGCCCTATCAGCGGCTGCAGGTAACAGGAGTCTTAGTGGCACAACTACTCGTGCTCAGTTCGGTACCCGACACTGAGGTGCTTCCTTCTCTCGGCCTGCTTAGCCATGTCGTGCGCTACATTCCGGCCGAGCCTTCCCAACTTGTGACAGCGCCGAATGCAGAACTCTATTTTCTCGACGCACGGCAGAACCTCGCTTTCGCCAAAAGCTTGTGCAAGATCATTCAGAGCACCGGCAATCAGGTTCCCATCATCCCTGTGCTCACCGAGGGCGGGCTAACGGCCGTCACACCCGACTGGCACGTTTCCGACGTCGTTCTCGAGACAGCCGGCCCGGCAGAAGTGGATGCGCGGATTCGACTCGTGCTCGGCCGCGCCGCCAACAGCACGTCAACGGGAAAAATCCAAGCATCGGGGGTTGTGATCGATGAGGCGAGCTATTCAGCCAAGGTGCGAGGCCGCACACTCGATCTCACCTTCAAAGAGTTTGAGTTGTTGAGATTTTTCGCCGCTCACCCATCACGGGTTTTCACTCGCGAACAGCTGCTGAGCGAGGTCTGGGGCTACGACTACTTCGGTGGCACCCGAACCGTCGACGTGCATGTGCGTCGGTTGCGCGCCAAACTTGGCGACCTCGAGTCGTTGATCGGCACAGTTCGCAACGTCGGGTATCGGTTCAACGTTTACGACGACGACCAGTTACAGGCATAAGCGTCACGATGGCAGAACCAACGGCCATCCGCTGGGGTGCAACCCCTCAGGTATCCGAGGTACTCGCCCTTGCCCACACGGCAGCCTCCTTTGACGGCTTCCCGCCTTTCAACGACCAGATGATTGTCGACATGCGCGCAGGCCGCGCGGAGGTCGGGGTGCTCACCGACGGCGGCGTGCTTCGTGCGGCCGCCGCTCGGTATGGCGAAACGCTCGAACTCGTAGTCTCGCCAGATGCGCGCGGGAAGGGTCTCGGCACCCGGTTGGCCCGTGATGCCATCGCACAAGCCTTCGACCAGCATGCTCCTCGTGTCAGCGCGTGGGCTCACGGAACCAGCGAAGCGGCTAGCCGGCTCGCGGCAACCCTGCATATGAAGCCAGCGCGCCGCATCCACATCCTCCAAGTCAGCCCACAGCTAGTGCCCGACTCCGTGGCGACATTGATGCATGCAGGCACAATAAGGATTGAGCCGATGGATGTGAGCGGCAATGGTCAGGAATGGGTGCAGCTCAATGCTGAGGCATTCGCCGACCACCCAGAGCAAGGATCTCTCACCGAAGCCGACCTTGCAGCACGCATGGGCGAGACGTGGTTTGACCCAGACGGATTGCTCGTCGCTCGCGATTCAAGCAACACGGCTCTCGGATACTGCTGGACCAAGGTCACGGACATAGAAGGCTCCCAACCTGCCCAGCCAGCCACCCTCGGTGAGATCTATGCGCTCGGGGTGCGCCCGCAGGCCACCGGGAGGGGGATCGGCAGCGCCCTACTCAACGCCGGGCTTGCATACCTGAAGCAGCGCGGGGTCACCGACATCATCCTGTACGTCGATTCGACGAACACACCGGCGATCCGGCTGTACAACTCACACGGCTTTGCACTACGAAGCACAGACACTCAATTCATCGTGGAAAGATAGGTGCATGACGACGAGCGCACGACGAACAAGCCCGCAAGCGAAGGTTGCTCCAGCGCCTGTCGACGCTGGCCTGGACGACACGGCTCTCAACGAAAAGCCATTGGCTCACGGCAGATATCTCGACCGCGAACTCGGATGGTTGTCGTTCAACCAGAGGGTGCTGGAGCTCGCGGAAGACCCAAGCCTGCAACTACTCGAACGAGCGAACTTTTTAGCCATCTTCGCCAACAACCTCGACGAGTTTTTCATGGTGCGTGTGGCAGGACTCAAGCGGCGCATCGCAACTGGGCTCGCGGTGCCGTCGAACTCTGGGCTCGCCCCCCTCGACATGCTGGCCGAGATCAGCAAGTCCGCGCACGCGCTGCAGAACAGGCATGCCGCCCTTTTTCACGAGGTAATCGCCCCCGAGCTGTCGAAAAAAGGCATCAATTTCGTCACCTGGAACGAGCTCGACGACACCGACCGTGCCCGCATGGATCACTTCTTCTCGGAAGACATCTTCCCCATCCTGACCCCACTCGCCGTCGACCCGGCCCACCCGTTCCCCTACATTTCGGGTCTCTCGGTCAACTTCGCCGTGGTCGTGGCGATTCCCGCCACAGGCAAACGCGAGTTCGCCCGCGTGAAAGTGCCCGAATCGCTACCCCGATTCATTGCCATCGACGAAGACGACGGCCACAGCCCGGTACGGTTCATCACCCTGGATGAGCTGATTCGCACGCACCTCGACCACTTGT
The DNA here is from genome assembly GCA_015654475.1 of Actinomycetales bacterium. Lineage (GTDB taxonomy): Bacteria > Actinomycetota > Actinomycetes > Actinomycetales > Microbacteriaceae > UBA3913. The sequence goes on from JAATGV010000003.1 coordinate 16,251, forward strand.
TTCCCGGCATGGATGTGGTCGAGGCGCACACTTTCCGGGTCACCCGAAATGAAGACCTCGAGGTTGACGAAGACGAGGCAGAGAATCTGCTCCAGGCACTCGAGAAAGAGCTGTTGCGTCGTCGATTCGGCCCGCCGGTGCGCCTCGAAGTCACCGACGATATCAGCGAAGAACTCAAGAATCTGCTCGTTCGTGAACTCGGCGTCTCTGAAAACGAGGTCTATCCGCTGCCGTAGCCGCTCGACCTCACCGGGCTCTTCTCGCTCATGAAACTCGACCGCCCTGAGCTCAAATATCCGGTCGCGGTCCCTACCACCTATTCGAGCCTGTACGACATCGAGGCCAACCAGCATTCCGAGTTCTGGGCCGCGATCCGCCATGCAGACATCCTGTTGCACCACCCGTACGAGTCATTCGCGACGAGCGTTCAAGCGTTTCTTGCGCACGCGGCGGCCGACCCAAAGGTGCTCGCCATCAAGCAGACGCTCTATCGCACCTCCGGCGACAGCCCCATCGTTCAAGCCCTCATCGATGCTGCACAAGCCGGAAAACAAGTACTTGCGCTCGTTGAGATCAAAGCCAGATTCGACGAGGCTGCCAACATTTCGTGGGCACGCAAGCTTGAGCGGGCAGGCGTCCACGTCGTCTACGGTTTGGTCGGCCTGAAAACTCACTGCAAGCTTTCGCTCGTCATTCGGCAGGAAGAAACCGGGCTGAGGCGCTACAGCCACGTGGGCACGGGTAACTACAATCCCAAGACAGCCCGGATCTACGAAGACCTCGGGCTGCTCACCGTCGATCGCGAAGTGGGCGACGACATCGGGCGGTTGTTCAACCAACTCTCGGGCTACGCCATCGACACCAAATACAAGAGACTTCTCGTCGCACCGTCGGGCCTGCGCAAAGGGCTGATCAAGCGCATCAACGCCGAAGCGGCGAACGCACGCAAGGGCCTTACCTCGGGTATCAAGATCAAAGTCAACTCGCTCGTAGACGAGAAGATCATCGACGCGCTTTACCATGCGAGCAACGCGGGCGTGCCCGTCGACATCGTGGTGCGCGGTATTTGCTCACTCAAGCCGGGCACGCAGGGACTGAGCGAAAACATCACCGTGCGATCCATCCTTGGCAGATACCTCGAACACTCCCGCATCTTCTGGTTCGCCAACGACAATGACCCTGTCGTCTATATCGGTAGTGCCGACATGATGCACCGCAACCTCGACAGGCGCATCGAAGTGCTCGTCAGGCTGACCGCGCCCGCGCACATCAAAGAACTCGAGAACCTGCTCAACACATCCATCGCCCCCGACACAGCGTCCTGGCACCTTGATGCCGATGGGGTGTGGACGCGACATGCGACGAACGAGTCCGGCCGTCGGCTGCGCGACCTACAGTCCTACCTGATCCAAACCATTGGCACACGCGATCGCAGGCGGAGCAAAGGCAAGTGACGGTTTACGCGGCAGGGGCGCTGTGCTGGCGAATGTTTCTCGACGAACCCCACGTTCTCGTCGTGTACCGAAAAAGACACAAAGACCTCTCCTTCCCCAAAGGGAAAGTCGAACCAGGCGAGCTCCTGCCCGTCACTGCCATACGCGAAGTGCACGAAGAAACCGGACTCTCGATCACGCTCGGCGCCAAGCTCGGCGTAGTCGACTATCCCCTGCCTAACGGAACGCCCAAAGAGGTGCACTATTGGGAAAGCTTCGTCACCGAATCGGAGGCGACCCACACCGCTGCCGCCTTCACGCCCAACGACGAAGTCAGCGAACTGCACTGGCTGAGTTTCGCAGAAGCGCGGCGCAAGCTCAGCTATGCCTTCGATATCGCACCGCTCGACGAGCTCGAATGGCTTATCTCCGCCGACATCGCCGGCAGCTACCCCATCATCCTCCTACGGCACGGCAAAGCGCTGTCGCGCAGCAGTTGGGGGCGAAGCGAAGCCACCCGGCCTCTCACATCCAAAGGCACGACTCAAGCCAAGTCACTGGCAAAAGCATTACGTCCCTGGCACCCAGCAACCCTGATGAGCAGCACCTGGGAAAGATGCCTCCGCACCATCAGCCCATACGCTAGCGCGACGGGAACCGCACTTGCCACCCGCGAAAAACTCACGGAGCGCGCGGCCAACTCCCATCCCGAAAAAACTCGCGCACTCGTTCAGCATCATGTGAACAAAGGCAAGTCGGTGTTGTTCTGCACCCACCGGCCGGTATTTCCGGTTCTCACCGACGCCATCGCCGAACTTCTCGTCAACCCGGAGGCCCTCGACCGCGAGGCCATCACCGGGCTGGATACGGGCGCGTTCGCCATTCTGACTGTGAGCAGGCAAGACGAACACGGTCAACATACGCTGGTCGGCCATGAACTCTTCGACCCGTTGGATGTCTAAAACAGCGATTTTGTCTGTTCACCTTCCGTTCACCTGAGGGCTGGAACCTGGTAACCGGGTGTTTCTAGCCTTGGCCGCGAAGCAAATCGCTTTGCTGTGTTTCCACCAAGAACCAGAAACGCATCCCTGAAAGGTATTACTTACTGTGAAGTCACGTAATCTCATCGCAGCGGGCGCCCTCTTCGGCGCAGTCGCGCTCGCCCTCACCGGGTGTGCGACCAATGAAACCGGAACAAACGACTCATCAGGTTCGACATCGAGCCTCAGCGGCACGCTCACGGGCACTGGCGCATCCAGCCAGGGAAGCGCCCAGGAGGCATGGATCGCCGCCTTCCAGACCGCAAATAATGCCGTCACCGTCAACTACTCTCCCGACGGATCGGGGGCCGGACGCAAGGCCTTCATCGCAGGCGGAGCAGATTTTGCCGGCTCAGATTCGGCGCTCTCAGACGACGAACTCGCGAGCACGTTCACAGCCTGCGCAGCAGGGACCAGCCCTGTCGAGTTTCCTGCCTACATCTCCCCCATCGCCGTCGTGTTCAAGGTCGAAGGCGTCACCTCGCTCAATCTCGACGCCGACACCCTCGCCAAGATCTTCTCCGGCGCGATCACCACATGGAACGACCCCGCGATCACCGCATTGAACCCCGACGCGAGCCTGCCAGATGCCACCATCACCGCGGTGCACAGATCAGACGATTCAGGGACGACCAAGAACTTCACCGATTACCTGCACACAGTCGCGCCGACTGCGTGGGATCAAGATCCGGCCGACGCGTTCCCCTTTACCACGGGCGAGGGCGCTAAAGGCACAAGCGGCGTCATCGACGCAGTCACCAACGGCACAAACACGATCGGATACGCCGACCTTTCCAAGGCCGGAAGCTTGGCCGTCGCCTCCATCAAAGTCGGCGACAGCTTCGTCGTGCCAACGGCAGAAGGAGGGGCAGCCGTCGTCAACGACTCCCCCGTTGTAGAGGGACGAGGCGCTGGCGACATCGCGATCAAGATCAACCGCTCGACCACCGACAGCACCCACTACCCGCTGGTACTCGTCAGCTACCTCATCGGTTGCGAGCAGTACTCCGACAGCGCGAAGGGCGCCCTCGTCAAGGCCTACTTCGATTACGTGACAAGCGCAGACGGCCAGGCAACTGCCGCAACGGCCGCAGGCTCTGCGCCATTGTCGGCAGACCTGTCAGCCAAGGTCGCTGCAGTCGTCGCAACCATCAAGTAGTAGATTTGCCGGTGTGGGGAGGGAAGCGGAAACGCATCCTCCCCACACCCCCGTCTTAGCCAGGAAGCCAACATCGACAAAGTGAGTTCATGACAACGGCAACAAAACCTAAGGGTGGCAAACCCATTACCCGCTTAGGAGACCGGATCTTCTCCAGATCCACTTTTGTCGCCGGTGCCGCCATCCTGGCGGTACTCGCCGCGGTAGCTATCTTCCTTGTCGCTCAAAGCCTGCCAGCGTTGCTGACCGACCCCGCCAATCTCAAGGGCGAGCCATCCAGCTTCTGGGCATACGTCGGCCCCCTCGTCTTCGGGACCCTATGGTCGGCAACCATCGCGCTCGTCTTAGCGTTGCCAGTCGCGATCGGTATCGCATTGTTCATCTCGCACTATGCACCCCGCAGGCTAGCCTCCATCCTTGGTTATATCATCGACCTCCTCGCTGCCGTCCCCTCCGTCGTGTTCGGGCTCTGGGGCATCAAAGTGCTTGCGCCTGCCGTGCAGCCTCTCTACACCTTCCTCGTCGACCACTTCGGCTGGATCCCGCTCTTCTCCGGCCCCGTCTCGGGCACCGGCCGCACCATCCTGACTGCGGCCATCGTGCTTGCCGTCATGATCCTGCCCATCATCACAGCCCTCAGCAGGGAAGTCTTCCTGCAAACCCCGAAGCTGCACGAAGAAGCGGCGCTCGCGCTCGGCGCGACTCGGTGGGAGATGATCACCATGGCAGTGCTTCCCTTTGGCCGTTCGGGCGTTATCTCTGCCGCGATGCTTGGCCTTGGCCGTGCACTCGGCGAGACGATGGCCGTCGCAATGGTGCTCTCGCCAAGCACCGTTGTCAGCTTTGCACTCGTGACCTCGGTCAACCCCAACACCATCGCGGCAAATATCGCACTCAACTTTCCCGAAGCATTCGGCGTCAACATCAACGCGCTCATCGCCACGGGCCTTGTGCTGTTCGTCATCACCTTTATCGTCAACTTCATCGCCCGGTGGGCCGTGAATCGACGCAAAGACTTCTCGGGAGCGAACTGACATGAGCACCACGGCATCGACAACCTCCTCGCTGATTTCGGGGCAGCTGAAGAAACGAGTCCCATGGCTCCTGCTCGTTGCATGCATCGCGGTCGCAGGCTTAGTGCTCGGCATCGCGGGACTCAGCAACGGCGGCACAATCCCATTTGACCCGGTCGGCGGTCTCATCGTGGGGTTCATCCTGTACGGCATCGCAATATATGCCGTCTCTCGTCGTGTGGAGAACCCAAGAAAGGCGAAGGACCGCCTTGTCACCGCCGTCGTCTCCGGCGCGTTCATACTTGCACTCACCCCGTTGATCTCTGTGGCATGGACCGTGCTGAGCAACGGACTTGCGCGGTTCGATGTCGCATTCTTCACGCAGTCGATGCGCAACATCACTGGCGACGGCGGCGGTGCCGCACACGCGATCACTGGCACACTGCTGATCACTCTCGCTGCAACGATCATTTCGGTGCCGATCGGGTTGCTTACCGCGATTTACTTGGTTGAATACGGTCGTGGCAACTTTGCCAAGGCAATCACGTTCCTCGTCGACGTGATGACGGGCATCCCGTCCATCGTCGCAGGCTTGTTCGCCTATGGGCTATTCTCGTTGTTCTTCGGGGCATGGATTCGGGTAGGCATTGGCGGTGCCGTCGCGCTTTCGGTGCTCATGATCCCGGTGGTCGTACGTTCAAGCGAAGAGATGCTGCGACTCGTGCCGAATGAACTGCGCGAGGCTGCATACGCCCTTGGGGTACCCAAGTGGCTCACCATCGTGAAAGTCGTCATTCCTACGTCCATCGCAGGCATCGCAACCGGCATCACGCTTGCCATCTCACGCATTATCGGCGAGACAGCGCCACTGCTCGTCATTGCTGGCTTCACCTCGAGCATGAACTACAACCTGTTCCTCTCGACGCCCGGTTCGCCGAATCCGATGATGACATTGCCCGTTTTCGTGTATGACTCCTACGCAAACCCCGGTGCGAATGTACAGCCCTACCTCGACCGCGCATGGGCTGCAGCATTGACCCTGATCCTCATCGTCATGCTGCTGAACCTGATCGCCCGGCTCATTGCACGATTCTTCGCACCCAAGACCTCCGGCCGTTAGCAGATAGCAGAGAAAGCCTCACCAATGTCGAAACGTATTGAAGCCAAAGACCTCAACGTCTATTACAAGTCGTTCCTCGCGGTCGAAGGCGTCAGCCTGGTGATCGAGCCCCGGTCTGTGACTGCATTCATCGGTCCGTCCGGTTGCGGCAAGTCGACGTTCTTGCGCACACTCAACCGCATGCATGAGGTCATTCCTGGTGCCACCGTCAAAGGCGAGGTTCTTCTTGACGGCGAGAATCTGTATGCTCCCGGCGTCGATCCCGTGCTTGTTCGTCGCCAGGTAGGCATGGTCTTTCAGCGCCCGAACCCGTTCCCGACAATGTCCATTCGCGACAATGTTCTCGCCGGGGTGAAACTCAACAACGTCCGCATCAGCAAGGCCGACGCGGACGCCCTGGTGGAGGAATCCCTACAGGGAGCCAACCTCTGGAACGAAGTGAAAGACCGTCTCGACCTTCCCGGATCGGGGCTATCCGGCGGGCAGCAGCAGCGACTGTGCATTGCTCGCGCAATCGCGGTGAAACCCGACGTCTTGCTGATGGACGAGCCATGCTCGGCGCTTGACCCGATATCCACGCTGGCCATCGAAGATCTGATCGAAGAACTCAAGACGCAATACACAATCGTCATCGTGACCCACAACATGCAGCAGGCCGCCCGCGTTTCCGAAAAGACCGCGTTCTTCAACATCGCGGGAACCGGAAAGCCAGGCAAGCTCATCGAATACGACGAGACGATGAAGATTTTCTCGAACCCGTCGGTACAAGCCACAGAAGACTATGTTTCAGGCCGATTCGGATAAGCCGGTCAGGTGCGACGGCGGCTTTGCGATTGATTTAAAGTGTCGGGCCACGAACGCCTCTCGGCGCGGAGGCCGCTCGAAGCGGCAAAACATGGAGCCCGGGGTTACGCGATCCGACACTGTCCCCAAAGGGACTTCGCTAGTCTAAGCTATCGGCACGCCAGAGCTTGGAGCCGACGACAAACTCATCTGCCATAGTCGACAATCGCAACGCCCTGCGCGTCATCATATGCGCAGAATCGTGATCGACGGCTTCGACGTCGTTCGCCCGCTCAGTACAACCAGCGGCAGTCACCCGGCAAAAGGCCGCGGCCCGCTCAAGTGCGATCGCAAAGTCGCCGGTGAACGCTCCACGCAACACCTCGTCTGCAGTGAACCGCACCTCCTCAGGACCAACCGGCATCTCGACACCGGCAACAACCGGATCAATCGTAGAGAGCTGCTCTTGTCCAGCAGTGAACAGATAGCTGACCTCCACCGGGTTCTTTGCGATAAACGCGCGCATCAAATACAACCGCCACAAAATCCCGGGTAACGAGTGAGCAGGGGACGCCGACCACAGATCGGCCAACTCAGCCAGACCGTGCTGGTCGGTGTAGGTGATAAGGCGTTCAAGAAGCTCAGGATCTTCGTTCTTGCGGGCACGCGCGAGCATCATCTGTGCCGACTCGTGGGCCGCCCGACTTGCCTCGGCCGGATCCTGGCCGCCTTCGGTATCGTCGAACTCATTGCCGCCAAACTGAACAGGCCTGTGGTATTCACGCATCAGCACAGCCTAAACCCACAACCCCGGGCCTCCGCATGGATGCACACATCCATACCAAACTGCCAGTAGGATAGATAGCCGTGGCTGCGGCGAAAGCCGGGCCCACGCCCCTGTAGCTCAATCGGAAGAGCAGCTGACTTTTAATCAGCGGGTAGTGAGATCGAAACTCACCGGGGGCACTTCCACCGGCCAGCGCCTGCGCGCCTTACTGATGAAGCACGGCAGGCATCCACGGATGAATCAAGTGTTGCGGGTCGAGCGCTGCGTCGAGCTGTTCGGCCGACAACAGACCTTCGGCAAGAACGATCTCAGGAATCGTACGACCCTCCGCGAGCGCCTGCTTCGCCACGCGAGTGGCCACCTCATACCCAAGAGTCGGGCTGATGGCGGTCACAATGGATACCGACGACCACACGGCCTCACGCATACGATCCACATTGGCTGTGATGCCATTCACACACCGAGTGGCCAACACGTCGAGTGCCCGCTCAAGATGGCGCATCTCTTCGAACAGCGAATGCGCGATGATCGGTTCGAAAGCGTTCAGTTGCAACTGCCCAGCCTCTGCGGCCATCGAGACCGTCACATCATGGCCGATGATCTCGAACGCCACCTGGTTGACCACCTCAGGGATCACGGGGTTTACCTTGCCAGGCATGATGGATGATCCTGCCTGCGCCGGCGGCAAATTGATTTCTCCAAGCCCTGAGCGGGGGCCGGAAGACAGCAGACGCAAGTCGTTGCAGATCTTCGAGATCTTCACCGCAACGCGCTTGAGGGTTCCTGAAAGCTGAACGAAGCTGCCAACATCTTGGGTGGCCTCGACCAGGTCGGTCGCGCTCGAGAGTTGCAGCCCGGTGATCGTGTTGAGCTCGGCGACCATACGCTCGGCGAATCCCTCCGGCGAGTTGATGCCCGTGCCGATGGCGGTGCCCCCGATGTTGACCTCCTTGAGCAGAGCACTCGCCGCACGCAACACAAGCACGTCTTCGCCGATCATCACACGGTAGGTCGAGAACTCCTGGCCGAGAGTCATCGGCACCGCATCCTGCATCTGGGTTCTGCCAAGCTTGATCACCGAAGCGAACTCGTCTGCCTTTGCTCCGAACGCGAGAGCAAGGCGTTCCATCGAGGCGATCAACTCATCGAGCATGAGCAGTAGCGCAATCTTGATGGCAGTCGGGTAGACGTCGTTGGTCGACTGGCACATATTGACATCATTATGCGGATCGATGATGTCGTAGCGGCCCTTCTCGAAGCCCATCACCTCAAGCGCGACATTCGCCACAACTTCGTTGGCATTCATGTTCGTCGAGGTTCCGGCACCTCCCTGAATCGTGTTGACCGCGAATTCGCTATGGAACTCGCCGGAGAGGATCCGATCGCAAGCCGACACGATGGCAGACGCCTTGGCCTCCGGCAGCAACCCGATCGAGCCATTCACGGTGGCAGCAGCACGCTTGATCGACACGAGCGCATTCACAAAAGAGGGATAGTCGCCGATGATCTTGTGAGTGATGGGAAAGTTGTCTCGGGCGCGCTGGGTATGGATGCCGTAATAACTGTCAGCGGGCAGCACCACCTCGCCAATCAAGTCGGATTCGGTGCGGGATTCGGATTTTTTGGGCGTTTGCAGTGTAGACACACCACGATGTTACAGAACCGGCGTTACGAGCCTATTGCGGCATTCTGAAAACCCTTAGTCGATAAGGCCGACTTCACGTGCGACCTCGCGCAGATGCTCGGCAGAGGCATGGAGGTCGGCCCACTCAGTTTGCGACATCGGCACCTCGGCAATGCCCTCAATGCCATCAGCGCCGACAACCGCGGGAACTGACAGGCACACATCCTGAAGCCCGTATTCGCCGTGCAGAATGGTCGACACAGGCATGATGGCGTGTTCGTCGCGCATGATGGCCTGCACGATGTGGGCAACCGATTGAGCGACAGCGAAGTTCGTGGATCCCTTGCCCTCGATGATCTCGTATGCGCTGTGCGTGATCTCATCGCGGATGGTTCGCAACTCCTCCGTGCTGATCCTGCTGCCATCCGGCTTAGGGTATTGGACCAGTGGCACAAGCCCGACGGTTCCTGTCGACATCAACGGAATCTCCGTGTCCCCATGTTCGCCGATCACCGTGGTATGCACACTCTCCGCTGACACCCCGAGCAGTTGGGCGATCAAGACGCGCAAACGTGCAGAGTCGAGCACGGTACCCGATCCGATAATTCGCGAGGCAGGGATGTTGGAGTGCTTGATGGCCGCATAGGTGAGCACATCGCATGGATTCGTCACCATGATGACAATCGCCTCTGGAGCCACACGCTCGATTTGCGCCATGATCTGGTGACAAATCTCAACATTCACTTTGGTGAGCTCTGTGCGCGACTGACCGGGGCGTTGCCGTGCTCCGGCCGTTACAACCACCACATCTGCACCCGCCGCGAGGTCATAGTCGTCGCCACCCTGAACTGTCAGGTGCGGCACAAATGGGCTGCCCTGCGCCAAGTCCAATGCCTGCGCCTCTGCACGCTTCGCATCCACGTCAATGATCGTGATCAACTCGGCCAAGCCTTTTTCCATGAGCGCAAACACGGTGGTCGCCCCGACATCGCCAGCGCCGACCACGGCAATGTGACTGCGACTGAGATCCTGAACCGGCATATGTGATCCTCTCGAAAAGCGGCTGCCTTAATCATGGGGCACGATTGCTGTGTTTGCTCGCCAGCATGCGACACGAATCCGGACGTCGCGCTTTCTGCCCCCCATGTGCCAAGTGCCCTGTGCATGCCGCCGTAGACTTTTGGCATGATCAAAGCCATTGTCGTAGACAACTCCTCCACCGGGCCACGGGCACAGATCGGCAACATCGAAACACCGAAAGCAGGCGAAGGCGAGATCTCGGTTGCAGTCGTGTATTCGAGCCTCAATTACAAAGACGGACTCGCACTCGCCGGCAACCCCGGCGTGGCACGCTCGCTCCCTCTCGTGCCCGGCATCGACGTGGTCGGCACAGTCATCGATGACAGCACCGGGAAATTCGCCGCAGGTACTCCGGTGCTCGTGAATGGTGCCGGCCTCGGCGAGCGCCGAAATGGCGGATACGCCGATATTGCGATCGTGCCGGCCACCGCCGCCATTCGAGTGCCAACGGCGTTCTCGTTGTTGCAGGCCGCCGCAATCGGTACGGCAGGGTTCACTGCGGCCCTGAGCGTACTAGCCCTTGAAGATGCGGGGCTCACACCGTCCAGTGGCACCGTGCTGGTCACGGGGGCGACAGGCGGTGTTGGCTCGATCGCGGTCGCGCTGCTTGCACATCGCGGCTACGACGTCACCGCATCTACGGGTCGTATCGCCGAGCACGGCGCATTTCTCACCCAGCTCGGGGCCACGCATCTCATCGAACGCGACGTATTCGAGTCGAAGGCGAAACCCCTCGAGTCGACACAATGGGCGGGCGTTGTCGACAGCCTCGGCGGCAACACCCTCGCGCACGCCATCGCACAGACTCAGTGGGGCGGCGTTGTTTCGGCGTGTGGTCTTGCAGAGTCAAGCGATCTGCCTCTCACCGTGTTTCCGTTCATCCTGCGCGCCGTCAGCCTGGTAGGAATCAACTCGGTGGATGCTCCCATCGCGTTGCGCGAGCGCGCCTGGCAACTGCTGGTCGACAACCTTGACCGCGACGCGCTCGCCACCGTCACGCAGGAGATTCGCTTTGATGACGTGATCCAGGCCGGAGCGGACTTGATGGCGAATCGTCGCCACGGCAGAACTGTGGTCGCGGTTACCACGTGAGAACTGCGCACGGAGCGATGCGGTGCCAATCGGTCGGGCTGATGTCACGTTACACCGCTGCGGGCACCAGGCGCTGCGCGCATCGACTGTTATGGGCGCGAGTCGCTTCAGACACCGAACATTCGCTGAACCCTCACTCGGCGACGACGGTCGCGCCAGCTTCCTCAAGCTCGACGAGTGCCTGCTGACTCGATTCCGGGGCAACCCCCGCGACCATGCTCGTCAGCACGCGCACCTCGATGCCGGCGGCCAACGCGTCAAGCGCCGATTGCCTCACGCAAAAATCAGTGGCAATGCCGACTACGTCTAGCTGGGTGATCTCGAGTTCGTCGACGACCTCCGGAAAACTGCGACCATCACCCACTGTGCCTTCGAATGCCGAGTATGCGGGTTTGCCCTGGCCTTTGCGCACATGGATGTCGATCAGCGACGTATCGATGCCGGGGTCGTAGTCTGCGCCGGGGGTTCCCGAAACGCAATGCACGGGCCAAGTATCGACGAAGTCAGGTTCGCCTTCGGCAAAGTGGCCGCCGTTGTTGTTGTTGCCATCGTGCCAGTCGCGGCTGGCAACCACATAGTCGTAGTCCTCACCGTGAGCCTTCACGTGGTCTGTGATGCGCTGCGCAACGGCGTCGCCGCCGGCAACGCCAAGTGCACCGCCCTCAGTGAAATCGTTCTGCACATCAACGATCAATATTGCGCGTGTCATAACTGCCCTCCGTTATTCGGGGTCGGTGGCCCACTTTTTGGGGGGCCAATGGGATGGATAGATGGATGGATACGGGTCAGAGCTGGGCGACGAGTCGCCGGTAGAACGCGAGGCCCTCAAGGTACGCCTCGACGGGGAGGTGCTCGCCTGCGCCATGCAAGGTGGCGCGGACCTCGGCCGTCATGCGAAACGGTGAAAATCGGTACACCGCATCGCAGTATGGCGCAAAGGAACGGGAATCGCTGGCACCGAGCATGAGGTATGGGCTTGGCACTGCGTCAGGAAAGGTCTCGCGAATAGTGTTTTCGATCAGCCGCCAGGCCGGACCGTTTGTGCGCGAGATCGGCGAAGGGTCTTCGCCTTTGACGATGCTGATCTCGATCGCAGAATCGTTGATGACGCGGGCAACTCGTGCCACAACGGTGTTGACCGTCTCGCCAGGCAGGATACGGATGTTGATATTCGCGCTCGACTGGGCAGCAAGCACGTTTGCGGCAGCACTTCCTCGCAAAACTGTTGCAACGTTGGTTGTGCGCACCATCGCGGCCGGTTCGCCACCCTTGGCCGCGAAAAGGCGGGCGACGAGCGGACCAAACAACCATAGGTTCGCAAATACGGCGCGCATCAATACCGATCCGTGCCGACCAACAACATCGATGAGCTGCCGAACTGGCGGCGTGATCGACGCAGGGAAAGGGTTGTCGCCCAACCGCGTGATCGCCCGCGACAGTCGCATTGTCGCATTGAGGCGCTCAGGGGTTGACGCATGCCCACCAGCGTCGTTGACAGTGAGCACGAGATCCAGGGTGCCCTTTTCTGCGATCCCGACCACGGCAAGTGACTTGTCGACGCCGGGGAACCCACCATCGACAACCGCGCCGCCCTCATCGAGCACAAGCCCGAAGACCACCCCCGCGTTACGCAAGTAGGCCACGATTTCCCGCGCCGAATCCCCCGTTGTCTCTTCGTTGTTTCCGAACGCAAGGTACACGTCGTGATTGGGCGTGAATCCTTTGCCAAGGTGGGCCTCTACCGCCTCAAGCACACCAGCAACACACTCTTTGTCGTCGATCGCGCCCCGCGACCAAATAATGTCGTCTTCGATGGTCGCGGAAAAGGGCGGGTGCGGCCAGTCGCCATCCTCCGCGGGCACGGTGTCGTAATGCGCCATCAGCACGGTCGCCGGGCCAGCATGATTGCCTTTCCAGCGGTAAAGCAGGCCGTAGCCGTTCACTCGTGTCAGGGTGAGGGCTTCATGAGTCTTGGGATAGAGCGCCGCCAATTTGTCGATAAAGGCGTCGAAGGATTGCCAGTCGACGTCGGCCTCATCGAGCCGAGAGACGGTGGGGATGCGCAGGAGTTGTTGAAAATTGCGGAGCGATTTCTGCCTTGGAACCGACACAGGGGATGGCTCTACCGTGACGGTGCGCGGAACAAACGCCCTCGTCCTCAGAATGGCGATGACGAGAGCAAACGGCAGAAAGAGGACGACAGGGATCAACAACCACGGCATCTCCCAAGGATAGTGTGCCGCAAGCACGGGAGTGAAGGGAGCCACCTGAGAGAATCGAACTCTCGACCTTCTCATTACGAGTGAGACGCTCTACCGACTGAGCTAAGGTGGCATGGCCGCGAAGGCCGCGTTACAGCATAGCAAAAGCTGGCGAGCGAATATTCACCGGCGCCGCATGGTCGGGCTAGCCGCGAACTGTTGCGCCCAGGCACGTGATGGAGTCGAGCGCTAAGCACGTCTGTCAATGGCCGCCTAAGGTTCGCAGGTTTTGCCCTCAGGAGGCAGGGTGCCGTCGAGAAGGAACCCATCGACTGCTGAGACGACACAATCGCTTGCTGAGGCGCTATACGACGTGTGCTGGTAGGCGGTGACGGTGAGTAGGCGGGAGTTCGCTAGTTGCTTGTCCAGGGCCACTGCCCACGAATATGGCGTGGCCGGGTCTCCGGTCGTACCGACGATCAGGATAGGTCCGCTGCCTTCAGCGGAGACCGCCGCAGGCTCACGAACTGGGTCCGCCGACCATCCGTTGCACATGGCAGTGCCGTCGGCATACAGGTCGCCAAGCAGGCTGCTGCCCGCACGAAACCGCGCTATGTCCTCGGTGATTTGGTCTGCCGATGTGCGTCGTGGGTAGTCGACGCACAAGACAGCATAAAAGGCGTCAATGCTGTTGTCTGCAAAACTTCCGTCGGCGTCACGAGAGTTGAACACGTCGAGTAACGCGAATGCCGACTCTGCTTTGCCTGCTTTGACATCGGTCAGCACGGTGTTGAGCACCGGCCGGTACTGCGTGCTGTACATGCAATCGACAACAACCTGAAGCAGATTCGTCACTCCGAGAACGCGACCGTCCGCGATGGTGATCGGGTCGTCGGCGCGCGCCTTGACCAACGCCATGAGCTCGTCCAGAGCCTCGTCCTGCGTGCCCGAAAGAGGGCACGTGGAGTCGTCAGCGAGGCAACTCTCGACATAGGCTCGGATGGCACCGTCAAAACCCTGCATTTGACCAACCGACAAATCGGTGATGCTCAGTGTTGGATCTTCAGCGCCATCGAACACAAACCGTGCAACCCGCTCGGGAAACAGTCCCGCGTAGGTTGTGCCAAGCAGAGTGCCATACGAGAATCCCACATAGTTGATCTTGTCTGCCCCCACTGCAGCGCGCAGAACATCGATATCGCGCGCGGCGCTGACGGTGTCAACGTGCGCGAGCAAGCTACCGCTCAACCGCTGGCATCCTTCAGCAAATTTGGCGAACTTCGCGTTCGCAGCGGCAACATATTCGGCACTTCCGATCTGGCCCGGAATCACTCCATACACATACTCGTTTTTTTCTGCGTCGCTGTCGAAGCACGTGACCGCCGTTGAACTGCCGACACCACGGGGGTCGAAACCGACGATGTCGAAGTTCTCGATTACGTCGGCGCTGAACAAATAGCTCAACGAGTCGAAGCTATACGTGTATCCGCTACCACCTGGCCCACCCGGGTTGAAAAACAGGGTGCCCTTGGATGTCTTGGTCGCCTTATGCATACTGACTGCAATGCTGACCGGGTCGCCGTCATCGGGATGCGCATAGTCCAGCGGCACCGACACCTTTGCGCACCAGTACGAATCGTCTTGCTCGCATGGCGTCCAGGTCACCGCTTGGCCGTAGAACGAGGCCAGCTGGCTCGGCGTGCTCGAATCGGACAGTCCAGACGCAACCGTCGACTCAATGGAGCGCGGAAGAGGCGCGCAGGCCGACAACGCTATTGCCATGACAACGGCAACAGCGCCCTGGGCCAGCAGCCGAGGTAGTCGCCGCCGAGTCGTGCGCCGTGCATTCTGGCTTGGATGGATGCTCCAGATACTCAGGAGACCGCCTCCTTATCGATCACGGCAGCAAGCATTGCCTCGAACGCGAGTAGGGGCGTGACGTTGCGAGTTGTTCGGGTTAGTGCTTCAGCGATGGCGTCGAGATAACCCACCAATTGAGCGGGAGTGCGTTTCGCGGCCCACGCCGTGATTTCGGGAGCTCGCTCAACGTTGATCAGCCCGTCGTTGACACCCATTCGCACGAGCAGCGCATCACGACCGACCGACTCCAAATCGAGCAGAATGCGGTCGACGCCATCCAACAAGGAGCGTTTGATAAGCCGCTTGTTGCTCTCGTCGAATGCCTTCACTTGAGCACGATATTGCGCAGGGACAGGGGCGTCGAGAGGAAGACCGAGTTGACGGAAGAACTCGCTACGATCGCGTTCCGTTCGCAACGTCGCGGCCGCCTGAGTGTCTTGTTCGGCGATCGCGACGAGATCTTGAGCACCTTTGGCAACGTGACTAGAGGAAACGATGCCGAGCAGGACGAGCACACTCGCGTCGCGCCGGGCTCGCGAATCTGCGTCGGTGGCCAAGCGCCTCGCCATGCCAATGTGGCTCTGCGCCTCGCGGGCACTTCGCATAGCTAGGGCAGGGTCGACGCCATCGGCCGTCACAATAAAATCGGCAACCTGCTCTACTGTCGGCGTCGAAAGCCGAACGGTGCGAACCCGTGAGCGAATCGTCGGAAGCATATCTGCCTCGGAAGGCGAGCACAGGATCCATATGGTGCTGGATGGCGGCTCCTCAATTGCCTTGAGCAGGACGTTGGAGGTGCGCTCGCTCATCCGATCCGCGTCCTCAATAACTTGGATTCGAAGCCTCGATATGGATGGGGACAGGTATGAGGCCGCGACGATATCTCGCACGTCATCAATCTCGATGATGACCTTCTCAGTGCGCAGCACCCGAAGATCGGGATGGTTGCCCGAGCGTGCCATCAGGCAGGATTGGCAGCTGCCGCATCCCCCATCTGGGCATAACAACGAGGCGGCGAAAGCGAGCGCAAGGTTGGACCTGCCCGAACCTGCCGGGCCAGTAAACAACCAGGAGTGGGCTAGACGAATGTCGGAGTCAGGATCGGCCTCCGGCATGACGCGAGTCTCGTCACCAGCGGTCGGTTGCGCGAGGACTGGGGAAGCATCGTCGGCGGAAGGGCTGTCAGCGGAAGCGTCGTCGGCGGAAGGGTCCGGCTTGCGATAACGCGCAGCGTTCGCCTCGGCAAGACGCCGCAATTGCGAAATGATCTCGGTTTGGCCGACGAGCCCCTGCCAGACATCCATGGGTGCAAGCCTAGCTGGTGCCTCAGACAGAGAACCGGCGGGCCCGCCGACGTGTTATTCGGGCGCTGAGGGACGCTGGTTGACACGGGGCAGCACATATTCGGCGATCTGCGTTGCGACCACATCGATTGGTCGAGTTGCGTCGATCACCACCCAGCGCTCGGGCTCGGCGGCTGCCAGCTCGCGATACTTGGCACGGACTCTGTCATGAAAGTCGTCTTTTTCGGCCTCTAATCGATCTGGGGCCCCCTTCTCGAACGCAACTCGCGCCGCGGCAACAGCAGTGGGGGCGTCGAGCAGAATAGTTATGTCTGGCAACAGGCTGTTGGTGGCCCAGAGCGAGAGGTCGCGGATTTCGTCTGGCTGCAGATCCCGGCCAGCGCCCTGGTATGCGATGGATGAGTCCAGATAGCGGTCTTGGATCACCACTGTTCCTGCAGCGAGGGCGGGACGCACAACAGTCGCAATGTGGTGTGCCCGATCCGCGGCGTAAAGCAACGCTTCTGCGCGGGGCGACACATGCTGCCCATGCAAAAGCAATTCGCGGATGCTGAGGCCGAGTTCGGTGCCACCGGGTTCGAGAGTGGTCAGCGTTCGCCGACCTGCGGCCTCTATGCGGTCGCGCAATATTTCGGATTGCGTAGTCTTGCCGACCCCGTCTCCGCCCTCAAGGGTGATGAACAGGCCGGGATACTCACGTGCGACTACCATGGTGGGTTTACTCGCCGCTTGCCGCTGAGGTGGTTGCCGGGTCGGCGGGTGCCGTCTTAGTCGCCGCCTTACTCGCTGTCTTGGAAGCGGGGGGCTTCTTGGCGGCGGTCTTCGAGCTTGCGGTCTTCGAGCTTGCGGTCTTCGAGGCAGTCGATTTTGACGCGGTGGATGCGGTTCCAGTCTTTGCGGTCGTTCCCGATGCCGACTTCGCGGCCGGTTTCTTCGCGGCCGGTTTCTTGGCAGGGGCCTTTTTCGCGGCCGCACGCGCAGGTCGCTTTGCAGGTCCTTTGGCGCGTTTGATCGCGAGCATTTCGACAGCACGCTCGAAAGTGATGTCGTCGGGCGTTTCGCCCTTCGGGATTGTGACGTTGGTGACGCCATCGGTGACGTATGGCCCGAACCGGCCGTCTTTCACTTTGATGGGTTTGCCACTTACCGGATCGGCATCGAATTCTTTGAGAGCACTGCTCGCAGCACGGGCACCGTATTTCGGCTGGGCATACAACGCGACTGCTTCGTCGAGGGTCACGCTGAATATCGCGTCTTCATTTGGCAAAGACCGCGTGTCTGCACCCTTTTTCAGGTAGGGGCCGAACCGGCCGTTCTGTGCCGTAATCGGCTCACCAGTTTCTGGATCGTCCCCGACGTGCCTTGGCAGGTTGAGCAGTTGAATGGCCTGCTCAAGACCGACTGTGACAGGATCCATGGTTTTGAACAGGGATGCGGTCGGCGCTTTCGTGCCTTTCGGCCATTCCTCACCTTCGGGAAGCACTTCGGTCACGTACGGCCCGAATCGACCGTCCTTGGCGACGACTTCGCGCCCGGTGGCCGGGTTGACTCCAAGCACCCGATTTTCTACTTCTGGGGCGTCCGCGATTTCTTGGGCGCGCTCCGCTGTCAGTTCGTCTGGCGCGAGTTCCGTCGGGACTCCGACGCGGCGCGGCTTGTCTTGATCGGGCTGAGCCACTTCGAGATATGGCCCGTATCGACCGATGCGGAGCGTGATGTCATCAGTCAACGGCACACTATTTATCTCGCGGGCATCGATCTCGCCCAGATTCTCGATGACCGAACGCAGCCCTTGCCTGTCGTCGTCTCCGAAGTAGAACCCAGAAAGCCATGCGGTTCTGTCTTCTTCGCCTGTCGCAATATGGTCGAGGTCTGATTCCATCTCCGCCGTGAACGCGTAGTCGACGAGGTTACCGAAATGGTTTTCGAGAAGCTTGATTACCGCAAAAGCCGTCCATGTGGGAACGAGCGCCTGGCCTTTGAGTTCGACATATCCGCGATCGATGATGGTGGAAATGATGGCTGCATATGTCGAGGGACGGCCGATACCGAGCTCTTCGAGTTCCTTGACAAGGCTCGCCTCGGTGTAGCGCGCCGGGGGGTTGGTACTGTGGCCTGCCGCCTCAGCGGATGCAATTGCGAGAACGTCGCCTTGTGCAAGGTTCGGAAGCTCGTCAGCAACGGAAGAGGTTGCCGCATCTTCATCGTCGTTGCCCTCTTCGTATGCTTTCAAGAAGCCCCGAAAGGCGATGGTCGTGCCGCTGGTCGCAAACTCGGCGACGGTGCCTGTGGAGGTCGGCGCAGTGCCGATACGCACTGTGACTGTCGATCCGGTTGCATCAGCCATCTGCGACGCGACGGTGCGCTTCCAAATCAGTTTGTACAGCTTCAATTCGGTGGGGGAAAGCACTTTGGCCAGTTCTGTTGGCGAACGAAAAGTGTCGCCCGATGGCCGGATCGCCTCATGTGCCTCTTGCGCGTTCTTGGCCTTGCCTGCGTATTGCCGAGGCTTGTCCGGCACGAATTCAGCCCCGTACTTTTCGCGGGCGAACCCCCGGGCAGCCGTGACTGCCTGCTGCGATAGCGTCGGCGAATCGGTTCGCATGTAGGTGATGTATCCGTTTTCGTAGAGGCTCTGAGCAACACTCATGGTTTGGCGCGCGGTGAACTTGAGTTTGCGGCCTGCCTCCTGCTGCAGCGTTGAGGTGGTGAATGGGGCGGCAGGTCGGCGCGTGTACGGCTTTGTCTCGACGGAGAGCACCGTGCCGGTCAGGTCTTCGTCGGTGAGTTGATCTGCGAGCGCGGTCGCCTCCGCCTCGGTGAGTACATGAACGGATGACTTCAGCGTGCCTTTGTCGTCGAAGTCGCGGCCGGTCGCGGTTTTGGCTGCGTTATAACTGACGAGTTTCGTTTCGAATGGTGCTGCGTCGTCAGAATCGCGAAAGTTGGCCGTGATATCCCAGTATTGGGCCGCCACAAATGCACGCCGTTCCCGCTCGCGTTCCACAACCAGCCGGGTGGCGGCGGATTGCACACGGCCTGCGGAAAGACCGGGGCCGACTTTGCGCCATAGCACCGGTGACACTTCGTAGCCGTAGAGCCGGTCGAGGATACGCCTGGTCTCTTGAGCGTCGACTAGCGCCTCGTCGATGTCGCGGGTGTTTTGTTCGGCTTCGCGAATTGCGTCGCGGGTGATCTCGTGAAATACCATGCGATGCACAGGAACATGAGGTTTGAGCACCTGTAGCAGGTGCCAGGCAATTGCCTCGCCTTCGCGATCACCATCAGTTGCGAGATATAGCTCGCTTGCGTGAGAGAGCGCCTTTTTGAGTTCGGCAACGGTACGTTTTTTTGCCTCGGACACCACGTAATACGGTTCGAAACCGCCTTCGACATCGACAGAGAACTTGCCGAGACTGCCCTTTTTGAGTTCAGGGGGCAGGTTTTTGGGCTCGATCAAGTCACGGATGTGCCCAACTGACGCGTGCACCTCAAAGTCGTCGCCTAGGTACTTGCCAATCGTTTTCGCCTTTGCCGGCGACTCGACGATGACGAGTTTCTTGAGGCCTGCCACGATTCTCCTCACATAGCGAACATGCTGCCTATTTTTTGACGGCATGCATCGTTGCGAAACAATACACGATGCCGTCCCGACATTACACACTGTCGCGGAGGTTAGGGCGACAGCGACGATGGTCCAGCCCGTGAAGATGATTGGAACACACCTATTCCGGCGTCGTCAATTACCGCAACCGTGGCGGCAGGCCCTTCGAGTTCGCACGATAAGACTGATACCCGGTTTTGGGCGGCGACAATGCCGGCGGCATCGCAGGGAGCCATCCCTGGGACGAGACCAGCGAGGGCATCAGCTGCGGCTAATGCCGCCTGATCGGCGATGCTAGCCACGATGGCTGCCCGACCCACGGCTGAGCCGAGGGACAGCAGCGCCGCAAGGAGCACGCAAGCGAGCGAGGCACCCCCAACGAGAGTGATCACCGCAGAACCGGCCTCCTTCTTGTGGTCGCTCATGCCCCGACATTCAACGAACATACGGTGACCGGCGACAGCGAGACCCCCGACAGAATCGAGTCGAGCATTCGCGTCTTGACGGTAACGCACGCGGTCTCCCCGTGGGTCTCGACGCTGATTTGCGCGTCGAGACCCGAATTCTCCACGATGCGATCAAGTTCCGCAGCCGTCTCGCCAACGGCTGCGGAACGCGCCAAGCCGCTGGCAAGTGTTGCCGACCTGACGAGTTGAACCGTCGCAAGCGCGGTAGCAATAATCGCAGCAAGAATCACTACGACCGCGGGCATCACCATCGCGAGTTCTGCTGCTGCTGCGCCCCGATCTCCGAGCTTGCTGAGGTGACGCATGCGTACTCGCGGCACACTGCACCGAAGATTTCTACGGGGTGAGCGCATCCCGAACCAGATTCGTCAGTATTTCGCGCACCTCGTCGCCTTTGAGAATGACCACGAGTAGCCCTGCAAACCCCACCGCTGCCATCGTGGCGATCGCATATTCGGCTGTCTCAGCACCCCGGTCGCTCAGCACAAGCCTCGCGAGTGTCGAGTAGCCGCGCGGTCGGCTCAACCCTGCGACTCGGCCGCGTCCTGGTTCGCGCCGTGTTTTCTGCTTCTGTCGCCCCTTCGTCGTTGCCTTCACTTTCGCCTCTATCGTTGCCCTCGCCACGAATAGTTCCCCTATCGCGTCTATCCCGCTCTGCCAAGTGCGTTTTGCCTTCATCTTCCGACACCTCCACTCTGCGGGTGCGCCCCATGCGCTCCCAACCTGGATATCCATCATCTGAAATCGGCTGCTCGAGCGAGGCCGATTTTGCCATTTTCTGAATGGATGCGCACGAGGACCAGGCTGTGAAAAAGAGGAGGTCGACCGCGGCCACATCCCCACCATTCACCAGCCTCCCCATAGAGAGATGACCGCAGGGACGATGCCGGCAAGCAAAAAGGCAGGTAGATCGCATACCGCGAGTGGGGTGAGCTGTCTGCCTTCCAGGGCGACTGCGCGCGCCAACGCAATGGAGTGGCCCGCACGACGAAGTCGATCGCTCTCAGCAATTAGCAGACTCCCAATCGGTGCACCGACATCTGCCGAGAGAGCCGTCACTTCAGCAACGACGCGAACGCCCATGCCGATGTCGATGAGTGTGCTCGCTGACGCACTCTTGCGTGTGGAGTCGGAACTGCTCGCGACTCGTGCCGCCATGCCAAGTGTTTCCTGGGTACCATCGCCTCGGCTCTTGGCCGCCGTCTCGGCGAGTTTC
This sequence comes from Actinomycetales bacterium, assembly GCA_015654475.1. GTDB lineage: Bacteria > Actinomycetota > Actinomycetes > Actinomycetales > Microbacteriaceae > UBA3913. The sequence continues at coordinate 38,034 of JAATGV010000003.1, forward strand.
CCTGAATGTGTCCTGGCGAGCGCCTCACGCGCACATTCGATCGCAACACGGACAGCTACACCCGCTTCGACGGCAACAGCAACAAGGCGAACGAACAGGGCACCCTCGTCGCTGCCGCGCGTTGCCTGAACGACCATCCGCGCGCGCCAGGCATGCGACCATATCGACAACAAACCTGCGAGCCCAATGCACATTGCAGCTATGGGGCTACGCGCAAATGCCGAGAACACATCGAACCCAAGGATGGCAACAAGGCCAAGCCCGGCCACGGGAAGCAGCGAGAGCACCCGCCCAGTCAGTTGCGCCGAGGCGATCGATCGCTCGACTTGCCGAAGTTGCTCCACCCGGTCCACCGCAAGCAACGCGCTCTCAGCGAGAACCCGCCCGACCGGAGCGCCACAAACCTCAGCCACTCTCCACAGCGCCGCGATCTCCGTCCAACCTTGCCGGTCTGCCGCCGACATGCCGCCACGCGCATATGGGAGTACCTCGCCATGCGTCATCTGCACCGCACCCATGATGCGCTCAGAGATGGCCCTGCTGGCTGGGCCGAGAACAACACGCGAGACGATCGGATCTTGCGGATATTTTCGTGACAAGGCCTGCCAGGCTAACTGCGGGCCCACCCCCGCTTCGATCAGAGCGACAAGGCTGAGCGCAATCATGGCGAAGTCCGCAGGCTTGCCTTTGCGGACAGGAATCATGTGATCGGACCTTGCGTAACCAGACGTCCCACGGTTATGCACCACGCAGCTAAGCGGCGCACGGCTAAGCAGCGCACGGCTAGGCACTGCGCCGCCTGCAACCGACGTGCCCGAAAAGGGGCCATCATCGAGTACCCAGCGACCAGCGCGCACGCCGGGCCGATCGAATTCCACCGAGAATCGTGTAAAAACTCCACCAGAGGCTAGAGCGCAAGCCGAGCAGACCTCGCGCCCTGTCCACACCCACACCCACACACTCGCACTCGCACTCGCACTCGCATCGAGTTCGCGTCCTACGCAACATGCAATCCTGCTGACGAAAGACCGGTGGACTCCACGCCGCTACGCACGTTCGATGTCAACTCTGACGAAGAGGTCGAGTTGGCCGGATCTGGAGGTGACAATGCCAATGGTTCGACGACTATTTGGCCACCGTCACAACGGACAACCCCGATCTCCCCGATCCGACGCGCACTTCCCCGCCGCTCCACAAAGACAACTAAGTCGAATGCCGCATCCACCTGCATAGCCAGGTCAGTGCCACGCAAATGAGCCTGCTCTGCGACGGTAGCAATACGGGCCGGGACACTTGCCAGGTCGTTGGCGTGGATAGTAGCCATTCCCCCGGAGTGGCCTGTGTTCAGAGCCGAGAGCAGGTCGCGAATCTCCGCGCCACGGCATTCGCCTACGACGATTCGATCTGGACGCATGCGCAGGCAGGCTCGAACAAGAGCCGATAAGCCAATCGCACCACGCCCATCGGTGTTGGCCTGCCGCGCCTCCAAACTGATGAGGTGTGGGTGGGAGGCAACAATCTCACGAACATCCTCAACGACGATAATTCGCTCGTGCGAATCGACCTCCGCGAGTAGGGCAGAAAGCAAAGTCGTCTTGCCGCTGCCCGTTGCGCCTGCAATCAAAATGTTGGCTCGCCGTGCCACTGCTCGGCGCACTACGCCAAGGGCATGGTCGTGAGCGCCACCGCCCTGAAACATTGCGAGGGCTGGCACCTGACGAGAAGCCACCCGAATTGAGATAACCGTACCGAGAGGAGAAACCGGTGGAACGGCAACATGAACGCGCAATCCCATGCTGAGTCGGACATCGACAAGCGGTGTGGCGAAATCCACGTGCCGCCCACCAGCTGCAACGAGCATTGTCGCCAGTTCTCTGATCTGAGCCTCGCCGTCAAAATGAATTGGCACGCGGACCAGCCCGGACGCGCAGTCGACCCACACTGTACCGTCGCCGTTGACAAGGATGTCCGTCACGCCTGGCCATGCGAGCAAGGGCTCAAGCGGCCCCAAAAGGTTAGTGTTCTCGTCCATAATGCGAGCATGCCGGGTTCATTCATCGCACACCGCAGTTCACGAAGGAAAACGGGAAAACTCGACTCAGCCCCTAGCCTGTGAATAACTGCGATTATCTCGAGCCCAATCTGCCCGCATAGCCCTTTCAGCTCTCGTGATCCCCCACTTTCCCTTCCCACACAGTTAAAAACGATCTGTCACTCGCACCCGTTGTTGTGCGCCCCCACACCCCGAATCTGCACACGCCCCCACTCGGTTCGTCTCAAAAGCGCCAGTCGGAACGTCATCTTATGCAACGTCCGACAAGCGACTCGCCCGCCGTCAAATGCAGACGCCCCCACTCGAAGCCTCTCGCGAATCAGGCACACGTCCGTATTGCCCCACATTTCAGGCCTTCACCTCTCGACGTATTGAGAGTTGAAGCTTCGAGTGGGGGCGTCTGCAGGAAGACCAGGTGCAGGCGCCAACCCGGAAGTCTTTTTGACGAGGTACCGCTTTGGGAGAGAAGAGGGGGTCGAGTGGGGGCGTCTGCAGGAAAGGGAGTGGAAGCGACTGCGGGAAAAAAGAGGGGAGAGGAAAGGAAAGGAAGGAAGAAGAAAGTAAGGAAGAATGCGTCCGCGATGAACCACCCTGCAAGCAGGGACACAACCGATGCGACCGTAAAGCGCCCAGGCGCGCACACGATGCACCCACACACGATGGACAGGCTGACGAAATAAGTGGGCCCAGCCTCGCCATCGAAACATTTCGTCTTATAAGCCGACTCTGTCACTGCCACTGGGGATAAATCAGAAGGGTAACCAGATGTCCCCGGCCCCACTCGCGGGCTTCTGTCAGTGTCCCCAGCGACCCCCATTTTCCGAACCTACAGGCTCAAAAGGGCATAAAAAAGGCGGCACGCGCTGGGGGGAACTCGTGCCGCCAGTGATGAATGATTGGGGGGAATCAAAAACATCACACACGCCTTAACGACGTCAGTCACAATATTACATACGATCTTGTCGATCTGCAACGCGCCGTACGCGAATTCGCAACCGATTTCCTCGCGACCGTGACGTTCCTGCCTCAATAGGCAAACAGCTTGGGAGTATTAAGGCACAAGCAGCGTTGCCTGTGATAAACCTGTGACAATTTTGAGAAATTCGCGAGTTTGAAAGGTTCGCGAGAAATCTCCGCGAGAGCTGCCACGGGGCCTCATGCGAAGCGCAATACAAGCTCCACTTCCACCGGGGAATCCAGCGGGAGGACGGCGACCCCAACCGCGCTCCGGGCATGAGCTCCCGCATCCCCAAAAACCTGACCGAGCAACTCGCTAGCACCATTGATAACCGCAGGCTGGCCCGTGAAATCCGGTGCTGAGGCGACAAACCCGACCACCTTGACAATGGCTGTCACGCGTTCGAGCGACCCGATCACAGATTGTGCGGCTGCAAGTGCGTTCAGCACGGCGGTACGCGCGAGTCCCTGAGCGACATCGCTCGAAACTTCTGCACCGACCTTCCCGGTGTGCGTCAAGGATCCCCCGACAAAGGGCAACTGCCCAGAAGTGAAAACCAAATCGCCAGAAACGACAGCGGGAACATACGCGGCGACCGGCGCCGCCACAGCCGGCAGCTCGAATCCAAGCTCGGCAAGCCGATCCGCAACAGTACTCATGACACAACCTCTCTCTTGAGATAGGCGACAAGTCCGCCCTCGGGCCCCGGAACTACCGATACGAGTTCCCATCCGTCTTCACCGAAGTTGTTCAGGATAGCGGTGGTAGTGTGAACCATCAGGGGTGTTGTCAAGTATTCCCAGGTACGCATCAGCAAAACTTCCGTCCATTCATTAACACGAACAATACTATTGAGGCCATGGCGAAGAGTTCAGTTTTGACCAGCAAGGTTAGTCCGTTTGTCGCATTTCTCGGGGGCAGCCTTGCGCTTGGCGTCGTCGCAGCGGGTATTCTCACCCCCGGCATTGCGGTCGCGAATGTCGTCGCAAGCGACGGAGTGAACCTCGCCGCGTCCGTCACCGCCGAGTTGCCGTTGATCGACCTCCAAAGCCGTTCCACAATCGTCGCCAAGGATGGAAAAAACTGGAAGACCATCGCCACCTTCTTCAACAAGAACCGGGTACCGGTATCCAGCGATCAGATCTCCGACAACATGAAGAACGCGGTCGTTGCCGTAGAGAACCCGAGCTTCTGGACCGACTCCGGGGTTAACGCGCTGGCCATCGCCCGTGCGGCGGTACAGAATGCGGCGGGGACAAGCTCCTCGGGTGCATCCACCATCACCATGCAACTGGTGAAGAATCAGATTCAGGAGCAGGCAGAGAACTCCGGCGACGACGAAGCGGCAACCGCAGCGACCGAACGCACTCTGACCCGCAAACTGAGCAACGCGTGGCTCGCCCTTGGCATGACGAAGGAATACACCAAGGATCAGATCCTCACCCAGTATCTCAACATCAGCTTCATGGGTGGCACGATATACGGAATCGAGGCGGCTGCGCGATACTACTTCAACGTCAGCGCAGCAGACTTGAGCATCCCGCAGGCAGCGCTGCTTGCCGGCATGCTGCCCAGCCCGAACAACACGTCACCAGATAAGAAAGACAACCTCCCCGCCGCACTCGAGCGGCGCAACTATGTGCTGGACAAGATGCTTGAGCACGGCTACATCACTGAGGCCGAGCACAAGGATGCGGTGGCAACGCCGATCAAGGTAGACATCACTCCAACCAAACAGGGCTGTGCACTCGCTGGGTATAACGCCTTCTTCTGCGAGTATGTGGTTGCGACCATCAAGAGCGATTCGACGTTCGGAGCGACCCCGGTAGAACGTGCGGCAACCCTCAACCGCGGTGGTCTGACCATTTACACGACCCTCGATCTCAAACTGCAGAAGGCCGCGTATCAGGCATCCAAAAATTGGCTCAAGCCTGGCTCCAATCCCTTCGCCACAGCAACGACAAGCGTCAAGGTTGGCACCGGAGCGATCCTCTCGATGGTGCAAAACAGGCCATACTCAACGGGCTCTTCGAGCTATAGCAAGAAGGCGACAGCCGTGAACTATGCGGCGGACTATGCCTATGGCGGATCCAACGGTTTCAGAGCCGGGTCTACTTTCAAGTTGTTCACACTCGTGGACTGGCTCACCAAAGGTCACAGCCTGAACGAGTACGTGGCGTCACGAGACACCATGACGTTCGACCAAACCGAGTTCACCAATAGTTGTTCCGCCGATGGACTCAACGGCCCAGACTGGAAGGTTTCGAACTCCATCAGTTGGGGCCAGAGCTCTATGTCGGTAGAGAAAGCAACAGTCCGTTCTGCCAACACAGCGTTCATCTCAATGGTCAAGCAACTCGACTTGTGCGATATCCAAGGCCTCGCAGAGTCGATGGGTGTCAGCCGCGCGGATGGCAGCGACCTGAACATGGGGCTCTCGGATGTGATCGGGAACGGCGAGGTCAACGTGTCTCCCCTCACTATGACGAATGCCTATGCGACGATAGCCAACAACGGCGTGTATTGCACGGTGACGCCGTTCGTCAAGGTGGTCGACGCCCGCACAAGCAAAGAGCTGAACGTGAAGGGCACCGAATGTACTCAGGTGATTTCGCCGGAGGTCGCCGCTGCGACGACCGTCGCACTCAAAGCGACAATCGCGACAAGCACGGGTGTGACCGCGACTGGAGCAAACCCGAATGATGGAACAGATCTTGCGGGCAAGACTGGAACAACGGACGAGGGCATTCAGAACTGGCTCATCGGATATTCGACCGAGGTCGCAACCGGCACATGGGTAGGCGATCCTCTCTCCCGGGCAAGCGGGTTCGATTCCAACACCACGAGTAAGGGTGTCAGCGGCTACAACTTGAAGACCAAGATCTGGCACGACGTCATGACGAAGGTCGATAGCCTTTATGGCGGCTCCGAATTCCCATCGGCTTCTGGGCCCCTGGTCAAGGGCACAAATGTCACGGTTCCCGATGTGACGGGCCTCTCCGCAACGGCCGCGCAAAAGGCTCTTGAGAATTCGGGCTTCGCCTACTCGATGGGCAAGACGGCCTCCTCCGCAGTCGCGAAGGGTCTCGTAGCCAAGACCGAGCCGAGCGCAGGTTCCTCAGCAGCCAAGGGTTCGTCGGTAGTGATCCGGTTGAGCGACGGCTCGCGGATCGCTGTGCCGAAGGTGGTCGGTCAATCTAAGGATGTGGCGATCGCCACGCTTCAGGATGCGGGCTTCACGAGTCTCTTCACCAAGAGCGTCTCCGTCACGGATCAAGACCAGGATGGCATCGTGATCGCCCAAAGTCTCGCTGCAAAGTCTGAGAAGCCTGCAGGCGCGAAGCTTGTGCTGAGCATCGGCAAGTACACCGCACCAGCTTCCGCGAGCCCGTCCGATGATGACGACGACGAATGAGCCTACTGACCAAAACCGCGCGTGCGGCTGGATGGGGTGCGGCCGCCAGCGCGGCGGTAGTCGGATACGCGTCGCTCATCGAGCGTAAGCAATACACACTTCGGGAATTCATGCTGCCCGTCTTGCCCGTCGGGGCAACGGAGGTGCGTGTATTGCATGTCTCGGACATCCACTTGTCGCCAAGGCAGCATGACAAGATCGCCTGGCTGAAGACCCTGACCTTTCTTGAGCCCGACTTGGTGATCGACACCGGCGACAATGTGGGCAGGGCTGACGCTATTCCGGCTCTCAGCGAGGCTCTCGGGCCGTTGCTGCTACGCACCACCACTGCGGGCGTGTTCGTGGACGGGTCGAACGATGTTTTCGCACCGATCGCGCGCAATCCGTTGTCCTACATCGTCCCCGGGCGCGCTCATACCCTAATCCCTCAGACACGCGAGCGCATCGACACCGCCGCCATCCACTCGTTGTTTGCCGATCATGGCTGGCTCGACCTCAACGATCAGGCAGCATCGCTCGGCGTCGCCGGGTCGGAGTTTTTCTTCGTTGGCACAGGCGACGCGCATATTGATGATGCCGACATGGATGTTTTGCACGGTCGAGCAGCTGAGGTTGCTGCTGCGAGGGATGCGGGCAAAGTCGTTATCGGGGTCACGCACGCACCGTATCAGCGAGTCTTGGATGCGCTTGTCCAGATTGGTGCCGACGCGATTTTTGCGGGTCATACACACGGAGGCCAGGTGTGCGTGCCAGGATTCGGCGCGTTGACGACGAACTGCGACTTGCCACTGTCTCAGGCGAAGGGTTTGAGCTCGTGGACGCTCGACGATCGAAGCGTGCCACTGCACGTGTCAGCCGGGTTGGGGACGTCGATCTATGCCCCGGTACGGTTCGCCTGCAAGCCAGAAGCCACACTGCTGACGCTGACCGCTCGTCCATAGCTACGACCCGACCTCGGATTCGGCAGCCACGGTTCTGCGGGACGGGCGTTCATCGGGTATCCTTGTTTGGTTGCCTGGATCGAGCGGTGCTCGTGACACGACACCCGGGGTATAGCGCAGCTTGGTAGCGCGCCTCGTTCGGGACGAGGAGGTCGGGAGTTCGAATCTCCCTACCCCGACAAGAGTGGTGGTTTCGTGTTGGGGCCAGAGAGATCTGGTCCCAACACTTTTTTGTAGTGAAAAAGCACTCGTTACCCGCAACATCCCCTACGCGCACGCAAAATCTCGAAACTGAAAACCTTCGAGAGATCCTCGAGCTAGATCCCCAAGACTTCAGCGGTGCGCGCCATCGTTGCATGCGCGCGATCGGGGTCGTCAGAGAGCCGAGTACCGTAGGACGGAACCAACTGGGCGATTTTGGGCGCCCATTCATCCATTCGGTCAGCAAAACACCGTTTGGCTACCGCCAACATGATGGGCACGGCCGTGGATGCTCCCGGGCTTGCGCCAAGCAGGCCAGCGATACTGCCGTCTGCGCTCGTGACGACCTCGGTACCGAACTGCAGCACTCCGCCCTTGCCCTTTTTTCGCTTGATGACCTGCACACGCTGTCCGGCCGTAATCATGCGCCACTGCGCCTTGTCCGCCTCGGGGTAATACTCGCGAAGTGCCGCGAACTGGGATGAAGCGCTGCGTAGGAGCTCAGTGACGAGATACTTTTCGAGGCCGAAGTTATCGCGCGCGACCGCCAGCATCGGACCAAGATTGCTCGGTCGAACAGAGCCGGGCAGATCCCACCATGATCCGTTTTTCAAAAATTTGGGGCTGAATCCGGCATACGGCCCGAACATGAGGGATCGTTTGCCGCCAATAATCCGCGCGTCGAGATGCGGCACCGACATCGGTGGCGCGCCCACTGCGGCCTGACCGTACACTTTGGCGCGATGTCTGCCAACGACTTCCGGATCGTCGCATCGTAAAAATTCTCCACTGATGGGAAACCCACCATAGAGCGCGGCCTCCGGGATGCCCGACTTCTGCAACAGCCGAAGAGCACCGCCTCCTGCCCCGACGAACACTGTTGCCGCGCTGCAGACGTCTTCCACGCCCGTCCGCTGATTGCGCGTTGTGACCGCCCATCCTCCGCCTGCCCGCCGTGCGAGGCCGGTTACAGCCACGTTGAAGGCAAGCTCCGCGCCAACATGCGAAGCGTATGCCAGCAGCTTGCGCGAAAGCTCGCCGAAGTCGACATCGGTACCGTCCGGGCTGAAAGTCGCGGCGATGCGTTGGCCCGGTTCCCGTCCGGCCACAAGCAGGGGCGCCCATTCGGCGATCTGCGACGGGTCGTCGCTGAACTCCTGCTTTGAGAACAACGGGTTGGACGTAAGCGCTTTCTGGCGGGCAGCCAGATAGTCGGCGCCGTCTGTGCCCGAGATAAAGCTCATGTGCGGAACCGAGTTGATGAACTCTTCGGGGGACCCGAGATGATCGCGCTCGACCAATGCGGCCCAGAACTGACGTGACAGCTGGAACTGCTCGTTGATATCCACGGCCTTCGAAATATCGACACTGCCGTCTGCACGACGGCTCGTGTAGTTGAGTTCGCACAGCGCCGAGTGGCCGGTACCCGCGTTGTTCCACGCGTCTGAGCTCTCTTGGGCGATCCCGTCGAGTTTTTCGACTATCCGGATGCGCAGCCCCGGATCAAGTTCGGTGAGCAGAGCAGCGAGCGTCGCGCTCATGATTCCAGCCCCGATGAGGACGACATCATATTCGAAGGCGGATGCAGTGGATCGTTGTGATTGTGTCATGCAGGTATCGGTCCTACTTCTCGAAGGTAACATTCGCCGCAGAGAGATTCATAGCTGACTGCTTCGCCGTCGATGGCCACCTGGGCGCCACTGGCAATGAAGTGGCCGTCTGCGGCGCGACGGCCGTTGAATATGGCTTTGCGCCCACAGCGGCAAATGGTCTTGAGCTCTTCGAGGGAATGCGCGAGTTCAAGCAACCGAGCCGAACCCGGGAATGCTCGCGTCTGGAAGTCGGTGCGAATGCCATATGCCAAAACAGGAATACGATCGACTATGGCGATCATCAGGGCTTCGGTGACCTGGCTCGCGGTCAGAAACTGCGCCTCGTCAATGAGGAGACATGCAACGTCGTCGCCTGTCTGCACACGCACGCGCGCCTGGTGCTCACCAAACTTCTCGCGAAGCGATTCATCCGGCGCAACAAGAAAATCGACAGGCCTGGTAAGGCCGAGCCGACTGACGATCTGACCCTCGCCTTTGGTATCGATGTGCGGCTTGACGAGCAACACACGTTGACCGCGCTCCTCATAGTTGTATGCCACCTGGAGCAGGGCCGTGCTTTTGCCTGAGTTCATCGCACCATAGCGGAAGTACAGTTTCGCCACGTGTCGGCCCTCCTTTTCGCGCTCGCCCAGTCTAAGACGTGGGAGAAGACTTGCTCTTCATCGTTGACAGGTACACCCCGGCGAACACCACGAGACCGCCAAGCACTTGGACAGTCGTCACACCGTGGCCGAGGAAAAGTCCGATGATCGCGGTGAAAGCCATGATCAAGTTCAGGAATATGCCTGATCGGGATGGGCCAGCACCAGCAACACCGAGATTCCAGAGAAGGAACCCGAGGATAGTGGGAAAGATCGTGATGAACACCAGCGACCATAGTGCCTCGGTGCTGAGCGCAACAGGTACGAGCGGCCCCGTGGCAAGCGCGAATGGAGTGAGCAACAGCACTGCGACGACGGCTTGCAGTGCTGTGGATGTGATTGGCGGAGTCTTGACCCGCCTCGCGTTCACGGAATAGAAGGTCCATGTGAGAACGGACGCAAGTATCCACAGATCGCCAACACTTAGACCATTGACAACAAGTTCACCGGGGTTGCCGCGGGTTACCACAATGAGTGCACCGACGATCGAGATGACAGCACCGGCGATGACGCGGCCACCCGGCCGCTCCTTGACGAGGAGGGCGGCGACGATCATGATCAGGGCAGGGTTGATAGCGCCAAGCACCGACGCATCGAGAGCATTGACACTCAGCAACCCCTGATACATGAGCAGCGTGTAACCGATGATGCCGAGCAACGACTGCACAAGGTGTTGAGGCCACTCGCGCAACGCCGATTTCCAGTTCGGTTTCTCGATGACATGCGCAATTACCAGCAACGGCACAAGCGCACCAAGCCAGCGGATATATACCAGCTGCAACGGCGTGAGTTCTTGAAGCACGATCGGGGCGAACACATAGTTGCCCGCCCAGAACAGGTTGGCAAGGACAAGGTATACGTAGGTGCGCGTCGTAGGCCGTGCACTGGCAATGGCGCGCTTTGACTCACTGACCGCCATTAGCGGCGCGCCACAATGAGCTCCGCAATCTGCACCGCATTGAGCGCGGCACCCTTGCGAAGGTTGTCATTGGCAACGAACAACGCAAGTCCTCGGTCGTCCGGCACGCCAGGGTCTTGCCGAATGCGACCGACGAAACTCGGGTCTTGGCCGGCCGCCTCCAGCGGGGTAGGAATGGCGCTGAGCTCGACTCCGGGCGCGCCATCAAGAAGCTCGGTCGCTTGGGTGGGCGTCACGGGTGTTGCAAATTCGGCGTTGATCGACAAGGAATGGCCCGTGAACACAGGAACGCGAACACAGGTGCCCGAGACCAACAGCTCTGGCAAACCCAAAATTTTTCGGCTCTCGTTGCGCAGCTTCTTTTCTTCGTCGGTCTCGCCAAGGCCATCATCGACGATGCTTCCGGCCAGCGGCACCACGTCGAAGGCAATTGTCCGCTCATATTTGACGGGAGCCGGAAAGTGGATGGACGTGCCGCTATGGGTGAGCGAGCGCGGATCCTGCGGCAAGGCCTCGGCAACCTGGCTGTAGAGCTCGTCGACTCCGCTGAGGCCCGAGCCGGAAACGGCTTGGAATGTGGTGACGATGAGGCGAGTCAGCCCGTGTGCGTCGGCAAGCGGCTTGAGCACGGGCATTGCCGCCATCGTGGTGCAATTTGGGTTGGCGATGATGCCTTTTCTTGCATCGGAGAGAGCCTCTGGATTGACTTCACTGACGATAAGCGGAACGTCTGGATCCATTCGCCATGCCGACGAGTTATCGACGACAATGGCACCAGCGGCGGCGAACTTGGGCGCATACTCTTTCGAGGTGGCGCCACCTGCGGAGAACAACGCGATGTCGATTCCGTTGAGGTCGGCGGTGGCAAGGTCCTCGACGACGACGTCTTGGCCACGCCAAGGCAGCGTCTTGCCCGCCGACCTGGCCGACGCGAGATAGCGAATACGCCCAACGGGAAAGTTCCGCTCGTCGAGCAACTGGCGCATGACGCCACCGACTTGGCCGGTGGCACCGACAACGGCAACAGTGAGTTCAGTCATCGACCCGTTCCTCCATATACGACTGCTTCGCCATCGGCATCGAGACCGAACGCGGTGTGCACGGCCCGCACCGCGTCGTCGAGCGTGTCGACTCGGGTGACGACGGAGATGCGAATCTCTGACGTGGTGATCATTTCGATATTGATTCCTGCTTCAGCAAGCGCGGTGAAGAACCGGGCGGAGACCCCTGGATGTGTGCGCATGCCTGCACCGACGAGGGCGAGTTTGGCGATCTGGTCGTCGTATTGGAGCGCCTGGAAGCCGAGATCCTCTTTGCTGGCGTCGAGCGCCGCGAGCACCCGTGCACCGCGATCTTTGGGAAGAGTGAATGAGATATCGGTGAGACCAGTGGCTGCGGCCGACACGTTCTGTACGATCATGTCGATACTGACGCCTTCGGCCGCCACGCGTGTGAAGAGATCAGCAGCCTTGCCGGGGACGTCTGGCACCCCTACCACGGTGATCTTGGCCTCGCTCTTGTCTGTGGCGACGCCGGTGATCACCGGCTTTTCCATGGATGCTTCGGGGGTGAGGTCGCTCACGATAGTGCCCTCCTTGTGGTTGAATGACGAGCGGACGTGAAGGCGCACTTGGTTGCGCCTAGCGAATTCGACCGCACGAATGTAGAGCACTTTTGCCCCAGCTGCCGCCAGCTCGAGCATTTCTTCGTACGTGATGTGGTCGATCTTGTGCGCGGCGGGCACGACGCGAGGGTCGGAGGTGAACACGCCGTCGACATCAGTATAGATTTCGCAGACATCCGCGTTCATGGCGGCGGCAAGGGCGACGGCGGTGGTATCGGATCCACCGCGGCCGAGGGTGGTAATGTCGCCCGTCCGACGGTTGAAGCCCTGAAACCCGGCGACGATAGCGATCGCGCCTGCAGCGAGGGCTTCTTCGACTCTGCGCGGCGTCACATCCACGATGCGCGCATTGCCATGGACTTCGTCGGTGATCATGCCGGCCTGAGAACCAGTGAATGATCGGGCCTCGTGGCCGTAAGATGCGATCGCCATGGCCAGCAATGCCATGGAGATTCTTTCACCGGCGGTCAGTAGCATGTCGAGTTCGCGGGCCGGTGGGATGGGGGCGACTTGGTTGGCGAGGTCGAGGAGATCATCGGTGGTGTCGCCCATCGCCGAGACGACGACTACGACATCGTTTCCTGCCTTTTTGGTGTCCACGATGCGACGAGCCACGCGCTTGATGCTCTCGGCGTCGGCGACGGACGAGCCGCCGAATTTCTGCACTACCAAGCTCACGGGTGACTGTTCTCCTGCTGATGATGCACCTGGGTGGCGGCGCACCCGCCCCATTCTAGTGCTTTGCCCCTTCACACTGCGACGGGGATGTCGCCGTGTGAAGGGGCAAAGTGAAAAGTGCCGGATTTCCGCAGTTGACTCTCGCGCGCAGGCAAGGCACTGGCTGCTGCCGATGCTGTCGCGCGCTTTGCCGCCTTACTTGGCTTCGGGCGCCTCTACGGTTTCGGGTGCGGCGGTGACGAGCGGCTCAGCGGTGCCTGATTCGGCGACAACTGACTCGGCAGCCGCATCGATCGACGTGTCGGGGACCGTTGTCACAGCGGGATCGCTGTAGATGGGGCTGTTCTCGGTGAATTGTTCGTACGCTACATCGCGCTCGGGCTTGGGGAATGTGATGATGCGGTAGAAGGTGGCGAAGAGTGCGATCGCGAGCGTGACGATTGCTCCGGAGGTGAGTGCGGTGCCGATTGCGTACAGGCTTTGCGCGGCGGCGACGTCCCCATAGTAGGCTCCGGCTTCCGTGTAGTTGGCCTGTGCAGCCTGGATGCCGGCGATGTTTCCGTATCCGGCGATGATCAGCACGATGCCGGCAACAAGGGCGACGGCGCTCAGAGCGTAGAGCAAGGCGAGAATAATAAGCGTGGACGTTTTGGCACGTGCGTTTGTTGTAGGCATTCTGATCTCTTTGTCGGTGCGGTGGTCACGAGTTGGACTGTACGTGTAACGATAGGCCCTGTTTCTATGGAGTTCTCACATCCCACTTGTATGTTTTCTGTGCGTTGACAGCAACCGTCTTGTTTTTGGGGCCGCGGTGGTGTGTGCGGCTGCAGCCTGCCACGGCGTATGCGGCCTCACTCGACATTGCGCCGCCCTGAGAAGGCACGCCCGAGCGTGATCTCGTCGGCGTATTCGAGGTCGGCCCCTACCGGAAGGCCGGACGCGAGCCGGGTAACGGTGACGCCGATGGGTTGGATCATGCGCGAAAGGTAGCTGCTTGTGGCCTCGCCTTCGACGGTGGAATTGGTGGCGAGGATGACTTCGGTGACTGTCTCATCGCCTAGTCGTTTTATGAGCGTCTTGAGGTTGAGCTGCTCTGGCCCGACCCCGTTCATTGGATTGATGACGCCGCCCAGTACGTGATAAACGCCGTCGTATTCTCGGGTGCGTTCGATGGCGGCGACGTCTTTCGCTTCTTCGACGACACAGATGGTGCTGTGGTCGCGGCGCGGGTCGGAGCATATGCTGCATTGTTCGTTTTCGGTGAGATTGCCGCAGGTAATGCAGTAGTGGATGGTTTCGCGGATTGTCGCGAGCAACCCCGCCAACGTGCTTGGGTCGTATTTCGCGTCTTGCACGACGAAGAACGCGATGCGTTGAGCCGACTTCGGGCCGATGCCAGGAAATCGGCCAAGTTCGTCGATCAGGGTCTGGATGACACCTTCGTACATGAGCTATCGACCGTTTTCTTCGTCAATGGGCACGGCATTGAGCATTTCGCGAATGACAGCTTCGCCATATTTTGGCGTGTGCGCGGTTGATTCAGGTGCCACAGTTGAGTTTGCAGCGGCCGCTTCAGCGCTGAGCACGTGCGCGCGGAACCGCACACGAATGCCTACGACGCTGTGTATGGCTGCGCGCACGGTGTCGACGGTCTCGCCGCCTGCACGGAACTTTTCGACGTACCCTTGGGCGGGAAAGGCGAGAGTCAGCACATCGTCATCGAAGTCGACCACAGTTGCCGTCGTCAAGATGGTCCATGCCGCACGGCTTTGCTTTTCGAGGATCTCAAGAACCTGACTCCACGCGTCGCGCATCTGCCCAGCGGTGAGCGGGATCGGCGCCACACCGGATTGCTGCGGAGCCGGGCTGGCCTGCAGATCAGGTGCGATCGCGTTGGCAGTCTGCGCGGCTTCGCGTGTCTGCTCACCTTGTGGCGGTGCCGGAGGCTGAGTCGGCGGCTGCGACGCAGATGCGGGTGAGTCGATGGCGACCCAGACATCGGGATCTGTAGCAACATCCACCGGCCCTTGAGCAGCGTCCTCGAGTGGTGCCGACGCTCCAACCGCAGACTCGGATTCGCTTGTGGGGGGCACTACGTCGTCAGTGAAAGAGTGCTGTTCAGCCGTCGCCGGTTCCCGCGCGGGCGCGGCAGGCGCAGGAGCAACTGGTGCGGTTGCGGCAGGCGCAGGATGCGCGGTCGGTTGCGACGGACCGACTCCGCCGACAGGAGCGACAGCCCGACCAGCACCGGCGCCAGTGTCAGCAAGCGACTCGACTCCAACCCGCCGTTCGAGCCTGTCGAGCCGAGACAGCGTGCCGAGCGCCGTGTCGTCGCTTTCTGGAAGAAGCAGTCGCGCGCACAAGACCTCAAGGTGAATGCGCTGGCTCGTGGCGCCGACCATGTCGGTGAGCACCGAGTTCGTCACCGCGGCCGCCCGCACTAGTTGAGCTGGTCCGAATGACGCCGCTTGCCGAGACAGCGTGGCCGCGTCTTCCGGCGTTGACGTAGTCAGTACTGCTTCCGCAGCCGAACCAACGCTCGCAACGAGAATGAGGTCGCGAAGTCGTTCGAGTAGGTCTTCTACGAACCGTCGAGGATCTTGCCCTGAATCGATGACACGCTCGACCGCAGCAAACACCGTGGCGGCGTCGCGCACGGCGAGCGCGTCGAGCACTTGGGTGAGCAGCTCTGTCGGGGTGTACCCCAATAGCGTTACGGTGTACCGGTAGCTCAAAGTCGAGCCCTACGAGCCGGCAATAAGCTGGTCGGCCACAGAGAGAGTGTCGCGAACGGATCCGGCACCTGCGCGCACGATCAGCGGGACCACGCCAGGCTCGGCCGAAATCTTCTCCGAAGCGATGACCTTGTCAAGGTAGGACGTCATCGTAGCGGGCGGCACGAGCCGGAACGGGTAGTGATGCGTGCGCGAACGGATCGTGCCGATGACCTTGTCCGGCTCGGTGGTGGCGAAGACGAACTTGACGTGCTCTGGTGGTTCTTCGACGATCTTCAGCAATGCGTTGAATCCGCCGGGAGTGACCATGTGCGCTTCGTCAATGATGAAGATCTTGTACCGGTCGCGCGCGGGTGCGAAAAAGGCCCTCTCCCGCAAGTCGCGCGCATCGTCGACACCGCCGTGGCTTGCGGCATCGATCTCGACCACATCGAGCGATCCACTGCCCCCGGTCGACAACTCGACGCAGCTGGGGCATACTCCACACGGGGTGTCTGTGGGCCCTTCAACACAGTTGAGGCAGCGGGCAAGGATGCGTGCTGACGTGGTCTTGCCACAGCCGCGCGGCCCCGAGAACAGATAGGCGTGGTTGACCCTGTTCGTGCGCAGCGCCGTCATCAACGGCTGCGTAACATGCTCTTGGCCGATGAGATCAGCAAAAGAGTCTGGCCGATAGCGGCGATAGAGAGCGGTAACCACGAATACGAGCCTACCTGCAGCCACCGACACACGGCCCACAGCATGCCGCCACTTCACAGCCCGACAGACCAAAAAAAGAGACCTCCCGCGCACCCGGCAGAGCTCAGTTACCCTTGCTGCATTTCTGCCCTGGGGGAGTTCGCCGAGATACCGCCGCGCGGGAGGCTGGCAACCAGTCTAGAGGTTTTGGCTACTCGTTGTCGCCACCGGTAACCGCGACCGCGTCTGCAACGGGGGTGGCACCGTCTGACTCCCACGCCCAGTTCGCGACCTCTGGAATGTCGTCGCCGAACTCGCGGGTGTATGCGCGAGCCCGTACGCGGGCATCCATCATCTCTTGTAGCAGCCCTGCGGCGCGGCTACCGAGCCCATCCACTCGCTCGATCACATCCATCACCAGGCGGTACCGATCCAGGTCGTTGAGCATCACCATGTCGAACGGCGTCGTGGTGCCACCCTCTTCGTTGAATCCGCGCACGTGGATGTTGTCGTGGCCGGTGCGCCGATAGGTCAGTCTGTGGATGAGGGTCGGGTAACCGTGGTAGGCGAAGATCACAGGCTTGTTTGTGGTGAAGACGGCATCGAACTCGGCGTTCGACAGGCCGTGCGGGTGCTCCCTTGGGTCTTCCAAACGCATCAGGTAGACGACGTTGACGAAACGAACCGCAAGCTCGGGCAGGCGCTCACGCAGGATCTTGGCTGCGGCAAGGCCCTCAAGCGTTGGCACATCCCCGGCGGTCGCAATCACGACGTCCGGCTCCTGACCGGGCTTCTCCGTACCGGCCCAATCCCAGATGCCGAGGCCACGCGAGAAGTGCAGCTTGGCCTCCTCTATCGACAAGAACTGCGGCGCCGGCTGCTTGCCTGCGATCACGACGTTGATGTAGTCGGACGAACGCAGGCAGTGCCGGTACGTGGCGAGCAGGGTGTTCGCGTCGGCGGGAAGGTATACGCGCACCACTTCGGCCTTCTTGTTGACGACATGGTCGATGAAGCCCGGGTCCTGGTGTGAGAAGCCGTTGTGATCCTGCCGCCACACATGCGAGGTGAGCAGGTAGTTGAGGGACGCGATCGGCTCACGCCACGGGATATGCCGCGTGACCTTCAGCCACTTGGCATGCTGATTGACCATCGCATCCACGATGTGGATGAATGCCTCATATGAGGAGAACAGGCCGTGGCGCCCGGTCAGCAGGTAACCCTCGAGCCAACCCTGGCACTGGTGTTCTGACAGCATTTCGATAACGCGGCCGGTTGGCGCAAGGTTCTCGTCAATGGGCCAGATTTCGCCGTTCCATTGCTTGTCCGTGGTTTCGTAGACGGGGGGAGCGAGTCGATTGGATGCGGTCTCGTCTGGGCCGAAGATGCGAAAGTTGGTGGGGTTGAGGGCGATCACCTGGGCAAGCCATTCGCCGAGTTGCCGAGTGGATTCGACCATCGGCTGGCTGCGTTCGGTGATCTCTACTGCGAAGTCTTCGATAGGCGGCAACACGAGGTCTTTGCGCAACAATCCGCCGTTGGACTGCGGGATGGCGCTCATCCGTTTGCTGCCGGCGGGGGCGAGCCTGAGGATCGAGTCGACAGGTCGGCCGGACTCTTCGAAAAGCTCCTCCGGCTTGTATGAGGTGAGCCATTCCTCGAGAACATTGGTGTGCTCCGCACTGTCGCGGGCATTCGCGAGCGGTACCTGATGTGATCGCCAGCTCGCCTCGACCTGCTTGCCGTCGATGACAGGAGGACACGTCCACCCTTTGGGCGTTCGGAAGATGATCATCGGCCAGCGGGGGCGATCGGTGAGAGTGCCGGCCGCCGCGTCCGCCTTGATCTGCGCGATGTGGTTGAGCACCTCGTCTAGCAGGGCCGCGAACCGGCGATGCACTGCCTCGTGGTCTTCACCATCGAACCCGCCCTCGAAGAGATAGGGTGTGTGGCCGTATCCGCGCATGAGGTTGAACAGGTCTTCGTCTCCGATGCGCGCAAGCACAGCCGGATTGGCGATCTTGTAACCATTGAGGTGCAGGATCGGCAGCACGACGCCGTCGGTCAGCGGGTTCATGAACTTGTTGGAATGCCAGCTGGTGGCGAGCGGACCGGTCTCGGCCTCCCCGTCACCGACGACGGCGGCAACCAGCAGATCGGGATTGTCGAATGCCGCACCATAGGCGTGCGAGAGGGCGTAGCCGAGTTCTCCGCCTTCATGGATGGATCCAGGAGTCTCGGGTGCGACGTGGCTGGGGATCCCCCCTGGGTACGAGAACTGGAGAAACAGTTTGCGCATACCCTCGACGCTGTGGTCGATGCTTGAGTAGATCTCGGGGTAGGTGCCATCGAGCCAAGCGTTGGCGACGAGTCCAGGACCGCCGTGGCCCGGCCCGGTGATGTAGATGGTGTTCAGGTCGCGTTCGAGGATGGCGCGGTTGAGGTGCGCATACAGGAAGTTGAGCCCTGGGGTCGTGCCCCAATGCCCGAGGAGGCGGGACTTGATGTGGTCGGTGCTTAGCGGCTTGCGCAGCAGAGGATTATCGCGCAAATATATTTGTCCGACCGAGAGGTAGTTGGCTGCTCGCCACCAGGTCTCGAGGCTGGTTATGGTCTCGTCAGTGAGAGCCTCGACTGGTTTGGCCTTCCAAGCCGCGATTGCGGATGGTGCGGGTGCTGAGGTCATAGGTTGCTCCTCTTAGGGCTTTGGTCGCGAGTTGGCGGGCGCACGTATTGAGGCACCAGCCGATAATATGTTATTGAGCACAACAAATGCGGGCGAGGCCTTTGTGATCCCTCGACAAGGATCCCATCACCGAAGCCCGTTTCGCTGTGTCCGCCGTCCTGATTCCATGTGCTCTAGTGAACTCTCGCCGGAGCAAACATGCAATCATGCTTGGCATCTTCCACATGTTACCGGTAACAAATTGGCCATTTAGCCTCCATTGTCAAACCCCTACAACTTCAACAGACGTGGTTCTCTACTTGCCGGAGGAAGCCGACGATCCGGCAACACAGGCCTGGATCGTCCACTCCCCCGCTTATCGGGTAGGATCATGGAGGCTTTCTGCGCGACTTCGCGTCTGGATTGCCTGGAGGATTCGCCTAGAGGCCTATGGCGCACGCTTGGAAAGCGTGTTGGGTTTACGCCCTCACGAGTTCGAATCTCGTATCCTCCGCTCACACATCTCGAACGTTGCACGGTCGAGAATTCCTGAGGATAGCGATTGCTGCGGGTGAGAAGCGGTCGCCATCCGTTCGCCGCATATCCATTCGCCCCATGAGAGACGAGTCGCTAATATGATGCCGCGCGCGCGGGGAAAACTCCGAACCTCAGCCCCTTCTCCCACATACCGAGTGCTGTTTTCGGCTCTCAGCTTTCTCGCGGTCGCGGGTGCAGCCTGGTGGCTCGCCGCCTCGGGTGTTCTGTACTGCGGCCCGGCGACCTACGGTCCCCAGTGCTCCCTCGAAGGTATCGGCTACGTGATCCCGCTTGCCGGAGGCATCGTACTATCAGCGGTGTGGGGAGTGGCCCTCTTCTTCCCCATCCCCCTCGCCTGGCTGACCGGCCTGCTCGTGAGCCAACTCACGACTCCCGCGAATACCGGCCGCTTCGAAGTGACCTTGACCGGAGCAGTTGTCCTCATTGCGCTTGGGCTCGCCCTCTGGATCGATGCCCGCAATTTCAATGACCGTAAGGCGCGGGAGCGCTCGTCATCGCCGTCGTCATAGCCGTTGAATCGGTGACCATGCGACTTCCACCCCGTGAATCGGGATCGGCCGCCGCCACAAGGAATCAGGCTGCCGCGTCACAGCGTGACGGAACCTCTCAACACGGCCGAACCTACGTGCCACCCACGCGGCGCAGTTCGTCTGCGGCAGCCTCGGCTGCCTCGACATCGATATAGGTGCCTCCGCGCTGCAACGGTCTCAGAGAATCGTCAAACCGGTAGACAAGTGGATGCCCCGTAGGGATGTTCAGGTCGCGGATCTCGCCGTCCGTGAGCGAGTCGAGATCGGCGCAGTAGCCCCGCAACGAGTTGCCGTGCGCAACCACAAGCACTTGCTCGCCCCTAGCGAGTCTCGGCACGATCTGTTCGCGGTGAAACTGACCAACGCGCCGCTCGACATCGCGCAAAGACTCGGTTGGAGTCACAGCCTCGGGTGGCAACCCCGAATACGGCGGCATCTGCCGGAAGCGCGACAACATCTGTTCATCCATGGGCGGGGGAGCAACATCCACCGATCGCCGCCACTCCAAAAACTGCTCGTGGCCGAACTCCTCGGCGACATCAGTCTTGAACCTGCCCGTCAATCCACCGTAATTGCGCTCGTTCAGACGCCAGTCGCGGTGCACCGAGTCGGCATCCACGATGCCGGTAGCAACCAAGACGGCCACGGTCTCGATCGTCCTCTTCTGCTCAGAGCAATACGTCGAACTGGCGTGATACCCGGCATCGGCAATCAGCCGGCCCGCACGAGCCGCCTCCGCCTTGCCGCGCTCCGACAGCGACACATCGATCAACCCAGTGAACAGGCCGTCGGCATTCGCCGTGCTCTCGCCGTGGCGAAGCAGGATGAGGACGGGGGCCAGTTGAGACACATTCAGTAGTATCGCGTGTCGCGCCCTGACTCGGATAACCGCGTGTGGATGAGGCACAATCTTTGGCCGCGGAGACCCCGCCAGAATTGCCTCAAACGTTGACTCGATAGCTCGCCCATTACCACCCGACAACGGTGCGAAACCCGTTCGCTAAGACTCGTTAAGACTCGTTAACGCTTTGCGAATGCGCGGCAGCGAAATCGGCCCGTCGGTACCAAGCTTCTGGGCGAACACACTGATGCGAAGCTCCTCGAGCATCCACCTGACGCGGGTGAGCCCGACTGGCTGAGCCTCGGGTGCCGGAATCGCCCCGCCTGCGGCAACATAGAGTTCGTGCGCGACCTGCACTTCAGCCGATGCAATCCGGTCGCGGTTCGGATCTTCTCGTAGCCGCTGCACACGCGCCGTCGCGGCCGCCAGATATACGGGCACGCGCCGCAGCCGGTCCGCACCGGTCTGCGCAACGAATCCAGCGAACACCAGATTCTGCACCTGCTCCCGCACATCCGCAAGAGGCGCGAATAGGCTGACCGAATTGACCGCAGAGATTGCCACATCCACGTCTCGGACGCCCTGCATCACCCGGGCCACCGTCGCGATGAGGTGATAGGCAGAATCCATCACGGTCTGGGAATATGCGGTGGATGCCTGTTCGAATTGGATCCGAGTCCACAGCAGGCCATCTGTCGACACGGTGGCAATCGCCTCGCCCGCCACGGCAAGTAGCACATCATCGATGACCGCGTCGAGGCTCCGGTACGGCGCTGTTGCCAGGGCAAGGCGTTCTGATTGAGTGAGGTGGTCACGGATATATGCGGCCGGCGACGGGGACGAGCGGGCGACCAGCCGGCGCACCCCCAGTCGATGCGAGGACTCCTGCTCTGCCCTGTCGGCCAGGATACGCACGTTCACGGTACC
This sequence comes from Actinomycetales bacterium, assembly GCA_015654475.1. Taxonomy (GTDB): domain Bacteria; phylum Actinomycetota; class Actinomycetes; order Actinomycetales; family Microbacteriaceae; genus UBA3913. The sequence continues at coordinate 60,011 of JAATGV010000003.1, forward strand.
TGCCTTGCCGACGACATATGCCGGATATGCGCGCACCTGCAACCCGCCGCGCGAAACATCGAACGAGCGCGGAATCTCATCGACATCCCAACCGGGAACGTCGTCGCGGGCGGCCAACGCCACCCCCTCAGTCGAGGAAGCGGCGGGCCGACTGCCCCTGTCGCGACGCGGAGCAGGGTGCGGCGACGCCACTGCAGCAGCAGAGGCAGGGCTGGCCGCGGCCTCAGCCGCCATTCGCGCCACCGAGGCCTTGGCTACTTCATCGAAACGCTGTTGCAGCGACGCAAGATCCTTGCCTGAACCAAGAGTTCTGCCGGAATCATCAACCACTCGAAAAGCGAGCCGCAGGTGACCTGGCACCCGTTCCCAGTCGAAATCGGCAGCCGTAACCGACATGTGCGTACGCGCGGCTATGACCGCTGCCAAGCGATCCGTGATGCCGCCAAGCGCCTGACCATCCGCACGGGATTCGGCCGCGGCAAGTTCGTCGACAAAGATCCGCGCATAGTCGGCAGCAGGAACCACATTTTTACGAATCGCCTTAGGCAACGACTTGATCAGGGCGGTGACGAGCTCAAGCCGGAACCCGGGCACAGAACCCTCGAAGTTGGATTGGTCGAAGCGCGGCAGCAGCGCCACCGGCACAGTGACGGTCACGCCGTCGTCGGCAGCACCCGGCTCGAACCGATAGCTGAGAGCAAGGCGCTGGTCATCAGAATGCCACTCGTTCGGGTATTGCGCCCGATCAAGGGCGACTTCGCCGTCACCGACGATGTCGGATTCTTGCATCGTCAACAGATCGGGATCCTCGCGTCTGGCGACCTTCCACCAACCCTCGAAGCTGCGCGTCGAACATACCTCAGAAGGAATACGTCTTTCGTAGAACTCGTATACCGCCTCGTCACCGCGCAGGATATCCCGTCGCCGCGACATTTCTTCGAGCATCCCAAGACGACGTAACAGCTTCCGATTAGCCTTGTCGAACGCTTGCGGCGAATCCCACTCCCCCAACACGAGCGCGTGTCTAATGAAAAGCTCACGAGCGTACGCAGCATCGAATCGCTGAAATTGCACAACCCGCCGTTCCACAAGGGTGAGCCCGTATAACGTGACCTTTTCGTAGGCGACGGCAGCACCCTGCCTCTTCGACCAGTGCGGCTCACTCACGCTACGAGTGGCCCGGTCGCCTGCCAGCTTCTCCGCCCAGGCAAGGTCGATCACCGCGACCGTGCGAGCGAACAGCCGGCTCGTCTCGACCAGTTCGGCCGCCATGACGCATTCTGGCGGACGCCGCGCCATGGCAGAGCCGGGAAAGATTGAGAACTTGGTTCCGCGGGCGCCGCGATATTCCGGCCGTTTAGGGTTCTTCGATCGTTCGTCCCTCACCCCCAGGTGAGAGAGCAGACCAGACATGAGTGACTTGTGGATGCCATCGGGATTGACGGCCGGGAGCCCGACGTCGATTTTGAGAGACTTCGCCATTCGCACCAGTTGGCGATACAACTCGTTCCATTCCCGAACGCGCATATAGTTGAGAAATTCGTCTCGACAGAGTCGGCGAAAGGCACTACCCGAGAGCTCGCGCTGTTTGTCCTCAAGATAATTCCAGAGATTCAGCAGTGTGAGAAAGTCGCTCGTCGGATCGGTGAACCTGGCATGCTTCTGATCAGCCGCCTCCCTGCGTTCGGTCGGTCGCTCCCGCACGTCCTGAATAGTCAGGCCCGCAACGATCGCCAACACCTCGCGCGCATTGCCGTTGGCCCGCGTCTCCACGATCATCCGCCCGAATCGCGGTTCGATCGGCAGCCGCGCCAACTCGCGCCCAAGCTTCGTTATCCGTCCGCCCGCATCCATAGCGCCCAGTTCGCGCAACAGATCGACACCATCCTTGATCCCACGAGGGTCCGGGCCAGTGAGGAAAGGAAAGTCCTCCACGGGCCCAAGCCGAAGTGAGGCCATCTGCAGGATCACCGACGCCAGATTGGTGCGCAAGATCTCGGGTTCCGTGTACTCGGGACGCGACTCGAAGTCGTCTTCGGCATAGAGCCGTATCGCGATGCCATCACTAGTGCGGCCGCAACGCCCCGACCGCTGGCGTGCGGAGGCCTGCGAGATCGCCTCGATGGGGAGCCGTTGCACCTTCGACCGTGTGCTGTACCGCGAAATGCGGGCAAGGCCGGTGTCGACGACGTAGCGGATTCCTGGCACAGTGAGGCTGGTCTCGGCGATGTTCGTGGCAAGCACGACCCGACGCCGTCCCGCCCGCCCGCCCGGCTCGAACACCCGATGCTGTTCGGCGTTGCTCAGCCGTCCGAACAAGGGCAGGACATCCAGGTCGCGTGGCAGCGTACCAGCCGTGATCCTGCCCTCTAAAGCCGCCTGCGCGTCCCGGATGTCGTTCTCACCACTGACGAAGACCAGTACATCGCCCCGCGGCTCGCGGCTCAGCTCGGCAACCGCCGCACAAATGCCATCGACCATGTCCCCGGCATCCACTGCGCTCGCATCCACCTGGGCAGACCGCCGCGCGATCGGCGCCGCCGACGTGACCGCATCCTGACCATCGCTACTGGCGCCGTCCCGCTCCAGGTCAAGCACATCTGCAGCACCGTCGAGCGGGCGAAACCGCACCTCAACCGGAAAGGTGCGACCCGAAACCAGCACTATCGGCGCACCTCCGAAGTGCTTCGCGAAGCTCTCCGGGTCGATGGTCGCCGACGTGATGATCACCCGGAGTTCCGGGCGTTTCGGCAGCAGCGTTGTCAGATAGCCGAGCAGGAAGTCGATGTTGAGGCTGCGCTCGTGTGCCTCATCGATGATGATGGTGTCGTACCGTTCGAGATTGCGATCGCGATGGATGGCGTTGAGCAAGATCCCGTCCGTCATGACCGAAAGCCGGGTGTTGGGCCCGACCTTGTCGGTGAATCGCACCTGATAGCCAACAGTCTCGCCTACTTCTTCGCCGATCTCTTCGGCGATGCGCTCGGCGATGGTGCGGGCTGCGATGCGGCGCGGCTGCGTGTGCGCGATCGACCTCCGGCCTGCCGCGAGCGCGATCTTGGGCAGTTGCGTCGACTTGCCGGATCCCGTTTCGCCCGCAACGATAACCACCTGATTCTCGGCGATCAGCTTGGTGAGTTCGTCGATGTGCGCACTGATGGGCAGATCGGGGGGAAAGGTGATGGATGGCTCGGCAGGCATGGCCTTCTATGGTAACTCGGCAGGGGACGCGGGGCATTGATCCCAACCACGTGAACCGAGCAAAACCCGACACCAAACGTCGGTATCCCTCCCCGAACCGAGCAAAACCCGACAAAACTGGGCCGAACCTGTCGGGTTTTGCTCGGTTCGGGGATACAGCGCACCACGAGGGCGTCGGGTTTTGCTCGGTTCGACGCAGAAAACTCCCACATCGGCAACGATAAGTAAGATTGTGCGGGTAGCCTTTTCCCCCACTGCACGTCGAAGGTCACCTTGCCCTCTAACTCACCTGCCACCAGCAACTCTCCGCTCTCTCCAGCACGAGGTCGCCTCGCGATCTTCGCGCTCGCGCTTGGCGGCTTCGGAATTGGGGCAACCGAGTTCGTGGCCATGGGCTTGCTCCCGAATATCGCTCACGACCTGTTGCCCGCTCTCTACGATTCGGCACGCGCCGACGCGGAAGCGCAGACGGGCCTCCTGATCTCCGCATACGCGCTCGGCGTGGTTATCGGCGCACCGACGATCGCTGCAACCACCGCCCGTCTGCCACGCAAGCGTCTGCTGCTCATGTTGCTTACGGCGTTTACCGTCTTCACTGTGGCGTCCGCCGTCTTGCCGTCCTACGGACTCGTGCTCGTATCGCGGTTTGCCGCCGGCCTACCTCATGGCGCATATTTCGGCATTGCCTCGCTTGTTGCTGCCGACTTGCTCGGGCCGGGCAAGCGGGCTCAGGGTGTTTCGATGGTGTTGGCTGGGCTGACGATCGCCAACGTGATCGGGGTTCCGTCGATCACATGGCTTGGCCAGCTTGCGGGCTGGCGAGTCGCCTATTTCGTCGTCGCCATGATTTTCTTTGTAGCCCTCGTCGCCGTGTGGATTACGGTTCCTCGGCAGGATGCGAAGCCAGGGGCGAGCGTCGTGGCCGAGCTTTCGGCGTTTGCATTGCCCCAGTTTTGGCTCATGGTCGGGGTTGCGTCGATTGGTTTGGGCGGATTCTTTGCGTTCTACTCATATGTCTCGCCGATGGTGACGGCATTGACGCCGTTCACGGAGAGCATTGTCCCTGCGATTCTTGTCTGCGTTGGCGTCGGCATGACTGTTGGCAACCTTATTGGCGGCCGCCTGGCTGATCGCTCAGTCAAGCGGGGCCTGTTTACCGCCATTTTTGGCATCATCGGGTCACTGGTTTTCCTGGCCTTCACTGCGCAGTGGATAGTGGCCATCTTTATTGGTGGATTCCTGCTTGGGGTCTTCGGATCGATTTTCTCTCCGGCCGCCCAGACACGGCTCCTCGACTTGGCACCGCGAAGTCCCTCTATCGCGGCGGCCATGAACCACTCGGCGCTCAATATCGGAAACTCGCTTGGAGCTTTCCTGGGCGGGGCCGTGATCGCAGCAACGCTGAATTATCGTTCGCAGATTTATGTGGGAATCTCGATGGCGGTGGTCGGCTTCGTACTCTGCGTGTGGAGTTTCGCCCTCGAGCGGCGCAAGAGCTGAAGGCATTGCGAACGCTTGCGTTGACGAAGCGATGCCGGGCTGAACTGACCATCGCCCGTCATGTCGACCATCCACTGAAACCGGTCAGCTCATCAAACCAGTCAACTGGTCAATAGACAGCAGGCACCGAACGTGGCCGCACGACCGACCACAGCAGCCCTACCGAAACAACCGAGCACACCACCATAACAACGCCCATGGTCGCCGAACTCGTACTGCCAAGCATCCCGATGATGGGCGGAACCAGCCCGGAGCTACCGAAGTTCACCGCACCGAGAAGCGATGCCGCCGTGCCGGCTTCGGCCGGGTGATTGGCCAGCGCAAGCACCTGGATGCATGGGAAGCTCAGGCCTACGCCAAGAATGAAAAACCACAGCGGAATGATTACTCCCAGCACCCCGGCGCCAAGACCGGCACAGAGCAGGAGGACGGATGCAGAAACGGTCATCAAGCCGGTGCTGAAAGCCAGGATCCATTGCGGTGCAATAGTGCGGGACAACCGACCCGTAGTCTGGGTGCCTAACAGAACGGCAATCGAGTTCACGGCGAAGAGCACGCCATACCCTTGCTGAGAGAAGCCATACACGTCTTGAAAGAGGAACGTCGAACTGGAGAGATATGCCATCAGCGCCGAGAAATTGAACCCACCGATGAGCACAACCCCAATGAATCGTCGATCTCGAAGCACCGAGCCGTAGCGGCTACGCACCCGCACTGGGCCCTCAGCGATGCGCACCGAAACAGGTCGCGTCTCTCGCAGCACGATCACGGTGACGATGAACATCGCCACGCCATAACCGACCAAGAACCCAAAAATGCCACGCCAGTTGGTGATGAGCAGCAACTGGGATCCAAGCAGCGGCGCGACAATCGGAGCCAGCCCTGAGACGAGCGCCATGCGCGACAGCATCGTGACCATGGGTCGCCCCGAGTACAGGTCGCGAACCATCGCCATCGCGACAACGCCACTACCGGCGGCACCAAGACCTTGCAAAAATCGGCTGGCCGCAAGAATCTCGATGGTCGGGGCAAAGGCGCACGCGAGAGAGGCAGCGATGTGGATGCCGACGGTGATGAGCAACGGAATACGTCGCCCAATCGCATCGCTGAGCGGGCCGATGAGCAGCTGCCCGAGCGCGAAGCCAAGAATCGTGCCGGTCAAGGTGAGCTGAACAGCCGTCTCGGAAGTGTTCAGGTCAGCCGCCAGAAGAGGAAACGCTGGCAAGTAAAGATCGATGGTGAATGGGCCAAGGGCGACGAGCGCCCCAAGAGTAAGGATGTACTTCAGCCGATTATTGCCCGCCGACATGTCTGGCTGCGAGTGCTGAACCGGTTCGTGTTGCTGCGCCTCTTGCAGGGACATGTCGTTTTCATGAGTGTGTCGAATGGACACAGGCACCACCTTAACCGCGTAGCGGGAATGTATGTAGGAAGAGGATGGAGAGGGCGGACGAACTCCCGACCTACAACCCTAACGGCGAATCCCACGACGATATTTCATGTGGGAGGGGCACGGCCGCGATTTGCAGTCGTGCCCCTCCCGTGCACTGACTTGGTACCAGCCCAAGACGTGTGCGAGTGCAAACCAATTACTGGCTTTCGAGGAGCTTCTTCACTTGTTCAACGACCGGAGTGAGCGAGGAGGCGTCTGTCTTGCCTAACCAGATGTTGTCGAACGCATCACCGAAAAGGTCACTGAGCTCATCGGCGGCCAACGTGACGGGCGCGGCAACAGTGCGCCCGGTTGACGCGTCGTTGTAGAGAAGGAATGGCGAGACGTCGACGCCGTTCTCTTTGAAGGCGGCAATCGCCTTTTCCGTGGACGACGGGATAGATGGAAACACAACTGCCTTTGCCGCGACAAGGTCTTGGCACGCGGTGGTCCCCATGTACTTCACGAACTTCCATGCGGCCTCAGGATGCTTGGTTGCGGCGTTGATCGAGTCGGCGACGCTGTTCTTCTGGCTGCCCCGCAAATTGCTTTGCTCGTTGATGGGACCTGCCGCGATTCCTATCTCCACGCCTTTGATGGTGGCGAAGGAGTTGGAGTTCCAGGATCCTTCGATCGCCGTCGCCGCATTGCCTGCGGCAATCTGCGCGTACGCATTCGTGCTAGACACGCCAAACGCCGGCATGTAACCCTTCTTCGACAGCCCGAAATACCAATCGATTATCTGCTGGAATTCGGTGCTGGTGTAGTTGAAGTTCGTTCCCCATGGGTTCTTGTCCAGGTAGTTCCAGTCGGCCATCGACGCAGCGAATGTCGACCACAATACTTGCCCCGAGGTTCCGCCCGCGTCACTGGGCGCCGCAAGCCCGTATACCTTCACATTGTTTTTGTCGAAGCCCGCTTCGTCACCGCGCACACCGTTTTTGTCGACGGTCAGGTGTGCGATGGTCTTTTCATAGGTACCACCGTCGGTGGGGTTCCAGGTCAGGTTCTGCAAATCGCTGTCTGTGTAGCCGGCATCCTTGACCATGGCCTCGTTGAAGAAAATGCCTTCAGTGTCCCAGTCCTTGGGCAAGCCATACAAGCCCCCATCGACTCCGTACCACGAGTCCACCAGTCCTGGCGAATATGCGGTCAGGTCTACGCTGTCCGATTCGACCAAGTCGGTGAGGTCGAGCACCTGCCCCTTCGTCGAGAAACTCGGGTATTGCGAGAGGTGGTCGATGAATACGTCTGGACCGGTACCCGATACGAAACCCGTCGTCAGCTTCGTCCAGTAGTCGTCCCAGTTGAGCTGGGTGATGTTGACCGTGATGTCTGGGTTCTCTTCCGTGAATGCGGTCGCGCACGCTTGATAGGCCGGAAGCTGCGCTTCGTCCCAAAGCCAATACTGCAGTGCGACGGGCCCGCTTTCATCGTCGTTCGCGGAGCCGCCCCCTCCGGAGCAGCCGGCTACGCCGACCGTCAATGCGGCAACGGCTGCCGCGGCGATTACTCGAGTTAGCTTCATTTTCTCCCTCTGTTTTCTGTGATGCAGGACGTTGCGGCGGTGCAGCGTCACTTGATTCCGGTCGAACCGATCGAATCGACGATCCGTCGTCCGAAGACAACGAAAAGCAGCAACATCGGTGCGGCTGCGATAAGCGTTGCGGCCATCAGCCCTGGCCAATCGGGGCCCGTCGTTGGACTGGAGGCGTAAAAGGTTCCCAGCGCGAGCGTAAGCACGCGAGAGTTGGATGTGCTCGACACCAGTAGCGGCCACATGTAGTCGTTCCATGCCGCGATATAGGTGAGAATGACCAACGTCATCACGGTCGATGAGACCATCGGCATGACCACATGGAAGAAGATCCGAAATGGACCAGCGCCGTCCAACCGCGCGGCCTCTTCGATTTCCTCGTTGATGCCGAGTAGCGACTGCCGCAAAAAGAAGATGGCAAACGGTGTCATCAAAAGTGTCGGCAGCATCACGCCGGGCAAGGTGTCTAGGAGTCCCATGTCCTTGATGAGCAAGAAGTTTGGGATCAGCGTGAAGATTCCTGGGACCATGAGGCCTGCGAGGAAGATGGTGAACACGACGTCTCGCCCGCGCCACTTCAGTCGCGCGAAGGCATACGCCGCCATCAGCGAGCACAAAACCTGCACTACTGCGACACACGTTGCGACAATGACGGAGTTGCGCAAACTTGAGAGCAGCTCAACGCTCGCGCCTGTTCCGCCGTCCGCGAGCGCCTCTTCCTGAGTGGCGAGGCCGAGTGCCCGGCGGAAGCCGCCCCACGAGAAATCGACGGGAAGCAGTGACGAGCTATCGGTGTAGAGGGCGTTTTGGGAGGATAGCGCGGTGCGCAGCATCCAGTAGAACGGAAAGACCGTGATGACAATCAGCACTGCGACGGTGATCCATCCCAGCACCTTGCCGAGTCGCGGCCGCCGAAACCGCCGTCCGCGCAATGCCGGCTTGTGAGTGTTCGCTATTGCAGTCATTCGTCGTTCCTCCTACACCAGGTCGCTGGAGTTGGCTCGGGTCAGTCGCAGTTGAAAGATTGAGATAACGAGCAATATGAGCATCAAGACAACGGAGACAGCGGAGGCGTATCCGAACTTGAATTGGCTGAATGCCAGTTTGTAGATATACATCTGGATCACGTTCGATGCGTCGACTGGCCCGCCTTGTGTCGTCACCGAAACGGTGTCAAACACTTGGAACGAGCCGATCATGGAGGTGATGACCACCATGGCGAGATTCGGACGCAACAGGGGAAGGGTGATGCGGCGGAACATCTGCCACTCGGATGCCCCGTCGACGCGAGCAGCCTCATAGACGGTGTTCGGAATCGACTGCATTCCGGCAAAGATGAGCAACGCCGTGTATCCCATGAACCGCCAGATGTTAACAAAGGCGATGGTCGGAATCACAAGTTGCTCCGAGCCGAAGAACATGAGGCGCGGTAGTCCGATCCATTCCAACAACTGGTTGGTGATGCCCATCTGGTAGTCGAGCATCCACAGCCACACCAACGCGACGACCACGTTCGAGACCAGGTATGGCATCAGTAAGATACCGCGGACGAAGGTGGATCTGATGAGCCGCTGCATGAGCACGGCGATGAGGAGCGCCAGGATGGTTTGAAAGACGATGTTGATGGCAACGTATTCGAGGGTGACGACGATGGAGTTCCACATCTTGTCGTCGGTGAGTAGCTTTTCGTAGTTCTTGAGGCCGACCCAGACGGGTGCCTGAAAGATGTTGTAGTCGGTGAAACTCAGGTAGAGGCCTCGAATTGATGGCCAGACGTAGAAGGCCACAAACCCGACTGTTGCGGGTGCCAAGAAAAGAATGGCCACGGCAAAGTCGTTGCGGCGCCGAGATGAGCGGCGTCGGGACGGCTCGACGATGGTCTGCATGCGGTGCGTGGTCATCACTGCTCCTGAATGTTGTCGTTGCCGAGTTCGGTGACGTGAAGCAAGACCGCCTCTTCTGGGCGGAGCACCGGGGTCTGAACCCCCACCCGGGCGAGCACTCTGCCGCTGGCCGTGATCGATCGCGACCACCAGGAGGCTTCCACGAATCCTGATCGCTCTTCACGTGGGCCGCCGATTTGCAAGGCCTGCACTTGGTAGTTGCGTTGCTCGTCGAGGCCAGGCAAGGTCACCCTGCCCAGGGGTGCGAATTCGCTTGTGGTGAGGGAAGCGATCGAGAAAAGCGCTTCGCTGTGGTCGTCCGCCACAACCCCGGTGACGTATATCGCCGGGTCGGCATGATCTGAACGAACAACGGTTCCGGTATGCAACAGCTGTCTGTGTGCTTTGTACGCGGAGATCCATGCAGCCAGTTCTGCCCTGTCGGTTTCGGTGGCCTGGGTGATGTCCCATTCGACGCCAAAGCTGCCGAAGAATGCCGTTGCTGCTCTGAAATCCAAGCTTTGCACGCGACCTGTCGTCTCTGCTCTCGGGTTTCCGACGTGCGATCCCATGTATTCGAGTGGCACGATCAGCCCTGTCCAACGCTGGATGTCTTGTCGCTCGAGGGGGTCGATACAGTCCGAAGCCCAAATACGTTGAGTGTGCTGCAGGATCTCAAGATCGACCCGACCGCCGCCAGACGAACAGCTCTCAATCTCCAGGCCGGGATGACGTTCCTGCAACTGGTCCAGCAACCGGTACAAGGCGAGAGTCTGGTTGTGCACCGCGGCACGACCGAGAGGCGAGTGGCCCGCATCGACAAGGTCTCGATTGTGATCCCACTTGATGAACGCGATGTCATACTCGGTGAGGAGTGCATCGATCCTTTCAAGTAGATAGTCGAATGCTTCGGGATGGGTCAGGTCGAGCACTTGCTGAGAGCGGGCGGGCAACGCGAATCGCGTTCCAGTTGTCATGATCCATTCGGGATGCGCGCGGGCGAGTTCTGAGTCGAGATTGATCATTTCCGGTTCGAACCACAACCCGAAGTCCATGCCGTGAGAGTGGACGAGGCTGATGAGTTCGCCAAGCCCTGTCGGCCACACGTCCGGTGAGACATACCAGTCGCCGAGCCCGGAGGTATCGTCGCGACGGCTGCCAAACCACCCATCGTCGAGCACAAAACGCTCGATCCCGACCTCCCCCGCCCGCTGCACGAGGTCGCGGAGGGTTTCGATGCTGTGCTCGAAGTAAACGGCCTCCCAGGTGTTGAGCACGACCGGGCGTGGACCAGACGGGTGCCGCTCGCTATGCCGAAGAAAGGAGTGAAAGCGGGCAGACACAGCATCGAGCCCTTCACCCCATGACGCGGCCACCCAAGGTGATGCATAGCTGTCCCCCTGGAGGAGCTCGATCTCGCCGGGATGCAGCAGTTCGCCACCGCCGATCATGCTTACACCCTCGCTGCTGCGTTCGACGATGGTGCGGCCATTGCCCGACCATGCGACATGGAGCGCCCAAACTTCACCGCGACGGAACCCGAATCCTTGTGTGCCGACTGCGGTGAGGAATGACGAGTCGACGCCCGGTTTGCCGCGACGGCCTTCCCTAACGCGACTGCCGAGGGTGAACGCTGTGCGTTGTGGACTGCGCTCCCGCAGATGGCGACCCGAGAAGTCGAGTATTTCCGTCGCATCGATAGGCACGGGAAGGAACAACGTCAACGCTTCGAGTTGGTACGCTACGGGGGCAAGATTCGTGACGGTGGCCCGCATACCCAGAAGACCGTCCTCCGACAGCCTCATCTCCAGCAAGATTCCGAGTCCAGATTCTTGGTCGACAGTATCGACGTCAAGGGAGTGCATATCGGTGAGTCTGATCTCGGTTGCACGAAAGCGAGGTGAGAATCCGGCGCCGTCATGGTGCCCGAGGAGTCCTTGCGAACCCATCCATCCACGCGATTGCTCAGGAAGGATACTGACCTGTATCGGCGCATTCGGCGCATTGGTGACAGCAGGTCGCTGATCGGCGAGGGCGACCATGTCCAGGTCGGCATCCGAGAGGCTCCCGAGTTCTGCGCCCCAATAACGGATGATGGGGAAACCGTCTGGACTGACGTCAGCGATGACGCTTACGCCACCTCGCGAGAGGTGTACGTTATGTGCGCGCGCAACGCTGATGCGAGTGGTAGACACGGGTGGGGCTCCTTTGCCTGGGGTAGATCGGTATTTGACGACCTCGTCACACGCCATTGATTCTGGCACAGAACTAATTAGGTTGTCAAGGCGCTTCTTTCGAGGATTATTTCGATACTAGACGTATCTTTATTTTCGATTGAAACTTTTATTGGCAGAATCGACCGCTCAGACAACACAGTCCCGGTAGAATTTCGTACGATGACCCGACTAACGTGGCACACGCTCGAACGCGCCCAGCGTGATGTGGCCTTACAGATCCTGCGACGCGGCCCGGTCTCTCGCGCGACCCTTGCCGACAGGCTTGCACTTTCAGCGGGGAGCATCACCCGTCTCACAAGCCCCATGATCGCCTCAGGGCTGATCCGCGAAGGCGATCCGGTGCGCGACGGATCGCTCGGGCCACCCCGCAAGCCGCTCCGGGCCGAAATCGGAGAATACCAGTTCATCGGCGTAAAGGTCACAGGCAGCGAGCTTTATGGCGTGCGCACCAACCTGCGAGGCGACATCGCTCAGTCAACGGGATGCGTGCTTGAGGCAACATCACCAGATGCCGTGTGCGAATCCATTGCCAAGCTCGTCCACGAACTGAGCGAAGGGCCGATCACGCGGATCGCGGTAGGTATCGGCGGGATCGCGCGCGAGGGCGTCGTCGTGCGCGCACCCTTTCTCGACTGGTCGGGCGTACCGCTACAAGAGCTGCTTGCCGCGAAGACCGGGCTCGAGGTTGTCATCGAGAACGATGTCATCGCGCTCACCGACGCCGAAAGGTGGTTCGGTCTCGGTCGCGAACAAGACTCGTTTGCCGTGGTCACCCTCGGCGCGGGCATCGGATGCGGCCTTGTCATCAAAGACTCGCTCGTGCATGCATCGGATGCCGGGCTTGGCCTTATCGGTCATTTCCCCCTTCGCGACGCCGGCGGCTTCTGCTTTCTCGGCCACGCCGGTTGCGCATCCGCCGCTCTCACGATCCCGGGAATCACCGGCTCGATCTCGGCAGCGCTGCAGCGCCCCATCGACTATGACGAAACGTTTGCCCTCGTCGAGGCAGGTGATCCCGCGGCCCGAGCCGTGCTCTCCGCCAGTGCCGCCGGACTCGGGCAGTTGATTGCCGCTGTGACCAACATCACCGGAGTAAGACATATTGTGCTTGCCGGGGAGGGTGTGCGAATAGCTGCCTCACAGCGCGAGGCCGTAGAGGCGGCGATCATGGGATTTCGCGACCCTCTCGCTCATCCCGTGGAACTGACGATACGCACTCCCAGTTTTTTCGAATGGGCTCGGGGGGCAGCGGTGATCGCCATCCAAGACTTCACTGCCGGGGGAAACGACGCCTTCGACTCTGTCACTCGTTGACCCGAGGCGGTTGGCGGGCCAAGCACGGCCGTTCCGCGCGCGAGCCCCGTCGAAGGGCCCGCCGCAGAGAATCCGCGACGGGCCCTTGAACCATGGATGGATGCCGAGCTCAGCCCTTCGTCGATCCGGCGAGCAGGCCTCGAACGAAGAAGCGCTGCAAGCTGAAGAAGACCACAAGGGGAAGCGCGATCGCAACGAATGCGCCAGCCGTGAGCAACTGCCAAGACGAGCCGAGAGTACCAGTCATCTGCGCAAGTCTCAGCGTCAGTGGTGCAACATCGGACGTGCCGCCCGAGAAGACGAGCGCAACGAGCAAGTCATTCCAGACCCAGAGGAACTGGAAGATGAACACGCTCGCGATTGCGGGCACGGTCAACGGCAGAATGATCCGGAAGAAGACCTGGGTGTGGCTTGCTCCGTCCACTTTCGCCGCCTCGATCACCTCACCAGGAATCTCGGATATGAAGTTGTGCAGCAAGAAGATCGTCAGTGGCAGGCCGAAGATGGTGTGCGCGATCCACACCGCTGGGAATGTGCCGGCGATACCGCTCGCGCTGAAGATCTGAAGCAGCGGCACGAGGGCCAACTGCAACGGAACCACCTGGAGCGCGAAGACGACGATGAAGATGATGTCACGGCCCTTGAACGGAATCCACGCAAAAGCGTAGGCCGCCATGAGGGCGAGAACCATCGGAAACAGCGTGCCTGGAATCGTGATGATCAACGAGTTGACGAAATACACGCCCAAGTTGGCCGACGAAGCACCGGACTTCGTCAGCACCTCAGCGTAGTTGTCGAACGTGAGGCCCCAGTTCTGGAAGATCGTCCACCACCCCGTCGTGGTGATGAGCTCGGCAGGGCGGAACGAAGAGACGAACAACCCGAACGTGGGGATCGTCCAGAAGACCGCGATCACGATGGCGGCAATGGTGGCGGCTCGGGAAGTGAGCTTCTTCTTAGCCTTGCTTGCCTTGACGGAAATCGTCGCAGGCGCCAGATCAGGGCTTTCTATGGTTGCCGAAGTGGTCATCGGATCTCCTTCTGCTTCCTCATGACTCGAATGTTGTAGATGACGATCGGCAGCACGAGGATGAACAGAACAACCGCAAGCGCCGAACCGCGTCCCGGCTGCACCTGAATGAAGGTCTGCGAATACATCTCGTTTGCGATGACGCTCGTGCCATAGTTGCCGCCCGTCATCGTTCGGACGATATCGAAGACCTTCAGGGTTGCTATCGAGATGGTCGTCAGCACCACCACCATCGAGCCACGGATCCCGGGGAGGGTGACGTTGCGGAACTGCTGCCATGCGTTGGCACCATCCAGCTTCGCCGCTTCGATGATCTCGTTGGGAATGCCCTTGATGGCTGCCGAGAACACGACCATCGCGAATCCTGTCTGGATCCAGATCATGACAATGATCAAGAAGAAGGTGTTCCACGGTGAGTTCAGCAGGAACTGCTGGGGCTGGAATCCGAGCCAGACGAGGATCTGGTTGAGCAGGCCGATCTGCTCTAGCTCTGAGCCACGGTACTCGTACATGAACTTCCAGATAACGCTCGCTCCAACGAACGAGATGGCCATGGGCATGAAGACGAGCGATTTCAGCACCGGTTCGCCGCGGGCCTTGTCGATGAAGATCGCATAGGCGAGGCCGAAGGCAACCGAGGCAAGCGGAACGATGAGCACCCAAATCACCGTATTGATGAGCGTTTGGACGATGCTCGGCTGAGTCACCATCCACAAGTAGTTCGACAGACCGACGAAGGTGGTTCCCTTGTCGTCGAAGGCCGAAAGAATGATGGTCCGCACCGCTGGGTACACGAGTCCAACTAAGAGAAGGAGGATCGATGGCCCAACGAACACGAGCAGTTGCGCCCAGTCGCGAATCTTCTTCGGCGACTTGTCTGCGAGAAAAAGAATTATTCCGATAACGGCTATGAACACCGCAACGCCCCCCGCCAGGAGGAGCCACTTATCCCACCAATGGGATTCTGAGACACCACGCGTCACGAGCGGTACAAGCGCTCGAGAAACAGGCCCAACAGCCAACTCAAACATGAAAGGTCCTCTCAATTAGCATGACGTACGGGGCCGGGGCGCCTGCCGGGATTTCCGACAACCTACCCCGACCCCGTGTCGTTAGCCGTTACTTGGTTGTATCCGCATCGAAGCTAGCTGGCCGGCCAGCTCGAATCGATAGCCGAGAGGACCGAATCGAGGCTGTCGCCGTTGATCCAGTTGACGATGCCAGTCCAGAACGAACCTGAACCGACGGCCGCTGGCATTGCGTCAGATGCATCGAACCGGAACGTGGTGTTCGGATCCTGGAGGATCTTTACCGACTGCTCGCTGATTGGCGAGTCCGCGTTCGCTGGATCGAGACCCTTGTTCGCACTGATCACGCCACCGAGCTTGACCCGGTTGTTCGCCCAGGTATCGCTCGAGAGGTAGGTCTGCACGGCAACGGTGGCCGGATCGTTGTTGAAGGCGCCGACGAACTCGCCTGCACCAGTGACCGCGTTCGCGTCGGCCTCGGTGCCGGGCAGCATGAAGGCGTAGAGGTCTCCGTTTTCAGAGATGTCCTTGCCTTCGAGCGCGGACTGCGCAGCCATGAACGATGCACCATGGTAGAAGCTGCATGTGCCCTGAGCGATCGGCGCGATCGCGTCGGCCCATGCGCTGGAGTTGATCGACTTCACGTTGCCGATGCCACCGTTGACGTAGTCCGGGTTGAGCAAGATGTCGCCGACACCGGTGAAGGCTTTCTTGATCTCATCAGAGTTGAACTTGGTGGTGCCTGACGCCCACTGATCGTAGACGTCGGGGCCGTTGAGACGTAGGACGTAGTCCTCAATCCAGTCTGTGCCCGGCCAACCGCTGGCCGCACCGGATTCCATACCGGCACACCATGGCTTGTAGCCCTTGGGATTGTCACTCGCGGTGGCCATCGCCTCGGTGTCGGCCATGAGCTCATCGAGCGTAGTTGGGATCTCGATTCCACGCGCCTTCAGGTCGGCTGGGGAGTACCAGATGTAGCCTTTGACACTCGCCATCAATGGTGCTGCATATACTGTGCCGTCGATGGTGCCGTAACCTTTCCAGTCGGCTGACCACCACTTGTCGATGTTTGCCACGACGCTGTCGGGGGCTGGGACCACCTTGCCTGTCGTGTTGACAACGCTGGCAAGAAGGCCTGGCTGTGGGAAGAGCGCGATGTCAGGAGCGGTACCGCCCTGAGCCTGCTGCAGGATCTGGCTCTCGAAGTCTTTGTTGCCCGTGTACTTGATTGTGATACCGGTGCACTTCTCGAACTGCTCCCAGCTCTTCACGAGATTATCGGCCTCAGTATCCACGATGGTGGATGAGATAGCGACATTTGGATTGTCGGTGAAGGTTCCGTAGGTTCCGTAATCTTCACAGCCAGCTACAGGTGCAGCTGATTGACTTTCTGCTGCGTCCCCAGACGAACAACCAACGAGTACGAGGCCGACGGCCCCTACCATTGCTGCTGTGCTGATGAGTCGCCGCGTTGTTTTCACATGTTTCACGTGCTTGCTCCTCGTTGAGTAGACGTATCGATGCAGGACTTGCATCTTGTCGTTAAGATCCTATGACAAAAAGTCGAGAGCGCGCTCTCTCACGGTAACGATATGGACACGAAAGCCCTTTCCCTGACAGGCAAAAAGCCGCCTCGGAGCAAAACTCCGAGGCGGCTTTGAGAGAGTGTCCCCCACCTAAGCGGGGCACGAACTACTTGAGTGTGACGGTGCCACCAGCAGCCTCAATGGCAGCCTTGGCCTTCTCCGCGTCGTCCTTCTTCGCGCCCTCAAGCACAGTGGCAGGAGCGCTGTCAACAAGAGCCTTCGCCTCACCGAGACCGAGGCTCGTCAGGGCGCGCACCTCCTTGATGACCTGGATCTTCTTTTCGCCGGCAGCTTCGAGAACGACATCAAACTCGTCCTTGACTTCCTCGGCCTCGACAGGAGCGGCAACGCCTGCAGCAGCAACTGCCACGGGTGCAGCAGCGGTGACCTCGAAGGTCTCCTCAAACTTCTTCACGAAATCTGAAAGCTCGATAAGGGTGAGTTCCTTGAACGCCTCGAGCAGTTCGTCAGTGGTCAACTTGGCCATGATCGGTTATTCCTAACTTGTGTTGGTTGTGAACGATGTGCGAGCTAGCTCGCGGATTCCTGCTTTTCACGCAACGCGTCGACCGTACGAACGGTCTTCGACAGCGGTGCGGTGAACAAGTAAGCGGCCTGGAACAGCGAGGCCTTGAAGACGCCAGCCAACTTGGCAAGCAGAACTTCACGGCTCTCGAGATCAGCAAGCTTCTTGACCTCGTCGGCGTTAAGAGCGGCACCATCAAAGTAACCAGACTTAACGACCAAGAGAGGGTTTGCCTTGGCAAAGTCACGCAATGTCTTGGCAACAGAGACAACATCTCCGTGCACGAAGACGAGTGCAGTCGGCCCAGAGAGCTGACCGTCGAATGCATCGACGCTCGCTTCCTTCGCTGCAATCGTGGCGAGCGTGTTCTTTGTCACGGCGTACGTCGCGTGCTCACGGATCTTGTCGCGCAGCTCGCTGAGCTGCGGCACCGTGAGTCCGCGGTACTCGGTGAGCAGGACCGCATTCGACTCACGGAATTTCTCCGTAAGTTCGGCAACGGTTGCTTCCTTGGTCGCCATGGCTCTCCTCAGAGTTTCGAATGCCGGTGGCCCCCAGAATCCACGCAAAACGACAAAACTCCGGCGCATGCGCACCGGAGCGAAAGCCACACATTCGTGACGACAACACTTCGTTTCACCTGCGCAGGTTGTCGCTCTCGCGAACCTTCGATGTGGATTGATTGCTCAACTCGCATAACCGGCGGTCTTGGGCCATCAGCCAGGATACATCAGATGGGTCTCGCCGACAACCAGAACCGTATCCAGCATCCCCGCGCCGCATCAAAAGAGATGACCTCGACGACGATGGACCCGGCGCAGATGCCCACACGCAGGCATGCCGCGCAGCCTACCGACGTTTCGGGTAGTGCCACATAGAGTAAGGGGCATGGCCCGATCGACATCGCTCAACGGTATCCGGGCTGGGCTCGCCGATCTGCTCGTCACGCTAGTCTTCGCCGTAGTCGGGCGGGCAAGCCATCACGAGGCGTTCTCCGTCGCGGGCCTGGCCATCACCTGGTGGCCATTCGCGATCGGCGCCGCGGCCGGCTGGCTGATCTGTTACCGACTCCGCATCCGTGTCGGCAGCATCGGCGGCGGCCTCATCACTACCGCGCTCGCCGTTGTGCTCGGCATGCTGCTTCGCTTGTTGTCCGGCCAGGGTGTGCAAGTGAGCTTCGTCATCGTCACGTCGATCATTCTCATCATCGGCATGGTCGGATGGCGACTGGTATCGACCATCGTGGTGCGCCGCCGACTCACCACGGCCCGCTCGGAGTAGTCTCGACAATCGTGACCTCCGAGCTGCTCAATCGTCTTGCCGCGCAACAGGTGGCCGACGGAAGCGATCGGCTGGAATGGCTCAAAGCCCGAGCCAGGGGCATCACGGCCACAGACGTCGCCCAGTTGTCTGGGCCTGCATCCGTCGCCCGCGTTGCCCGCGACAAAGCCGAAGGAACGGGCTTCACCGGGTCACGGTTCACTCAGCATGGAATCGAAAGAGAACCGATTCTTGCCGAATGGATGACCGACCGATTCGACGTGCATGCCAGCCGCGGCCTGTACTGTTCGACTGCAAACGATCGTCACCTCGCAACCCCAGACGGCATAGGCGAGACAGCAGACGGATCGGGCCTCATCCTCGGAGAAATCAAGACAAGCACCAAGCCATTCACGCGCATACCACCCAACTATCGCCGGCAGATCCTTTGGCAACAATATGTGCTCGGAGCCAGCCGGACAGTGCTCATCTGGGAGCAACATATCAACTTTGTGCCAGTGCGCGAACCCACATATGTGTGGGTCGATCGCGATGACGATCAGATCGCGAAACTCATTTCTCTTGCCAACCAGACTCTGCACATGTTGTCCACTGTTTACTCTTAGCAGGTAACCGGCATGAAACCGTAACAGCGCTGGAACATTAGTTCGGTTAGGTGGAACAAGACACAAAACACACCTCACCAACAATTGAGAGCATTCCACAATGACCAACACTGCCGTCACAATGACTCCAGCTGGGCCCACGGCCAAGCAGAGCATGAAAGCCGCGCTCATCGACGAGCTCGGCGCACCCGATGTGTTCCGTATCGGCGAAGCACCGCTGCCAATCGCCGTCAACGCCGAGGTAATCGTCAAAGTACACGCAGCCGGCATCAACCCCATCGACGCGAAGACGCGAGCCGGCCGCGGCGCATCAGCGGCTATCCCATCCTTCCCCTATATTCTCGGCTACGACTTCTCAGGAGTCGTCGCCCAAGCCCCATATGAGAGTTCGCCGTTTCCCGTAGGCACAGAGGTGTATGGGATGAGCGCAGCACCGCGCAATGGCGGGAGCTATGCGGAATATGTTTCCGTTCCGATCAGCCAGCTGGCACGCAAGCCACGCACGCTCAGCCATGTCGAGGCTGCAGCGGTGCCAGTCGCGGCGCTCACCGCATGGGGCATGGTCGTCGAGACAGCCAAGGCGCGCGAAGGCCAACGTATTCTCATTCACGCCGGATCAGGGGGCGTCGGCCACTTCGCCGTGCAATTCGCCTCCTATTTCGGCGCCACCGTGATCGCCACAACCTCCACGCCGAACGTGAGCTTCGTGAAGTCACTCGGTGCTCGCGAGGTCATCGACTACTCGAAACAGCGCTTCGAAGAAGCCATCAGTCAGCAAGTGGACGTTGTCATCGACCTTGTGGGCAACGTGCATGACAACACGGGCACGCGTTCCCTTGATGTGCTTCGGCCCGGTGGGCTGCTTGTCAATGCGCCTAGCGGCTCATGGCCGACCGTGGTCGAGGACTCCGCCGAGCAAGGGGTGCGAGCCACCAGATATAAGGTCTCTCCCGAAGGCTCCACCCTGTCAGTGCTGACAAGGCTGCTTGATGCAGGAGACCTGCTCGTGTCGGTCGCGGATGAGTTCGCGCTCAGTGACATTGCGGCGGCGCACCGCCTGCTCGAAGAAGGTCATGTGCGCGGCAAACTTGTGCTTCGGGTCGTGTAGCTTCGCGCGGCAGCAACTCGAATAGAGCCCTCAATGGTCCCGGCCGTGAGCACACACCCCGACAGCATGCGAAAACACCATCTTGTCGGCCGTACTGTAATGCGATGTGGGTATACTGACGCTCACCCGGCGACGCCGCTGGGCTGAGGAAACGAATAGGCGCGCAATGCAGTGAATGCAATGGCGCACTCAATCGGTCCAAGGAGCCATCGTGGGCAATGACGAGAAAATCCCACACGGAAGCGCCGCAGACATCATCCACCCGGCGCACATCAGACCCGCGCCCTCAGAACCGGCCCTCCAGCCGCATGAGGCAGTGCTTGTCTACTACCTGTCCGACTCCACAGGAGTCACCGCAGAGACACTCGGCAACTCGCTCACCGCACAATTCCCCGACATCCGGTTCGTCGACAAAACCATTCCGTTCATCACCACCGAGGCTCAGGCACTCACCGTCGTCGCCGAGATAGACGCCCGCGTTGCGACAGGACGGACCGTGCTCGTTCTCTGCACTGCCATCAATCCGGTTATTCGCTCGATCCTGGTCACGACAACTGGTGTCGTCGTCGATCTCTTCACCAGTCACATCCACACGCTGGAAGAGGCGCTCGGAGAAGAGGCGCTCTACGTAACCGGTCGCGCGCACGGTCAGGGCGATCTGGAAATATACCAAAAGCGCATGAAAGCGATCGAGTATGCCATCGAACACGATGACGCACAAAGCCTGCGCAACATCGAGGCCGCGCATGTGATCCTCATCGGGCCATCGCGATGCGGCAAAACGCCCACATCCATGTACCTTGCGCTGCAACATGGCGTCTTCGTCGCCAACTACCCGTTGCTCGAAGAAGATTACGAGACCCCGGGTCTACCGGCCCCCATTCGCGGCCTCGAAAAGCGTTGCGTCGGCATCACCACTACACCGCTCCGCCTCTCGCAGGTGCGCACCGAGCGGCGGCCGGGATCCACCTACGCATCGCTCGAACAATGCACCTTTGAGCTGCGTCAGGCCGAAAGTCTTTACCGCTCTCTACGCATCCCCTCGCTGTCTTCCGAAAAGACCTCCGTCGAAGAAATGTCGGCAATGATCTTGCACACCCTCAACCTGCCCGGCGTCAACACGCCTGCAGATATCCCACCCCGCCACCCCACGAGACAAAGGTAATAACGGTGACAAAGATGACATCCACGAGCGTGCTCTGGTTTCGAGACATCGGAATCGACAACATCGACCAAGTCGGTGGCAAAAATGCTTCGCTCGGTGAAATGGTTCGGCACGTGGTGCCGCTCGGAGTGCGCGTACCAAACGGGTTCGCCACTACGGCCGACGCCTACCGGGAGTTTCTCACCTACGGCGGGCTGACCGAACGGATCGACGCTGCCGTCTCAAGCATCGACATCGACGACGTCACCCAGCTCTCATCGGTTGGCGCACAGATCCGGCAATGGATAGAGGACCAGCCGTTCCCCGCCCAATTGGAGGCCGACATTCGGGATGCCTTCGCCGAACTCGGCACCGCTGAGGTCGGCGAGCGCTCGTTTGCTGTCCGTTCCTCAGCGACTGCAGAAGACCTCCCCGATGCCTCATTCGCCGGCCAGCAGGAGACCTTTCTGAATGTGCGTGGCATCGACAACATCCTCGACGCCATCAAGTCGGTCTTCGCATCTCTCTACAATGACCGTGCCATCGCCTACCGGGTGCACAACGACTATGCACACCTCGATGTCGCGCTCTCGGCTGGGGTGCAACAGATGGTGCGTTCCGACATCGGGGCTTCCGGAGTGATGTTCACTATGGATACCGAATCGGGATTCCGTGATGCGGTCTTCGTGACATCGTCGTACGGTCTTGGCGAGGCCGTTGTTCAAGGTGCAGTCAACCCCGATGAGTTCCAGGTCTACAAGCCCGCACTTCGCGCCGGTCGGCCTGCGGTGCTCAGCCGCACGCTCGGCGGCAAGGCCGTGAAAATGGTGTACACGGGCGACACGCGAATCGGCCACACCATCGAGTTCACCGATGTTGATCCTCAAGACCAGCGCCACTTCTCGCTCACCGACTCTGAGGTAGAGCAGCTTGCCCGCTACGCATTGACCATTGAAGACCATTACGGCAGGCCAATGGATATCGAGTGGGGGCGGGACGGTGAAGATGGCCGGCTCTATATTTTGCAGGCACGCCCGGAGACCGTCGAGTCGCGGGTCGACAACGCGATCCTGCAACGGTTCCGACTGCTCGAGGCAGGAGAGACCCGCATCGAAGGCCGCGCCATCGGCCAGCGCATTGGGGCAGGGCCGGTTCGGATCCTGCGCTCGCTTGCCGACATGGCCACATTCCAGACGGGCGAAGTACTCGTCGCAGACATGACCGATCCCGACTGGGAGCCCATCATGAAACGAGCGAGTGCTGTAGTCACGAATCGCGGCGGGCGCACCTGCCACGCGGCCATCATTGCTCGGGAACTCGGCATCCCCGCAGTGGTTGGCACCGGCAATGCCACGCGCGTGCTTGGCACCGGCGACCCCGTCACCGTCTCATGTGCTGAGGGCGAGACAGGCTTCGTGTATGAGGGAGAGCTCGACTACGAGATTCAACAAACCGCCCTCGATCAAATGCCCGAGCTGCCCGTCAAACTCATGATGAACGTCGGGACCCCCGACCGTGCGTTCTCTTTCGCCAAACTGCCGAACGACGGCATCGGGCTTGCCCGGCTCGAATTCATCGTCAACCGGCAAGTCGGCATCCACCCGAGAGCCCTTCTCGATTGGCAGACACTCGACGAGCCGCTGCGCACACAGATCGCCGAACTGACTGACGCGTATGCCAGCCCGACCGACTATTTCGTAGCGCGGGTCGCCGAAGGAGTATCGACCATCGCGGCGGCCTTCGCCCCCAAACCCGTGATCGTGCGCATGTCCGATTTCAAGTCGAACGAATACGCCAACCTGCTCGGCGGCGACCTGTACGAGCCGCGTGAGGAGAACCCGATGATCGGGTACCGGGGAGCCGCGCGCTACCTGTCCGATGACTTCCGTGCATGCTTCGAGCTCGAGTGCCAGGCGATGCGCTACGTGCGCGACGAGATGGGCTTGACCAACGTGAAGCTGATGATTCCGTTTGTGCGCACCCTTGGAGAGGCGCGTGGCGTGGTCGAACTGCTTGCCGCGAACGGGCTGCGGCGCGGTGAAAACGGGCTACAGGTGATGATGATGTGCGAGTTGCCGTCGAACGCCGTGCTCGCAGACGAGTTCTTGGAGTACTTCGACGGGTTCTCTATCGGATCGAACGATATGACTCAGCTCACCCTCGGACTCGACCGCGACTCAAGCCTTGTGGCAGCCACTTTCGACGAGCGCGACCCCGCCGTGATCAAGATGCTGGAACTCGCGATCGCGGCGTGCAAGAAGGCGGGCAAGTATGTCGGCATCTGCGGCCAAGGGCCAAGCGATCATGCCGACCTCGCGCAGTGGTTGCTCGACCAGGGCATCGAGTCGATGTCTCTCAACCCAGACTCGGTGGTCGACACGTGGTTGGCGCTTGCCGGGAAGGAAGGAACGCCAGTGCTGTAGGCCCGTCGTCGCGCGACGTTGCGAGCCGGGCACGCTGGTGCGCTGGCGCCTTGCCTTGGACGCGCCCCTGCTCAGCCCGGTGCAAGAACTCTGCCCTTCGATCTCCAGCATGGGCGCAAGGCTATGAGCGCCACACTGCCTAAACTGGGCGCATGTGCGGACGCTTTGCCCTCGATGAACGGATCGACGACGCCGTCGAGGAATGGATAGCTGCCGGAGGCCCCGCCTCCGCGTGGCGGCCCGAGGATTGGATCGACCCGGCTACGCTCGTGCCGCGCTACTCGGTCGCTCCTCGGCAACCAATCGCCGTCATGCACTACGCAGGAATCGGCACTCAACGTCGCCGTGCTCTCTCGGCAGCGATATGGGGGCTTTCGCCCGCCTGGGCCAAAGCCGGTGGACCACATCCCATCAACGCGCGCCTCGAGACAGTCGCCACCAATGGACTGTTTCGCACGGCATTTCGGGCTGGCCGTTGTGTCGTGCCCATGTCTGGCTATTTCGAATGGCAGCAGGCCGACGACGGCAAAGATCCGTATTACATCTCCGGAGACGAGCCCCTGTTCGCGAGCGCCATCGCGGCGAGTGATCCCGACGGCAACCCCACTGTCGCAATCATCACTCGTAGCGCAGTCGATGCGGCAGGTCGCGTGCACGACCGAATGCCCGTCTTCGTGCCATTGGCCGCAGTGGATGAGTGGCTGATTGCCGAGGGCACCCAGCCGGAGTCAGCACTCACGTTCCTCGACACTCAATCGCTTGCCGTGGCGTCCACCCTGTCGACCCGTGCTGTTTCCCGGGCGATCAACAACGTCCGAACGGCCGATCCAGCTGACGCAACGCTGATCCAACAGATCTAGTCGCCCGACCCTGCCCGAGGCCACCTGAACCGAGCAAAACCCGACAGCCCACATCAGCACCGATCCTTGAACGGAGCAAAACCCGACAGAATCCGGCGTCATCTGTCGGGTTTTGCTCCGTTGAAGAGGTGAAGAACGAGAAGGCTGTCGGGTTTTGCTCGGTTCGGGCGAAAGCAGGGCGCCGCCGGCCAACACGCCAACACGAGAGTGGAGGGCACGCGCCGAAGCCCGTACCCTCCACGATTCCCCCCCGGCGCGCCAAGATGAAGGTCTCTGGCTTCATCGTCGCGCACCGAGTCGCGTCACATCTTCATGACAATGCGGCCATCGATCTTGCCTGCGAGCATGCGGTCGAAGATGCTGTTGATGTCGTCAAGCCTTTCGGTCGCAACAGTCGGCTTGATTTTTCCCTGGGCATAGAAGTCGAGCGACTCGACCATGTCTTGGCGGGTACCGACGATCGATCCGCGAATCGTGATGGCACGCAAAACGATGTCAAAGATATCGGCAGGAAACTGGCCGGGAGGAAGACCGTTGAAGACGATCGTTCCGCCGCGACGCGACATGCCGGTCGCCTGACCAAAGGCCTTCGGGTGCACAGCCGTGACAAGCACACCATGCGCCCCGCCCGTCTGATCCTGAATCGCCTCGACAGGATCGACCTGCGCCGCGTTCACAACGACCTCGGCGCCATGCTTCCTGGCGAGCTGTAGCTTGGCATCGTCCACGTCGATAGCGGCAACCCGCAGTCCCATGGCCACCGCATACTGCACCGCGATGTGACCAAGACCGCCAACACCCGAAATCGCAACCCACTCGCCAGGTCGCGTATCGGTTTGCTTCAGACCCTTGTAGACGGTGACGCCCGCACACAGTACCGGTGCGACCTCGACCGGGTCTGATCCGTCGGGGATCTTGGCCGCATAGTGGTCGTCAACGAGCATGTACTCAGCGAAACTGCCATCGACCGAATAGCCGCCGTTCTGCTGTGACTCGCA
>JAATGV010000017.1 GCA_015654475.1 Actinomycetales bacterium
ATATTGCCGCCGGCCTCGATGCGCTAGTGGATGCTTGGGAGTCGTTAGGCGGCGGCCTGATGAATACTCCGCTGCTCGATGAAGCAGTCGTCTGAGGTCGCTTGACGACGCTTCTCGCTACCGTTCCTGGGCAAGGCGGCTGGGACTTCCCGGTCGTCCGCCGCATGGACAAAGGCAAACCGCATACACTTGCCTCAGATCAGCAAAGGCGCCCGATCTGTGATGGCGGTGGTCAGCTGCCTCCCCCAGCGCTGAGCACCGTCATCACTATCAACGCAACATTCAGCGCAATGATGAGCGCCGCCACGATAATGGCAAGCAGTGTGGTCACGCGGTGGTTGGCGAAGCGGCCCATCAGCGACCGCCTACTCGTCAAAACCACGAGCGGAATCAGTGCAAACGGAATGCCGAAACTCAGCACCACCTGACTGATCACCAGCACAAGCGTCGCATCCACCCCAAGGCACAGCACCACAAGCGCAGGAATCGCAGTGACGGCGCGCCGCCACATCAACGGAACACGAATGTGCAGCAAACCGTCCATGATCTCGGCCCCGGCATAGCTGCCCACCGAGGTGGATGCCAAGCCGGAGGCCAGCAGCCCGACAGCGAAAAGCACCCCGATCACCGGGCCGAGGGCTGAGGAGATCGCCTCCTGCGCACCCTGAATGGTGTCGGTGCCGCCAACGCCCTGGAGAGCGGTGCCAGCCAGGACGAGCATGGCGATGTTCACCGTTCCTGCCAGCGCCATCGAGCCGACGACGTCCCACCTGGTCGCGCGCAGCACATCATCCACCGACACGCTGTCTGCTCCGCTGCCGATCGCCAACGCTGCGCCATGACGATCGCGCACCAAAGAAGAGTGCACATAGATAGCGTGCGGCATCACTGTCGCGCCCAACATGCTTGCGGCAAGAAGCAGCGAACGAACTCCCTCGAAGCGCGGCACCAGGCCCTGTGCGACCTCGCCCCATGGCACAGGAATCACCGTGAGGCCCGCGACGAAACCAATCGTGATCACAGCGAGCAAACACATGATCACAATCTCGAAACGCCGTTTGGCGTCGCGCGAATGCATCATCAGCAGCGCCATCGAGATAGCTGTCACGATAACGCCGCCAACCGGCAGCGGCAGGCCAAACAAAATATGCAGAGCGATAGCCCCGCCGATGATCTCGGCAAGATCCGTTGCGACGGCGACCACCTCGGCCTGCAACCAATAGGCACGCCTGGGGACAGGCCTCATGCTTGCGCCGAGCAAGTGCGGAAGCCCGGCTCCGGTGACCGCACCAAGCTTGGCCGACAGGTACTGAACGAGCACCGCCATCGAGTTTGCGATGAAAAGCACCCAGACCAGCGTGTAGCCGAACTCTGAGCCGGCCGTCAGATTCGCGGCCACATTGCCAGGGTCGACATACGCCACCGCGGCGACAAACGCAGGGCCAAGCAGGTAAGGCACTCGACTGGTGCGTTGACGCCTGGTTGCTCCGCTCACAAACCTAAGGTACATGTGAAATTCGCACATGGTTCTGCTTTGTCACGCTGCCGACGGCTGAGCCTCGCATATTCTCGACAATTCGACTTATCCCCTGCGCTCAGCCGGCCGCAGAACTATACGCGCGAACGACCGCACGACCGACCGCACGACATAGGCTGAAGTAATGGCGCATCTGCTTGGAGCCGAATCCCTCCACCTCGAATATCCGACACGGGTCGTCTTCGACTCCATCACGCTCGGCGTTGCCGAGGGAGATCGCATCGGCATTGTGGGGCGCAATGGCGACGGCAAGTCGAGCCTGCTCGGCATGCTTGCGGGCAAGATCGTTCCCGATAGCGGCCAAGTCACCCGCCGCGGCGGCCTGCGCATGGGCGTGCTGGACCAGGCAGACACCCTCGACTCGATGGATACGGTCGGGCACGCGATCGTCGGCGATCTGGCCGAACACGAGTGGGCAGGCGACACCAGCATTCGCGATGTCATAGCGGGCCTCGTCGCCGACATCGACTGGGCTGCGGTCATCGGCACCCTGAGCGGGGGCCAACGCCGCCGCGTCGCCCTTGCCGCGCTGCTCACGGGCGACTGGGATGTGCTCGCTCTCGACGAACCCACCAATCATCTCGATCTTGAAGGAATCGTCTGGCTTGCGCAGCATCTGCGCCGCCGCTGGTCCGCCTCGGCCGGCGGGCTGCTCGTCGTCACACACGATCGCTGGTTTCTCGACGAGGTGTCGACTCGCACCTGGGACGTGCACGACCGCACAGTTGATGCGTATGAGGGCGGTTACGCCGCATACGTTCTGCAGCGCGTCGAGCGGGAACGCCAAGCGAACACCGTGGAGGCGAAACGTCAAAACCTGATGCGCAAAGAACTCGCCTGGCTCGGCCGCGGTGCACCAGCGCGCACCGCAAAGCCGAAGTTTCGCATCGAGGCCGCCAACAATCTGATCGCCGATGTGCCTGAACCCCGCAACCGGCTCGAGCTGAGTCGCCTGGCTGTCGCGCGCCTTGGCAAAGACGTTGTCGATCTGCTGGATGCTGGCGTCGCGTTCGACGGGCGGCCCGTCCTGACCGGCGTGGAGTGGCGCATCGCACCCGGCGAGCGTACCGGCATCCTCGGGCCGAATGGAGCGGGAAAGTCGACGCTGCTCGGTCTCATCGCGGGAACGCTCTCGCCCACCTCTGGCCGAGTAAAGCGCGGGAAGACGGTCAAGCTTGGCGTGCTCGACCAACAGTTTCGCGAACTGACAGACATCGCGGATGACCGAGTACGCGAGGTGCTTGCCCGGTTGAAGACCAGCGTCGTCGTTGACGGCAAGGAGCTCACACCCGCTCAACTGCTTGAACGCCTTGGGTTCAGCACACAGCACCTTTCGGCATATGTGCACGACCTTTCCGGCGGGCAGAAGAGGCGCCTGCAGTTGCTCCTGGTGCTGATGGCAGAGCCGAACGTGCTGATCCTGGACGAGCCGACCAACGATGTCGACACCGACATGCTGGCCGCGATGGAGGATCTGCTCGACTCGTGGCCAGGCACACTGATCGTGGTCTCGCACGACCGGTATCTGCTGGAACGGGTGACGGACCAGCAATACGCGATCTTGGATGGCCGGCTTCGCCACCTGCCGGGCGGGGTGGACGAGTACTTGCGGCTGCGCGCGGCCAGCGATGCACAAAGAGTCAAGCCGGATGCCGATCGGAGGCAGAGCGCACCGCGACCATCGGGGGCCGAGGAACGCTCTGCACGCAAGGAGTTAAATGCGACGGAGCGGAAATTGGAACGCCTGGCCGAGCGTATTGCGCGAATCCACGAGCAGATGGCCGCGCACGATCAGAGCGACTACGAGGGCTTGGGCCGGCTGAACGATGAGCTGCGGGAAGCCGAGGCGGAGACATCGGCGCTCGAAGAACGCTGGTTCGAGTTGTCCGAATTCGAGGGCTGAGTAGCGCTGGACAGGGCTGCGCGGTTGGCGGTGGGAGCAGAGACGACTAAGAATGCTCCAGCTTAGGTTCAAGGCGACGGGCGACGGCCCAGCTAGGGCGCACCGCCCGTCTCGCCACGTCTCGCGCCTCTCACATGTGGACGAGGATCTTTACCTGCTCATCTGCGTGGTCGCGAAGCTCCACGTAGCCTTTCTCGACGATGTCTTCGACACCGATGCGGGAGGTGATGAAAGGTTCCAGATCGATCTTGCCGTCTTGGAGGAGCTTGATGACTTCCTCATGGTCATTGGCATAGCCGACGCTGCCCTGGACACGCAATTCCTTGAACATAACCTTGCCCATGTCATAGGTCGGGTCTTTGCCATATAGCGCGACCAGCTGCAGCACACCACGGACCTTGAGTGCGTCGCATAGCGTATTGAGGACAACCTGGACTCCCGCCGCATCGATTGCCACATCAACGCCACGCCCATCCGTGAGCTCCATGGCCTTGGCGACAACGTCGTCCTTGGAGGGGTCGAACACGTAGTCTGCGACGCCGCTCGAGAGCGCCTTTTCTTTGCGCTTGGCGCTGAGTTCCGAGATGATGACGGTCGCTCCTAGCGCTTTGAGCGAAGCGGCGGCGAGTAGCCCAATCGGTCCTGCACCGCCAATGAGAACGACGTCGCCTGCCTTGGCGCCGGAATACTTCACCGCATGATACGCGACCGATAGCGGTTCGATCATCGCGGCCTGATCGAGCGGGAGATCGCCGACCGGGTGGGCCCAACGTGACTCGACGACAATGCTGTCGGCCAGGCCGCCGCCTCCGCCAGAGATCCCGATGAATCCCATGTTCACGCAGGCGTTGTAGTGACCAGCCTGGCATGCCGCGCAAGTGCCGTCGACCAGGAGTGGCTCCACCGCCACAGCGTCACCAGGCTTGATCCCTTTGACGCCTTCGCCTACCTCGACTACAGTGCCGGAAAACTCATGTCCGAAGACCAACGGGAGGCCTTCTTGAGAGACGGGATGCACATGTCCTGGCTCGGGCATAGGCGGTATCGGCCCGCCGAAATAGATGTGCAGATCGGAACCGCAGATTCCGTTCCAGGCGAGTTTGACCCTCACTGTTCCTGGCTTCAACTCTTGTTCTGGAACCTCGTCGATCCTCACATCTTCCTTGCCGTAATAACGCAATGCTCGCATTACGCAACCTTCCTTTCATCACCGTGACCTTGAGGATGGCACGGGCCATTAGCCTATTGCGTTTCTGTGAGTCGGAGCTTTGACCTGACTGTCCGGACAGGGGGGGGTGGGGCGTTCCGTAAGCCCGTGCGGAGGGCGGCGATATGGCTCGCGACATATTGCCTCGCCGCCAGGACCAGCATTCCTCCCTACAGAAGCGAACGGTAAAGAGTCGCGATGTCTGAGACAGTGGCCTCGCGAGGGTTTCCTCCCGTGCAGACGTCAGCAAAGGCCGCCTGTGCGAGCGCATCGATCCCGTCGCTGGCAACGCCGATCTCGCCGAGACGCGTCGGGTTTCCGAGGTCCTCGACCAAACCGCGGACGGCCGCAACGGCTGCGCGCCTGACATCCTGGAGGTCGCGCGTGTACGCACCGACCACCCCGAATGCGTCCGCGATGTCTCGAAAACGTTCACCGGTGTAGTCGGCGTTGTACTCCATGACGGTCGCAAGCAGCAGTCCGTTCGCGACACCATGCGGCGCCTGGTATTGAGCACCGAGCGGATGAGCCATGCCGTGCACCAGTCCGAGTCCGACGTTCGAATATCCCATCCCGGCGACGTACTGCGCAAGCGCCATCCGCTCGCCGGCTGCGGGATCGCCATCGACCGATTCCCGCAACGAGGATGCAATGGTGCGGATCGCGTGGAGATGGAACAGGTCTGAGAGTTCCCACGCTCCCTTGGTCGTGTACCCCTCGATCGCGTGGGTCAAGGCGTCGAGTCCTGTCGCTGCTTTGAGCCCGCGCGGAGAACTCGCCATCATCTCCACATCGACGACCGCCACGAGAGGGATGTCGTGCGGATCCACACAGACGAACTTCCGCCCCCGTTCGGTATCGGTGATCACGTAGTTAATGGTGGTCTCGGAGGCCGTCCCAGCGGTGGTCGGCACCGCGATCAAGGGCAGCGCCGGATTCTTGGTCGCGACGACCCCTTCTAGACTGCGCACATCCGCATACTCGGGGTTCGCGGCGATGATGCCAATCGCTTTGGCGGTGTCCATGGCCGATCCACCGCCGACTGCGACGATGGCGTCGGCCCCGCTCTTTTCCAGTGCCGCAAGGCCTGCGAGGACATTCTTGATCGGCGGATTCGGTGCGATGTCGGAAAACACCGAGTAGGAAATGCTCTCCTTGTCGAGCAGATCCGTCACTTTGGCAGCAACGCCACTGTCGACCAGAACCGCGTCTGTCACCACAAGCACCGAGCGGAAGCCTCGGCTTGTGATCTCCGCGGGGATCTCGGCGATGCTTCCTGCACCGAAATAGGCCCGCTGATTCCATATCATTCTGTATGTCATTTAATGCTCACTCTTTACGCTCACTATTTGTCTTTGTCATTCTCATTGCGTGTGTCATGCTCGGCCCCAGCTCGGGCAGGAGGCGATTGCCCGGCCACCCGCGCTGAGACGTTTGCAGCACGATCAGTACAGGGAGGTCTTGACCTGGAACGCCGCGATGACGCGACGGATCTCGGCATCTGTGAGACCCGTCGCGATGCCGCCATTACCGAGGTTCATCATCTCGTACCGTGCGCCCATCTCGGCGTACTCGATCTTGTCGACCGCCGATAGCGCCGACTGGTCACTTCGCGCCATTAGCCCGTGCTTGGCCCAGATCGTGATCTGGTGATCGCGGAGCCCCTCGATGTTGTTCTTCATGAGTTCCTGCGAACCCGGCACCATGAATGGCATGTATTTCACGCCATCCGGTAGCTGAATGATCGCCTCCGATTCCCAACGCAGAATCGCGCGATTGTACGCGAGGACGTCCTGGTAGGCGGGGATCTGGCTC
This sequence comes from Actinomycetales bacterium, assembly GCA_015654475.1. Taxonomy (GTDB): domain Bacteria; phylum Actinomycetota; class Actinomycetes; order Actinomycetales; family Microbacteriaceae; genus UBA3913. Next base: position 6,463 of record JAATGV010000017.1, read on the forward strand.
ATCGCAGTGAGGTACGGCGGCTGCGCGTGGACGAGGGCATGGTACTCCACCCCGCGGCGGAGGTATTGCTCCTCATGCACGCCGAGGTGTGAATTGAATTCGCTTGTCGGATGGAACTCGCCCTTCCGATCGTTCGAGTGCTGCGTGGCAGTCTCACCGCCGTCATGGATGACGAAGGCCGCAATGTTCGTCTCCGGCTCGTCGCAGAGGTCGCGCAGTCGGCGTCCGGTCCCCGTCACGAAGACCGTATGGCCTGCGAGACCAGGTACCTTCCAGGGAAGCGTCACCTCGCGGCTGTCGGGGAACGATTCACCGATGTGAACGTGGCCGGCGACGAACACCGAGATGTTCCCCGCTCCCGCCTCGCACGCATCGATCTCGTTCACACGTCTTCCAGCGTTCCCCATGTCATCGAGAATGCTCGCTAACGTCAGGTCATTCATCTGTCCTTGTTTCCTTTCCACTGTGGAAGAGCTTCCCGTTCGGAAGTCTCTGCGACGGGTATGCTTTCCCGCCAGATCTTTTGCCTGCTCATGCACTTCTCCGTGCGGGAGCTTGGTTGCGGAATGCCCGCTCTTCAGCGAGGTCCCAGGCTGCGGTCGCGCCAGGGACCGGCTCGTAAACTCTCGTCGGCGACGATGCCTGGACGATGGAGCGCAACGCGGAGAGGTCGCCGTCGACTGCCCCGATCGCACGAAGCTGAACGACCATGTTCCCGATCCCCGTTCCCTCCTCTGGCCCGGCGACAACGCGCATCCCAGTCGCATCTGCCGTTTGTTGACACAGCAGCGCATTATTGGATCCACCTCCGACGATATGTACGACGCTGATCGGCGTTCCCGAGAGCTCTTGGGCCTCGCGCAGGGCGCGCCGATACGCGACGGCGAGCGAGTCGGCGATCGCCCGCAGATACTCGCCCCGGCTCCGTGGGACGGGCTCGCCCCTCGTGACCGCTGCGGCATCGATGCGCCCGAGCACGTCTCCCGGAGCGAGGAACTCGGGTGCATTGATGTCGATGATGGTTCGCAAGGGTGGCGCGGATTCCGTCTCAGCCGTGAGCGTCGGCCAATCAAGGTCTGTGACGTGCTGCTCGCGCCACTGCCTGATGCATTCCTGCTGTACCCACATGCCCATGATGTTCTTGAGGTATCGCACCGTGCCGTCAACCCCGAGTTCGTTCGTGAAATTGGCGCGCTGCGACTCGGCGGTGCGCACCGGATGCTCCAGTTCCATTCCGACGAGCGACCACGTTCCGCATGAGATGAAGCCGAACGAGGTTCCCGGGTCGGGCGCCGGGACGGCCACGACGGCTGAGGCCGTGTCATGGGATCCGACGGCGATGAGCGGAGTCTGCTCACCCGTATGCGTTCGCAAATCGGCCCTCGCAAGCTCGACGGTGCCAAGCCGCATACCCGGCTCAACCAGATCGGGAAGCATCTCTGGAACGGGCACGCCGAACTGCTCATCCAGTGCGGCGAGGACCTCCGGGCTCCAGGAGCGTGTCTCAGGATCGATCATCCCAGTCGTCGACGCATTTGTGACCTCGCACACCCGACGACCGGTCAGCCAGTAGCCGAGAAGATCGGGCAGGAGGAGCATGGTCGCGCTGAGAGAGGATTGCACCCGCTGCCGGTCAGCGACCAACTGATAGAGCGTGTTGAACGGCTGGAATTGGATTCCTGTGTTCCGGTAAAGCCAAGCTGGGTCGATGCGCCGGTGGATCTGATCGATGACGGTCTCGGTTCGTTCCGACCGGTATGCGGTCGGGTTGCCGACGAGTCGGCCGTCGCTGTCGAGAATCCCGTAGTCGACCCCCCAGGTATCGATGCCGATGGCGTCCACAGGCCCCCGCTGCGCGGCTTCGCGTAGGCCTGCCCTTATCCCCTTCCACAGTGAGAGAACATCCCACTCGAAATCCTGGTCGTGATCATTCGGGACATGAACCGGGCGATTCGGAAAGCGCCCACATTCTTCGATGCGAAGCTTCGTGCCGTCGAATTGCCCCCGCAGAACCCGTCCACTCGAAGCGCCGAGGTCGATCGCCACCACAGTGTGCAACATGTCAACTACCCTTTCCCATTGTTCATTCGCCGCAAGATGTCCCTGTGGAGGCGAGCGCAATGCTTCGCCTCCACAGGGACTGGCCGTCAAGCGCCCCAGCTTGCCTGTACTCCTCCAACGCGGTCGGCCGCGATCTTCTCCAGATATCCGGAACGGCGGAACGCGCCGAGCGGATCGGGATCGAGTCCCTTTTCCTCGCGCAACTCGGCGAGTAGCGGCTGAACGTCGGTGAAGAACGCATCCCACACGATCTGGTTCGCGCCGAGAACGTCGTGCGCCTCTTGCGCGGCCGTCAACGCAGCGCGGTCCATGAGGAGCACTTTCGCCGTCATCTCTTGCACATTCAATGCCGAGCGGATCTCCCCTGGAATCTTCTCCTCCAGGTTGTGGCACTGATCGAGCATGAAGTTGACGCCCGACACGGGCGTGTCGAGTGCATCGGCGTCGATGATCTCGTTCAGGATCCGGAACAACTGGTAGGGGTCGGCGGCACCGACCATCAGGTCGTCGTCCGCGTAGAACCGGGAGTTGAAGTCGAATGCGCCCAGCCTCCCCGCACGTAACAACTGCACGACGATGAACTCGATGTTCGTTCCCGGTGCGTGGTGTCCCGTGTCTAGACAGACCACGGCGCGATCGCCGAGCGCCTGCACCTGCCCGAGAGAGGTTCCCCAGTCCGGCACGTCGGTGTGATAGAAGGCAGGCTCGAAGAACTTGTACTCCAGCAACAGCTTCTGATCCTCATCGAGTTCTGCATAGATTTCCGCGAGCGATTCGTGCAGGTTGTCCTGACGTCGACGGATGGAATCCTGACCGGGATAGTTGGTGCCATCCCCAAGCCAGATCTTCAGCGTGTCCGAACCCGTCTTGCGCATGATGTCGATGCAGTGTTTGTGCGCATCGATCGCCTTGCGGCGGATATGGGGATCGGAGTTGGTCAGAGAACCGAACTTGTAGTCGTCATCCTGGAACACGTTCGAGTTGATGTTGCTCAATTGGATACCGCGCTCCTCCGCATACTCACGGAGGGCTCCATAGTCCTCCGTCTCGTCCCAAGGAATGTGGAGCGAGATGCGAGGAGTGATTCCCGTGAATGCATTGACCTGTGCCGCATCGTCGATCTTCTCGAACGGGTCGCGAGGCGTGCCGGCAGTGGAATAGACCTTGAACCGGGTCCCTGCGTTGCCGAACGCCCAACTCGCGAGTTCGAGGGTCTGTTCCGACAGCAGACGATGGGCTTCCGGCGTCAGATCCTTTAGTGTTGCCATGACTTTTTCTCCTTCTTTAGTGATGCCCGTCGGTTTTCTCTGTGCGGGGCGCCGGACGACGGCCCCGCACAGCCCCGTCGACTCTGGTCGACCGGGATGTTTCGTTGGTGAGGTATTTCGCTAGTCGGACGAGGTCGATACCACCTCGCCGTACCGTTCGACCTCGATCTGGTCGAGGGTCTTCCCTTGGGTTCGTGGCGCCCAGATCGTGCCGATCAGCAACGAGAGCGTCAGGAAGCCGATCAGGATGAGGCCGTTGACCAGTAGCCCGTTGGGCCAGAGCAGGATGACCGGGAAGATCAGCGATATGGCGCCGCTCGCGCACCGCACCACGAAGAAGACAATTCCTTGCGCCCCCGCCCGGTACCGCGTCGCGAAGAGTTCGGGCGACCAGACCGCGTAGAACGCTTGTGCCGACGGCCCGCAGGCGAGGCCCCAGACGATCGCGTATCCGAAGGCGGTTCCCGCGGAGGTCGAAGATCCGAAGACCAGGATGACCCAGGAGAGCACTGCGAGCGCGCCGCCGAGGAAGAAGAACCAGCGATAAGACCACCGGTCGACGAAAAGCATGAAGACAATCGTGCCGACGATGACGAATGCCCAAGAGAGCATGGAGAACAGGTCGGCTTGCACCGTCTCGTATCCCATCGAGGTAAGGATCGTGGGGAGAAAGATACCGTTCTGGCTGGCTGCCTGATTCCAGAAGGTGTAGATGCCGGCGAGGAAGAGAAGAGCAGTGATGTTGACCTTCTTTGTGAAGAGTGCCTTCATCGACTGCCAGGTGGAGATCGGGAGATTCCCAGCACTGTCCTCGCGCTTAGACGCCTTCCATGCCTCGGACTCGTCGAGCCCCCGCCGGATCCACCAGGTGACCAGCGCGATGACGACGAGATGGAGGAAGACGATCCGGCTGCCTAGCAGGCCGAGACCGAAGGCCTGCAATGCCGCGGCGAAACCGAATCCGATGAATGGCCCGACTGACCACGCCAACTGCGTCATGCCGATATGCCGCCCACGTTTTTCGGTGGGCGCGAACTCAGCAATATACGTCCACCCCGCCGGAACGCTCGCTCCAACCGCAAGTCCGATAATGACGAACCCAACGAATAGCGCCGCGACCCCGCTGGCGAAGACGACGACCAGTCCTCCCACCGCATAGACCAACAGGTCGTATGTGTAGATGAACTTTCGCCCGAACTTGTCGCAGAGCGGCCCGCCGATGAGTGCACCGATCGCCGCGCCGAACGCGTTCGAACTGAACGCAGCCAGCAGGCCCGCGATCGTGCCATCGTCGCCCGGGAAGTAGGCCGCGCCCCAGAACCCGAGTGAGGTCGCGATCGCGATGATCGAACCCGAATCGATGTAGTTGGACATGGAGACCGCGATAGTCGCCTTCCAACCTGTCAAATGCCTTGTTCTTGCCATGAAAACATCTCCTTTGATATTCCCTCTGACGCCTACGAAAAACGGGGGTGCCGTGCGGCCGTCTCGATGGCCCTCAAGCGAGGTAGAAGTACTGGGGAAGTACTTCGTTCTTGCCGCCGTAGGGAGTGACGAAGTACTCCGCCATAGCCGCCTGCCACCGGGAGTTGATCTCAAGCATCGACATCGACTCCTGCGCGGCATCGACATCGTCCGCCTCGAAGTATCCGACGACCATCCCGGTTCCAGGCTGAACGAACAGCGAATAGTTTCGCCACCCGCACTCTGTTAAGGCCTGTCGCATCTCCGGCCACACCCGCTGGTGCACATCCAGATATTCCGCCAGCCTTTCGGCCCGTACCCGCAGCAGGAAACAACACCGCGACGACGATTTCTGGGTTGTGGCAGCGAGCACGCTGTCGATGCCTGGAACAACATCTCTGTCGCCCACCTGAACCTCCATTGGTATCAGGAATGAAACGATTCATTCATTGGGAGGCTAGCGCACCCGCGGCGCGCTGTCAACGAGCGGGCGGACTTCTGCGACCACATACAAATTTCTCGGAACAGAACGAGGGCAGACGTGACTTACCAGACAACGCCCGCCAAGTCCGGCGATAATTGGCGGTAGCAGAGGGAAGAGAGGAGTGCCCGTGAACCGTCCCGGGATTAAAGACGTGGCCAAGCTCGCGGGGGTCTCGGTAGGAACGGTCTCGAATGTGATCAACAACGTTCCCACAGTCACACCGGAGCGGATCGAGCGCGTCAACGCGGCGATCGCGCAGGTAGGTTATGTCCGCAACGCCGCTGCCAAGACGCTGCGGAGAGGGGTCGCCTCGGCAGTCGGCGTACTAGTGCTCGACCTCAACAATCCCTTCTTCATGGAAGCTGCCGAAGGTGTCACAGATTGCTTGAGCCAGACGGAAAGCTTCATGCTCCTTGCCTCGACGCAGGCAAGCGTCGAGAAAGAGGCCGAGTTGCTCACCCTCTTGGAATCGCATGCCGTGCGGGGCGTGCTGCTCTCGCCGGCCGGTGCCTCCCTGGCAGCGGCAGAGGAGATCGTGCAACGTGGCACCCCGGTCGTCCTGTTCGACTCCATTGCGACGCCGCCCACGATGTCATCGGTCTCAGTCGATGATGCATCTGGGGCCGCGCTCGCCATGCAGCACCTACTCGGCCTCGGGCACAGGCGGATCGCCTTCCTCAATGGCCCCGAAGATGTCCACCAGTCGCAACAACGAAAGCGAGGAGTGGACACCGCGATAGCCAGGTGGTCAGGCAAAGAGGCGCAACTCATAACGCACAACCTCGATTCCTATACAATCCGCGCCGGGGCCGCTGGCATGACGAAACTGTTAGCAGAGCAGCACCCGAGGCCAACGGCGATATTCTGCGCCAACGACCTCATCGCCATCGGCGCCTCAATGACCGCGCGCGAACAGGGACTCCGCATCCCCGATGACCTATCCATCGTCGGATTCGACGACATAGCACTGGCGTCGCAGCTCTCTGTTCCGCTGACCACGGTTCACCAGCCGATGTTCCAGCTCGGCTGGCGTGCCGCGAACCTCCTCCTAGAAGGTGCAATCGTCCGCCACGAGACCTTCTCACCCGAGCTGCGTGTGCGCCGCTCGACCGCGCCTCCTAGTTGATCGCACACACCGCACGCTGCGCGGACGATGCACTGACGCTGTCTCGCCGTCGCGGCGCAACGCGCTTCATTTGCCGGAGTGGGTAGGCATCCTTGCGCGGAAGGAGCTTCGACCATGACCGACCTCGATCGGATCACTTCCCGGGAGACGAACCGTGCCGTGAGCGCCGACCGGCACAAGTACTTCCACTTCGAGGTCGTCACCATCCAGGTGCCAGTCGATCCGGGCTTCGCCGTACGGCGTCATGTGGGTTGCTCCTGCGCTGGTCAGGCTGCCACCCGGTCGAGGCGCGAACTCGATCTGGCGGTAACCCGGTGCGGCCGGAGCCAGTCCCGCTACCACCCGATGCAGCCAGTCCGCAACAGAGCCAAGAGCATAGTGGTTGAACGATGTCATCTCACCGGGGTTGACCGTGCCGTCGGGGAGCATGCTGTCCCAGCGTTCCCAAATAGTCGTCGCCCCCATGGAGACCATGTAGAGCCAGGAAGGGCATTCCGTGCACTCCAAGAGACGGTACGCCGCTTCGACATGGCCGCTGCGGGTGAGTGCCTCAGTCATGAGCGGGGTCCCGGCGAATCCGGTGGCGATCTTGCCCCCTGACTCCTCGACGAGCTGCGCCAACCGCGCAGTGCCGGCCGCTCGGGTGGCGTCATCCGGCCACAGCTCGAAAACCGTCGCCAGCGCATAGGCCGTCTGGGTGTCCTCTCGGTCGGGTGAACCGGTGTCGAGGTAGACGTCGGAGAAGGCTGCGGCCACCGTGTCTGCCACCTTCTGTACCCGCTGGGCTTCGGCGGTGTCGCCCAGGATCTGGGCCATCCATGCGACAGCCCTGGCCGACTTGGCGAGGTAGGCGGTGGCCACGAGTTCGGGGCTGGTCGCGGCTTGCAGCGGGTCTTCTGGTGGCGCGGTCGGGTCGAGCCAGTCGCCCAGCTGCATTGTGCCGGAGACCAGCCCGTCAACGGAACGTTCGATGCAGTGCCGCAGCCACTCGCGCGCACTGTCGTACTGGCGGCGCAGCAGCTCGACATCGGTGGTGCGTTCATAGAGCACCGCGGGCGTCAGTGTCGCAACATCTCCCCACACAGCCACAGGGTCGTGCGGCATCTCGCCCCACGAGCCCTGGGGAGTGTAGGGGATCCATAGCGGCAGCCAGCCCAAGTCGCGTTGCTCGGCGGCCAGGTCGCGTAGCCACGATCCGAGAAATCCAGTCACGTCATAGAGGAAAGCTGCGGTAGGAGTGAAGACCTGGATGTCACCGGTCCAGCCGAGCCGCTCATCTCGTTGCGGGCAGTCGGTTGGCAAATCGACGAAGTTGGAGCGCATGCTCCAAAGCACGTTCTCGTGCAGGCGTTCGATCTGCGGGTTCGAGGCGCGGAACCATCCTGTGCGCTCGAGGTCGGAGTGCAGCACTCGGGACACCACTGCTTCGTCACCCAGTTCGCCGGGCCAGCCGGAGATCTCGGCGTAACGATAGCCGTGAACAGTGAACCGCGGCTCCCAGGTCACCTCGCCCTCCCCCGCGAGAGTGATCCTGTCGGTTGCAGCCGCTTGGCGCAGCGTGCGGGTATAGAGCTCGCCATCTTGCAGCACTTCGGCATGCCGCAGGGTGATGATGGTCCCGCGCGGGCCATTGACGGTGATGCGCAGCCGGCCGCTGTGGTTCTGGCCGAAGTCCAGCAGATAGCGCCCAACGCCTCGACGCTCGATCGAAACCGGCAGCAACTCTTCCGTGACACGCACTGGGGGACCATCCGGGGCGACCAGGATCGAGGCGTCGAGTGGCTGTACACGCACGGGTGTGGCGCTCGGGTCATCGTAGCCAGGCGCCGACCAGGCGCGGCTGTCGAGCCGCGCGTCGAACTCCTCCCCGTCGTACAGGCTGCTCCAGCGGATCGGCCCGTACGCGGCCGTCCAGTCGGCGTCGGTGGCGATGACGTGTCGAGTGCCGTCAGACGTGACCACCTCGAGCTGCCCGAGGGCCGCCAGATCGTCGCCATACCGGTCCCGCTGACCATCTTCAAACGCCAGACGTCCGCGCCACCAGCCGTCGGCGAGCCACACTCCGATGGCATTGTCGCCGGAGCGGACAAGGTCGGTGACATCGAAGCTCGCGTACCTCAGGCGGTGGTGGTAACTGGTCCACCCCGGAGTGAGCTCTTCGTCTCCAACGCGTACTCCATTGATCTCGGCCTGTGCCAGCCCGTGTGCATACAAATACAAGCGAGCACTGACGATGTCTTGGGAAATGTGAAATTCGCGGCGTACCCGCGCAGGGCGCCGTAGGTCCTCCGCCGGCTCAGACCAGGCCGGGCCGACGAACATTGCTTTCCAATCGCTCGTGTCGAACAGACCCGCCTCGACGGTGGAAGGCTGGCTCCACGACCCCCACTCGGTTCCGTCGGAGACCTGCACACGTACCTGCACTCGTTCTCGCGACCGGAGCGGACGGGCAGGCCACTGCACAAGCACCTGCTCGGAACCTTCCAACTCGTGAACGGACGTCTCTGCCTGGCCGGCAGGCATCCCGATCGTTACCTCCACTCGGGCAGCACGCTGGACATACCCAGGACTCGCATCCTCGACCTGCCACGACAGCCTCGGGCATCGCTCACCAATGCCGAGGCGCCCCGGTGCGTGGTGCTCGAAACGCACTCGAGAAACGGTAGGCGGCATGGCATTCTCTCCATTCAATGGGGTGGAAACGGGGCGTGCGCCCCGTGTGAGCGTGTTGTCGGACCGAGACCGGTCCGAGATCGAGGCGGCGATATTATCTGCCGCAGGCATTCGTTGCTCCTCTCCAGGAGATATTGTCTGGGTGATAGACGATCTTCATGTTGTCATCCTCGGAATCTCGGGAGTCCTGATTCACAGAACGACGATTGGTCAACAAGGGCGTACAGGGGAATCCGGAAGGGAATCACCATACCTGACGGACGAATGTGCCAAGCAGGTCTTCGTCCTCATCAACCCTTCACCGCACCAGCCGTCAGTCCCTTCACCACCCGCTGGTTCAAGAACATATACAGCACGAGGATGATGATGACGTTGATACAGATCGCCGCAAACGTCGGCCCGTAATCCACTACGCCGAATCGGCCAGTGAAATTCAACAGACCGACCTGAATAGTGCGCAGGCTATCGTCTGTGGTGAAGGTCAGGGCTATCAGGAGGTCGTTCCATAGGAAGAAGAACTGCACGAGCGCGATAGTGAAGATCGCATTTCTCATCATGGGTAGCGCCACCGAAAAGAAGGATCGGATGATGCCCGCGCCATCGAGGGTGGAGGCCTCGAAGATCTCGCGTGGTATCGCGTGGAAGTACGTTGCCATCATGAAGACCGTCAGGGGTAGGGCCGTGGCGGTGTATGTGATGATCAATGGCCAGAGGCTGGAGCTGAGACCAGCCGTAAAGTACACCGTGAACAGGGGCAGCAGGATCATCTGTCCTGGGATCATGATGCCGACCAGGAACAGGAGCAGTATCTGCCTGCGCCCGCGGAAGATCATGACCTCCAGAGCGAAACCGGCCGCCGTGCCGATAAGCAGAGCGATCAGCAACGACGGAATGACCGTCAGTACAGAGTTGAGCAGGTACTTCGAGACTGATGACCATGCCGTAACGTAATTGGAGAAATTGAGCCAGTTTTCCGGCAATGCCCACGTCGGATTGTTCAGGAACTCGTCTTGCGTCTTCAGAGAACCGAGAAGAAGCCATATGAGCGGGTAGACGAAGATCACGAGAACTATCGCAACCACGACGTACATCGGAATTCGTGCAAGCCGGCGACGGAGCGGCGTTGACCGTCGTTGACGGATGGGAGTGCCGGTGCTGGAACTGGTAGCGGTGATGGTGCTCATGACGCTTCCTCCTTCGAGTTGCTGGAGTTGGTTCGGTAGATCACGACGGTCACGACGAGGCACATGATCGTCAGAAGCAACGCGATGGTCGACCCGTACCCGTAGTTGCCGCCGGCGAAGGCCTTCCGGTACATCAGCAATGTCAGCGGCGTGGTGGCACTGCCGGGCCCGCCACCGGTGAGAGCGTAGACCGAGTCGAACACCTTGAGCGTGCCGTTGATACTGAAGATCGCCGACGAGATGAGCACGGGCAGAGACAGCGGGAATACGACGTGCCGAACCAGCTTCCAGCCGGAGGCGCCATCAAGGCGCGCCGCCTCCATCACGTCATCTGGAATGTCAAGGAAGCCTGTAAATAGAAGCACTCCATAGAAGCCCATCGCGCGCCAGATGTCCATGATTGCGAGCACGACGAAGGCGTACTTCGGGTCGCCGAGCCAATCGATCGAACCGATCCCCATCAAGTTGAGGACAGAGTTGACAAGTCCGTTCTGAGGCGCGTATTCGAAGAGTTTCTGAAAGAGCAACGACACTGCGACCGTCGGAAGAACGACGGGAAAGAACACGAGAGTCCGGATGAAGGACGATGACCCTTTGAGGAAGAACTGGTACAACAACGCCATCAAGTAGCCCAGGACGATCTGGCCGATCGTCACGATCAGTGCGTACTTCAGCGTGAAGATGATCGCCGGCCCGACGTTGGGATCGGTGAAGAGCCGCTCAAAGTTGGAGAGTCCCACGAACGTGAAGCCCTTGAGCACGTTTCCTGTGAAGAACGTGTACCCGAGAGACCACAGCATTGGGATCAGCATGACAGCGGTATAGACGAGAAGCGCCGGCCCGAGGAGAAGGGCAATAGCGCGTTTATCTCCGAGAACGGATTTCATAGTTAGCCTGGCTTAGTGGCCGTGGACGCCCACACCGGCGTGCACCCACGGCCAGATGAAGAGATGGATAGGGGGATGTGACGTCGCTAGCCAGCCAGTGCTGCCTGCACGGTGTTCATGAAATCGCTGCCCGATAGGTTGCCAGCCCCGAGCGGTCCACCATTATTTTGACTGGTCGTAACGGCATCGGTGTTGAAGAGACTTTCGAACCAGCCGACAGAGGTTTCTGTGGCGGCGATCTGTTCCTGGATCAGTTGTGTCAACTCGGCCACCTTCACATCACCAGTGACCGTGAATCCGGTGATCTGACCGAAATCGCGCAATGCGACGTTCCCGTAGTTCTTGGCTATGCAAGAAGCCCAGTCTCGTACTCTCGAGTCACCGTCGTACGCCGACTTCGAGAAAGCGATGTCGGTTCCGATGTTGGTCGGAGTCTGATCCGCAGAGCCTTTGCCACCCGCGACATTGGGGAACGGGATGAAACCGATGTTGTCCGTTCCGATCTTGTTCTCGTCCTCGTTGTTGAAGTCCGCGAGCGCCCAAGAACCCTGATAGTAGAACGCCGCCTTGCCTGTGAGGAACGTGTTCATCGCCGTCGCATAGTCGATCGAGCTCACGGACTTGCCGAAGTATCCTGCCTTACCGAGCGAAGCGACAGCATCCGCTGCCTTGACGTATTCTGCATCGGTGAGCGTGGCGTCGCCATTAGAGATTGCCGTCATCGCGTCGGGGCCGATATCGCGGAAGATATAGGCGCCGACCCAGCGGGTTACGCCCCATCCGTCGCCGCCCTTGCCTGCTGCAGAAATCGGCTGGACACCTGCAGCACTGAGAGTGGCGAACGCAGAGACGAGCGAATCCCAGGAATCGGGGACCGTAACGCCCGCCTCTTTGAGCAGCGACTTGTTGTACCAGACACCCTCGATGTTGAGTTCGGTTGGCAGCACCATGGTGTTGTCACCGTATAGCGCCTTGATGCCTGACGCGGCGAGAGGAACGATCGAGTCGGCGACGTCCGTGCCGGCGAAGTCGACGATCTTGCCCGCCTCGAAGAGTTCCTTGGTCAGGTCTGCAGAGTTCCCTGATACGAACGCCGGCGGCAGCGCATTCTGGCCGCCGAGCAGTTGAAGCTGTTGGTCGAGCGTTCCCTGTGCTTGCTTTGTGATCTTCAGCGGAAGTGCTGCATTCTCGGCTGAGCATTCGTTCTCGCTGAGCGAGGTGAGTACGGCAGCAATCGTGGTGTTCTCGTTGATGGTAAGAAATGTGAAATCGGTTGCGGCGGCGCTACTACTGGATCCGCTGCCGGAACAGGCAGAGAGTACGAGCGCAACACTTACCGCTGACCCGATCACTGCTAATCTGCGAATTGTGTGATGGGACATATGTTCCTCCTTGAACGTTCCCTGGCGTGAGTCACAGCCTCGTGAAACACACTCTATTGAAGCGCTTCACAAGCTAGCATCTTGGCCGCATGGTGTCAACTTCAAGGGAATGGCATTGCGGCAGCACAGCGGTGCCGCAGCTCGCGTAGTAATCAGCGAGATGGTATAAAAGGCGGTATGGCGTCCTCCCCTGACTCGCGCGTGCCGCGAATGGAAGATGTCGCTCGGGAAGCAGGTGTCGCGCTAGGCACCGTCTCGAATGTCTTGAATCGTCCGCAGAAAGTGTCACCAAAGGTTCAGGCGAAGGTGCACAAGGCCATCGCGGATCTCGGGTTTGTGCCGAACAGAGCGGCCCGGGTTCTCGCGGCAGGCACCAGCTCCACGATCGGATTCGTCGTCGTCGACCTCAGCAACTCGTTCTTCTTGGACATGACTCGTGGAGCAGAGCGCGAAGCCGCGCTTCACGGGCTGAATCTCCTGCTCGCAAACTCCGATGTCGACTTCAATCGAGAACGCGCATATCTGGAACTCTTTGCCCAAGAGCGGGTTGCCGGTGTGCTCCTGGCGCCCGTGACGACAAGTCAGCCGGTCCCCACCGCCATTCCCCATGCATTCCCACTTCACACCGTGCTGCTGAATAGTGACGCCACCGAGGATGCGTGTACCGTTGGTGTCGACAATGAACTCGGTGGGTATCTTGCTGCCCGCCACCTCATCGAGTTGGGGCGTAGCCGGCTCATGTTCGCCGGAAGCCCCGATTTCGCCCGGCCAGTCGGTCAACGATTTGCGGGAGTCAAACGAGCCATCGATGAGGTGCCCACCGTCGGGCTTGAACTAATGCCCACAGATGAGGTGCAAGCAGAGGACGGACGCGCCGTCGGAAGAGCGGTATTGGATCGCCAACCATCCGAGCGTCCCGATGGAATCATCGCTAGTGCCGATCTCCTCGCGTTCGGCATCGTTCAGGCGTTCCTCAGCACGAGCGAAGTGCGCGTGCCGCAGGATATCGCCGTCACTGGATACGACAACAACCGAGCGGCCTGGGACAGCGGAGTGCCGATCACGACGCTCGCGCAGCCCGGGGAAGAGTCGGGTGCCGTGGCCATGCGGATGTTAATGGACGAACTGCGCGAAGGCAGGTCTCACGTACACACGCACACGGTGCTTAGCCCGAAGCTCCTCGTACGGGAAAGCACCGTGCCTCGCAGTTCATGACATGCCTCGCGGATCCTTATCGCTAGCGCGTAGAAACGAGACTTTTCGGTGATTCAGATGAGGCATCACAGCGATAGACTTGTCTGAGGATGTTGTGAATATGTGCCCCATGGCAAGGCAAGGAGGCCTTAGCGTGGATGTCCGAATCGCCGTGGTGCAGGCGACCGCAAGATCGCTAATCCTCTGACGGCGTCTGTGCAGTTCGGCTGCCTCTCTCCGGTTTCTGGAATCCACAACGTCGTGGACCCGCTCGGCCCACCGGCAAGGATGCTCGTGGAGTTGTGCTGGGTACTCAACCGCTAGGTCTCGGCCTGGCTCAGAACAAAAGAGGAGAATTCAAATGACTGACACACTCTCCAGGGGAGAATTTGCAACAACCGGCGACCTTCCGAAGGCTGACCACATCATCAATGGTGAGCGCGTTGCTGCCAAAAGCTAAAAGGATGTCGTCGACCCCGGACGCCTCAACGAGGTCGTCGCCCAGTGCGGGCTCGGTACCCCCGAGGATGTCGACATGGCGGCAAAGGCCGCTCATGCCGCGTACCCGGGTTGGCGTGATACGGACCCCGCCGAACGCGCTGCGCTTGTGACGAAGGCGGCTGAGGTACTGAGCGAATCCTCCGCGGAGCTTGCGCCGCTACTGTGCCGTGAACACGGCGGCGTCTTGTGGGAAGCCGAAACCGACTTCAACGCTGGCGCCGGCACCTTGATGACGACCGCCGCCCAGGTCGAGGACTTCTATCGGCCGCAGACCATCGAGGACGACAACTGCATCATCCGTGTCGAACACACCCCGAAGGGTGTCGTGTCTGGGATCGAGCCCTGGAACATGCCCGTGGTGCTCACCATGATGAAGGTCGCACCGGCCCTGACGACGGGCAACTGCCTGATGATAAAACCATCCAGCTCCGCACCCACCGCGCTGACATTCGCGTTGGAGAAGATGGCTGCTGTCTTCCCGCCTGGTGTTCTGAACGTGGTGAACGGCGCCGGGGCTCTAGGCGAGTCGCTGGTCACGCATCCGCTGGTTCGTAAAGTGGCATTCACCGGTGGCAACGATACCGGCTCCGGTGTGATGCGCAATGCTGCCGACACCATCAAGAACGTTACCCTCGAGCTGGGGGGCAATGATCCGGCGATCGTGCTCGCTGATGCCGACATCGACATGGCCATCCCGCGACTGGTCAAGGGCATCTTCACCCGGAGTGGGCAGATCTGCTTCGCCGTCAAGCGCATCTACGTGCAGAACAGCATTTACGACAAGTTCGTGGATGTGCTGACCGCCGCTGTCGACGAGATCGTTGTCGGCCATGGGCTCGATGATGGCGTCACGATGGGCCCGCTGCACAACAAGGCTCAGTTCGACAGTGTTCAGTCGTTGCTGCAGCAGACCCGGAATTCCTCGGCGAAGGTCATCGAGCTCGGCAAGAAGGCGAACCCGGACGAGTGGGACAACGGCTACTACATGCTGCCCTGCGTGGTGCGTGACATCGAGCACTCCGCCCCTCTGAGCACACGTGAGCAGTTCGGCCCGGTCATCCCCGTCATCTCGTTCGACACCGAGGACCAGGCCATCGACTATGCGAACGACTCCGAGTTCGGCCTGTGCTCCTCCATATGGAGCAGGGACACCGAGAAAGCCCTTGGCCTAGCGCGTCGCATCGAGGCTGGGACAACCTTCATCAATGAGCACTCGCTCCTCGGCCTCGACCTGCGCATGCCCTTCGGTGGCGTAAAGCAAAGCGGCATCGGGCGTGAATACAGCCATTACGCGATGGAGGAGTACTCCGAATACCACGCCATCAAGACGATGAAGCACTGAGCTGCGCCGTGGCGGGGCCGGCCGCCATGCTCTGCGCGGACGTTGTCCGGCGGTTAGCGTAACCGCGAACCGCGTTGTCTCACCGCGCCCGCGTTGCTCATGCCTGCGGCCCCAGACCGCCACGCGCCGCAATCGCCGAATGCCCGCCATTCAGCATCCGTCCGGCCACCAGACGAGCGTGTGCCTCGTCGGCACAGAGGAGCGCCACGGACGGGCCGGACCCGGAGACGACCCCGCCAAGTGCACCAGCATCGCGCCCAGCGGCGAGAGTATCGGCCAGATGCGGGGCAAGGAGGATGGCCGCTGCCTGCAGGTCATTGCGTAAGAGGGCGGCTATGGCTTGGGGATCCCCAGCACGGAGCGCGCTGATCATGGCATCGGCGTCCGTGCGGCCCGGATCGACCATAGCCGCACGCTCGCCGGCACCAACACGATGCAACTCGTCAAACGTGGCATAGACCGCTGGAGTGCTCAACCCCGCCGGAGCGGTGACGATCACCCACCACAGCGGTGGTGCATCCACCGGTTCGAGGCATTCGCCCCTTCCTGTGCCCAATGCGGTTCCCCCGACAAGACAAAACGGCACGTCCGAACCGAGCTCGGCTGCAATTCCGAGCAACTCAGTTCGTCCTAGACCAGTGCCGAACGCGTCGTTCGCCGCGACCAGCGTTGCTGCGGCGTCGGCCGAGCCACCAGCCATTCCTCCTTGGATAGGGATGCGTTTGGTCACCGTGATATCGAGCGCCTGCCGCCGGCTGAGCTCACCACGAGCCGCAACTGCTTCAACGGCTCGCCATACGAGGTTGTCGTGACCAGTATCGAGAGCCGTCGTGTCGATCGGGCCCACGAACATGAGTCGGTCGATCCCATCGGCCGCGAATGCGACATGCACATCCTCTCGCAAGTCGACTGCGTGGAAGACGGTGACAAGCTCGTGGTACCCATCGGCTCGTCGCGGCCCGACCGCAAGAAACGGGTTGATTTTTGCCTGGGAGGTGGCCAAAAATGCCATGTGCCGAGCCTAGCGGCTCGCATCCACTGCTGAACCGAGCAAAACCCGACAACAGCCCCTTCGCCTCCACCATTGAACGGAGCAAAACCCGACAGATAATACCGAATTCTGTCGGGTTTTGCTCGGTTCGGCGGGCAGGACTACACCGGGTTGTCGGGTTTTGCTCGGTTCAACGAGGCGACGCGACCCGAGACTCCCCGGCCTTCGCCAACCCAACGAAGTCGGCAAGCGAAAGCCGTTCGGCACGATTGGACGGATCGATGCCAGCGGATCGAAGAATAGCCTCGGCAGCCGCAGGTGAGCCAGCCCAGTCGCCAAGCGCTTGCCGCAACGTTTTGCGCCGAGCAGAGAATGCCGCTTCGATCGCCGCAAAGACTTCGCCCCGCAAGGCCTCGTCACCGAGCGACACATCCCGCGCGGAAAAACGCAGTAGCGCCGAGCCCACATTCGGCGCGGGCCAAAACACGTTCGTGCCCACAAGGCCAGCAACCTCCCACCGGCCAAACCACGCCAGCTTGGCGCTCGGCACGCCATACACTTTGCTCCCAGGTGGCGCGGCGATTCGCTCAGCCACCTCCTGCTGCACCATCACCAAACCAGTGCGCACGCCAGGCAACACCGTCAACAGATGCACAAGCACCGGCACAGACACGTTGTACGGCAAGTTCGCGACCAAAGCAGTCGGCGAATCCCCCGCGGCCTCCACCTCTGCCGCCGTCACGGCCATCGCGTCCGAATGCAAAACGTCCGCAGGTACCCCCGGCGCGCGCTCTGCCAGGGTTGCGGGAAGCTGATCGGCCAACCGCGCATCGATTTCGACGGCGACGACATGCGCGCCCACATCCATCAGCCCAAGCGTCAGCGAACCGAGACCCGGCCCCACCTCAAGCACACGTTGCCCTGGAACCACGCCAGAGGCTGCGACAATGCGGCGAATCGTGTTCGGGTCGATAACGAAGTTCTGACCAAGCTTCTTGGTCGGACGGATGTCGAGCGTTGCTGCGAGCGCCCGAACGTCTGAAGGCCCAAGCAGCTTCACGCCAGAATCCACGTCACCACTCCCCGTACACGGCATGAGTGTTGGCGGCGATCATCGTGGCAAGAACCGGTGCCGCAACTCCGCGTACTTCGGCCATCGCACGCAACGTGTCAGGCACGAGATATGGCGCATTCGGGCGCCCCCGGTTCGGTATCGGGGTGAGGAACGGCGCATCCGTCTCGACCAGAATATGGCTCGGATCGGCGACGGCGAGAGCACGGCGAAGGTTCTGTGCGTTCTTGAACGTGACATTGCCCGCAAACGACAGATACCAGCCATGCTCATTGCAGATCTGCGCCAACTCGACATCCCCGGAAAAGCAGTGGAACACCGTGCGTTCGGGGGCGCCAACCGACAACAAGACTTCGACGACGTCGTCATGCGCATCACGGTCATGGATCTGCAGGGCTACGCCGGCATCTTTGGCAATCGCAATATGGTGGGCAAAGGCCGTACGTTGCAGCTCGCGTTCACGCTCGAACTCGGCTGTTCCAGCCTCGACGTAGTGATAGTCGAGGCCCGTCTCACCCACTGCGCGCACCCGCGGCAACCGCGCGAGTCGGTCGATCGTGTGCAGGCCATCATCCAATATTCCCTGATCGGCATATTCAGTGATGTAGTTGGGATGAATCGCAACAGCAGCAAGCGCCCGAGGCTCCGTTGCCGCAAAATCGGCGGACCACTGACTTGATACCGGATCGGTGCCCACCTGGACGATACCGGCGATTCCGACCGATTGCGCCCGGTCGAGGTGCTCCGACGGTGTAAGCGGATCAGCACCGTCACGCAACCGAGGCGACTCTTCGACAACCGGGTCAAGATGTGTGTGATTGTCATACACAGCTACGTCGAGCGGCGCAGGCAACTCGGGGTAGCCACGCGGCCGGGATGAAGAACTCACCGTCAGGCCTGCGGTACGGGGGTTGCGGGCACAGCATCGTCGTCGACCCGAGGAAACAGCGGTGGAATCGTGTGCACAGGACCAGCCGAGGCAACCGCAAACGCAGTGCGCACATCCTGATCCTGTACGGGGCCTTTGCCGCCAATGGCCGCCCACAGCGTCTGCATCGACCCCGGCATGACGGGGGCAAGAAGCACGGCAAGCGTGGCAACGCCGTGCGTGAGGGTACTCAATACACGCGCAAGTCGGCCCGTGTCGCCCGCCTTTGCGAGTGCCCACGGCTCCTGCTCGGTGACATACCCGTTCAAAGCGTCAACGAGTTCCCAGATCACCGCAATGGCCTCATGCGGGGCAATGCGCTCGATCGCCGCATCGGCCTCACGCGTAACTCGCTGCTCAAGATCGGCAAGCGCCTGCTCTGGCTCGGTGACCGAGTCGAGAGCATCAACAGGAACCTGTCCATCAAAATATTTCTGCACCATGGCGATCACCCGGCTACCCAGGTTGCCAAGGCCATTGGCAAGCTCGGCGTGGTACCGGGCGTGGATGTCCTCCCAGGAGAACGACCCATCCGAACCAAGCGTGATTGCACGCATGAAGTAATACCGAAACGCATCGGTGCCGAACACGTCCGTGATCTGGCTTGGGGCAATGCCGGTCGCCTTCGATTTCGACATCTTCTCACCACCGACGAGAAGCCATCCGTGGCCAAACACTTTCTCAGGTATGGGCAGCCCGGCGGCCATCAGCATCGCAGGCCAGATCACGGCGTGAAAGCGCAAAATGTCTTTGCCGACCATGTGCAAGGCCGCAGGCCAGCGCCGCGCGAACTCGTCGGGGTCGGCGTCATATCCCACCGCAGTGACGTAGTTGAGCAGTGCATCGAACCAGACGTACACAACATGGCTTTCGTCCCACGGCACTTTGATGCCCCAGTCGAAGCTCGATCGCGAAATCGACAAGTCTTTCAGGCCGGACTGCACAAACGACACCACCTCGTTGCGTGCGGAATCGGGCTGGATGAAGTCCGGGTGTGCCGCGTAATACTCAAGCAGCGGCTCGGCAAACTGGCTCATCGAGAAGAAATAGTTCTTCTCGCTCAGCAGTTCAAGAGGCTTGGAATGGATGGCGCACACCTTCTGGCCTTCAAACTCGCCCGTCCCATCCACAATCTCGCTCTCGGGCTTGAACTCTTCACAACCAACGCAATACAGCGCCTCAAACTCGCCGGCATAGATGTAGCCCGCGTCATACAGGCGCTGCAAGAAGATGCGCACGCCCTCCTCGTGCCGTTCGTCAGTGGTTCGGATGAAATCGTCGTTTGCGATGTTGAGAGTCTTCAGCAGGGGCTTCCACGCAGACTCGACAAGGCGGTCGACCCACTCCTTCGGCGACGTGTCGTGCGCCGTGGCAGTGCGCAAGATTTTTTGGCCATGCTCGTCGGTTCCCGTCAACAGCCAGGTGTCGTCGCCGCCCTGCCTGTGCCAGCGCGCAAGCACATCGCAGGCAACCTCGTTGTATGCGTGGCCGATGTGCGGCACGTCATTGACGTAGAAAATTGGGGTAGTGATGTAAAAAGAGCGGCCCGACGACATGAGAGCCATTCTATGGCCGGTGCGAAGCGTTCACCGTTCGCGAGTACAACTCTTTCTTCGAAATGCCCGAGCGCTCCGCGACGATGGCACACGCATCCTTGAGGCGCAAGCCACCCTTCGCCAAGGCGAGCACCTCGGCAACGAGATCGTCCTCATCGCCTTCCTTCACTGTCTCAGCGCTGCTCGACGCGCCCTCGACGACGACAACGATTTCGCCCCGCACACCCTCGGCGGCCCAGTCGGCAAGGTCGGTCAGAGTGCCGTGCTTCACCTGCTCAAACTTTTTCGTCAGTTCGCGACATACCGACGCGCGACGCGTTTCGCCGAACACAGCGGCCATCTCGGCGAGTGTGGCGGCAAGCCGGTGCGGGGACTCGAAAAAGATGAGCGTATGGCGATCAGCCTTCAGTTCGGCCCATGCTCGAGCACGGTCGCCTGCCTTGCGCGGCACGAACCCCTCGAAGCTGAAGCGATCAGTCGGCAGGCCGGAAACCGCGAGCGCGGAGAGCACCGCCGACGGCCCAGGAATGATCGTGACAGGGACGTCACGTTCCCGTGCCGCAGCGACAAGTTGGTAGCCGGGATCGGAGATTGTGGGCATACCCGCATCCGACAACACAAGGACAGAACCGGCTTCGGCAAGTGCAAGCACCTCGTCCACGCGTGCGCCCTCGTTGTGCTCGAACATGCTGATCAGACGTGGCCGGTTGTCAATGCCGAGCACCTGCAACAGGTGGGAGGCCACACGGGTGTCTTCGGCTGCGATGACGCTCGCCTCGGCGAGCGCTTCGCGAAGCCGGGGGGATGCATCGCCAAGGTTTCCGATCGGCGTGGCTGCGAGAATGATCACGCGTTCCAGACTACGGCGTGTGTGCTGGGACACATGTATGCGCGTAGCCGCCTCAAGCGTGCAGGGTCCTGCCCGCACGAACCACGCGGTCCGCACGGAAACACACATTTACGCGCCCGCACCGGGCACCGCACGACGGCGACATGCAGGCAGGCACCCAAGCGAACGCTGCAAAGCAGAACTTCGCTGGGCTAGCATGTTCACATGCCGGATCGCCCAACGGACGGGGTGCCCTCGGGGGAGCCCTCGCCGGAAACGTCACCCGAACAGCCCTCAACCTCAAGACACCGCGCACCAAGACGGAGTGCCAAAAGAGAGCCATCGGTGGCAAAGAGCGGCCGGAGAGGCCTCGACATTACGCAGCCAGATAGCCGAAACAACATCACCGATCCTCCGACCTCATCGGCCGAAGCCCCACTCACAGGCGATGACGGCGGCAATCTCGCTAGTACGGGAGGTGACGACGGCACCACGTCATCGGCCACCGCACGCTCGGCCACGCTCATAGCCCCCACTGGCGGCGAACTTTTCGGCGGCATCGGCGAAGAGGTCGACACCACCACACACACAGGTCAAGAATCGTTCGACGACATCGTCATTGACTCGCGCCCAAGACGCGGCAACCGCCCGGGCTCCGCGCTTGACCGCTGGTGGGCGAAAGTGCAGTCCACCACCCGCAACCGTAAGCTCTGGTATTGGGGTGGCCCACTTTCGGTGACGGTTCTCGGCGGCATTCTTCGGTTCTGGAATCTGGGGTCTCCTCGCGCATTCATGTTCGACGAGACGTATTACGTCAAAGATGCGTTCACCTTGAGCAGGCTCGGGTTCGAGGCGTCATGGCCCGACGGCGCGAACGAAAGCATCCTCGCAGGCAACTACAACATCTTCAATGCGAGCGACCCAAGCTTTGTCGTGCATCCTCCTCTCGGCAAGTGGATTATCTGGCTCGGCATGGCGATTTTCGGCCCGGATAACACGGTGGGCTGGCGATTCATGAGCGCAGTGATGGGTACGCTTGCCATCCTGATCCTCGCGCTGCTCATCCGCACTCTTTTCCACTCGACTTTGCTTGCCACTATCGGTGGTGGCCTGCTGGCAATAGACGGGCTTGCGCTCACAATGAGCCGCATCGCGTTGCTCGATCAGTCGCTGATGTTTTTCGTACTGCTTGCCACGTTCGCTCTTGTGCTCGACCGACGATGGTACGAGAAACGACTACTCGATGCGATCGTGCGGCAAAAACGTGCGAAGGGGACCGACGATGCGCCTTTCCTTGGCCCCGTCGTGTGGTGGCGTCCTTGGTTGATCGCGTGCGCCCTGCTGCTTGGGGCGGCGACCGCGGTGAAGTGGTCCGGGCTCTATTTCGTGGCGTTTTACGGGGTATACGTCGTGGTCGCCGACATTTTTCTGCGCCGTCGCTATGGGGTCGTTGCTTGGTATTCGGCCGCAATGCTCAAGCAGGCCCCCGTATCGGCCGTTCTGCTGCTTGTGCCCTCGTTTGTGGTGTATCTGACGTCATGGACAGGTTGGATCGTGACCAGCGGTGGCTGGGGACGCGATTGGGCAGACCAGCCCGGCAACGCCGCTACAGGGTTCTTCGCCTGGGTGCCAACGGTTTTCCAGTCGCTGTGGCACTATCACGTCACCGCATACAACGCCGCTCTTGCCATTACTTCGACACACTCGTGGGCGGCCAATCCACTCACTTGGCCGCTCATGACCCGACCGACGTTAGTGTTCCGGGAGATGACGTACGCCCCCGATGCCACGTGCGGCGCCAACCAATGCATTTCGACGGTCAGCACGATCGCGAATCCAATTATTTGGTGGTCTGCGCAGATCGCCGTCGTTGCGCTCATCGTGTTTTACATCCGCAGACGTGACTGGCGCATTCCACTCATCCTGCTACCGATCGCCGCCGGATACCTGCCCTGGCTCAACTATCTTCAGCGCACCGTTTTTCAGATTTATACGGTGGCATGGCTGCCGTTCCTCATTCTTGCCATCGTGTACTGCATCAAGGTGGTGCTTGGCAAACGCACCGACCCGTCGCGGTTCCGGACTCCGGCCGTAGCCATCGTCGGCGGCTATCTGCTCATCGTCGTGGCCGTCTCCGTCTTTTTCTATCCCCTTTGGGTGGGCACGTCGATTCCATACTCGTATTGGGCATTGCATTCGTGGCTGCCTACGACCTGGCAATAGGCGCATCGGGCCGGGTCCCGCTCACCGCTAGGTGAACTCCCGAGGGACAGCACCGATCCACCGATACAATTGTTCGGTTATGAGTGGATACGGTCAGATCTTGCGGCTTCCTGGCATCGCACCACTGATCGCATCCCAATTGGTGGCTCGCTCGCCAGGTGGCATGCTCTCGATCGCCATCATCATGCACATCCACAATCTATTCGGCTCGTACGCGTTCGCCGGTCTTGCGGTAGCCTCCTTCAGCGTCGGGGCGGCTGTTGCAGGGCCGGTAACGAGCAGGTGGATGTCATCGTGGGGCATGCGTCAGGTGCTGATTCTGACCACCATCGTGTTTGTTGCAACCCTGGTTGTCATCGCCAGCGTGGACCTGGTGTTCCCCGCATACTTAGTGGCCGGGGTGCTTCTCGGAGCGGCCAACCCGCCCGTGCAGTCCGCTGTTCGCACCATCTACCCCAAGATAGTCAACGCCAAACAGTTGACGGCAGTGTTCTCGCTCGACGCGTCGGCTCAGGAACTGATCTGGGTGTTGGGCCCGATGATCGCTGCGCTGGTCGCTGTGCAGTTCAGCACCATGGCCGCGCTTCTGTTGACCGCAGTGCTGGCTCTTGGCGGCGGTCTGTGGTTCATTCTTCAACCGAGCGTTGGGATGGTACGAATTCCGCATTCGTCGCGACGCATCGGCACGGTGCTGACTAAACCTCCCGTGTTTTTCATGGTGATCATCGGGATGGCGCTGATCGCCACATGCGGCGCGATCGAGGCGGGGACGGTGGCCGAACTCGGCGAAGACGGAATCGCGTCAGGCATCGTGCTCGCAGCTTTCTCGGCAGGTTCGCTTACTGGCGGTCTTGCCATTGGCAATGCGAAGGTCACCAGGTGGTCGCTGGTGCGCCGGATGACCGTCGTCGCCGTTGGCGCCGGGCTTGCGTCGATTGTGATGAATGCGTGGTGGATCGGTGCGATGCTGGTCCTTGCTGGGCTCGGCATCGCGCCCGCCTTGGGTTTGCTGTTCACTGTCGTATCTTCGAGCGTGCGGTTTTCGGATACGGCGGAGGCGTATGGCTGGGTCGGCACAGGCCAGTTGATCGGTTCAGCGTTGGGTTCGGCTGCTGCCGGGTTCGCCGTTGACACGGGCGGCCCCCAAACTGCGTTCGTCGTCGGGGCGCTCCTTGCCGTGATCACGGTTGTGCTTTCGATCATTGCGCGGCCCTGGATGCCTGACCTGAATGACGGGGCGGCCGGCCCGCTGCCCGACACCGCTCCGACACAGGTCATCGGGTAACCAGCGTTCATCGCCGGGCGCTGCGCGCGGAGTATGCGTCGGCCCCGAGCGCCAACGGATGCTGACCGGTTACGCGCCTGTGAGGGGTTGGCCGGTTGCGCGTTCTACCGCAGCGGCGAACGCAAGCCGGGTCTCGGCCCATAGCCAAGCCGAGAACTGCTCGGCGGGAACCGGGTCTTCTTCCATGATCCAGTGGCTGATCGCGCCGACCATCCCACCGGCCAGGAATGCGGCCTGCACGCCGAAGCCGAGGTCGGCGTCCTCATTTCCATGAAGGTGGTGGTCGAAGCCTTGTTTTAGGCCGATTCGGAATCGTTCCCGCAGCCGGTGCACGATTTCGGGGCTGCCTTCTTGACCGAGCGCCCATCGGTAAACGTCGATATTCGCAGCGATGTGGGCAACGAAGCTGCGCACCGCTTCTGGCATGTCGCCCGCATCGCGATTGGCATCTTCGCCATCGGAGTGGCCGCCGACCTTGCCTGTCTCGATTGCAATGCTTTCGAGCGCGTCGGCATACAGGGTCTGTAAAGACGAGTAATGAGTGTAGAACGAGCTTCGGTTGACGCCTGCCTTCATGACAATGTCGCCGACACTGATCTCTTGAACTGGCTTCTCGTGAAACAGTGCGAGGGCAGCAGTCTGAAGCGCACTTCGCGTGCGAGCCTTTCGAGGATCCTCGGCGCGATCCTCGACGGCTACGCCGGGTTCGATGAGTTCTCCAGTCGCCATGGCGACATAGTACCCACTTTTTCCGACATGTGTCGGTTAGGTTTTGCCACTGAACATGCGAGCGTCGCAGAATGAATGCCGCGCGGGCAATGCCGTGCCGCGCAGACAATCGACCCAGGCGCTCCGTATGCTAGTTGCGTGGCGGTCTTTCGGCGAATTGTGAAATGGGTTGTCGGCCTCGTTGTCCTCAGCCTTGTCCTGGTCGGGGCCGGAGCGGTCTCCGGGTTGGCCGCGCCCCTTCCGACGGCGACGCTGAGCCCGGTGCAAGGTGGAGAACTCACCGATGCGGCCAAGTATTCGCTTCCCAAGGCCGGGGCGAGTGCGATCGGATTCGTCGATACCGACGCCATGTTGGCGAGCAAAGACCCAGACGAGCAGCGCGCTATCGGCAGCATTGCCAAGATCGTTACCGCACTCATTGTGCTTGACGCCAAGCCCCTTGCCAAGGCTGCGGACGCCCCGACGCTGACGATGACTCAGACCGATGTCAAGTTTCACAACTCCTACGAGTCCAAGGGTGGAGCGGTCACTGAGGTGCTGAACGGCCTCAAACTCACCCAATACGAGGTGCTCCAGCTGATGTTGCTTCCGTCGGCAAACAATTACGCGGCCACCGCGGCGAACTGGGCATTTGGATCGCTCGACAACTTCGGCAATGCCGCGACAACGTGGCTGGCAAAAAATGGCCTCCATTCGACAACTATTACTGACCCTGCGGGGTTGGACTCGGCGACGGTGAGCACGCCGAGTGACCTGCTCGCCATTGCCCGCCTTGCGATGGCCAACCCTGTGATCGCCGAAATTGTCGGCCAAACCCGGGCGAGCATCCCCGTGATCGGAACGATTACCAACACCAACCTTTTGCTCGGCACGAGCGGGATTGTGGGAATCAAAACCGGCACAACCCTTTCCGCGGGACACTGCCTTCTATTCGCCGTCGAGATCGGTTCGAACGCTCCCGGCAGCCCCGTCGTCGGGGTGATCTTGGGCCAGCAGTCGCGCGATGGGCTCAATGCGGCGGTGAAGAAGGTGGCCGCGCAAATCCTCGACTCATATCACCGAGTCACTGCGGCAAAGGCGGGCGATACTGCGGCAACTTTGACAACCGAGTGGGGTGCCATATCCACGCTTGCGTTTACTGAAGCAGTGACCGCACGCACAGTCGGCAAGACCACTTTTTCTGTTGACGTCGCCCATCCTGAGGTCACCACCTTGGTCAAGGGCCCCGGCGACGGGGTGGCAACCGTTTCGGTGACAGATCTGCGCGGCACCCAAGAGTTCACGGTGCCACTGACCGCGACGAAAGAGATCTCGACAGCGCCGCTTTCGTGGCAATTGGATCACGCGTTGAGGTGGATGCCTGCGGACGTTCTGCCGTTTATCGGCTGGCGGTAGCTGCCCTACGGGCACCGCCCATCCCGGAGTGCGCCTGCGCTTCTTCACCTTGTCTCGTTTTGTCTCGCCAGCTACCGTGACTTCGACTCGATTCGAACGATAATGAGTTTGCTTGCCGAGAATTTTTTGGTAGCGGTAAGCGAGTGTGCTTCAAGTGCCTTCTGAACCGCGGGTTCACTCAGCGACGTTTTCGTCCAGTTTTCGGCAAACAACCATAGACCCTGCTTGGCAACGCGTTTGGTGCCCAACACCTCTCCCAGCGGGACTTGCTCATTGAGCAGCGATCCAGCTGAAGTCGCTGATCTGGCCTTGGCTACATCCACCACGCCGAGGAAAGCCTGAGGTTGTGCGATCTTCAGGAACTGTATCTCTAGCGACACCGGGCCCAAATAGACAAGGTCTCCTTCGGACTTGTTTTGCTCAAACCAGGCCGCGCCTGTGCTCCAATCACCCGCTTCGGTTCCCTTCGCATTGATACCCCTGTTTTCTATCGCCGTGGGAACAACCAGCGCGACAACCATGGCGTAAGCGAGAACCACCATCCACCACGTCTTAAGCCGAGCGAGTGCAAGACCGGAGATAACCGCCACAGCAGGGGTGCTATAGATCAGATATCGCGGCCAGTAAACGTAGACTCCGACCGCAGTCGCACCGATTAGCACGATGGTTGGCAGCCACGCGAAAAAGAGGAGAAAGACCAGCTCGGCCCGCGGAATCAGCTCCTTGCCGCTGTCCGCAGAGGCTGTAATTAATGCAGGAGCCAATAGCATCCCGAGGGCGACATAGAACACTACGGCGAAACCTATGTTGTTTGCAAACCACTGCTGAATGAAAACCTGCGATGCTGTGGACGACCCGATTGGGTCGATCCAATACACCTGGTCGATCTGGGAATAGCATTTGGCAGCAAATGGTATGAGTACCATTGCCGGCAGACCGAATCCTAGGGCGGCGGGAGTGAAGCTTCCTTTCTCGCGGCGAAATAGTGCTGCCCAAATCGCTAACGCAAGAAATATGAATGCCGTGAATATGTTCAACAGGATGGCGAGCGTCATCAGCACTGAGAATAAGGCCCACAAGCGGAAGCGCGAGCTTGCACGCGCATTCGACCCAGGCGCATCCGTGGCGTAAAGAAACACCAGAGTCGCCAGTGCCACGACCAAGGTGGCGGTCGACGGCGACCGCGCATCGGTAGCAAAGCGCAACCAAGCAGGCATAAGCATATAGATGATGGCAGAGGCCAACCCGACAGCGCTCCATGGGTTTTGTGGCCGTGCACCTGGATCAATTTTGCGGCCGATGAAGTAGATAACAATAACAGAAAGTGCGAACGCAACAACGGCCGGAAATCGCAGCCAAAATGCCGTGACGCCTACAAGCTTTATCCAGAAGTGCATCAACATGTAAAACAGACCATGCACCAGGTCGACATTGCCAAGCATATTTATCAGTGCAGCTAGGCTTCGTCGCGCCGCACTAATGGTAGCTGCTTCGTCGCGCCAGAGAGGTGGTAGTCCAGAACCAGGCAACAGAATCGCGAGCGTCACAACAAAAAGCGCTCCACTAATAACGACTCCGAGAGCGACTGGATGAGTTAGCGCATTTTTCGACTGACTGTTCTTCATGCCTACTCGAAATTGTGCGGAGCCGCTCACGCGCGCGCTACCTCCTCGGCCACAATGTTAGGGGTTACGTCGATCCAATAGATATTACCCGTTTGCAGTTCGTCGAATTCACTAACGTCGTGCATCCGGACAAAATCCCACCCAGCAGACTCACGCAACACCCATCCCCAAATTCACACGAGTAGCCGCCACCAAGGCATAGATTGCATACACGAAATGCAGGCGCATAAGTGGATCTCATGTCGCACATGTCCCGATTGGACCGTCGCAGGCGACCTGGGAACCGTGGCTACTATCTCGAAGCCAGGGCGGCCTCCTGCCTCCGACTAGCGGAAGACGCTGTCATTGGGGTTGCGGGAAAATGATGGGGTCCCCGAGCTTCTTACCGCGACGGTGTTCGACAGCCACGATCACCGCGACCACGGCCAGCGAGACAAGCCCGCCACCGATCGCAATCCCGGGTGCCATACGCAGCACTGGCCCGGGGATTGCTGTCGCCGCAACGATGACGACGACGAAGATGGCCCCCGTGAGCAGCGCCCCTAAGACGGGATGCCGCACCAGACCACGTAATGCCGCACCACTTGTGGCCGAGAGAATCGCGAACACCGCGATGGCGGCGGCGATGATGATAATGAGCTCGACCACGGGCACACGTGCGTCTCCACCGATCCACAGCGCAGCAAACCCACCGATCAACAGGAAGACCGCCACTATTTCCAGGATCGTCTTGACGAACTGGCGGACGAGCTCAGGCATCGTCCATTCCTGGGTATCGGGCAGTTCCAGCGACGCAGCATACTGTGTGGCATCCCCGAACGTCGCTGTCACGCTGGTGCCTTGTTCGGCGACATGCGATTCGACTTCAAGAAGCGCCGCGCCGATCGCAGCACCGCTGGCGCCCCGGAGCCGAAGCTCGAATACGAACTCGTCCGCCCAGGAACCGTCGACATGCGGAGCATGCGCCTTCAGTTCATCTTTCACCGACGTGGTCATGTTCTCTCTCCTTTGTCTGTGCTCCCGAGATCGCCCGTGTTGTGATCTCACTGAATTCGGCCCAGCGTGCGGCCTCCGTCGCGACGTAGCGACTTCCCTGCTCGGTCACCGTGTAGACCTTCTTCGCCGGACCGTTCTCGCCTGCCACCCAGTCGGTGGTTACCAGCCCGTCCCGCTCGAACCGACCCAGCAGCGGGTACAACGTCCCACCACCGATTGCTCCTAACCCCGCATGCTCAAGACTCTGCGCGATCACATAGCCATGCAACGGGCCCTCGTCTGCGACGATCCGCAGCACGCAGAGCGGCAACGCGCCGCGCAACCACTGCGCCGGCCACTCCCGGGTGGATGTTTCAGTCATGTAGATACGGTAACACAACCTAGATCGCTATACAACCTAGTGACAAGACTCGTGGATAGAGTTCGGAAGGATGCCCAATGACGAGGTAGCGCTGGACGAGACTGCGAGCTTAGGTCGATCTGACCGCCTTCGACGTTCCGATGCTGCATCCGACGCTCCTCAAGAAGCTGCCACGCGTCAACAACTTCGCCACCTCGTCCGACGGCTGTGGCCGACGCCTCTGTCTATCGAGAGAAGGCACGAAAAGAGGCCTAGACCCGCAGAATCCTGCGGGTCCAGGCCTCTTCAGCAGCCCTTGCGGGCCAGGGTCAGAATCGGTGCTCTAGAAGTCCCAGTCTTCGTCTTCGGTGTTGACGGCTTTGCCGATCACGTACGACGAACCCGAACCTGAGAAGAAGTCATGGTTCTCGTCAGCATTCGGCGAAAGCGCTGACAGGATTGCCGCGCTGACGTCAGTCACGCTCGACGGGAACATAGGCTCGTAGCCGAGGTTCATCAGCGCCTTGTTCGCGTTGTAGTGCAAGAACTTCTTGACGTCTTCGGTGAGACCGGCGCCATCGTACAAGTCTTGGGTGTATTCCACCTCGTTGTCGTACAGTTCGTAGAGCAGGGAGAAGGTGTAGTCCTTCATCTCGTCGCGCTCGGCCTGGCTGACCAGTTCGAGCCCCTTCTGGTATTTGTAGCCGATGTAATAGCCGTGCACAGCTTCATCGCGAATGATGAGACGAATCAGGTCGGCCGTGTTGGTCAGTTTGGCGTGGCTCGACCAGTACATCGGCAGATAGAAGCCGCTGTAGAACAGGAACGATTCGAGCAGGGTGGATGCGACTTTGCGCTTCAGCGGCTCGTCGCCTCGGTAATACTCGAGAACGATCTCGGCCTTGCGCTGCAGGTTGGTGTTCTCTTCCGACCAGCGGAACGCGTCATCGATTTCGCGGGTGGATGCGAGGGTTGAGAAGATCGAAGAATAGCTCTTGGCGTGCACGGACTCCATGAACGCGATATTGGTGTAAACAGCTTCTTCGTGGTCGGTGAGCGCATCAGGAATCAGAGAAACCGCACCAACGGTTCCCTGAATCGTGTCGAGCAACGTGAGGCCTGTGAACACGCGCATGGTGAGTTCTCGCTCGGCGGGGGTGAGGGTGTTCCATGACTGTACGTCGTTCGACAACGGCACTTTTTCGGGCAACCAGAAGTTGTTGGTGAGCCGGTTCCAAACGTCGAGGTCTTTCTCGTCTTCGAGTCGGTTCCAGTTGATCGCATTGACACGGTCAATGAGCTTCAGTTTCGGCGATGGTGTCATGCACTTTCCTCTTGCACTATTCGAATTTGGTCATGTGAGTCTTGTGAGGGCCGACCGATGGATTCGTGGGCAAACCGAAGCTTGACCCACGAATCCATCGCGTCGGATCCATCGCATTTTCGGCAGCAGGCCTACAGCATGCAGCTGACGCAGCCCTCGACCTCGGTACCCTCGAGCGCGAGCTGGCGCAGGCGAATGTAGTACACCGTCTTGATACCTTTGCGCCACGCGTAGATCTGCGCCTTGTTGATGTCGCGGGTTGTGGCCGTGTCCATGAAGAACAAGGTCAGCGACAAGCCCTGATCGACATGCTGGGTTGCCTCAGCATAAGTGTCGATGATCTTCTCCGGCCCGATTTCGTAGGCGTCTTGGAAGTATTCGAGATTGTCGTTGTCGAGGAACGGCGCCGGGTAGTAGACGCGGCCGAGCTTGCCCTCTTTGCGAATCTCGATCTTTGAGGCGACCGGGTGGATCGATTAAGTCGAGTTGTTGATGTAGGAAATCGACCCGGTTGGTGGCACAGCCTGCAGGTTCTGGTTGTAGATGCCGTGCTTTTGGACCAGCGCCTTGAGCTCGACCCAGTCTTCCTGGGTAGGGATGTGAATGTTGCTTGAGGCAAACAGCTCTTTGACCTTATCGGTCTTCGGCTGCCAGGCCTTCTCAACATACTTGTCGAAGAACTCACCGGTGGCGTATTTGGAATCTTCGAAACCGGCAAATGCCTCGCCGCGCTCTTGTGCAATCAAGTTGGATGCACGCAGGCAGTGGTAGAGCACCGAATAGAAGTAGATGTTGGTGAAGTCGAGGCCCTCTTCTGAACCGTAGTAGACGTGCTCGCGCGCCAGGTAGCCGTGCAGGTTCATCTGGCCGAGGCCGATGGCGTGCGACATGTCGTTGCCTCGGGCGATGGATGGCACCGAGTTGATGTGGCTCATGTTCGAGACCGCGGTGAGGCCGCGAATCGCCGTCTCGATGGTCTTGCCGAAATCGGGCGAGTCCATGGTCAACGCGATGTTGAGTGAGCCGAGGTTGCAGGAGATGTCTTTGCCGATGCTCTCGTAGCCGAGGTCGTCGTTGTAGATTGACGGCTCGCTGACCTGCAAAATCTCGGAGCACAGGTTCGACATCGTGATCTTGCCCTTGATGGGGTTGGCACGGTTCACGGTGTCTTCGAACACAATGTACGGGTAGCCGGATTCGAACTGGATCTCGGCGATGGTCTGGAAAAATTCGCGCGCGCTGATCTTGGACTTCTTGATACGAGCGTCGTCGACCATTTCGTAATACTTTTCGGAAACGTTCACGTCGCTGAACGGAATACCGTACACACGCTCAACGTCGTAAGGGCTGAACAGGTACATATCTTCGTTGTTCTTGGCCAGTTCGAACGTGATGTCTGGCACGACGACACCGAGGGAAAGCGTCTTGATACGGATCTTTTCGTCAGCATTTTCACGCTTGGTGTCGAGGAACCGGTAGATGTCTGGATGATGCGCGTGCAGGTACACGGCACCGGCACCCTGCCATGCGCCGAGTTGGTTGGCGTAGCTGAAGGAGTCTTCAAGCAGCTTCATCACAGGAATAACCCCGGATGACTGGTTCTCGATCTTCTTGATGGGAGCGCCATACTCGCGCAGGTTCGTGAGGTTGAGAGCGACACCGCCGCCGCGCTTCGAGAGCTGCAATGACGAGTTGATGCCGCGAGCGATCGACTCCATGTTGTCTTCGATGCGAAGCAGGAAACAGGAAACGAGTTCGCCGCGCTGGGCTTTGCCGGAGTTGAGGAATGTTGGCGTTGCCGGCTGGAACCGCCCGTTGACCATCTCGTCAACGAGCTCGGTAGCAAGCGTCTCATCGCCATTTGCGAGGGTGAGCGCCACCATCACGACACGATCTTCGTAGCGTTCGAGGTAACGCTTGCCGTCGAATGTTTTGAGCGCGTACGAGGTGTAGAACTTGAACGCACCGAGGAAGGTCTGGAAGCGGAACTTGTAGCTGTATGCACGCTTCTCGAGCTGTGCGATGAAATCGCGCGAGTACTGATCGATGACCGCCGCCTCGTAGTACTCGTTGTCGATCAGAAACTTCAGACGCTCATCCAGGTCGTGGAAAAACACGGTGTTCTGGTTGACGTGCTGAAGAAAGTACTGCCGAGCCGCTTCGCGATCCTTGTCGAACTGGATCTTGCCGTCCGGACCATACAGGTTGAGCATGGCGTTCAGCGCGTGGTAGTCCTGTTCGGCGATCAAGCTCCGTGACTCTGTGCGGTCGACGTCTATGGTTGCTGTGCCCAAAACCCCTCCAACCCTTCTGTTGTGACGATTCTGAGGTCGTCAGTTGTTCTCATAAGTTCACATGTATGTTTGGCGCTGACGTCGTGTGCCGAGGCCAGCAAAGTTGCCCTCTGAACGCGCCCTAATTGCCTATACGAATCGTCGGGTGTGTTACCAGAGGTGCGGGAAGTGCACCGGGCCGGTCATGCTACAGGTGCTGCAACCCTTGCGACCAGTTCGGTGATCTTGTCTGGACGGAATCCCGACCAGTGACCCTCGTCTGTGACAACGACTGGTGCCTGCAGGTAGCCGAGACCTTTGACTGCCTCAAGCGCTGCTGCGTCCTGGGTGATATCAACAACGTCGTAGTCGATACCAGCCTTGTCGAGCGCCCGATAGGTCGCATTGCATTGCACGCAGGCCGGCTTGGAGTAGACAGTGATCGTCATGGATGGACCTTTCTTCCTTGGGCGTGCTGTCGATACTACATCGCACACTAGATGTTGTGTCGCATTTCGCGACAGCTACTACATGATGTGTTACACACGTGTAATTATCAACACTGTGGAGAACTCAAAAATGCCCGTCGTTAGGCTCTTTTTGCGGGTTCTCCACAACAAAAATCTGTCTCGATGTGAACAGAGAGTTTCGTCGGCGACATGCCGGTTCGGGCGTGTCGCACATGTGCATCATGTGTGGCGGGCGAAGCGGAACGAGCGAGCAGAACGACATTTTGTGAACGCTTGAGATGTATATGAACCGTATGTAAGATTCATCGCGTAAATAATATATTTTTATCCTTTTTTGGTGCATAGTACACATAAGTGTTAGCGCACAGGATGCGACAACACTTGACCGCAACGGTCGCCTCTCTATTCATATACACAAAGGACGACAATGAAAACCCCCACCCGTTCTCGCGTTGTTGGCATCATCGGGGCTACGGCGCTGACGTTCGCAGCGCTTACGGCCCCAGTCGCAGCCCAAGCCGCCGACACGCAGATATGCGCTCCCACGAAGGTACCCACCGCGAAGACGCAGCCCTTCTACAACCTCGCGCAATCAAAAAACCCAGTCTGGGAGTCAATTCCCGCATTCGACACATACGTGGCCAACACCACGGCACTCGCCAAGACGCTCTCCGCATCCTCGACACCCGAACAAGTGGATGCTGCGTTGGAAGCCAACAGTCTCCGATCAAATGGCATCTACTACAGCGTCTACTACAGCCTTCTCGGCGTTCAGGCCAGCTATTACAACTTCGAGGCGGAAATCGAACTCGCAGATCCGACATTCGATGTCTATGCCTACCTCAATTCTCTGGATTCGGTCCTGGACACTTCCTTCGAGAACACTTTTGAGACATACCTCAATGACGTTTATGATGCGTTTGACTCAGGAAGCTATCCGATCACGCTCCCCTCTTCCACGGCCACCCGCGCCTCCATCGTCAGCTTCGCAAAATCCGTCGATTCTTCCTATGCGAATGCCCTCAGCAAAGTGGTTTATCAAAGCGGCACGAAGTCAACCTGTGTAAGTGTCCCAACCATCAGCCTGCCTGCGCCCACACTGAGCTACGGCAAGGGAGCATCATTCACAGTTAGTGCGACCTCGTCCGGGCTCGCTGCCCCAGGCGAATTCGTTGTACTGCTCGACGGAAACCGGCTTTCACGCACGGCCCAGGCTGCTAAGGCGACGGTGACAATCCCCTCAGCCACTCCCGCGGGCGTGCACTCCCTCACAGTTGCGTTCCAAAGCAGCACCGGCGCACCCATCGCAACCAAGACAGTGAAGATCACCGTCAACAAAGCCAAGACGACGACAAAGCTGAAACTCGCCAAGAAGTCAATCAAGAAGAAGAAAAAGAGCAAGGTAACCGTTACCGTCACCGTTCCGGGGCTGTCGGTCAAGCCGACCGGAACCGTAATTGTCAAAAACGGCAAGAAGTCGGTTGGCTCCGCCAGCCTCAGTTCTGCTAAGAAAGGCAAAGTCACGGTCACCATCAAGGCATTCCCCAAGAAGACCAAGGCGAAGCTCACCGCCACCTTCAAAGGCAACGCCAACCTTGCCGCAAGCACCTCTTCAAAGGTCAAGCTGACAGTCAAATAGGACAACTCGGCCCTGTGCCAGCAACGCGACGGTGTTCCACCCCGGTGGGGCTCCGTCGCGTTGCTTGTGTACCGCAGGGCTGCGTGCAGCAGTGCGCTATCGCTATGTGCAGCAATGGATGGATGCAGTCGGCAGGGTGGTAGACGGCAGCGGTTGATGCTGACAGAGGTGGATGCTGGCAGCTGGCAGCAGGGCGGGTGGCAAGCCGTCATCCCGGCCGTCAGAAACACGCTGAAGCGCAGGCAGCAAGGATATGGGCAGCCAAGACATCCACCTTTTCGGCTTAGAGCATAAGCACGGAAGGCAGCACACCCTCGCGCTCAAGCAACCGACGCTTCACATCCATCCCCCAAGCAAACCCGGTCAACGATCCACCGGCCCCAACAATGCGATGACATGGCACGAAAAGCGCGACTCGGTTGCGCGCGCACGCACTTCCGACAGCTCGGACCGCCGCCGGTGAGCCAACGCTGGCGGCAAGCTCACCATACGTGCGGCTTTGCCCCGCCGGAATAGCCCGCAACGCACCCCAAACCTGCTGCTGAAAAGCAGTGCCCGCCGTCACAACCGGCACAGCCAAGGGCGCATCGAGGGCACCGCTGTAGTAGGCCTCCACAGCAGCTGCGGCATCACACACGCCTGGCACGACGAGTGCGCCACCGATCCCGCTTCGGCTCACCAGCGCCGCAACATCATCCGTCCACCCCGCAGCGATCACGGCACCGGCGGTGTCCTCGATCATCACAAAAGGTCCGTCTGGGGTTGACATCATCTGACTTACGAGGGGCTGAATCATGCTGCTGCTTTCGTCGGGTTTCTCGGCACTGCGGCAGCTCGCCACAAGTGCAGGCTTGCATAACTGCGCCATGGCGAGAGGCGCTGGATGTTGGCGTCAAGCTCGCTGCGATTGGTGGCGAATCCGAGTCTCTGGGCGCCACGCAGCAAAGCGATGTCACCAGGAATACTGATGTCTGGGTGACCGAGCACCCGTAGGGCGACGTAGCCGGCGCTCCACACCCCCACCCCACGTAGCAGGCACAACTCATGGATGAGATGCTCGCGAGTATCGGCGCGGTCAAGGACGAGATTGCCGTCTGCGACTGCTTCGCACGCTCCGCGCAGCGCTTCCGTGCGGGCGCGTGGGCCGCGCACAAGCTCGCTCGCATGTTCGGCGATCGCCATCGGGGTTGGAAAAAGTCGGGTGATGCCGAGCTCGGGTATTGCAACACCCGAAGGCAGATCCTCGCCGATCTCGGAGGCAAGCCGGTTCAGTTGGGCGCGGGCCGACGCGACAGTGACCTGTTGCCCAAGAATGGCCCGGACAAGCATTTCGGATGCGTCGACCGACCCGGGAATGCGAATGCCTGGCACCGCGGCGACCGAATCGCGCAATGCGGGTTCCTCAGCAAGCGCCTCGTCAACCGCGAGCGGGTCTGCGTCGAGATCAAACAGCCGACGCAAACGCGAAAGGGCCGCAGGCAGGTCGGCACGATCGTGCAACCGCAACGTAACCCGAACGGTGGCACCGTCGTAACGCACGTCAACTGTGGCGGGGCCGTTGGGCAGCCGCAGGGACCGCGCATACCGATCCCCGGTCACGGCCTCAACGCCATCCACAGCCCTATCGGCAAACCACGACAACAGGCCGATGCCGTCGAATGGCTCGCGATTGGCAAGAGTGAGGTGGATGATCTGAGGAGTGGAGCCTGCGGGTGTGGTGGTGCTTCGCCTGGTTGCGCGCAGTCGGCTCGGGGTCATGCCGTACACGCGCCCGATGGTGTCGGTGAATTGACGCACACTGCCGAAGCCGGAAGCAAACGCGACGTCCGCGAGAGCGAGATCGGTGTTGATGATCAGGTCGCGGGCGGTGTGGGCGCGAGCGGCCCGGGCGATGGATTCGACGCCAGTGCCGATTTCGGCGTGCAGAATGCGGCCGAGCTGCCTCGTGGAGTAACCGAGACGCCGGGCAAGGCCGTCTACACCATGGCGATCAACAACACCGTCTGAGATGAGGCGCATGGCGCGTGCTGCCGTATCTTCTCGCAGATTCCACTCGGGGCTGCCAGGGGTCGCCTCCGGTAGGCAACGTCGACACGCTCGATACCCGGCATCCTGAGCGGCCGCGCTCGTGGAAAAGAACTCGACGTTCTCGGGTTTAGGGGTACGGGCCGGGCAGCTTGGGCGGCAATAGATGCCCGTGGTGCGCACCGCTGTGATGAACTGCCCGTCGAAACGGGAGTCTTTTGCCGCGATTGCTCGGTACCGGCTAATGAAATCCACACCTCTATGCTTGCACGCGACCTTGATCGTGTCTGGCGAAATTCGGACACGGCAGTGGGGGCGAACACCTACACCTACACCTACACCTACACCTACACCTACACCTACACCTACACCTACACCTACACCTACACCACCATGACATCTTCGCTCTGACAGGAAAAACCGGGGTCCACGTCGCGGAGGGCAATGGCTTTGAGTTTTTCCTGTCAGAGTGAAGATCTCGCGCGCCGCTACAACCAGTCGTTGCGCGTAAACGATAGACACAGGCCCACCGACGACACCACAACTAGTGCACTCGAGATCGCGAGGCCCGTCGCCGGCACAGCAGCACCGGCCGCCAAACGCCGACCCACCAACCCACCAACCCACCAACCCACCAACCCACCGTCGCGCAACTTCGCGGACAAAAGCAGTTTTCGGGCATGTACAGGCCCCAAAACACGGCGTGTCACAAAAACTACCCGCGAAGTTGCGTCACGTTCGACCCCGTGCCGCGTTCGAAGTTGCACCGCATTCGACGTTGTCGTGCACCGAACCCATACGCACAGCTGAGAAACCACGCGGCCACACAACTTCGCGGACAAAAGCGGTTTTGGGGTGTGTTTGGGGCCCGAAACACGGCGTGTCACGAAACCTATCCGCGAAGTTGCACTGCACTCGACGCTGTACCGCACTCAAGGCTGTACTGCACTCGAGGCTGTCGCGTGCGCCGCGGGGAACACGTGCGGACGGGCAACGCACCCCGCCCCCGCCGCTACAACCAGTCGTTGTGCTTGAACGCCAGGTACAGGCCAACCGAGGAGACCACGATCAGCACGCTCGAGATCACGAGCCCGGCCGCTTGGCCAAAGCCCCAAAATGCCACATTCTGCCCAAAAAAGCCGGTGATCAGGGTTGGCACAGCAATAATGGCCGCCCAACTGGTGACCTTCTTCATGATCATATTCATGCGGTTGCCCTGAATGGTGAGGCTCGCATCCAGGAGGCTCGTGACCAAGTCACGCAACGCATCCACCCACTCATTGACTCGCAGAGTGTGATCGTAGACGTCGGCGAAATAGGGACGGATCGTCGGCGAGATCCGGTCCTGACCGTCGCGAAGCACCGAGTTGACGAGTTCCCGCATAGGCAGCGTGAGGCGTCGCACCTGGACAAGTCGTTTGCGGGCGCGAAACAGGTCACGCTGAAGAACCGACTCCTGCGTACCCACACCCTCCTGGAAAACGCGATCCTCAAGCTCGTCGAGGCGTTCATCCATATCCTGAATGGTGTCGAAATGGCTGTCGACAACCAAGTCGAGCAAAGCCCAAAACAGCGAATAGACGCCTCGTCCCATGATCTCTGGATGCCTGACGAT
Organism: Actinomycetales bacterium; assembly: GCA_015654475.1. Lineage (GTDB taxonomy): Bacteria > Actinomycetota > Actinomycetes > Actinomycetales > Microbacteriaceae > UBA3913. The sequence continues at coordinate 45,344 of JAATGV010000017.1, forward strand.
GCGCTCGTGAAGTGCGTCGAATATTCTCACGGGCGCCCGGCGCGCGCTCACCATCGCTCGTTCCGTGACGAATACCGAAAGCTCATGGGCGGTCAGTTCGTCGTCGCCAGCCCGCAAATCAAGGTAGTAACAGACCACGAAATCGTGGGTGTCATAGCGTTCGATCTTCGGGCGCGTATGTTTTTCCAGCGCATCGGTGACGGCAATGGGATGCAGGTTCAGTTCGTGGATGATCCACTCGAGGTCACCTTCGTCCGGCGCAACGAAGTCGACAAGCACGATGGCATCTGGGTCGGCGAAATAGGCGGCCAGTGTTTCACGGTCGAAGTCTTCACCGATAAGGGTGCCCGCCTTATACACGCGCGAGCTGATCTGAGTCACGCGCCCATTCTCGCAGGAATGGATGCCAACCGTGCGCACGTGGCGCCTATTTATTGCGATGGATGTTTGCCAGCTGGGCGTGAAATCGTGCGACGTCGACGCGCCTGGGGGGGGATTGCCCCTCGAAGGCGCCTTCTGCGCCAAACTGTGCACCAAAAATACAGCGCCTCACAGACAGTGGGCAAGGAAATGCACAAAAGGCATGGCGACGAGGGCGAACGGATATGGGGAAGGCGGACTGGGATAGCGCGACGAGTGCAGGCCGAACGGAACCACCACATCGGGTGTGAGCAAGTAGGCTTTGGATGCTGACAGTCCGCCGACGTTGCGGCGCACCACTCGCATCCTGCTCGGCCGCGTTGTGCTCGACTGCACCCCGCGTTCCGCCGTCGCGCTGCGCCAGAGGATTGCGCCGTGTCGCGCACACCTGCCACGCCGCATGTCACACCCAGAACGACCGCCACCAACTACCAACCCGACTACCAACCCGACCACGAGAACCACAACCATCACCGACAACATCCCAGGAAGAACCGCCGGCACGTGAAGACGAAGACCTCTGACGCACAACGATCGCGTTTCGGCGTTGCATTGGCGGTCGGGACCGCATCGACCACCGTGCTTGCCCTAGCCAGTTACGTTGTGGCACCCATTGGCAGTGCCGCGCCCTTATGGCAGCAGGCGTGGTTTGTGGATGCGCGCGCGAACTCCGGGTTGGCGATGGCTGCGGCTGCCGGCATCACTGTTGCCGGGTTCGCACTGCTGGCAGTCTGGCTTGCGGTGGGACCGCGAAACGGCCGCACGCATCCACAAGCCTCACCTGCACTGAGCATGAAACAGGTCATCATTCTCGCGAGCGCCTGGGCCGCACCACTGCTGTTCGCCCTGCCCCTGACGAGTCAAGACGTGTATTCGTACGTCGCGGTCGGTCACCTGAGTGCTTCGGGAGCTAACCCGTATACGACGGGGATCAACGTGCTACCCGACTGGGCGGGCTTTGGCGTGCACCCCAAGTGGGCGTCCACCCCGACACCGTATGGCCCGTTCATGCTCATGATCGGTTCGGCCATCACGACCGTCACCGCACCGCTTGGGTACTTGGGAGCGATTGCCGGGTTTCGCCTGGTCATGGTAGGGGCGCTCGCATTGACGGCCTTCTTCGTGACGCAGATCAGCCGGCGTACCGGTGCCCGCTCTGCAACTGCCTTATGGGCAGCGATCGCCAACCCGTTGACGCTGATTTCATGTGTGCTGGCGATTCACAATGATGCCCTAGTGATCGCGGCGGTGGCCGGTGGTCTCGCAGCCGCACATCACGTGTTGCGACCGACGGCAGTTCGCCTGACTGGCGCGTGGGTGTGGCTGACGATCGCCACGGCAATCAAGCCGACTGCAGCAATCGCCTATCCCGCCGCGCTCAGGATCGCGATGCCCGGCCGGCAGCCATGGCGACGCACCGTCACAGCACTAGCCACGATGGCAGTTGGCTGCATCGCAGCGCTGTGGCTGATGCTCGCCGTTGTTGGTGCATCGTTTTCTGACTGGCTGCACGCCGTATTTTCTACACCACAACTGTCGCGACCGCTGTGGTTCGTGCCAGTGCAGTTATTGACCGGCGGGTCTATCGTTGCGCCTGAAGATGGTACGACTCCTACGTGGGCGGCGGTTGTGGCCACGAGTGTCGGCGTGGCCACGGTGGTTGCGGCGATCGTGATCTCGCTGTGGCCGACAAGGCGCCCGGCCGCGAGTCAGCTTGCGCTGGCATACACCGTTTTTCTCGCCGGTTCGAGCGTGATCTGGCCCTGGTATGTGCTGCTGTGGATCGTGGCGGTCGCCGTGTCCGAAAGCCTGGGACGCTGGGTTGGCGTGCTCGTTCTCGTCACCATCTTCATGACAACCCAGTCGCTTGCTGCGGGCTTCTTCGATGCGACCGCGCTGCCCGAATGGTTCGAGTCTGTCTTTAATGTGCTGCCGGGCATTCTCGGAGTGGTCTGGGTTGTTCTGCTCGGGATGCGGATGTGGATGCGGCGTCAATCCTCGGGCTTCGAACACGCGAAGTAGACAAATGTGCCGAGCATCACGCTAATGCCGCTGCCCGCATGCAGGAGCAGCCATTCCGCCACAAAAAGGCTCTGAGAACCGACTATGGCCGACCAACCGAAGGGTATGAGAGGTAGATCAGCCGAGCATTTTCATGCCGAGATCGGGTGACACCTTCGAGCAAAAGTCCAACAACCCAGGTCACGGCACCGAGAATGACGAGCGACGAGGCAAGCACAGCGGAAGGCAAGCGCAGAACTAAGCCGGTGGTAAAAAATTCGGTTATAACCGGGATCCCGATGATAAGGGCAACGAAGAACACAATCAAGCCAAGCAATCCGTGAAAAGCTACCGGGCGCTCATGACGGACAAGATGGAGCACGAGGTTGAGAATCTTGAATCCGTCGCGAAAGGTGCGTAACTTGCTTTCCGTGCCAATAGCACGCTCCCCAAACCCTACCGGCATCTCGGTATGAGGAATTCTCAAACTGCAATAATGGATTGTCAGCTCTGTCTCTATCTCAAATTCATGAGAAATTGCAGGGAATGATTTGACGAACCGACGAGAAAATACTCTGCACCCACTCAACATATCGCCAATAGACTCACGAAAGAGCCAACCGACCAGCGCGTTGAATGCCCTATTCCCGATCGAATGCCCTGGACGATACGCGTCAGCTGTGCCCTCTCTCTGATACCGCACGCCAAGAACATGGTCAAATGGCCCATCCAGAAGTGCATTGATCATAGGAGGGATGCTGGCTACGTCATACGTGTCATCACCATCGATAAGTACGTACACATCGGCCTCCACGTCGGCAAACGCGCGCCGTACGACGTTCCCCTTGCCCTTCGCGAGTTCAGTGCGCACGATCGCCCCCGCCGCGGCTGCACGCGCTGCGGTCTCGTCTGAACTGTTGTTGTCGTAGACATAAATGTCGGCGGTCGGAAGTGTCAGCTTGATGTCGGCGACCACCTTGGCGATGGCTGCTTCCTCGTTGTAACACGGGATGATAACCCCCAGCCGAAGGTCATCCGGAATAGGAAGACTCATACTCACATTCCTCGATAAGGACTCGTTAGCGGGCCAGCGAACAGCCCCCACCACATGCTACAGCCCGGTGCAAGCTGAATCGTCGCCTAGAGTGTTTGCATGCCCAGTCACCGCAGGCAACGTCAACTCAACATGCGAATGCCAGCGTTTCAGCTCGCGAACCGTATCTCTTCAAGGTATGCGGAATTGGTCACCCCTCGTAGCAACGGATTGCCGAACTTGCTGGTGGTTCTTTGGTTCCCACTACTTGTACTGCTTGCCACAATACTGTTGACGGTGCTAGGCATCAGCGGCTCGTCCACCGGATATTTCTGGAAGTATTTCGGCACAGGTACCGACCCGAATCTGATCTGGGGAACCCCACGAGGTATTCGTGGCGACGAATGGTGGGTGCAATCCGCCTGGGTGGTCTCTCAGTATCAACAGGGTTTTCCGGTCACCAACAACAGCTTTCCCGGCGGCATCAGCGCTTTGCTCTACAACGATTCACCCTCTTGGCATTGGTCGATGATTTTTCGCCCGCATGCTGCAGGAATGCTCTTCCTGCCTCTGGACCAGGGGATGGCGTTACGGTGGTGGCTTCCGCTCGCGGCAACCGCCGCCGCCGCATATGTGTTCTGCGTATCGCTACTTCCGAAGCGACCGTTGTCATCAGCCGCACTCGCCGCCGCGACCGCATTTTCCCCCATGATCATGTGGTGGTTCCTGCCGAGCAATATCTGGCCGGTTGCGTGGGGATTCAGCGTGCTTGCCGCCGTAGTCATCAGCCTCAAGGCACGCAAAACGATCACACGAATCGTCCCCGCCGCCATCGCCGGATATCTGACGGTAACCATGGCCATGTCTCTATATGTGCCCTACATCGTCGCCATCTTCCTCCCCGTTCTGCTGATCAGCATCGGCTTGACTCTCGGGTCGATCCCAGGGGCCCCCTCTCGCATCGCGCGGCGTTTTCGCACCTTGATTCCGTTAGCAGTTGCCGGGCTGACCTCTATCGTGATCACCGGTTATTGGCTGTTTGCGAATCGTGATGCGGTTTCGGCGATGCTCAACACTGTTTATCCGGGAGCGCGAGATGCCAGTGCCGGCCTAGCAGGATTTCAACATTTCATCAGATTGATGTCGTCTCCTTTTCAGACCGCACTTCAGACCCAGATCACCTTTCTCGGGACAAACCAGTCCGAAGCCTCCGCGCCCATCGTGCTTTCTGTATTTCTGTGCATCCCCCTCGCCTGGCTGACCTGGCGTCGGTGGAAGAGCGAGCGCCGATTCGACTGGTTATGCGCGTCGATCGTGATAGGAAACGTGGCCGTCTTCGCATGGATGTTTGTACCCGGTTGGGATTGGTTGGCGAACCTGCTGCTGCTCAATCGCACGACGACACCGCGAATATGGTACAGCTTCATCATCTTGACATTGGCGGCTGTCGTGGTTGTATTCCTTCGTACCACTGAGCTCAAGATCCGCACGCCCTGGCCGATCATTGCGGTCACAGGGGCCGCAATGATCGGCACGACGACAGTCGTCTGGTTCTATTTGCGACAGAATGAACCAGAGGTGCTCTCTGCCGCGACGAGTTGGAAACTACTGCTCGCCGGGCAACTCGTGGCCGCACTTGCTGTCTTGCGACGCCACCTCGCAACCACGGCGGTGGCCTTTCTCGCCGTGACCCTTGCAGTCAGCGCGGGCGTGAACCCGCTCTATCGCGGAGTCTTCAATCTCAATGACACAGAAGTTGGGCAACAGGTCTCCGCTATCCACGAGACCGACCCTGAGGGAAGTTGGGTGAACGTCGGTGAATTTTTGCCTATGACTATCTTGTTCGAATCTGGCGTGCCGGTGTACGGCGGGGTTCAGACGTACCCCTCGGCGAAGATGTGGAGCCAGATCGACCCGACCGGCACGTACGAGAACACATGGAACCGCCTTGCCCACATCAAGTGGACACCGGGAAGTGGTGAGCCGGTTGTAAGCCTCACACGCGCAGACCAGGTTCTCGTGACCTTCGACTCGTGTTCCGCATTCGCCCAGAAGAATGTTGCACATGTGCTCAGCGACAAGCCCCTGACGCAAGGGTGCCTCAGCGATCCCACGGTCGTCACTCAAGCTCAAACGACCTTCTACATTTACTCGGTGCTGCAACGCTAGTGCGCAACGTCAGCGGATTTCTCCTGCACGCTACTGTTAGTGGGTGGTAAATCCCAAACGCAACCATCGGGCTGTCGGGGTGCGCTTCCTCATCGTTGGTGGCGGGGCATTCCTTGTCGACGCCGGGCTCTACAACATCCTGGTTTTCTGGGGAGGGCATGGCCCCCTCTTCTCGCTGCCGCTCGTCGCCAAGTGCATTGCGATCGGCGTAGCGACGGTTGCTTCCTATTTTGGAAGCAAATACTTCACATACTCCGACTCCCCTAAGCCGCGGTCACTCTCACAGTTTCTGCTCTTCGCATTGTTCAATGTCATTGCAATAGTGCTACAGCTTTTGTGTCTTGGGTTCTCTCGCTATGTGCTCAAGCTTGATGACCCAGTCGCCGACAATATCTGGGGCACCGTCGTCGGGCAGGCGGTCGCAATGCTGTTCAGATTCGTAGCATATGGAAAATGGGTATTTCCACCGGACAGCGCACGGCCTCAATAAACAGGAGTCACACGTCGCATCGAATTTGCGTGACCCTAAGACATGATCCTACGAGTTCTGGCGAAACTCTCGCACAGCGTGAAGCAACTGCTCGGCACGGGCATGGAACGTGTGCTTTACAGCCACCTCTCGAGCAGCCTCGGCCAATCGTCGATCATCCGGGAAAAGCGCCTCTCCCGCCGGGGCACACAACTCAGAAAGCTCCTCAAGTGAGTTATAGGTTCGCACAACACCTCCGAAGAGAGCATCCACCCCTTCGACGTAGTCAGAGACGACCCGAGCACCAGAGGCGACCGCATCAAAGAGGCGGTTCGAGATGAAGCCCTCTTCTGCCATGTCCTCCCAATGGTCGTTCAAGACGACCGACGCGCTCGAATAGAGCTGCCCCAGTTCTGCATTCGGATAGTTCTCGCCGACTATGTACCGTTGGTCAATGAAACGTTCCCACCTCGGCCCCCAGACGCGCACATCCACACCCGCCGCTATCGCATCCATGACAATCTTTCGAGGCGCCCCGGGACGAGCTTGACCAACGAAAATGACCCCGTCATCCCGCTGTGGCTGAACGGGCGGCAGCGAGAAAACACTTGGATCGGTGGCCTGAAGCAAGGGCCGCACAGCCACTCCCGTGCGTGCAGTTGTCTCAGCAGCCCACTTCTCCGAGGCAGCGAAGACAAGGTCAAAACCATGCAACTCGTCATCTTCCACCAACTCCGGGTGGCTGATCACCCACAGCACATTCGTCTTTGCGGGCTGTGGATACGCCTTGATCAGACCCCGAATTGCGAGGTTGACGTCGTCGTATGCGGTTGCGGGCACAGCAAAAGCCGTCCGACGATACGTGACCACTTCTTGTCCAAAGGAACGCAACCCATCAGCCAGGTTTGATATGAAGTGGGTGTCGCCCCAGTTATCGCCGATCTTTCCTGCGGTTGCGGGATTCTTGATCGACCATCGCAAGACCGGGACAGCTTCCCCATTGAGATGGACATCACCGTGCCGGGGACGTGTCACGAGGAGCTTTGGTGCCGGCATCACGGCACGATCTGCACCAACGTGTGCGACTTCAAACCCCAGAGGCGTGTAGAAGTCGTCTGGACCCGGGAGCAACCCCTTCCATCGATCAATAAAGATCGCCCGGTTCTCAAGCACTTGCGCACCGCGCCCGGGGGTCTTGCTTTCGAGATGATTCACTCTCGACCGAGGCTCAACGACGAAGTACCGTTTTCCTCCTTCGCGAGCACGTAAGCACAGATCGACATCCTCCCAGCCATTCACATAGAAAGTATCGAAGCCCTCCAACTCGACTACGTCAGAAGCACGCATAAGCAGAGCCGCGGCGGTCACTGCTGAAAAGCGAAAATCCCCAAGCTCCTGTGCATCGTCGGGGGAGTGCCCTACCAGAAAATGTGTCGGCAATTCGCCCTGGAGAGGGAAGATCGTTCCCGCGGATTGGATGGTGTCGTCTTCGTAAAGCAACAAGGGCTGCACCCCAGCAACCGCCGGGTCTTCGAGCCGTCTGAGCAATGGATCGAGCCAACCCGATCGCACCGCCGTGTCATTGTTCAGGAACAACACGAACTCTCCGGTTGAGGCCGCGACTCCGACATTGGAGCCAAGAGCGAAATTCAGATTGCGCGGCAAATGGGTGATCTGCACATTCTCTGCGCCAGCCAACGCCGCATCCAACGTCAAGGCCTGCGGTGCGGGCGACCCGTTCTCGACGACGATGATTTCGAGGTCGCGGTCTGAGGTGAACTCGATAAGTGCTCGCACCGCACCGATAGTCATGCCCACATCGCGAAAAGATGGAATCACCACGGAAACCCGGCCAGGTATCCTCGCAGAGACCTCGGCCCGCAAGCGCGCCCAATCGACCCACGCCTTCTCCAGCACTACATATTGCCAATGGTTCGACTCGGCGGTGGTGATTCTGACGAAATCGTCTGAGTTCTCATAGACGCAACCCACGAAGTGAAAGAATTTTGGTTCGGTTCGTTCTGCAATTCGCAAAACGAAATCGTGGTCAACCCATCGCTTAATCTTGGTGTCAAAAATGCCGACCTCACGCACGAGTTCCGTCTCGACGACAAGAACGTTGAGGTCGATGAAGTTGTAAACCTTGAGCTCGTCCAAGCCCCCTTCGTAAGCGCGGTAGACCTTTTCCCTCGTGTCTGCGTCAATGAGTTCGACGCCCGCATACCCAGCCCGAGCTCCAGAACTGATCATCCCCTTGAGGGCGAATTCGAGAAAATTAGGTTGCCACTTGTTATCCGAATCCAAAAATGCGAGATAACGGCCGCGCGCAACGTCGACCGCCGAATTCCTTGCCGCGGAGACACCGCCATGCATCCCCTGCACAAGTCGGACGCGATGGTCGCTTTCACCGATACGGCGCACGACGTCCCGGGTTCCATCGGTGGAGCCATCATCGACAACGATCAGCTCCCAGTTGTCAAAGGATTGCGCCTGCACAGAGCGAATAGCATCTTCCACGATGAACTCGCGATTCCATACCGGCATCACGACACTGAGAAGAGGGCCATCTGTGTGCGGGATCTCAACATGGGCGACGCCTTGAAGCCACCTTCGGTCGCGGCCCTTGGACCATTTGTCGTGGGTACGATGCCCCAATCGTGCACGCTGCGCACCGATCTCCTTTGCCGAGGCGATCAGCCGGTTGCGCAGATCGCCAAAACGCAGTGGATCCCGCGCACCAAGACGATCATCGATAGGCAGCAAGTCCCCCTCGCCGATGTTCCGCAACCAGTCGACTACCCGGATGGCATCTTCATCCGTAACTTCTTGGGCAGTGACCAAAGGATGGCCGTCGCCGGGTTCGAGATCCGCCTCGTCCTCCCACTCGTCCGGTTGTTCAGCAGAAGCCGATTGCGCAAACGTCCTGAGCAGATTTCGAGGACTGAATGTCGGCGACCAGGATACGGAGAGGCTTTCACTGCTAGACAACCATGCCAATATGCCTTCGATATCGGATTCCCGCCAAGCGCGCCGAACGTCCATGGGAAGATACACCGGCAAGATAAGCGGGTGGAACGCCCGCATAAGCGGCATCCCGCGAGCGAGAAAATGTTCAGCGGCCGCAACAGCACCTGGCTTCCTGACGAGGCTCTGAGCACGATAAAAATCTTCGTCAAACAATCCACTATCAAGCAGAAGTCGCGCACGTGCATCGACCTCGGGTTCAGAAATTGCCTGGACAGCTGGATGATTTTGGATGGCTGGATTTTGAATAGCCGGATGACTTTTCCCCCCTCCACGAACGACGCGTCTAACTTTTCTAATGACGCGTTTCGTGAACTTCGTCATGCACCTACACCCTCTCTTACGGTCGAACCATGCGGCTCCGGGATTGCGGATACATTCTCCCATAGCAGAGAAGCAGCCATTTCTGCCCCCTTTGGATGCCTACTTTATGGGGAATTAAGCCGCCAGCTACCACACAAGGACGTCAGTCTAGTGGTGGTCTTTGTGCCAGGCCCTCAGGTCTGCATCTATTGATCTATTGAGTGCCGCCCGAGACCGCATACTTCTGCTCCGTCTCCGCCTTCTGCGGGCGCCACCACGCCTCGTTCTGCTGGTACCACGCGATAGTGTCGGCAAGCCCATCGCGGAACGAGGTGTAGCGGGGCTGCCAGCCAAGCTCGGTGCGCAGGCGCGTCGAATCGATGGCGTACCGCAGGTCATGGCCCGGGCGATCGGTGACATGGTCATAGTCGCCAGCGTCTTTGCCGAGCAGTTCCAGAATCAGTTCGATGACCGTCTTGTTGTCCTGCTCGCCATTGGCCCCAATAAGGTAGGTCTCGCCCGAGACGCCCTTGTCGATGATCGTCCATACCGCAGCATTGTGGTCGTCAACATGAATCCAGTCGCGCACATTCTTGCCATCACCATAAAGTTTCGGACGAACACCATCGATGATGTTCGTGATCTGGCGGGGAATGAACTTCTCGACATGCTGGTAAGGCCCATAGTTGTTGCTGCAATTGGAGATCGTGGCGTGGATGCCGAACGAACGCACCCAGGCACGCACCAGCAGGTCGCTTCCCGCCTTCGTCGAAGAATACGGGCTCGACGGGTTATAGCGAGTAGTCTCGGTGAACTTGGCCGGATCATCCAACTCCAAATCGCCATAGACCTCGTCGGTAGAGATGTGATGGTAGCGAACGCCGTACTTGCGTACCGCCTCAAGAAGAGTGAACGTGCCGAACAAGTTGGTGAGCACAAACGGCTCAGGATTGGCCAGCGAATTGTCGTTGTGCGACTCCGCCGCGAAATGTACAACGAGATCGGTGCTCGCGACGAGCGAATCGACAAGATCTCGGTCAGTGATATCACCATGCACGAAAGTGATTCGATCGGCCACCGACGCAAGCGATGCCTTATTGCCCGCGTAGGTGAGTGCATCCAGCACCGTGACCTCTGCGTCCGGGCGATGGGTCAGAGTATGGTGAACAAAATTGGCACCGATGAAACCGGCACCGCCCGTGATCAGAACTCGCATAACGCACACTCCTCCTCAACCAGACAACTGTCGATGCACACGCAAGCCTAGCTGACACCAACAGGTCAAAGACGGTAGCGTTGACTCGTCGCCGACGCAGAAAGGGCTGATGTGAAAGGCATAATTCTCGCAGGTGGATCTGGTACCCGGCTGCACCCCATAACCCTTGGCACCTCGAAACAGCTGGTCCCCGTCTACGACAAGCCCATGGTGTACTACCCACTTTCGGTGCTCATCCTTGCGGGCATCAACGATGTGCTCGTCATCACGACACCTCACGACGCTGACCAGTTCCGCCGACTCCTCGGCGATGGAAGCCAATTCGGCATCGACATCAGCTACGCGGTACAGGCAGAACCCAACGGACTCGCCCAGGCGTTTGTGATCGGCAAAGAATTCATCGGCAACGAAAGCGTCGCCCTCGTGCTTGGCGACAACATCTTCCACGGCCCCAAACTCGGCACCCAGCTCTCCCGATTTGAAAACATCGATGGCGGCGCAGTCTTCGCCTATTGGGTTGCTGACCCCAGCGCTTACGGTGTCGTAGAATTCGACGCGCATGGAGCGGCCATCACCCTCGAAGAAAAACCCAAGCATCCACGCAGCAACTATGCGGTTCCCGGCATTTATTTCTATTCGAGCGACGTCACCGACATTGCCGCCAACCTGAAACCATCTGCCCGCGGCGAGTATGAGATCACCGACATCAACAAGGAATACCTCCGACAAGGCCGACTGCACGTCGAGGTGCTCCCGCGCGGAACCGCCTGGCTAGACACAGGAACATTCGACTCGCTGAGCGATGCATCCGAATACGTGCGCACCTTGCAAAAGCGCACGAGCCAATACATTGGCAGCCCAGAGGAAGTCGCCTGGCGTCAAGGATTCCTCAGCGACAGCGGCTTGCGGGCTCGCGGTGAAGCACTCGCCAAATCGGGCTACGGCTCCTACCTGCTCCAACTACTCGAACGGGGAAAAGGCGCATAACATGACCGAACTCGCCATCCACCCGACACCTATTCCTGGCCTGCTTGTCATCGAACTTCCCGTACACGGCGACAATCGCGGTTGGTTCAAAGAGAACTGGCAGCGCGCCAAGATGACGGAGCTCGGCCTGCCCGACCTCGGCCCAGTGCAGAACAACATCTCGTTCAACGCCACGACGGGCACCACCCGCGGACTACACGCCGAGCCGTGGGACAAATACGTCTCACTAGCCACCGGGCGCATTTTCGGCGCCTGGGCCGACCTGCGCGAAGGCCCGAGCTTCGGCACCGTCTTCACCATCGAGCTCACCCCCGAACGCGCCGTCTACGTACCACGCGGTGTCGCCAACGGCTTCCAAACGCTTGAGGCAGACACGGCATACACGTACCTCGTCAACGACCACTGGAGTCAAGAAGCCCAGGCGCAATACACATTCGTGAATCTGGCCGACCCAACGCTCGACATCCACTGGCCAATCGCGCTCGAGAACGCCGAAATGTCCGACAAGGACAAAGCGCACCCACAGCTTGCCGATGTGGTGCCGATGCCGCCGAAGAAGACGCTCATCCTCGGATCTCGGGGGCAGCTCGGCAAAGCCCTCAGCCGCATCCTTCCCCATGCTGAAGCAACCGATCGCACCGAGCTCGACATCACAAGCGACACACTCGCCACAGATCGCAACTGGGCACAATACGACACCATCATCAACGCAGCGGCATACACCGACGTCGACGGCGCCGAGACTGCTGAAGGGCGCCGGTCGGCGTGGAAAATCAACGTCAGCGCGATCGTGGGGCTGGCCCGTATTGCCACAGAACACGGCATCACGCTGGTCAACGTCTCAAGTGACTACGTCTTCGATGGCGTAGCCGAAAGCCACGACGAAGACGAAGACTTCGCGCCGCTGAGCGTATATGGCGCGACCAAAGCCGCAGGCGATGCCGTCACAGCTACCGTGCCACGTCACTACATCGTGCGCACCAGTTGGGTGATCGGCGAAGGCAACAACTTCATCCAAACCATGCGCAACCTCGCCGAACGCGGCATCTCGCCAACCGTCGTCGACGACCAGATCGGCTCGCTCACCTCAGCTGAAGACCTCGCCGACGCCATCGTCGCACTGTTGCACAGCGATGCGGCATACGGCACCTACAACGTCACAAGCGACACCGGGCCAGAGTCATGGGCCGACATCGCGAAGAGAGTATTCGTGGATGCAGGGCGGGATGCACACGATGTCACCCCGGTGACGACAGCCGAATACTTTGCCGGCAAAGAAGGCGTCGCCGTGCGACCAACCAACAGCGGCCTGCCTCTCGCAAAGATCGCCGATGCAACCAACTGGTCGCCGAAACATCCACCTCGCTAAGGCTAAGGTGCGCAGGCCGCAGGCAGGGCTCAGGCTCAACCCATAGTGTGGGGCGAACGGCGAGAATCGAAATCTCTCTCGCCGGCTGCGGCTGGTTGAGGGCACAACGCGCCAAAATACTGTGCCCGCAGGGCTAGTGGCCTGAGCCTTCCAGATCTTGCTTGATCTTCGTCGTCGAAACCCCACCCGTACGCGGCAAATACACGAGCTCGCAGTAAGGAGCGAGAACCTCGAAACGCGGGTCGCCGGCCCAATCGTCGCCCATCACCACAACATCCACCTCGTAGCGCTGGACGTCAGAGATCTTCTGATCCCAGCTGTCCTCGGGAATCACCAAATCGACGTAACGCACCGCCTCGAGCATCGCCTTACGGGTGCGGTAATTGTGGTACGTCTTCTTGCCTTTGCCCGCGTTGAAAGCCTCGGTCGAGAGAGCCACGATCAGGTAGTCGCCGCGCTGCCGGGCACGCTTGAGCAACCGGATGTGCCCCCAGTGCAGCAGGTCGAACGTGCCATACGTCAGCACTCGGCGCATCACAAACGACCCTTCAGATCACGGGCGCACCCGACGATTCGGGGCACACAGCCATGCTATCGCGCAGGCGCAACCCAGGTGGCGTCTTCACTGCGACAGGAAAAAGTGGCCTTCGGCGTCCTATTCGACATGTACCCCGTTTTTTCCTGTTGTAGTGAAGACCGGTGCACGCATGCCCGGGCGCTGGGACGCCAGCAATTCACTTTGAGCGTTCAGGCCGCACTAGACCCGTCAGCGCGGCAACCCGCAGACGGCCACAGTGCCGACGACCACAACACCAGCGATCACAGAACCGAAAAAACGAACTCGCCCGCAACAAGAGTGGCCGCCACCGGCATCGAAGCCAACGCGGCCGGATCACACTCGTGCGGATCCACATCCAGCAACACCAGGTCGGCATCATCACCAGGCCGCAGGGTCGTACGACCCGAGTTTGTCGAAGCAGCAATCGCCTCGATGACGCTCAACGACTCCGACGGCTGCCACGGCACATCGCCAGGAAGGGCACGCGCGACCGCCGCTCCGATCGCCACCCAAGGGTCGAGGGGTGCAACCGGAGCATCCGACCCCAAACGCAGCCGCACCCCGGCGTCGATGAGCGAACGCATACGGAACGCATCACCCACACGGTCGGCCCAATACTCGTCGGTGACCCACCGGTCATCCACCGCATGCTGCGGCTGAATGCTTGCCTCAATGCCGAGAGCCGCCATGCGCTGCATGTCTGCGGCACGCAGCAGTTGGGCGTGTTCGATGCTGCCGGTTGCTCCGGTCGCCGCAAACGCATCAAGCACGACGGCATTCGCATTGTCGCCGATCGCGTGGATCGCGCAACGAATTCCGGCATCGGCCGCGCGCGTCATCACATCCGCAAGGCCATCCGGTGTGAGGTTGAGCACACCACGGTGTTCGGTGCCGACCGCGCCATACGGCTCAAAACAGTATGCGGTGCGCGTGTTGAGCGAACCATCGGCGATAACTTTCAGCGGGCCCATGCGAAGAAGATCAGTGGATGAGGTGAGTGCGGCGGGCAGGGCACGGTCGGCAATCAACGCGTCACCAGACGACCATCCGGCCGCGATGGCGCGGTCGACGTCCTGCTCATAAACAGCCACATCCACACGGAAAGGGACGGTGCCGACGGCCGCACGACGCAGCCACTCGCCGGGGCTCCAGGCCATCTCCATGTCGACAACCCCCACAACTCCCCTGGCTGCAGCCTCACCAGATGCGTCAGCCACCCACGCGTCGAGGATTGAAGTTGGCACGTCGCCGAGGCGGCGCAGCAGGTCGAAACAGTCGCCCTCGCGGACAACGCCATCACAGGTCTCTGCAAATCCGTAAAGCGCGAGCGCAGCCGAATTGAGCCACGCCGAATGCAGGTCCGAGGCTACGAGCACCGTGGGAATCGGGCCGACAACAGCATCGAGCACGCCCTTGAGCGGGGCATCCGGCCAGAGGCCATCGCGGTATCCGAACCCCGTGAGAGGGCGGCCCGACCCCGCATCGAACTGACCGACGGCGGCACCAGTCAACTCGGCGGCGTGCTGCGCAGAGGTGGCCGCGCTCACGTCGAAACGGCGGCGCGCCATCGCCCACTGATTCATGTGCACATGGCGATCCCACAAACCCGGGATGACCCAGCGGCCCTGTGCATCGATCCGTTCACCGCCCGTAGGAGCGCTGCCTGCCGGAACGATCGCGGTGATCGCACCAGCCTCGCACACAATATCGACAAGGTCGGCCTTCACGGAGCCGGCATTGACAGGGCGAACGTTTGCGAGCACAAGCTTGACCATGTTTTGACTATATCGCCGTCGGTGCCTTGCGCCTGGAAGAGCTGGTGCGAGCGACGAGAGTGCATGAGGCAGCAGCATTCCCTTCGCTGCAGAGAGCTCGACCCGCACCCGCAAACCCTGCCCCCTATGCTCGTAGTTGAGCCAAGAAAGAGGAACCACGATGATGTCGCGTTGGGTTGTTGAGTCGGCCGTTTACGGCATCGTTCTCGTCTCCGGCCTCGTCATTGTGGTCGGTGATGATGATGCAAGCTCGTGGGAGTCGCTCGTCAAAGTTGTTGCGACCGTCGTCGTATTCTGGCTCGCACACGTTTATGCCGAAATCGTGGCCCGGCTCGGCGACACCCCTGATGATGTGAAACCACACTCACGGCAGCTGCGTGACGCGTCCGTCGAAGCCATAGACCACTCGTGGGGCCTGCTCGCCGCCGCCGCGATTCCCTCTTTCGTCCTCTTACTTGGTGTTTTTGGTGTCATCAGCGACGCAACCGCGGTCTGGGGTGCACTCTGGATCGACGTCGCAACACTTGGTGTGCTCGGATATTGGGGGTTCGGCCGCTGGAGCACCCGCGTCACCACTCGGCTAGCCGGCGGCCTTGCCACTGCAGTGCTTGGCGCAATTCTTATCGCGCTCAAAGTGCTCATCTACTAGCGTCGTGCGGTCGTTCCCGCCCGCAGCGAGTATCCCCCGACAACTTCGCGGATACTTTTGGCGACCCGCCCAGTTTCCGGGCCAAAGTTGTTCACAAAAACTAATCCGTGGCCAAAGTTACCGAACGCATCACAGATGCGTCCGGCGACATACCGCGCAAAACTGCGCTTCGCCCTAGCGGAAGCAACCCGCAACACACCTAGTCCAAACCACAAACACGCAGCCCTGCAAACCCGAACGCATCACAGATGCGTCCGGCGACATACCGCGCAAAGCTGCGCTTTGCCCTAGCGGAAGTCGCGCGATGCACTTTGGCGCGAGCCAACATCCAAGGCCTCAAACCAGTCGGCGATAAGGTTGATCACTCCCTCAGGGGAGCGTTCAAGAATGCCACGAACGATAAGCGCCGGCGACTGACGAGCAACCTGGCTGAACCGAATCCACGCCCCAGCCGAACAAATCACGTTCACCATTCCCGTCTCATCTTCAAGGTTCAGAAACACCATCCCGCTGGCAGTTCGCGGGCGCTGCCTATGGATAACGACTCCCCCGACCTCGATCCTCCGCCCCGGCTCGGCGGTAGCCAGATCGACGGCAGCGAGCACGCCCCGGGCGGCCAGAGCCGGGCGCACCGCAACGATTCGGTGATTGTCGACCGAAATTCCGGTAGCCCAAAGATCAGCCGACAAGATGTCACGATCAGTTGGCATGTCGAACAACGGCACCGGCACACTGGCAAGACTTCCTGCCAAAAACTCGGCACGATCTTGTGAAGCCTGGCCCGCATGCCACAACGCCTGGCGCCGATCGAGGTCGAACGAGTCGAATGCGCCCGCAGAGGCCAGCGCCTCAAGCTGAGACTGCGTAAGGTCGGCACGGCGCACCAAATCCTCCATGCTGCGATAGCGGCCACGCGCATCACGCTCAGCGACGATGCGCTCCGCCAGACGGGTTCCGATTCCCCGTACCCCGGCCAGCCCAAGCCGCACAGAGACACCCTCATCGCGACGATGCGTCGCGGCAGAATCAGCAGCAGCCGATGCATCGAACGGGCCGACCTTGGGCTGCTCACGGTCAAGGCAACCCGGTAAACCCGACTCGGCAACATGCTGCGGCTCAGCTGCACCGGCAGCATCCATCAGCCCAACATCCGCACCAGGTGGTTCAAGCTCAGCCTCGACCCCAGACAACGCGATGTCTGGGCGCAACACCACAACCCCGTGCCGGCGAGCATCGGCGACAAGGGATGCCCGCGAATAGAACCCCATCGGCTGGGCACGAAGCAGACCCGCCAAATAGGCGGCCGGATAGTGCAGTTTGAGCCATGAACTCGCATAGACGAGCAGCGCAAAACTGAGCGAATGGCTTTCGGCAAACCCAAAGTTCGCAAACGCCTCGATCTGGCTATAAACCGCAGCGATCGCCCCATCTGCCATGCCGCGGGCCCGCATGCCATCAATCATCCGGGTGCGGATCGAGTCAATGCGTTGCTGCCCACGCTTGGATCCGAAAGCACGGCGCAACAGATCCGCCTCTTCGGGATTCAAGTCAGAAAGGGCGACAGCCATAGCAATGATCTGTTCCTGAAAAATGGGCACACCCAGGGTGCGTTTGAGGATCGGTTTGAGCAACGGATGCAGATACTTCACCTTCGACGGGTTCGCCCGACGTTCAACGAATGGATGCACGGCCCCGCCCTGAATCGGGCCAGGCCGGATCAGCGCGACCTCTACAGTGAGATCATAAAAGTTGCGCGGCTTGAGCCGAGGCAGCAGCCCAAGCTGGGCACGACTTTCAACCTGGAAAACACCAATCGCGTCGGCGCGGCACAACGCGTCATACACGCCCTGCTCTTCCTTAGGGATCGCATCGAGGTCAAGCCGAGTGCCAAAAGTCGACTCGATGAGGTCGAAACTTCGCTGAATTGCCGACAGGATGCCAAGCCCGAGCAGATCGAACTTGACCAGGCCCATCCATTCGCAGTCGTCTTTGTCCCATTGCAGCACGGTGCGGCGCTCCATGCGCGCATGCTCGATGGGCACGATCTCGCCGATAGGCCGGTCGGTGAGCACCATGCCACCTGAGTGGATGCCAAGGTGGCGAGGGTTGCCCTGCAGGCTGGCGGCCAAGTCGAGAACGACAGGTGGAATTTCGAGTTCGGCGAAGGATTCTGGGTCTGCTTGATGGATGGATGCAGAATCTGAAGGCGCGTGGTCAGGCGCTGGCACAGGCGCAGGCGTTGGCACCGCTGACCTTGGCACCGCTGACTTCGGCTCAGGCGTCGGTACGGAAGTTGACGCAGCCCGCGTCACAAGCTCCGACCGGCTGCGACCCATCTGCTTTGACCAAGCATCTTGTTGGCCGGGGCCGAAGCCAAGCGCCTTCGCCATATCACGCACTGCGTTTTTAGGGGTATAGCTGATCACGTTCGCGACTTGGGCAGCATTACGCCGACCGTAGGTGGCATACACGTATTGGATGACTTCTTCGCGACGATCCGAATCAAAATCGATATCGATGTCAGGTTCTTCGTCTCGAATGGTCGACAAAAACCGTTCGAACGGCAGATCGTAGCGAATCGGATCCACCGCCGTGACATCGAGCAGATAGCAGACAGCGCTCGCCGCAGCCGACCCGCGCCCTTGGCACAGAATTCCGCGCCCACGCGCAAACTGCACGATGTCATGGACGATCAAAAAGTAGCCCGGAAAATTCTTCTGCTCGATCACATCCAACTCATGTTCGATGCGCTGCCTATGCCCATCGGGTAACACTGGGTACTTGTGAACCACCCCCTGCCATGTCAACGCTCGCAAATGCTGCATCGGACTCATGCCGTCAGGCACCTCGAGTTTGGGCAGCTGCGGGCGTAACGCACGCAGCGGAAACGCACACTGCTCGGCGATCTCCACAGTGTTCTCGATAGCACCCGAATACCGGCCAAACCGCGCACGCATCTCAGCACCCGACCTGAGGTGCGCGGCGCCTGCGACATCCATCCAGCTCTCCGCCTCATCAATGCTGCGTCTGGCTCGCACAGCTGCGAGCGCCTGGGCCAACCGGTATTCGGGTGGTGTCGCATAGTGCACGTTTCCGGTGGCGACAACAGGAAGATGCAGTTGCGTGGCGATGGATGCGAGCGCATCGTTTCGGTCGTCGTCAAGCGGATCGCCGTGATGGTAAAGCTCTACGGCAACAGCATCACGGCCGAATATGGCGGCGAGTCGATCGATTTCGGCAGTGGCGGCTGCAACATCGAATCGTCCCCGCTCGGGCTCAAGCGCTCGTCGCACCGACGACTTGCGACAGCCCGTCAGCACGGTGACATGCCCCACAAGCTCGGCGGTCAGCGCCTCAATGTCGTACACGGGTTGACCCTTCTGCCCTCCGGCCAGCTGCGCTGTGGTGATCGCACCTGCAAGCGCGTGGTATCCAGCAACACCGCGCGCAAGTACAAGCAAATGGGTTCCCTCTGGGTCGGGGATGCCGTTCTGGGGGCCACCCAAACCAAGCGACAGCTCTGCGCCGTACATGCTTGCTAGGGCAGCACCGGTCATCTGCCCCGTGGATATCACGGCTGTGGATGTCGCGGCAATGGTGCCTTTTCCGGTATCTGCTGCTGCACTTGTTTCCGATACACCGAGTCGCGCCGCATCGAGCCGAGCCGCATCGGCAATCGCCTCAGCCATGCGAACCGCGCCATACAGGCCATCATGATCGGTGATCGCGAGGCCAACGAGTCCCAACCGGTGCGCCTCGGCAACATACTGTTCTGGCATGCTCACACCATCAAGGAAGCTGTACGCCGAATGCACATGCAACTCGGCATAGGGCACGACCGGATCGGCGCCCGGGCCAACCACCGGCTCACCCGCTGCCGCAGCAGCCGACTCAGCATTCGTTGCAGCCTCAACAGCATCCGCAGCATCGTCTATGTCGGCCAACGACCCACCATGGCCGGCAAGCCGCTCTCGCATCTCAGAAAAACGCCGCGGAGGATTATGAAAACCCAACACTCCTCACCTCCAAAACCAGCAAACTCAATCGATCCGAAACACCAACACCGACACCCCGCACGACACCCCGCAGTTCGCAGCAATGCTCACCGCACTGCATCGCACCATTGCACCGCACAGCAATTTGGCAGCACAACGCATCGAAACCGACGGGCACCGCGTCTGGGCGGCCGGACAGCCCTAGTCATAACGTGCCTCCACCCACCACCGGCCCGCCTCAAGCGCAAGAAGCCACCCGATCCCCTCATCATCCACACACTGAAACCGGTCAACCCGCGCAGGAGCAGCGTCCCCAGAAATCGCCGAATCCCACCATCTGCCAGCCACAGCCCACGGACCCGCCCATCCCACCACCTGGTGTCGCCGCGGCCGCGCACCAACCGGAACAACCTCAAACGACGCGAGGTGCGCACTCACCGTGCCACGCGAATCCACCGACACCACACCGCCCGCAGCATCCCACACAGTCGCGGCAACTCGATCGGCATACACAAGGCTCGGAGACGGAGACGGCAATCGTCCCGGCCACGGACCATCACCACGAACAGGCGCGGCCTGCTCGCCCCACGGCACGAAAACACGGCGGTCGCGCACCGACCGGCCGCCCGTCACCTGCGCAACCAGCACGCCGTCATGGCCCACGATGCCCTGCACGCGGGCAAGCCCCTGCGCCACCCTATCCTCGACCCCCGAACCAAACAGCGCGCGCTCAAACCGGTACGCTTCAGCCACCCGCTCCGGCGTGATCGTGACCTGTGTGATGCCACCATCGAGGGCCGGTGGATATCCGCCTGCCGGCCCCGTGCCTAGGCCACTTTGCCTGCTGGCCGCGGCCATAGTGTTGACACCAGGACTTGTCGTCGTGCTGAAGTCGCCCCCATTGCCACCCCTCGAAGCCGAAGCCTGTACCTGCCAGCGCAGTCGATCCACAATTCCTGATGCATCAAAACACTGCGGATGGCTCCACAACCGATCGCTGCGGTCGCCGCGATCAGAAACCAGCTCAATCCGCACCGCTGTAGCAACCAGCCTGCGTTGTGCCAGGTCGTCAACGAGCCGCCCCACCGCATCGCGAACAGCAAACGCCAACTGGTCTTCCCGCTCAATCGGCTCGTCCCAGTGCACTCGCAACGCCAAGTCTTCGTGACGTTGCCTCGGCACGACAGCACGCCCATCCAACCCAGAAACGCGGTCATGCAATACTGCTCCGACCGCGCCAAGACGAGCCTCTACCAACTCGGCAGGCAACGAAGCAAATCCACCAAAAGTGGTCACGCCAAGACGCTGCAGAAGCGATGCCACTTCGCCATCTGCCAGTCGTTCGATCGGCAAAGGATCAAGAAAATCTCGAGACCGGCCCTGTGCGACAAACACCGGAGACGGCAAACTTGCGTACGCCGCCTGCTCGGCCGCGAAAACGTCGTCAGCAACACCAACCCGCACACCCGCAGCCAACGCAGCGACAGAACCCGCCCGAACCGCATCCACCACCGCAGCAACAGCCTGCACCTCGCCGCCGTAAAAGCGAGTCGGGCCGCGCGCAGGAACAATACACAACCCAGGACGCACTGCTTCTACGCCAGCGACAGCCCGCTCAAGCACATCAAGCACTTGCGCGAAAGCCCGAGACTCTGCAGCCTCATCAGCACGCAATACCCGTGCCTGCGGAGACCTGCTCTGTGCCTCACGCAACCGCAACCCCGGCAGCACCCCGTCAGCGCGGGCACGCTGCGACGCATCAAGCACACGATTGCCCCGAACCACCACAACTGCCGACTGCGTCACAGCTTGATCGGAAATGGTCTCACCAATCGCAGCCAACGCAGCAACCACCGACCAGCGTGGGAACCACAACGCCATCACCCTCGCCATGACGTACCAGCTTTCGTCATAAGCCCATACCTATGCCGCCGCACCCCATACCTATGCCACCTCACTACACCGCACCTCTATCTCGCACAATGCTGAGCCTTGGTGCATCCTGGGCGCGGCGAGGGTGTTCCAACACGCTCTCACGGCTGCTGCAATCGATACCTGGATCGATACTTGGATCGATACCTGCCATACCCCCGCCTGCGGTAGCGCTCATGCCATTGCTTGACAACACACATCCGCGTTCCGAAAATCGCCCCAGTCTGTCCCACGCCGCAACCCCGATGCCGCACTGCGCAAGATGACCATGACCGCGGCCGACGCCAAGCCATTGCCGACGTTCGACCGCGAGACGCGCCTCCGGGTGCGGCCACTGGCCGACCACAACGAGAACACACTCACGCTGCCTCAACCGAGAAGCCAATCGAGATGCAGTCGCATCATCAACACCACGTGGAGCATTGACCAACACCACCGAGACCGTATCGATAAGCGCAACTGTGACGGCCAGCCAGTCGGCACTCGGGTCGGGGACAAGAACCAAACGCTCAACATCCACACCCATTTCGATCGCGGCCTCAACACCAAGATGAGGAAACCCGACCGCCGCAACCCACTGTCCCGCTGTGCTCGCGCCGGCGAGCGCGGTGAGCGCCACAGAATAAGAACCAGCCACAACGTATACGCCACCTGCACGCAACGACCCCCCGGGCAACAGCGCAGACAACGCCGGGTGCGTCGGCAGCTCTCGTGCCGGAAAAAGCGCCGGTTGCAGTTGCCGCATCTGCTCACGCAGGCCATCGACAACACCCGCACGAGCATCAGACCTGTGGCCCCTTGCAGATGCAGAACCCTCAGGCCGCGCAGGATCTTCGCCCCACGCAGGCTGAAGAGCAGACACTGCTGCTAAAGAAGAAAAGGCGGCCATGCCTTCATATTCGAACATATGTTCGATTAAGTCAATCGCGCCACCGAGGCTGTGCAAAACTGTCCCGCCTCCTGCGCCAGGCCGGCATTCGCCGTTGCCAAGCCGGCATTCGCCGTCGCCAGGACGGCTGAGCCGCCCCTATAAGACGCAAACCTCCGCCACTCAACGCCGCTCAGCCGCGCCACGACCGGCAAGCCATAATAGAAACTGGAAGGGATGGCAACACTGCGACCACGTCACCGAACAACATGCAACCACACGCAACAGCAGAGCGCCCCACCTGACAGCCCGACGAACCCTGACAGCCCGACAACACCACCAACGACCACGAGAGCGACGAGACAGACATGTCCCCCATAGCAAGCATCAACCCAACGACGGGTGAGACCGTTGCGTCTTTCGATGCAGACACAACTGAGATCATCGAAACCAAGCTCGCGACGGCAGCAGCAGCCGTGCCCGCCCTCTCCGCGTTGGGTTTCGCCAAGCGCCGCGAGTTGATGCACACAGCCGCAGACCTCCTCACCGCAGACGCAGACAGCCTGTCCAAAACGATCACCCTCGAGATGGGCAAACCGCTTGCGCAGGCGCACGCCGAAGTGCTCAAGTCGGCGAGGGCTTTGCGTTTTTACGCCGACAATGCCGAAAGTTTCCTGACCGGCTATAAGCTCGACAAACCGTCCGCAGTCGGCGCCCGCTCGGCGGGCACTCGCTTTGACCCGCTTGGTGTTGTGCTGGCCGTCATGCCGTGGAATTATCCGATCTGGCAAGTGCTCAGGTTCGCGGCCCCCGCACTGATGGCCGGCAATGTCGGAGTGCTGAAGCACGCTTCCAATGTGCCCCAATCCGCCCTCTACCTGGGTTCGCTTTTTGCCAGGGCCGGATTTCCCGAGGGCGCTTTCCAGACTCTGCTGATCGGCGCAGGCGCGGTCGCGTCCGTGATAGCCGATCCGCGAGTCGCAGCCGTCACTCTCACCGGTTCCGAGCCGGCCGGGGCTTCCGTCGCCGAGGCTGCCGGTCGCGTTTTGAAGAAGTGCGTGCTTGAGCTTGGTGGAACCGATCCCTTTGTCGTGATGCCCTCTGCTGATGTGGATGCGGCAGTCGCCACCGCGGTGAAGGCCCGCACAAGCAACAACGGCCAAGCATGCATTAACGCGAAACGCTTCATCATCCATGCCGACATTTATGATGCGTTTGTTGAAAAATTCACGGCACAAATGGCGGCACTAACGCTGGGCGACCCTCTTGATCCATCCACTGAAATCGGGCCGATTGCAACGCAACAGGGTCGCACCGATATCGAGCAGCTTGTTGACGACGCCCGCGCAAAAGGTGCGAAAGTTCTCACTGGCGGCACCCCCTCATCAGGTGCCGGTTGGTTTTACCCGCCAACGGTCGTTTCAGAGCTCACCCCGGATATGCGGCTGTGGAGTGAGGAAGCATTTGGCCCAGTCGCCGCCATTTTCAAAGCAGCCGATTTGGATGAGGCACTCACCATCGCCAATGATTCTCCCTATGGCCTTGGGTCAGCTTTTTGGAGCACAGATGAGGCCGAGATTGAACGCGCCGAGCGCGAGATCGAAGCTGGTTCCGTCTTCATTAATGGGATGACGATTTCGTATCCCGAACTGCCTTTCGGCGGGATCAAGCGCTCAGGTTATGGCCGCGAACTCTCGTTTGAGGGCATCCGAGAGTTCTGCAATTTGAAGTCGGTCTGGCGAGGATAGTTTGAAATCGATCTGACGAGCACGGTGAAATCCCATAGCCATAGCCGGCCAGATGGTCTTATATCCGGTTCCGGTCATATACCCGGTTCCGGTCAGATGGCTTCTGGGCTCGTTTACACGATTCTGTCCGGCTGCTCCGCCTTATGTGTCGATTTACGTGCCGATTGGCGCATCTGACGAGCTGCTGCCCTCTTCGATGAAATCCATCGAATCGATTTGCCACCCAGCATTGACCGAATACAGGGTGTATTCCCAATGCTCGGTGTACACGGTCCCTTCAGACGTATATGTCTCCGTTGTCTCGACCGTTGCCATGTCTCCCGATTCCTCGACGGAGTCGATCACAAGGTTGTACAGCCCATCCAAGGTGTCGAGAAAACCTTGCGCGTTTTGCTCGAAATCGGTGCACGAATCGAATTTGCTGTCGAAATACTCGGTCGTTACCGTTGCTGAGAGCGCGGCGCAGTCGACATTGTCCCAAGCTTCGGAATACGTTTCGACTGCTTCGGATGGGGTGCTTGGCACCCTCACGCCCGTATCAAGTGGGGCTGCTGACGCCGCTGGTTGGGGGTCACTCGATGAGGAGAACAGGGATGCGCTGCTCCCAATCATGACCCACGCGCTTACGCCAATAAAAACGAGCGCGCCGACAATGATGCCGACGATCGCGAGCGGATGCATGCCCTTGGCCTGTGGCGTGGCCGCCGGAAAAGCGTAAGGCTGCTGTTGCGACGCAAGGTACTGCTGCTGCCCTGGATACTGCTGGTCCGACAGGTATTGCTGCTGTTCCGGGCCCTGCAGCGGTTGCGCGTTTGGGTCGTGTTGCCGCACATGCTCAGTCCACTTGGCACCATCCCACCAACGCAGATTGCCTGTGCCATCGTCATACCAACCTGGGCCGGGCATGAGTGGATCCCCTCTCTCAGCCTGCGTGTGCAGGCGCGCGTGGCTTTACTTTACCCGTGACGAGACGTCACCAGATGCCAGTGTTCGGGGTAACAGGTTTGCCTACGCCCAGGGATGATCCACGCGACCTCGGCCGGAGCGAAACGTGCGACAGATGTAGCGAAAGATATACGTTGGATGCACCCCCCGCCCCCTTGTCTGTACCAGCCATCCTCTGGCCGACGCCTTCCCCTCGTCATCAGTTGACGTGCACTGCTTCGTCGTCCCGCTACGGGCGGCTGAGCCTGGCCCTCAAGCCGCAAACCACCGACATTCGGCGTGCTCAGCCGACGGTGGTGCCACACCGAACCACCAATCCTTCTCTTCGCGCTTAGTTGCGCTGCAGGCAAAGGCAGTTGAAAAAGGCAACCAAAGGCCCTGCGTCACTTTTCTGCAGACGCCCCCACTCGAACGCTTAGCCTCTCGACCCCATCGGGTTCGAAGCCCGAACTACCGGGCAACAAGACACACAGTTGCTGCTCGTAAAGACTTCGAGTGGGGGCGTCTGCATTTCGGAGCGAGAGAACAGGAGAATAGGCGGACAGGGCAACAGGAGGACAGGGCAACGGGTGGACAGAGGACAGAGGACAGAGGACAGGACAGGACAGGACAGGAGCGATACGGGCGGAGCATGAGAAGTCCGACTGGACGGTGCTCAACACCTATGGACACAAACTAGCGTGCGAATGTGCTCCATGCTCAAGAGCCCTCACACAGACAAGGCTGCGGCGATGCACACAGCGTGGGGATGCGCCGATCTTGGTAATTTTTGCGTGCCTAGGAAAGCTAGGGACGGTGTTTAGAGGTCTGCCGCAGACCACAGAACAGACAGCAGACAGGCTGTATGACTACAACTACAACTACAACTACAACGGCCCTCGCGTCAGTCGTCGGCTTAGTGCACGAAGGCGCACCGACCCGCCGTTCCGTGCTTCACGCGGTCGTGAGTTCTTCGCTGACTTGTAGAAGGCGTTGTTGGGTCTGGGGGTCGTATGCTTCGGCCAGTGCCCGGGACTCGGCGCGCCGGTCATAGAAATGGCCGGTAACGCCATCCAGGTTGGGATCTTCGATGAGCCGAAGGGTCGATGTGACGCCTTCGTCGAGAGTATCGATGCTGCGGCCAACGGATTGGAGAACCATCTTCGTCGGCATGTAGGTGGCCGGATGAAGGCTGTTCACGGTAACCTTCGCGGGATCGAGCTGGGCAGCCAACGCAAAGCCGTAGGCGATCAGGGCGAGCTTGGACTGCCCGTAGGCACGTTGCCCGCTGTAACCGTGGGAGAGAGTGAGGTCGTTGAAGTCAATCGAGTCCTGGCCGATCGATGCGACATTCACAATCCGTGCGGGTGCTCCGGCCTCAAGGAGCGGCAGGAGTCGCTGCGTCAAGGCGTATGGGGCAAGGTAGTTCACAGCGAAGCGCAGTTCGTTGCCATCCACGGTCAGACGACGCGTGTTGCCGTCCGGTTCTCCCGCGCCGACACCAGCATTGTTGACCAGCACAGAGATACGGTCGGTGACCGAAGCGATATACGCCGCAAGTCGACGCACCTGCGCGAGTTCGGACAGATCGGCTTGCACGATCTCGATCCGCGCCGGCCGACTCGCAAGTTCAGCACGTAGAGTGGCGAGGCGTTCCGGGTTGCGCCCGTGCAGGATCAGCCGGGTGTCGGAATCGGCAGCAAGCCGCTCGGCAAGAACACGGCCAAGGCCATCGGTAGCACCCGTCAGCACAATGATCCGCTCAGTCATCACCATCTCCTCCTGCACAGTCAGACGGTTCGCGGATGCGGAGTCCAACAAAGCAATCAGCGCTATCGTCTCCAGATCAGCGAACGGATGATCGACACCAAGCATCCCGAGCCGCTACCGACGACGGTATTGGTCTCGATCCCGGCACAACTCTCGCGTGTCAACAAGGATCAAAGAACCCCACTCCAGCGACTGATCACTGAGATCAAATCCACCGAGGGCACCTGGGGCAAACGAACCGCATGAACCGCATGAACCGCATGAACCGAAACCATCATAGATCTACGATCGAGATTGCACCATAGCTGTAGCCCGCACGTTCAATTACCCCCCTACACGCGCAGATACGCAAGACAGCTTGGGCACTCGACAAGCCACGACCTCCCCGCCGGTCGCCTCCGAACCACACCAAGATCGATCCGCCCACCGCACACGTCACAAGTCATTCCCGACACGGTACCCCGAGGGTCTGACATGAGCCCCGCATCTGTCTCGCCGCAGGCGAACGGCTCGTCGTTTTGAGGTGTCGAGCGCGATTCCAGCCACCCGAAGTCGTGAACCTGTTAAGAGCAGTCTCGTGTTCCTCGTCAGTCAGTTTCTTACCGTTCCGGTCCGCAGCAACAGCTGATGCTTCCGCGTTCGCAATCCATAAAGGGAGTCTCGTAACCTGGGGGTTATGTGCGCCAGGATGGATGTGAGGAACGGATTGTCTTTGACTCTATTTTGCGGCGATATTCTGTAAACCATGTCCCTCGAACAGTGGCGCGAGCATACGGAATGGCCGCTCGTCGGTCTGGCTGCGCTCTTTCTCGCCGTTTATGCGTGGCAGGTCATAGGAGATGTGCACGGCACGCTCAGTTCAACCATGGACTGGACGCTCAATATCATTTGGGGGTTCTTCGTCATCGACTACGTCATCTCCTTGTCCCTTGCTCGGAGTTGGCGATGGTTCTGGACTCACCTACCAGATCTCGCTGTCGTCATTTTGCCAATACTTCGACCATTGAGACTTCTTCGGCTCGTAACGTTGTTGAGGGCACTTCAACGCTCCGTCGGTGCAGCGTTGCGCGGACGGATCGCCATTTATGCGCTCGGCTCGGTGACTTTGCTTGTCTTCGTCGGAGCCCTCGCCATTCTCGACGCGGAACGTGGGCAAGCAGAGGCCACCATTCAAAGCTTCCCGGATGCGCTTTGGTGGGCCGCTGTAACCATCACCACAGTCGGATACGGCGACCTATCGCCAGCAACACCAACAGGGAGACTAATCGCGGTTGCTCTCATGGTTGGTGGCATTGCCTTGATTGGCGTCGTAACCGGAACACTCGCTTCATGGATCGTATCCAGAGTCGCACAAGAGGATGAAACAAACCAAGTGGCGACCCGGCACCAAATAGACGCGCTAGAGAAGAAGATCGACGCATTAATCGAACAAGGGAAGTGACCGCACCAACTCGTTCTCATTGTTACATCTGCTGCGCGCACTCATCTAGCACTACCCATATTTTCGAAGGCAAGGATGCCGCCCACAGCATCGACCCGATCACCGGTAGGCGAGGCCACCGAAATGAACGGCTTCACGCCTATATGTCCGCTTTGTACAGCCCGATCGGGTTAGGAAAGGCTGGATGTTTTTGTTTTTGTCGGCCGAAGTCGCGAGCGCGCCAGAGAACAGCCCAGGCGGTTGTTCTTGCGGACTTTTCTCGCACTCGAACACTCAACACGCGCGGCTCTCGTGCTTCGTGCCAACAGATTTCGATTCCGTGTCACCGTGAGGACCTAGAACCCTTGCGTTTATTGTGGGCCGAGGCGGACTCCAATCACATGAGTGGAAGCGTGTCGAGCGGCTGGAAGCCGTGTGGGAACTGGCCAGGAGGGGTCTCGGGTCGTCGGGCGACACGGTCGATTCCGGGCTTGGTGGGGCGGTGGCGGAACCAATGAGGCGGAGTCGAACGCCTCTGACGGCTCACCAAATAGACGCGATTCAAACGGCTCGTAAGAACGGTGAGAGCGTGATGTCGATCGCCCGGCGGCTCGGTATCAGTCGGATGACCGTGTGGGAGAAGACGAGGTAGATCGACTCGGCATGCGTGCGGTCAAATACGCCAGAGGTCCTCGTCGAGCCAGCCCGGAGCGACTCCCATCGATCCGGCGTCGAGAACCGCGTTCAGCGGGAAAGCACCCAGATGCGCGGCGACGCGCAACATCCAATCACCGCCTGGATCGATCGTGCGCAAGAGATAAGCCATGACAGCGAGCGCGTTGTAGGAGCCGAACTGTTTCGGAGCGTCGGACTCACTGAGGTGTGCCAGGAGTGGCACCTGGCCAGGCTTCGGCCGCTTCGGCGCCGTGACGAGCTTGCGGTTGAAGAGTCGGGCATGGTGGGCTGCGATGTTCCTGACGTAGTTGATCGTCGCGATCCAGCTCTCCATCAGCCGTTTCGTCGGAACATCAAATGCGGTGGCGATCTCGATCGCGAGGTCGTTGCGCAGACCGGCGTACAGACGCGAGAGGTGTCCGAGCTCAAGTAGTTCCGTGAGAGCCCAGATCGGCATCTGATCGTCGTACTTCGCCCGGAAGTGCGCAACGAACGCCTCATCAGAGCTGTCTCGGCGCTCTTGAACTCGCGTAAGCCAGCCGTCCAGCCGACTACTGGGCGAGGTCAGCCCTGTAGTCGCGTCGGTGTGTGACTCGGTGAATGCTGAGACGAACGTGGAAGTGGTTTGGTGAGCGAACGGCCCGACTCGTCCGACCGTGTGGCCGATCTGGGTACGCAACGCGATCTCGATCCGTTCGACCCCGTCGAGCACGAGCATCCGAAGTTCGCGGTCGAAGTCAAGAAGCCGAACAGCGTCTTCGATCGAAGTTCCTTCGCGATACCTGTTCAGGACGCGCGTGCGCTCACGATCGTCCTCGTCGACGTACCGCTCAGAAGTACGGAACGGATAGAGGTACCCAGTCAGTCGGTAATAGCCAACGGTCCGCAAGAGCTTCGCCGTTTCCGCACGGTCGGCGATGATGACCCCACGCGCGATGAGCTTGTCGATCTGATCATCGATTGGCAGCCACGGCTTGGTGTAGTCCCCCATTGGCACCTCCGGGAAAAGAAAATCGGCCCGAGCCGTGAGGCGAGCGGACCGATCATGATGAAACCAGTGTAGCAGGGACCGAAGTGAGCAGCTACGCGATATACACACCCTTGCGCTGAACGCTACGCCGACCCTCGAGCCACTCTGGGCAGGAGCGATGGGGACGCACGGGTAGGTACGCCCCACCGCCGTCACGCAGCCGCGTCCTCAGGCTCGTTCTTGTCCAGACGACCAAGTACGAAAGCCTTGAAAGCAGCCAGAAGGTCCTCGCCCTTCTCGAACGCCTTCATCGTGACGGCCAAGTTGGTGCTGCGACCGCGGCCGAGCCCCATCTGCTTCTTGAGCCGATCCTTGGGAGTTTTAATGAACTTGCCGTCCGAGCCCAGAACGGCTTGCTCAAGCTGAGCGAACGTGAGCACACTCGTCTCGTAGTAACGCCCCGCGGACATAAGGAGGGTAGGGCGAGCCCATCCGGTCGGGACGAGCAAGAGCGCCTTACCGTCAGCAACCGGCAGAGTCACCTCTACATCAACCCACTCTAACGCGTCTGTGCTCCAGATCTGCTTGGTAAAGGCACCGATCCGATGCCCACCTTCAGAGAACTCGGGAAACTGCACCAACATCTGTGCAGTGAACTTGACGAGCGCATCGAAGATGATGCGAGTGGTGATGTCTGACGTAATGTCGCGGTCCACACCCTCGACGAAGAGCGGAAGATCCTCGATCTGCTTCAGGACACCGATACGTACCAAAGCCTCCACGTCATCGGTCAGAACATCCCAGATCCACGTTCCGACGACATCCGCGCCTCCGTGGCCATTACATCGCCTCGCACCAGGTGACGTATTGCATCGTTCACAAGGTCGATCGGCTCGCCCGCAACCGGCTCGACGAGGTCGAAATTCACTGGGCGTTGCTCGACGCCGAAGTCACGCTCGTCTCGGCGACAGAGAACATCGACGAGACCCCATCCGGGATGCTGCTGCACGGGATCATGTCGAGCGTTGCCGAGTTCTACTCCAAGAACCTCACCACCGACGACCACGACCACGACCAAGACCAAGGGCCCCGCCGCCAGATAAACGAAGGCGCTACGCCTGCTGATCGACTGCCAACGCCTCTACAAGACCACCGACGCCCACGGCAAACGCCTCGCGAACCAGACCTTCACCACCGGCATCGACACCAACGAAGACGAGGAAACAACCCTCCGCCTCGCGGAGCCCTTTACCGCAACGACAGGCACAAACACCCACGTCAGGGGTTCGACTACGTCTAAAACTGTGGAGCTTAGGGGATTCGAACCCCTGACCTCTTCATTGCTAGGTCAGCAATCCGACTGGGCGCTAGCAAAATGAATTACAGCGAAAACAATGCCGACACACAACGGCGATAAAGCTGTTTCATGACTGACACTTACGAGCAAAACCTCGAACACTGGGCCACCTGGATGACCGCCACAAACCAAGCCACACGAACGATTAACGCCAGAATCGGCACACTCACGCGGCTCTCCCGGCAAGCGAACATACTGGCATTGACACCATACGAGATCGTCGAATTCCTTGCCGCCCCGCATCTGAGCCAGATCACACGATCGACCTACTACGGACACATCTCAGCATGGCTGAAGTGGCTGCGAGCAATGCGAATCAGTCTTGACGACCCGCTCACGATGATCCCCGCACCAAAGCGCCCGAAGGCCGGCCCCAGACCGTGCAGCGACGACGATCTCAGCCGGATGATCGCGACGGCAAACCGCCGCCGCACACGCGCGTACATACTCCTTGCCGCATATGCGGGGCTGCGCGTGCACGAGGTTGCAAAGATTCGAGGCGACGACTTCACAATCTCAGAGACCAACAGCCACCGAACCGGCATGCTCACAATTACCGGCAAAGGCAACAAGACCGCAATGATCCCACTCCACGACACCCTCATCACCCTCACTGACACCATGCCAAAAATCGACTACTGGTTTCCCTCGTACACCAGGCCAGGCGATCACGTCAGCGGACAACAAGTCTCAATGGTCCTAACAAGCATCATCCGGCGGGCCAACGTCCACGGCGTCACACCACACAGCCTCCGACACTGGTACGGATCGACGCTCGTCAGCCAAGGAGTCGACATCCGCGTCGTCCAAGAACTCATGCGGCACGACTGGCTCACAAGCACGCAAATCTACACCGCAGTACCCGCGAAAATGCAGCAGGAAGCCATCAACCGACTGCCAGCAATGGCATAACCACTCACTCCCCACGCGGCAAGGCTCCGCCGTCTAACCAAGACCCCACAGGCGCGCCACACGCACCCAAAATGGTCGGGGGCTATCAGACCCGCAGGGGCGACAAACGGACCCAGCACATGCGCGCCACGGCGCACGACCCAGCCACCCAGCCTGGCACCAGCACGGACAAGGAAAAAGCCAGTCCCACCAAAGTCCCGGCGACCGCCACACAAAAAAGTGTGCAAGCTCTCAAACAACAAAATCGATAAGATGCAAACATGCCCCCCGAAATGGGTCAAGCCATCGCAGCCGTCATGATCCTGATAGCCGTCGCCGGCATCGCCCTACTCACAATCGCCCACCACAGCCACGTCATCCGCAGCATGCGCCACGAGATAGAAGAACTCAAAATACGTGCCTACGTCGTGAACGACAAAGTTGAACGAGACGCGTACACAACAGAGAAAATGTTCACTGATCTCAACGAGCGTCTTAAACAGCTCGAACGCATCAACCGGCTATAACCAGCCGGCACC
>JAATGV010000013.1 GCA_015654475.1 Actinomycetales bacterium
CACGCGATCGAGAACCGGTATGCAGCGCACCCGAGGTCGGCGATCAGATCGAGATCGGCCTCAAGGCGGTGATAATGGTCGTCGGCCACGTCGCCGGTATCTCCGTTGAGGATCTTGCCGGGGGTGTGGCTGAAGGTATCCCAAATGGATGCCCCTCTGCCATCTTCGGATACCGCGCCTTCGATTTGGTATGCGGCCGTGGCCGCACCGAACACGAAACCGTCGGGAAAGCTGACGGCCCCACGGAAGTCGTCAGTGTCTGCCTGTGTCATCGAACGAACCGCACCTCTCCATCTTGAGACGCCAGAGACGGACCTCCTGGAGTCGTCACCGTGAATGTCTGCGCGTTGCCCGAACTCGCCCTCACGCGAACGTCGGTGTCCGTGCGCTCGACGGTGAACTGTTCGGACCCTCCCGCAGGCATCGTCACCGTAGTCACCGTCACTCCGGGTTTTCCGGGATAGACGACCAACGTGAGTTTTTCGAGGTAGTCGTAGTCTGGCCGGCTATCATCGTAGCCCCAGGGCAGTACTGCGTCCTCGCGCACCCAAAGAGGAAGACTGAACACGTCGTGCACTTCGCGGCGCCAGAGCCCCCCCTCGGCGGCCTCGCCGGTAAGAAGGTTCGTCCATGTGCCACCTGGCAGGTAGTAGTCGACGCTGCCATCTGCCGAGAATACGGGTGCGACGAGGATGTCCGCACCGAGCATGTATTGCCGGTCGAGGTAGGCGGCGGCCGGGTCACCCGGAAACTCTAATTGCATAGGCCTCAGCACGGGAATACCGTTCTCAGCCGCAGAGACACCAGCTTGATAGATATAGGGCATGAGCCTCATCTTTAGGTGAGTGAAGACCCTGGTGACCTCTACCGCTTCTTCGTCAAAGTTCCACGGCACGCGATAAGTCTCAGAGCCGTGGAAGCGACTGTGGCTCGACAAGAGCCCGAATGCTACCCACCGCTTGAATACTTCTGGGTCTGGAGTGCCTTCGAAGCCACCAATATCGTGGCTCCAATGCGCAAAACCGCTGAGCGCAAGCGAGAGACCACCACGAAGCGTTTCCGCCATTGAGTCAAAACTTGAGGTCGAGTCTCCGCCCCAGTGCACAGGCATCGACTGCCCGCCGACCGTACCCGATCGCGCGAAAAGCACTGCATCGTTAGCACCGCGAGCGCCAACGAGCACGTCGTGCACTGCCCTGTTGTAGAGCGACGAATAGAGGTTGTGCATGCGTTCAGGATCTGACCCGTCCGCCCACATCACATCTGTAGGGATCCGCTCGGCGAAATCAGTTTTGAAACAGTCGACACCCTGTCCTACAAGCCGACGCAGGTGAGATTGGAACCAGGAGACGGCATCGGGATTCGTGAAATCAACGAGCCCCATCCCAGCTTGCCAGTTGTCCCACTGCCAGACGCTTCCATCCGGGCGCTTGACGAGGTATCCGGCCTCCTGAGCCTCCGGGAACAGGGGCGAACGCTGACCAATATACGGGTTTATCCATACAGAAATTCGGATGTCTTTCGTATGCAGCCGCGCGAGCATGCCCTCGGGGTCGGGGAACACCCGTGAGTCCCACTCGAAATCACACCAGTTGAATTCACGCATCCAGAAGCAATCAAAATGGAATACCGAGATGGGCAATTCACGCCGCGCCATCTCGTCGATAAACCCCGAGACGGTGCCCTCGTCATAGTCGGTGGTAAACGAGGTGGAGAGCCACAACCCGTATGACCACGCAGGCAGGACAGGTGGGCGCCCCGTGAGTTGCGTGTATCGGGTAAGTACGTCCTTGGGTGTAGGGCCGGCGATGACGAAATACTCCAATGCCTCCCCCGAAACCGAGAACTGGACGCGCTCGACGGCCTCAGAACCCACCTCAAAGGAGACATGCCCGGGGTCGTTAACGAGTACTCCATACCCTTTCGATGAGAGATAGAACGGGATCGATTTATACGCTTGCTCGCTCGCGGTGCCGCTATCAGCATTCCAAATCTCAACCGTCTGACCGTTCTTGACTAGTGGTCCGAACCGTTCCCCAAGCCCGTAAATGAGTTCCCCCACCGACAGGTCAAGTTGTTCGTGAACGAAAGAACTGGCACGGGGCACGCCGACCTCAGAGACCGCACTGGTCGGAATTCCCGTTTCGACACCAGAATTATCTGCTACTCGAAGGTAGGCCTGAGACTTGGGTCCACTCCCAGTCACCCTCTCACCATTGACGAGGAAGTCCAACATCCACGGCGACCCCTGAGCCACCGTCGCCACAATTGGTCCAGACTCGAGGTATCCCCCAGCCGCATCAGTACGCACGGAACCCGCGCCGCCAACAACCGCGCCGGGAAGCGAGAAACCTCCACGAGTTCGGGCACCCGCGAAGTGCTCGATGCGTATGCGGATCACACCTTCCATAGGTGATGAAATAATCGTTGTCAGCACAGGCCTGTTGAGGGTGTCGCCTCTCTTGCCAATCACTTTGGTTGGCGCAGTTACTCGCAAAGTTGAGCCTTGATCGACAGATTCAACGTGGTCGATGGTGTATGCCTCTTCTGCAAACAATGCCGACACCCCGGGCCTACGCATCCAGAAACCGTCTGAGAACTTCATTATGGTAAAGACCTTTCCTCAAAGTCACGTGCACTGACGGAACACGCCGCATCCGCACTAATAGATAGAGATACCGTCGTGCCTCGGTAACGAACGTCATACATCCCCGCGAGGCGTGGCTGCCGAGCGACTAACTCTGCCTGGCAGAGCCTTCCCTGCTCCCAACTGAGCGAGACGATGATGCCCGGTCGCGCCACGATGCCCGTTATCGAACCAGTATCGAGTGACAACGGCAACGCAGGAAGGAGCGTGATGACCTGGTCATGACTTTGCAATAAGCATTCAGCCAATACGGCAACAAAACCCAGATTTCCATCAATCTGAAATGGGGGGTGCGCAGCAAAGAAATTAGGATAAAGACCACCCGAGTGTGGCTCGTTGCCGCCAGCCGGACGCATGACCAAAGCGAGAAGATCATCCACTCTGTCAGCGCGGCCCAGTCGAGCCCACAACGCCAGCTTCCACGCCAACGACCACCCGGTCGAATCATCGCCGCGGCGCTCAAGCAGCGCAATAGCACCCCGACGAGCATCGGAAGTGACTTCTCCTGAGCCTGGATATATCCGGTAGAGGGGGCTCACATGCCGATGATGCGCGTCGGCACTTTGAAGTCCACCCGACCATTCGGCCACCATACCGTCGCTTGCAAGCAAGGGGACTTCAGGAAGTTGCTTGAGTCGCTCCGCTGACTCCCTTACGACAACATCTTCAGTAAGATCGCAGATTGCCGCGACTTCGGCGACGATTTCGAAGAGCTCCCTCAGCAGGGTGATATCGAGCGTGCTCGATGTCGCAACCGAGCCAACGTTACCTTTCGAATCGACGAACCCTGTTTCAGGAGAGCTGGATGGCTGTGTGCCCCACGTACCGTCGTCTAACCGCACCATCCAGTCCAGC
This sequence comes from Actinomycetales bacterium, assembly GCA_015654475.1. Classification (GTDB taxonomy): domain Bacteria; phylum Actinomycetota; class Actinomycetes; order Actinomycetales; family Microbacteriaceae; genus UBA3913. Next base: position 3,503 of record JAATGV010000013.1, read on the forward strand.
CCAAATTCGGCTGCGCTGCGGATAATAGGCCAGGCCTTTTCAGACAAATAGCTCTCAGATGCCGATCCGAATGCATAATGTTCCCAGAGGTGGCGCACGAGCCAAGGGCCCGCCATTGGCCAAAAAGCCCAACTCGGATCACCAGAGCCATTGCCGACAGGCGATGTATACAACCATGCGTCGGAATTGTGATGAGCAACCCAACCACGAGTGCCGTAGAGCCTTTTCGCCGTCTCGGTGCCAGCGCAAGCCAGCGCCTCGATGAAGTCGATTAGTGGCTGGGCCAACTCCGACAGGTTCGCTACATCTGCCTGCCAATAGTTCATTTGCAGGTTTATATTGAGGGTATAACTTGAACTCCAAGGCGGTTGCATCGACTCATTCCAAATGCCTTGAAGCGTCGCAGGTAACCCACCTGCACGAGAACTCGATATCAAGAGATAGCGCCCGTAGTCAAACAAGATTGATACCAGACCCGGATCGGTTTGAGCAACGCGCCTACCGCTATTCATGGCTCGGCCGAGACGCTCGTCGGTGGGAATATCATCGTCCTTGCCATCCCCAAGGCTCAACGTGACGCGAGAACTCAATCGACGGAAGTCTGCACAATGGTCGACGAAGACGCGATCTGGCCCGTCTGCAATCGCCCGGTCAAGGCGTTCACTTGCCCTTGCCACCGCTCCCTGCCAATCACCGTCAGGGAACTGGCCAAGACCAACGAAATCTGTTTCAATCGCCGCGAAAACAACAGCCCGCGTTGCTTCATCGCCGCTTGGGATGTGCACTATTTGGGTAACGATGGCCGCGTGAACACTCCGGCCCGGGACATCCGACCCACTCGCAGCAGCAAAGCTCGGCTCATGAGTGGGAGGAACGTCGCTCGGAAGCCGTACGACTGCCGTATGACGCAATCCATCATCCATCGTGGCAACCGCGATATGTCGGGTATGGATAGAGGCGTGAACCTCGCCAGAGAACCCCTCGATGATGTGCATAAAGACGCCATGTGGCGCCGAGACAAGGGTCCGCTGACGCACGCTACGAAAGCCTCGAGTCGAGGTAACCGTATGAACTCCCGTCGCCAGGTCGAGTTCACGCCGGTAGCGGTCTGAGCTCGCAGGTCGAGTTTCATCGCCCTCGTCTCGAGCTTGCGACACTGTGGGAACACCCGGCATCTCGATGACGAGCGTTCCCACAGGAAGGTACGCCTGCGAATACGACGACTGCATACGTTGGAGCGCAGCGGTGGCCTCCCTCACCCGCCCTTCGCTGATAGCTTGCCGCGCCTCGGCCAACGCAGCAGCAGCCACGTCCGCCGTCGCACGAGGTTGCGCAACTTCGTTCTGGGGACTTCCCGACCACGCACTTTGTTCATTCAGGTCAAACCGGGCCGAATCCTCGCCTCCGTAACACATCGCCCCCAACGCTCCGTTGCCTATCGGTAGCGCCTCCAGCCATTCGCGGGCCGGCCGATCATAGAGCAGCGTGCTGTCGTTCATAGTTCGGGCATTCGATCAACTCCACACAGGTTAGCCACGAATGCCTCCCGCGGTCAGCCCGGACCGCCAGAACCGCTGTAACGCGACAAACACCACGGCAATGGGTACGACTGAGACCAGGGATCCGACGATGGTCAAAATCTGCAAACTTGGAATTGTGATTGACGACTGATTCCATCCAACCAATCCCACGGTCAATGGCATAAGATTCTGGTCAGTCAAAACCAGAAGTGGCAGCATATAGCTATTCCAACTTCCCAGGAAGGCGAATAAGAGCACCGTCACAAGACCGCTCGACATCAGGCGAAGTCCAATCGAACCAAAGATCCTGAACTCACCCGCGCCGTCAAGACGCGCGGCTTCGATGAGCTCTATTGGCACAGAGGACTGACCGTAGATATAGCACAGCAATACTCCGAATGGGTATACCAACGCTGGCAGGAGTAGCCCTGCATAAGTGTTGTTCAGACCCATCGAAACGAGAAGCACATAGGTTGGCTGCGCGATGACGGTTCCCGGGATGAGCATGCTCCCCATGACGAGGCCGAGAATCACTTTGCGACCACGGAACCGGTAGATCGCCAGCGCGTAACCGGTTGCAGCACAGACAAAAGTGGTGAGTATCGAGCCGAACACCGAGTAGATGATTGAGTTCAACACCCAGCGCCAATAGATCCCGCCATCGTAACTGCCCAAAGCCGCGAGGTTGTCAAATAGGTGGAACTCGCCAAACGAGAGCCCGTTTGTCGTAAACAGCTCCCCCGTTGACTTGGTCGATGCGATCAACAACCACACCACAGGGAACAAGAAGTACACTGCCGCAACAACCATTGCGATAGTGACCACGAGCATCCATCCGCGGCTCACCCGATCGCCATCAACCATCTTGCTGGATGAGTTGCGTCGCAGGCCACGAGCTTTCTCGGTCTTTGCAGCTATCAGCCTTGCCTCAGACATCAGTCGCCAACTCCCTCTTTAGAATCGGATCGCGACTTGAGCAGCACGACCGAAATCAGCAGCGTCACAACGCCTAGGATTATCGCCATCGCAGACCCTAAATGAGAGTCCTTCCCGAGTGTCGACGCGGCATAGATAGCCATGTTCGGTGTGTAGTCGCTCGAGATGCTCGAGGTTACCGACTTGAGAACCTGTGGCTCGTTGAAGAGTTGCAGCGTTCCGATAATGGACGACAGGATCGTCAGCATTACTGCAGGAGCTATCATGGGCAGCTTTATGGAGATCGCGATACGCAACTCACCTGCCCCGTCGAGTCGTGCGGCCTCGAACATTTCTCTTGGAATGGCCTGTAATGCCGAAAACAAGATGATCATGTTGATTCCCGTATACGACCAGATACTGACGTTGGTGATCGACCACAGCACTGTTCCTGGTGCAAGTAAGTCGGGACTAATACCGAGATTTTGCAGCCCCTGGAGTAAGGGGCTGACGGCCGGTTGATACAAGAATCCCCATAACAGCGCTGCGATCACACCCGGGATGGCATAAGGGAGGAACACCGCGAACTGAAAGAACCGCTTACCACGCACAAGCGCTGAATCGAAGAGCATCGCAAGGGCAGTGGCGAAAATCATCATCACAGGCACTTGGACGAGACCGTAAAGCAGGACACGCCCGAAGCTTGCAATGAAGTCACTATCGACGAAGGCCCGAATGAAGTTATCAAGCCCTACAAATACCGTCTGCACGCCTCCGAAGCCCAACCCCAAGGATTGTGCAGAGAACAGGCTGTTCCACAGGGCGACGAAGATCGGAGTAACGAGAAATACCGCGAAGAGAACCAAGAACGGTGCAATGAACAGGTAAGGAACGAGGCGCTTGCCCCCGGCGGCGTTCTTGCGCCGCCGGGGGCGTTGCGCGCCCTCAACTAATCTGGGGACGGTTGTCATATTTGTCACTCACCACTGCTCGATACGCTGAGCCCTTGCGCTTCGAGATCGGATACGGTTGCCTCCTGGGCGTTGTCCAGTGCCTGTGCGAAGGTCTCAGTGCCTTCTATCACCTTCGCGAACTCATCGGTAACTGCGGTTTTTGCAATGTTGTAGTTCGGCCCATCTACCCATGTTGAAGGAGTGTTGTTCGCGGCGTCGACGAATACCTCATTGATCGAATGACCGCCGAAGAAGTCAACAGGCTGAACGAGGGAGCTCGATGCAAGCCCGCTATTCGTCGAGGGGAACAGCCCGCCGACCGTGATCAACGCTTCTTGGGTATCATCAGAGCCATTGAGCCAACTAATGAACTTCGCTGCGGCTTCCGGGTTCTTTGCGCCCTTAAGCACGACGTCGGCCGCTCCACCCGAATCGCCGGCATAAGTCGAACCCGTGTTTTTCGGCATGGATGCGACCCGCCATAGTCCAGTGGTATCTGGGGCATTCGTCTCGAGGCTCACAGGGAACCATGCGGCATACGTGATGGTGGCAATCGTGCCCTTGTTGACCAACGACCAGTATGCAGGCGTCCACATTTGCTCTGTGGTTACCAAATGCTCGTCGAGCAAAGTTTGCCAACGTTGGGCCACTTGCTGGCTTGCTGAATCGTTGACGCCAACGGTCCACGCGTCTCCGTCGATGCCGTACCAGCTTCCTTCAGCCTGCTGCACCTCTTGCATCCACTGCCCAATCTCGCTGGAAGACAGGTTTGCGATGTAGAGCTTGGGGTTAGCTGCGTGCAGCTTACGAGCGGCTTCGAGGTACTCATCCCATGTGGTGGGCACCGCAATGTCGTACTTGGCCAGGATGTCCTCGCGATACATCGTCGCGGCAGGACCAACCCCCTGGGGCACCCCGTAAACCGCATCATTGAAGGTGACAGACGCCCACGAACTTGGAGTGAAGTTCGACTCCGTGTCGGACACATACGCGGTGATGTCCTGGACTCTGCCGGAAATGATGTAACTGGGCAGATCATGCGTGCTCACTTGCACGATGTCTGGCCCGGCACCTGCATCGACGGCGGCCTCAACTTTGGTCCCATCGTCTCCGGTCATACGGTGAAACGTCACCTGGATATCAGGATTGTTAGTGTTCCACTCTGTAACGAGGTCTTCGAGACCTGGTACCCACCCCCAAAAGTCGAGGGTGGTGACGGCGTTGGCCGCGGCCGAATCGCTGCTGTTTCCGGCGGTCCCTGACGTACATGCAGTGACACCACCGGCCAATAGTGCAGCGGCCGCGGCTATCCCCGTGATCTTGACTATTTTCGATTTCATAAAGCGCCTTTGCTTCTCTTAAGTGCCCAGGCGGGCACGTACTAGAGGTCACATGTTTGAAACCTCATCATCTTGTACTCGCGGCTGCCCCACATGTGCGAGAAACAAATCGCAAAATCTCTTGTGGAAGAGCCGTGTTCTTATTTTGTATCAGCATACAACATATTGTCAAGGTGTGCAGAATGACTACGGCCCGACCTCGATCGGGTCGTCAGTTTCACCTTGTTTACCGGCGGGTCCAGGCTTCAGAGCACGCGTTCGTCGCGCGACTACCACTGTCAGAGCTATCATTTTGTAGCACCACAGAACAAACTTGTCGCGGCTACGCTTGTTCATTTCTCAACGACCAGGCGTGGAACCGACACCCCCCTTGATGAATACATTCCGATTGGACGCAGATGCCCCTCACCGACCTTCCCTTAGAAGAACTTCGCAACTACCGGCCCAAGATCCGCGAGCCCATCGATTTCGACGCCTTCTGGCATGACACCCTTTCGGATGCGAGGCGTGCGGCTTGGGAACCGCAGTTGGTGATCGCCGACACTCCTATTAGTGAATTAGTTATCGAGGACCTGACGTTCGCGGGATTCGCGGGAGACCCAATTAAGGCTTGGGTGATTCGTCCAAGCGGCGCTGACGGCCCTTTGCCAACAGTAATCGAATTCATCGGGTATAACGGCGGGCGTGGCGTTCCGGGCGAAAAGCTCGCCTGGGCGTCAAGCGGCTACGTGCACATCGTCATGGATACACGCGGGCAAGGCAGCGGGTGGGCAACCGGTGGCGACACGGCCGATCCCCACGGTTCTGACACTTCCTTCCCTGGGTTCATGACTAAAGGGATCCTCGACCCATCCGACTACTACTATCGTCGAGTCTTTACCGACGCAGTCCGACTTGTCGAAACCGCCAGCTCATTCGAATTCGTAGATGAGACCCGCGTTGCGCTTACAGGCGCAAGCCAAGGCGGTGGCATTTCTCTGGCAGCTGCAGGTCTGAGCACAGGGTTGCGTGCGGTGATGCCCGATGTTCCATTCTTATGCCATTTCAAGCGTGCAATCGAGCTGACGCCGGACGATCCATTCGTGGAAATCACCCGCTTCCTCAGCGTGCATCGCGATATGGAAGAGCGAGTACTCCATACGCTGAGCTACTTCGATGGGGCAAATTTCACGAGCCGCATTACAATCCCCACGCTGTTCTCAGTCGGTTTGATGGATGGGATCGTCTTGCCGTCGACGGTCTTCGCCGCATACAATCGACTCGCTTCGCGTGATCGGTCAATTGAGGTCTTCCCATACAACGGGCACGAGGGCGGCCAGATGTTCCACTGGCTCACCCAAGCCCGATGGCTGCCCTCCCGGATTGCCTAAAGGAGCGGCCCATGCTTCGGCCCGCTTATCGCCGAGGTTAGGGTTCACCGCTACAGATGCAGAAGTGATCGTGATCGGCACTCACAGAATCAAGTCGCCTACCTTCTCCGAATCTTCGCGTATCACCGCAACCCCACCCGGAGGAATCGTGATTTGATTTCCGGTATGCATATCATGCAGCAGATCCCAACCCGCTAAGGCAACAGAGACCGCGTGGTCGGTGTGGTTCAAAGCAAAGGCGTACGATCCGAGTCGCCCCAACCGGCGGACTACTTCAACGCCGACAACAGGCGGAGACTTCGGCACGATCTCAGTGCGGAGCAAGAGCTCATCCACAAAGGCTTCCAGCCCTTCGCCATCGAGATGCGCGGAAAGATACCAGGCTTCCCCTGCGCCCACAGATCGGCGTGTGATCGCGGGCGATCCGGCTAGGACACCATCGGCATACGATGCGAAAACGTCCGACCCCATCGCCCAAATCTTTTCGCTCCACCGCGTAACTTTCCAGCCGGTGTCGAGGGAAGCAGACTGATTGTCTCCGAGAACAAAGAACTCTTCGCCAAACACACCTAGCATGTCCCGAAATGCTCCGGGGTAACCCCCTCTGAGTACGCGGTTTGTCTCATCAACAATTCCGGACAAATAGGTGACGACAACCGTCGCCCCCTGTTCAGCGCGTTCGTATACACGATCAGCAGTCGCACTATCCACTAGATATAGGCCTGCGATGATCACCAAATCATACGAAGAGAGGTCCGCATCAGGCGGCACGACGTCGGCGACGATCCCCCGAGCCCATAGGGCACGATGAAAGTGACGAGCAGCCTCAGATATGCGTAGGGTGTTGTCAGGTTTCTGCCCGGATGCCCATGCCCACCCACTTGTGTCATCAAAAAGTATCGCCACGCGGGCGGGCTCCACAATCGAACCGGCCACCTCGGCAATCTTGCCGAGGATGGCGCCCAACTCGCAAACATCGTGCCAAATCTTCGAACGGGTGCCGACATGAGGAACCATCGCCGAATGGAACTGTTCAGCACCGGCCGTCGAGGCACGCCATTGGAAGAACATTGCACCGTCTGAACCACGGGCAATGTGACTCAGGCTGTGGCGAATAAGTTCGCCTGGTGCCTTCGAGAAATTTCGGGGTTGCCAGTTGACGGCACTCGTCGAGTGCTCTAGCAAAAGCCAGGGGCGGCTGGGGTTAAATCCACGCATTCGGTCCGCGCTGAAAGCAAGCTCATTCTCGGGAAGCGAGTCATCACCGATCACGTAATGATCATTTGCGCTGAAATCGACATGCTTCGCCCAAGTCGCGTAGTCCACCACGCCCGGATTCTGGGTAACCATGAAGTTCGTAGTGACAGGGACGTTCGGTGAATACTCGCGAATGACGTCACGCTCAGCAACATAATGCGCAAGGAGAGCGTCTGAACTGAAGCGTTCAAAATCAAGCACTAGAGCGGGATTGGGTGCCGACTCGCTATCCCGCGGCGGCAATACCTGGTCGAACGAGGTGTAATGATGGCCCCAGAATGCGGTCCCCCATGCCAAATTGAGCGCCGAGACGGTCGTATACCTCTCGGCGAGCCAACGGCGAAAATGCGCAGCTGACTCATCGCAATAACACCAGCGATTGCCTCCGCCCAATTCGTTGCTCACGTGCCACATTCGCACCGCAGGGTTATTGCCGTATCTCGCTGCGAGTTCGCGGACAATACGGGTGGAGTAAAAACGCCAAGTCGCGGAACTCGCGCACCACCCCAGGCGTCCTCCCTGCCAGTATTTGTGACCGTCATGGGCGACCGGAAGTATCTCTGGGTGCTCCTGATGCAGCCAGATCGGCGGAGCCGCTGTAGGAGTTGCCAGATCGATAGCGATCCCGGCTTCAGAAAGCAGTCCAATGACTTCATCGAGCCAATTGAAGTCGAAGACGCCATCCTCGACTTCAAGAAGGCCCCAGGAGAAGACCCCGAGCGTCACTAGTGTCACCCCGGCTTCACGCATCAACGCAATGTCCTCTCGCCACACCGTGCGGTCCCATTGCTCGGGGTTGTAGTCGCCACCGAATGAGAAACCATCCGTTGGCCACGGAAGGTCGATTCGAGGTGCAGGCTCTGGCACAATTGTCATTGGGTTTCCTATCTTTCCGTCTCTAGCACTTGGCGTATGGCGCTGATGGCGGCGGCCCACGCGTAATCGGAAAAATGAAATGGGTAGACCTCGACTCCGACCCGCCCGGCCGCAGGGTCCCGCCTTGACTCGAGCGCCGCCTCCAGTTCGGAGTCAGCCAGCCGCGCCACATCACTCCCCTCGCCAGTGATGATGACTTTCAAAGGATCGAGGAGATCCGCAATTTGTGCCACCACAGTGCCAAGTGCCTTCCCTGCGTTCTTGATCGCCCGGACCGCGCGGTCATCGCCCTTCTCGAAGCGTTCTAAAGTCTCATTGAACGACGTGGTACCCGCGTTACGTAAAATTGCGGGAATGGTGACATAGGCCGAAGCACACCCAACATGCCCCTGATCACACACGGGACCATCAGCAGTCACAGGAATATGACTGACCTTTCCTGAACGGCCATTTGCGCCCCGGATAAGTTGGTAGTTGGCAACCAGACCACTCCCGATTCCCGCCCCAAAACTAACGACCGCGAGAGAGCGGCAGCCTACACCGGCCCCGAACCAGTGGTGCGCCACCGTTAGCGCCATCACATCGTTCGCGATTGTTGTCGGCAGGCCAGTTGCAGCCTCCACAAGCTCCTCCAGATGCACTCGCGGCCATCCAAGGAAATTCGAGCCGATCAGTACACCGTGCCCATTGACGATCTCGACGTCACCGGCCGAGCAGACTCCGACAGCAGCAACACGTCTGAATCCCGCGCGAAACCTGTCCACCATCTCCGCGATGAGAACAACAACATCTTGCACGTCTCGCGAGACAAGTTTGTGCTCCTCCGTGGCCACAACGCTCGCATGCAAGTCCGTCACCGCGGCATATAAGGTGTCTCCAGTGAGCTTGATCCCAACGAAATATGCTGATTCGGGGCGCAGATCAAGCTTCTCGGCCGGTCGTCCACGACCTGGCAATGGGAAAATCTCACCCTCCGTGACCAATCCGATATCCACGAGATCTCGACTGAGTCGGCTGAGGCTTGCCCGCGAGAGCCCGGTTCTACGAGCAAGTTCCGCACGTGACCCCGACCCGTGGATAAGGACCTCAAGCAGAACAGTGCGTTGCGCTTCATGCAGAACGGGCCAACGCCAACTGGAGGGTTCACGAGTTTTATTCACAATATAGAGCCTAAGGGCGTCCCTGATCGCGACTCTCCTCCGCTGTTACAGTTGTACGCCACATCAACCTCTTCACAACAAGAACACACACATCTCCTCAGTCTTCAAGCACCGCTCACACGTGGAAAACATTCCGTAATCATTCGGCTGTGACCGTCGCTGTTTATGGCACCCACCCGGTTATTTCAGAGATTGTTAGCGATCCCGATAATCACAAGCGAGCCCACGATGATAAGGTTCCCGAGCACTGAAACTCTTCGCGCTCTCACGAATCCCTTCCACTCTCCATCCAAGAATCCCCACAAGTTGGCAATGATCAACGCAAGCGCGTTGAAGACAGACCAGCCTATGATCGGACCAAGGTCACCCAGCAAATTGGTCGCTTTGCCGTAGACAGCGAGTGCAGCGAACCACACAAAAGATGTCAATAGCACCTTGCCATATGCTTTCGGAGCGCCCGGTTTGATGTAGGAGATGTAAGTCTTCTTCTTCAACAGGACATATACCGAATATCCAAAGTTGGCCACAAAGCCACCCGCAAAGACAACAACCCACGCAAGCAGGCTCGCACTCGGTCCGGAGACACCCTCGGCAATTGCGAGCTTCACCGGCACGTTCGAAGCCGATGCACCTATGTTGATAGCGGCCGAGCCGATACCAGACGCGAAGGCCATGGCAAATCCAATAAGGAACTCTCGATTGCCACCACGGAGAACACCCGGCTCCGAACCTTCCCCCACCGTCTGAGGCGTCGCACTCACAAGATTCTTCATAAATCCAGCCTTCGCCAGCACCACGGTGCCTGCCACAAGGACTGCCATCCCAATGATCAGCGTCACCAGAGCAATTGGACTCATCGTTGTTCGCAGAATAAGCATCGGGATGAACGTGCCAAGGATTAGAGACAAGCCAAGATTGATCCCTGTGACAAGCGAAACCCCGATCTTGCTGATCGCTTTGCTATACCAGATAGCGCTCACGCCCCAGAGGAACCCCATCGATGCCCCGAATATGAGATCGGGTGGAGGGGTCGCCCAAATGTACTTCATATAATCCGGCACTTCGATCGAGGCCCAGATATGAGGAGTCAGCAATACTCCAACGATTGAAAAAAGAGCCCAAAAGGCTTCCCAGGAGAATGGCTGGTACTTCTTGAAGCAGATACCGAAGCTGCCCTGAAACACGCTGGCGACGAGAAGAACCCCCAAGGCTATACCCATGTGCGGCAGCTCCTTTGATGCACTTCGATGACTAATCGACGAGACTAGCACGGTAATTGTTTCACCGCAATACATATTCATTCTGGCTGCGACCGCCTCGAACATGGCATGACACGCGCAATCTTTCTGCTAGCCAAATTCGACGCAACCTCGCAATATTTTCATCGGGGGGGGGGCTGAGCCAATCCGGGACGCGCACAGCGCCATCCCACCCCGTTCCCCCACTGACCCGAGCAAAACCCGACACCTCCGCAGCTTGAACCGAACAAGACCCGACAGATTCGGGCGAAAAGTGTCGGGTTTTGCTCCGTTCAAGGGGAGGGACCGACGGATGCTGTCGGGTTTTGCTCGGTTCAACGGCTGGTACGGTTCGGCTCCGCCCAACACCCGAGCAACACCCATCCTCCAAAACACAAGCGGCCCCAGCTCACTACGAGCCGGGGGCCACCCAAAACCGCACAACGTCAGGCAGAAAGTCGTGCCGCCACATTCTTGGTAATGACCTCCTGGAACCCCTCGAACGTGAGCCACGGCTCCTCCGGACCGATCAGCAAGGCAAGATCCCTCGTCATCGTGCCGCCCTCGACTGTCTCGATGATGACATCCTCAATGGTCTTGGCGAACGCCGCGACGTCGGGAGTGCCATCCAGTTGTGCACGGTGTTCAAGCGCACGCGTCCAGGCGAATATGGATGCGATGGGATTCACGGATGTCGGCTTGCCCAGGATCCAGCGCCGGTAGAAACGTGTAACCGTGCCGTGTGCTGCCTCAGATAATGCCGTCTTGCCGTCGGGGGTGAGCAACATGCTCGTCATGAGGCCGAGGGAACCGAATCCTTGAGCGACAAGGTCAGACTGCACATCGCCGTCATAGTTCTTCGCCGCCCACACATAGCCGCCCTCAGAGCGAAGCGCGAGAGCGACCATGTCATCGATGAGGCGGTGCTCGTACCAGATGCCCGCCGCTTCGAAGCGCTCTTTGTATTCGGCGTCGTAGATGGCTTGGAACGTATCTTTGAACATGCCGTCGTATGCCTTCAAGATCGTGTTCTTCGTCGACAAGTAGACGGGATAGTTGCGGGCAAGGCCGAACTCAAGACTGGCTCGAGCAAAATCCGCGATCGACTCTGCAAAGTTGTACATTCCCAGCGCGACGCCTCCCGCCTCGGGGAACGTAGCAACCTGCCGCACAATGGGCTCGCTGCCATCGTCGGGGGTATACGTGAGGGTGAGCGTACCGGCACCAGGAGCCACGAAGTCTTGTGCCTTGTATTGGTCGCCAAAGGCATGACGCCCGATCACGAAAGGAGTCTTCCAGTTCGGCACCAGACGGGGCACATTCTCGACAACAATAGGTTCGCGGAAAATGACCCCACCGAGAATATTGCGGATCGTGCCGTTTGGGGACCTCCACATCTGCTTGAGGCCGAACTCCTCGACGCGCGCCTCGTCGGGTGTGATGGTGGCGCACTTGACGCCGACTCCCTCACGTTTGATGGCGTTCGCCGCATCCACCGTGATCTGGTCATCCGTCTCGTCACGAGTCTGAATCGACAAATCGTAGTAGTCGATATCAATGTCGAGATATGGCTCGATCAGTTGCTCTTTGATGTCATGCCACATGATGCGGGCCATCTCATCACCATCGAGATCGACTACCTTGCCAACCACTTTGATCTTCGTCATCGGATTCCGGAACCTTTCATCCACCGCACATCACCGCCGGCAAAAGGCCAGCATGGCCTGGAAAAAGAATACCGGGCACGTGTGACGTGAATGTCACACGTGCCCGGTGCCAACCAGACCCAACAACGAATCCCAAGCCCGACCGCCGATGCATGCCGGCAACGACAGTGCCGACGACGACCGGCATTACGAGCAGAAGCCGCCCGTGGCAATCCGCTAACCCGTAGCAATCCGCTAGACCAGCGACTCCCGCCACGCCTTGTGCAACTGGCTGAACTGCCCTGTGCCGGAAGTCAACTCTGCAGGCGAGCCGTCTTCGACGATCCTGCCGCCCTCAAGAACCAGAACCCGGTCGGCGATTTCCACCGTGGACAACCGGTGCGCGATGATGATCGCAGTCCGGTCGGAAAGCAAGGTGTCGAGCGCATCCTGCACCGCCCGCTCACTCGGGATATCCAGCGAACTCGTTGCCTCGTCCAGGATCAGAACAGCCGGGTCGGCCAAGAAAGCACGCGCAAACGAGACGAGTTGCCGTTGACCGGCCGACAGGCGACCACCGCGCTTGCTCACATCAGTGTCATACCCGTCGGGCAGCGCACGGATGAAGACGTCAGCGCCGATAGCCCGGGCTGCGGCCTCGATCTCAGCCCGGGACACACCCGGCTTGCCGAGAGCAATATTGTCTGCAACGGATCCACCGAACAGGTAAGCCTCCTGCGTCACCATCACCAGATCGCGGCGAAGGTCGGTGCCTGCAACGAGCCGAAGGTCAATTCCATCGAGCTGAACCGAGCCAGAACTCGGATCGTAAAACCGCGCAAGCAGCTTGGCTATCGTCGTTTTTCCCGCCCCAGTTGTGCCGACAAGCGCGACCGTCTGACCCGCAGGGATATGCAACGAGAATTCGGGCAGCACAATGTGCTCGCTGTCATAGCCGAAGGAGACGTGCTCGAATCGCAGATCGCCAATCGCCCGTTCAAAATGAACCGGACGAGAGGGCTCAACGACCGTTGGCTCCTCGCTCAGCACTCCCGAAATCTTCTCCAACGACGCGCTCGCGGCCTGGAACGAGTTGTATACCTCGCCGAGAGTATCGATCGGGTCGAAAAACTGACGCGCATACAGCAGGCTTGCCATCAACACGCCGACCCCGATTGAACCGTCGATCACGCGAAAGCCATTCACCAGAACGAGCGTGCCCATGGCCAGGTTGCCGAGCAGAGTCGTCGACACGAAGAGAACGCCGAACACCCACATCATCGACAAGTTGGTGTCGCGATAGTCACCGGCAAGCTTCTCGTACTTGGCCTGGTTGCGCCTCTCACGGCGGAACGCCTGCACCGCTCGAATTCCTGTCATCGTCTCGACGAATTGCACGAGCACTTTGGCCGACCTGGTGCTCGACTCGCGGTAGAGCACCGTTGAGCGCCGCCGAAACCATGCAAACAGTGCGGCCACCGGAACAAGAAACATGACGAGCACAAGACCGGAGGTCGGGTCGAGAGCAAAGATCGCTATCGTGACGAACACCATGTACACGACTCCCGATACGAGATCGCTCAGGCCAGAATTGACCAGCGCTTGCAGCGACTCGAGATCATTCGTCTGACGACTGATGATCTTCCCGGATGTGTATGACTCGTGAAATTCCAGCCCAAGCCGCTGCGTGTGCCGAAAAATGCGTTGCCGCAGATTCAGCAATACGGTCTGGGCGATCTTGGCCGTCATGCGGATGAAGACAGCGACAAGCACGCCTTCACCGATGGCAGCCACAATGTACGCCACGACGCTCACGGCACCGGGCAGCGCATTTCCCGCGAACACCTGCGGCAGCGCCGTGTCGATCGCGTATGCGATCACGAGGGGCCCAAGCACCGCGAACGCCTGAGAGATAAGAATCAGGGTGACCGTGGCCGCAATCTTGCCGCGCAGGGGCCGCACAAGTGAAACCAGCAGGTCTCTTGAGCGCTTACGCACCTCCCGAGACTGCTGTTTGTTGAGGTTGCTTCGGTCTTCGAGACGGATTTCAGTACTCATGCTCGTGCGCCTCCCTTCGGTGTCTGTGCAGGCGTTTTCTTGATGGATGCGGTGGATGCGGTGGATGATGCAGGGGATGCGGTGGATGCCGGCTCCGTGACGGACGCCTCGCGCATGGCCTGCCCGCCCGGCGCAGGGCGGTCATCCTCGAGGCTTGAGATCACGAACCGATATTCCTGGCTCGTGGCAAGGAGTTCACTGTGGGTGCCCACAGCCGCAATCTTGCCGTCTTTCAGCAGGGCCACTCGATCGGCCATTGCCACCGTTGATGGACGGTGCGCGACAATGAGCGCGGTGGTCGAACGCAGTATGTCACGCAGCGCCCGCTCAACTTTGGCTTCGGTGGCCACGTCGAGGGCCGACAACGGATCATCGAGCACGAGTACATCGGGCGCCGCGGCCACAGCCCGGGCCAACGCCAACCGCTGGCGCTGGCCGCCGGAGAGGCTGTGCCCCTCTTCGCCGATCACCGTATCGACGCCGTCGGGCAGTCGGTTGACAAAGCCGGCTTGCGCAATCTCAAGCGCCGCGCGGAGCGCGTCATCTCCGGCTTCCGGCCTGCCGAGCAGAACGTTATCGCGAACGGTTTCAGAGAACAGAGTCGGCTCTTCGAAGGCCACCGCAACGCGTTTGCGCAACTCGGGCAGTGACATGTCTCGCACATCCACCCCATCGAGCAAGATCCGACCACCTGTGACGTCGTACAGGCGCGGTACAAGCTCGGTCATCGCGCTCTTTCCGCTACCGGTGACACCAACGAGCGCAAGCGATTCGCCAGCAGTGATACAGAGATCGACGCCGTTGAGCAGATCAGGTTCGTAGTCGCGCGCATCGGGGTACCGAAAATGCACGTCCTCGAAGACGAGTTCGCCGCCGTGCGATGCCGGGGCAACAGGAGCTTGCGGCGATACTACGGTGTTCGGGGCGTCCATGACCTCGAAGACGCGGTCAAGCGCAGTCTTGGCATTCACTGTTTCAGCGAAGAGCAGCCCGAGCGTGTTGATCGGCCAGATCAGTGCCGTCGCAGTGGTGAAGAAGGCGACCAACTCGCCCAGAGTCAGCGAACCCGCGGATGCCTGCCAGATCCCTACGGCAAGGCTTGCGCCGACTGCAACCTGCGGAATGATGATGAGCCACATCCACACCGTTGACTCTTCGTGTGCCTTCTCGAGTTCAGTGTTGCTCAGTTCGCGAGCACGGTCGCTGAACTGCGCGAGGGCCTCCGGGCCGCGTCCGAACGCCTTGAGCACGCGAATGCCGTGCACCGACTGCTCGACAAGCGTGGCCAGTCCACCCGTTTGATCTTGACTTCTGCGTGATGCTCGCTCGTAGTGGCGCTCGAACCGGAACGTAATCGGAACAATCGGCAGAGTGAAGACGAAGAAGGCGAGTCCAAGCATGGGAGACATCACGATGAGAATCGTTATGCCGAGCACCGTCATGAGCGCATTCACGATCAGCAGCACCGAGCCGAATGCCAGCCAGCGCCGCACAACGGAGAGGTCGGTCGATGATCGGGACAGAAGTTGGCCTGATTCCCACCGGTCGTGAAAGCTGACCGGCTTGTGTTGCAGGTCGTCGTAGAGTTCACGGCGCATGTCGTATTCGAGGGTTGTCGCAGGTGCGAGCACGAATGCACGACGTCCCCACCACAGGGCTGCCTCGAGCACGCCGAGCGCAAGCACGACGCAACCCGCGAGAACGACTTGACTGCGGTCGCCGGAGGAGAGTGGTCCATCGACGAGGACGCGCAATACCTGGGGAACGCTCAGCGCGACGACACTTGCCAGGATGGCGGCAGTCAGGCCGAGAATGTAACGAGTTCTGATCCGAACGAAGTACGGGCCGAGCCGACGCATCGTCGCGCCGAATGAGGGCCGTGTGGTTGGCTGAGGTTGGTTGCGCGGTTGGTCTTCCGCCGAAGTGAATGACACGTGAGTAGCCTTAAAATCTTGTAACGATGGAATGTGGATGATGGCGACCGATGGTCGTGAGAGGGCGAACCTGCGGCCCGAGAAAAGCTGACTTCGCTACGCAGTGATGGGGCGAACAGCATCCACAACGACGCCTGCCGGAGCATACGGAGAGCGATGACTTGATGTGAGCATCTGCCCTCCTTCTCTAGCGTCGTTATCGTACGTGGTTTCAGCTTAGCAACATTTGTCGGCAAAACTCCACTCGCGTCATGCCCGATGAGTGCGCGCAGCGGCAGACCACTCGCGGCACATCTTCACTGTGACAGGAAAACCAGCACACCGTTCCTCTATAGGAACTGCACCCGCGTCCTTCCTGTCGCAGTGAAGATCCGGGCCATCGTGGATCGCCCGTCCAACGCGCAGTACGCGTGGTTTTAGTGGGGTTTTAGTGGAAGAAATGCCGTTCGCCTGCGAAATACAGCGCAATCCCTGCTGCCTGTGCCGCCTCGATCACTTCTCCATCGTGGATCGACCCTCCTGGCTCCACAACCGCGGTCACGCCAGCGTCGATAAGCACCTGCAGCCCGTCAGCAAATGGGAAGAACGCGTCCGACGCGGCAACCGAGCCGACCACACGATCGCCGGCGCGCTGCACGGCGAGCCGCGACGAATCCACCCTGTTGACCTGGCCCATGCCGACCCCGACAGATGCCCCATCCTTTGCAAGCAGAATGGCATTCGACTTCACCGAACGGCAGGCCTTCCACGCGAATGCGAGATCGCCGCGCGTCGCCGCGTCGACCTCGGTACCGGCAACGAGCGTCCATTCCGGCAATTCTCTTCCACGAAACGAGTCGGCATCCTGAGCAAGAAAACCGCCACTGATGGGCCGGATTTCGGTGGAAGCCCGCACGAAGTCTTGGGGCAGTCGCAGGATGCGCAGGTTCTTTTTCGTGGACAACAGATCGAGCGCCGCCGGCTCGAAAGCCGGGGCGATGATCACCTCGGTGAAGATTCCTTTGACGGTTTCCGCCATGGCAAGGGTGACCGGCCGGTTGGCCGCAATGACCCCGCCATAGGCTGAGAGTGGATCGCAGGCGTGCGCCTTCGCATGAGCATCGGCAATGCCGTCTTCCGCACCGCGTGAAGCGACCGCGATGCCGCATGGGTTGGAATGCTTGATGATCGCCACCGCGGGGGCATCGAAGTCGAATGCCGCGCGTACGGCCGAGTCCGCGTCGACGTAGTTGTTGTAGCTCATCTCTTTGCCGTGCAGTTGCTCGGACTGAGCGATGCCCCGCCCGAGCGACGTGGCGTAGAGCGCTGCCTGCTGGTGAGGGTTCTCGCCATACCGCAGCACGTGGGCACGTTCGCCGGCCACACCGATCGATTCCGGCCATCTCTCGGGTTCGGCGACGAGTGAGGCTTGAAACCAGTCTGCGACAGCACGGTCGTAGCTCGCGGTGTGCGCAAACGCCTTCGCCGCCAGAGTCTGCCGCTGCGCCAAAGTGGTTCCGGCACTGAGGGATTCGATGATCAAGGGATAGTCGTCCGGGTCGACGACGACCGTGACGTTCGCATGGTTCTTGGCACTCGCTCGCACCATCGCTGGACCACCGATGTCGATCTGCTCGATCACATCCTCGCCCTCAGCCCCTGAGGCGACAGTGTTGACGAAGGGGTAGAGATTGACGACCACGAGCTCAAACGCCTCGATGCTGAGTTCGGTCAGCTGCCGTTGGTGGTCGGCAAGCCGCAAGTCAGCAAGCAGGCCGGCGTGAATAGCGGGGTGGAGTGTTTTGACGCGGCCGTCAAGCGATTCCGGGAACCCGGTGACCTGGCTCACCTCGGTAACGGGAATGCCGAGCGCAGCGATCGTCTTGGCGGTGGACCCCGTCGAGACGATGGAAACACCGGCCGCAGCGAGCGCGGTCGCAAGCTCTTCGAGTCCCCTCTTGTCGCTCAGCGACACGAGAGCCCGTTTGATCGGAACAACGTCCCGGTCGCGGTATTCGCTTACTTCGCGGGAGGACGCACTCATCACAATCGCCATCTTTCTTTTAGGGGGATCCCGATCAAGCCTATTCGCTTGGCGATGCTCGTGCGAGCACGCTCAAGTCGATTTTGCCTTCCGCTACACCGAAGACGACGTCGGCAAGAAGTTCCCGTTCGACATCCTTGATACGGCCGTGAAGCGTTTCGACGGAATCATGCGGATGGATCGGCACGGGTCGTTGCGCGATGATTGGTCCGGTGTCCATGCCGGCGTCAACGAGATGCACGGTGGCTCCGGTCTCAACGACACCGGCATCGAGGGCGTCCTGTACGGCGTGGGCGCCGGGGAACGCCGGTAGGAGCGCAGGGTGGGTGTTGATGAGGCGGGGCCACATCCCCTCGACGAAGGACGCGGGGAGTATCCGCATGAAGCCAGAGAGCACGACCAGATCCGGCTGGTACTCTGCGATGCGTCTTGCGAGCGCGTCTGCCCAAGTCTCGCGATCTCCACCGCGCTGCCACGACTGGATAAAAGTCGGCACTCCTCGGCGCGCGGCCTCGGCAAGCCCTGCCGCGTCCCGGTCGGCACCGACAGCGACGATCCGCACAGCTGAGCGCGCATCCGGATGGGAGCGCTGGACCGCATCAAGCAAAGAAAGCATGTTCGTGCCGGCACCGGAGATCAGCACGACAACTTTGAGCACGAACCCAACCTTACCGATACCGCGAGGCGCGGCTAGAGGACCTCATCAAGAGGGTTGCGGTGGCTGGTGGTCACGCCGCTGAGGTGACGCAGCTGACGGCGAAGCAGAATAGCCGTACTCGGCAAAGTCACGATGGCGAAAGCAACGATCAACGCGCCACACACCAGAACGCCGTTCGGCCCGACGTCGACAAGACGCCCAAGCCCAAGGCTGCCGGAGGAGAGACCGGTGCCTGCCCCGAGCAGGGCGGCTGCCGCGATCACTGAGCCCGACGCAGTCACGCCCCACACCGCCCAGGGTGCTGGTGCTGACGCGAGCGACCGCGCATAGCGCGGGCCAACGACGATTACGGCCACTGCCGCTGCGAACAATGGCACGACAAGCCCGACGAACCCCCATGCCAGTTGCCCGGGCGGAAGGGCACCAAGAATCGGCAGTGCTGGAAGCGGGCCCGTTTGAGTTCCGATGGGGCTCACAGATGATCCGGTGCCGAACGCGAACCCGACGCCGGAAAGCCACGAGACTGCCCACAACACCACATTCGGCAGGTAGGCCAGCTGGGCTACAGAGAGCACCACGACCCCGAGTACACCGGCATGCAGGCTTTCGAACAGACTCACAATGTCTGTCCAATGCAGCACGAAGTTGAGGGCGATGACAAGCGCTGCCCCGGCGATCATGCCTGCAACGATTGCTGCGCACAGCCGCGCCGCAAGCGCCGACGGCGACAAAAAGGTCGACACGGTCGCACGATTGACCGGCTGAGCGATAGCGGAACCAATCGAGGCGTCTTGCAGCCGGCCATACTCGGCGGTGTCTGCAGCGCCAATTGTGTCGATCCAAGCCGATACCCGGCGAACCGCCAGCAGCACGAATCGTCGCTCTCGCGACACACCAGAGCGCGGCTCCGAGTCGAGTGATTCGGATGCGAGGGAACCTTCACGTACCGATGATGCGGTCTGCGTGAGGGCGTAGTCGTTCTCCGGCTCGGCGATCGGTGCGCGTGCTCTCAGCGATCCGAGAATGAATGGAATGAGAAACACCAGTGTGGGAAGAATCCACGCATCAACGCCGACGTGCACGACCGTGCCACGCGTGGCCCACCCGACCACGATGATCGTGACGGCCACCTGCACGAGCGCAATCGATATCCACGCGGGCAGAAGGCGATCGAGATAGCTGACCTTTTTGCCTGCGCGATATCCCATGACGACGAACACCCCGGTCAGAGCGAGTGGTATCAGCGAGAAGACGAGATCAAGCGATCCGGTGGAACCCGTGAGAGCGCTCAAATCTGCTGAGAACGATATGTCTACGCCGTTGGCCAGGAGCCAGATGGCTGCGGCGGCGACGCCATAGCCGTTCATGTCTGTCGCCATGCCGTCTTGGATGAGCCATACCAAAGAGAATGCGGCGAGCGGGATGCCGAGTACTATGCCCGTGGCGATAAGCGCGTCGAGCGCAGCGGAGGCTACTAAGAGGAATCGGTTCATGCCACGGCAAGCCTAAGCCAGCAGCCACCCGCCCCGAGTGCTGGCGCGCCGAATCGTCGGCTGAGAGCACAAGCCAGTTGAGCGACCGAGTCGTTAGCGTCCAATGGCCTCGCGTAGCAATGCGGCTGCCTCGGACGGTGTCTTGCCGACCCGCACGCCTGCGGCCTCAAGGGCGGTCTTCTTCGCGATGGCGGTGCCGGATGCCCCGGAGACGATAGCGCCGGCGTGACCCATGGTTTTGCCTTCCGGCGCGGTGAAGCCCGCAACGTATGCGACCACGGGCTTCGTGACGTTTGCCGCGATGTACTCGGCCGCACGTTCCTCGGCATCTCCACCGATCTCGCCGATCATGACGATTGCCTCTGTCGCGGGGTCCGCCTCGAATGCCGCAATGGCGTCGATATGGGTGGTTCCCACGATGGGGTCGCCGCCAATACCGATGGCGGTTGAGAAGCCGATGTCGCGCAGTTCGAACATCATCTGGTAGGTGAGCGTGCCCGACTTCGATACGAGGCCGATCGGGCCAGGACCTGAGATCGTTGCGGGAGTGATACCGAGCAGGGACTCCCCCGGGGTGATGATGCCGGGGCAGTTTGGACCGATGATGCGGGTCACGTTGCCCTTGGCCTTGGCGTAGGCCCACGCCTCAGCCGAGTCATGCACCGGCACGCCCTCGGTGATGACGACGAGCAGTTCGATACCAGCATCGATGGCCTCGATCATGGCATCCTTCGCGAAGACAGGGGGCACGAAGATAATGGACGCGTTGGCCCCGGTTGTCTCAATGGCTTCAGCAACGCTGCCGAAGACAGGCAACTCGGTTTCGCCGTGCACAACAGTGGTGCCGGCCTTGCGAGCATTGACACCACCGACGACGCGTGTACCGGCGGCAAGCATGCGTGCGGTGTGCTTGCTTCCCTCGCTTCCCGTGATTCCCTGGACGATGACAACGCTTGAGCTGTCGAGAAAAATAGACATTTTCGGTTAGACCCCTATTTCACTTTGGAAGCAAGACGAGCGGCGATATCGGCACCGTCGTCCATTGTCGTCGCGATACTGATGAGAGGGTGGTTTGCGTCGGCAAGGATGCGTCTGCCTTCCTCAACGTTGTTGCCGTCGAGCCGGACGACGAGCGGCTTCGTCGCCGATTCGCCCAAGATCTCAAGCGCATTGACGATTCCGGTTGCCACAGCATCGCAGGCAGTGATGCCACCAAACACGTTGACGAACACGCTGCGTACCTGCGCATCGCCAAGGATGATATCGAGACCGGCGGCCATCACTTCAGCAGAGGCTCCCCCACCGATGTCGAGAAAGTTCGCCGCAGTGACCCCGCCATAGTTTTCTCCGGCGTAGGCGACGACATCGAGTGTTGACATCACGAGTCCTGCGCCGTTGCCGATGATCCCGACCTCGCCGTCGAGCTTGACGTAATTGAGCCCAGCCGCTTTCGCAGCGATCTCCAGCGGATTGGCCGCGCTGTCATCGACAAGCACCCTATGTTCTGGATGCCGGAATCTTGCATTCTCGTCAAGCGAGACCTTACCGTCGAGGGCGAGGATGTCGCCTTCCTGCGTCAGCACGAGTGGGTTGACCTCGACCAGCGTCGCATCCTCACCGGTGAACACATCGTAGAGAGCTGTGAACACCGGAACGGCGCGCTCGACGAGTTCATCGGGAAATCCTGCGGCTCGAGCGATCGCAGCCGCCTTTGCCGGCGTAATGCCGGTGAGCGGGTCGATCTCGACGCGCGCTAGCGCCTCGGGTCGCTCGACGGCCAGCTGCTCGATTTCCATGCCGCCCTCGACACTGGCAAGCGAAAGATAACTGCGCTGCGCACGGTCGAGAAGCACAGAGAAGTAGAACTCGCGCGCGATGCGCGCGCCTGCCGCGATCATGACGGTGCCGACCTGGTGGCCTTTGATCGACATGCCGAGGATGGCATCTGCCGCGGCCCTTGCCTCGTCCGGCGACTTAGCAACCTTGACGCCGCCGGCCTTGCCACGACCGCCCACCTTGACCTGGGCTTTGACGACGGTAGTGCCGCCTAGCTGCTCTGCCGCGGCCCTTGCCTCGTCCGGTGTCGTCGCCGTGATGCCCGCAAGCACCGGCACTCCATACTTTTCGAAAAGGTCGCGAGCTTGATACTCGTAGAGATCCATCGTGGTCCTGTCGGTTCGATGTGTGTGTTCGCGCGGGTGCTGCTCGTCATGATGAGCACCCGCTATCGAGAGTACCCCAGGAGACCGGCCCGATCACCCAGGATTCGAGATCGTTCACATGTTCGCAACACAACGGTTACGAATCCTATTCGCGTACGGCCATCGCATAAATCATCTATTTGACAAGCGTTCCGGAGAAACGTCCGCAATCTTGCGATACAAATCCGTGACATGCCTCATGCTGCTCATGCGCTGTTGCGATGCCGACCGCACGCGAATGCGCACCAAGGGATTCTCGTCAGATTTTCTCGATTGGAGCGATCTTGATCAGCAACTTCTTGCGGACTCCGTCATCGAACTGCACCTCGGCGACACGTTTCGATCCCTCGCCCGTGACCCCGCTCACAGTGCCATCGCCAAATCTCGAATGACGGACGCGATCTCCTGTTGCGAGAACCAGATCTTCGTTATTACGAACTTCGGTCGTGAGAGTTCCTGGCCAGGCCTGTTTTGGCTTATCGTGCGCGGCTTCCTCTGCCCCTGCGCGTGCCGAAGACGGCCTGCCCGTAAGGCCGCCGGGCCGCGGCCCCGACGAGGCGACGGCACTGCGGCCAAAACCGATGCGTGGCTGGCTGGCACTCCAGTCGATCAGGCCGTCAGGAATTTCCTCCAGGAACCGGCTTGGTACCGTTGTGCTCGGCCCGCCGTACATGGTCCTGTTCATGGCAAGCGACAGATAGAGTTGCCGCTTCGCCCTAGTGATGCCGACATAAAACAGCCGACGTTCCTCCGCGATCCCTCCGATCTCCTGCACCGCCATGCGGTGTGGCAACAGCTCCTCCTCGAGGCCCGTGAGAAACACAACGGGAAACTCAAGCCCCTTGGCCGTATGCAGTGTCATCAACGAGACGGAGCCTTCGGATGCGTCAAGTTCGTCCACAGCCGCGACGAGCGAGACTTCGGTGAGGAACTCGATGAGCGATCCGTCGGGGTTGGCGTCTCGGTATTCGGCCGCAAGCGACACGAATTCGGCCAGGTTCTCGGCGCGCGACTCGTCTTGCGGGTCTTTGGATGCGGCGAGGGCCGCCAAATAGCCGGTGCGTTCAAGCACCTGCCGCGCAAGCGCGTCCACCGGCTCGTCTGAGACCCGAAGTTCGGTGAGCAGCGTATTCAAGCCACGCATCGAGGCCGTCACCTTTGGCCCGAGCCCTAGTTCTTCCGAGTGCGCGAGCGCCTCCGAAAGGCTGATTCCACGACGCTCAGCGAGCGCCGCCAACTGGGCGACGGTCGCATCCCCGATGCCTCGTTTCGGCGTGTTGATAATGCGCCGGAGCGCAAGGTCGTCCCGTTCATTGGCGATGACGACGAGGTAGGCGAGAACGTCCTTGATCTCCGCTCTCTCATAGAATCGCGTGCCGCCAAGGATCCGATACGAGAGGCCGGCTCTGATGAAGATCTCCTCAAGAGAACGTGTTTGAGCGTTGGTTCGGTAGAAGACCGCGATCTCGTTGTAGTTGGTGCCACTGTCGTGAAGACGGTCGATCGTATCGGCGATGAACTGCGCCTCGTCGTGAGCGGTATATCCGACGAAGCCGATGATGGGTTCGCCCTGGCCAAGATCAGACCACAGGCGCTTCGACTGGCGGCTCAAGTTGTGGCCGATCACGGCGTTCGCCGCATCGAGGATGTTCTGGGTCGAGCGATAATTCTGCTCAAGCAGAATGGTCTTCGTATCCGGGAAATCGCGCTCGAACTCAGTGATGTTGCGGATGTCTGCCCCGCGGAAGGCGTAAATGGATTGGTCCGAGTCGCCCACAACCGTGAGGCTTGCTCCACCTTCCTTGGTCAGTTCATGGATGAGTGCATACTGCGCGTGGTTGGTGTCTTGATACTCATCAACAAGCACATGCCGGAACCGGCGACGATAGTTCTCGGCAACGTCGGGAAATGCGCGCAGAAGATAGACCGTCTGAGCGATCAGGTCGTCGAAGTCGAAGGCATTGGCGCGCCGAAGCTCCGCCTGGTATTCGCGAAAGATTTCAAGGATCATGCCCGCGACCGGGTCGTTTCCCGAGACCGTCCGGGCATAGGAATCGGCATCCACAAGGTCATTCTTGAGGTTGGAGATCTTGGATGCTACGCCCCGCGGTGTGAGGTTATAGACATCTGCACGGTATTTTTTGATCAGTCGCTTGAGGATGACGCGTGTGTCTTGGGAATCGTAGATGGTAAAGCCGCTCGTGTAGCCGAAGTGTTCGGCCTCGCGGCGCAGAATGCGCACACACGCCGAGTGAAACGTCGCGATCCACATGCCCTGAGCCTCGTGACCGAGTAGCTCGCCCACCCGTTCCCTCATCTCAGCGGCTGCCTTGTTCGTAAAGGTAATAGCAAGGATCTGACTCGGCCACGCGTCCGCAGTATCGATCAGGCTCGCAATGCGGTGAGTGAGCACTCGGGTCTTGCCGGAACCGGCC
>JAATGV010000015.1 GCA_015654475.1 Actinomycetales bacterium
CTCGATCTTAGGGATGACCGCGTCGAATACAGCATCGGCCTCGGCGAACCCGCGAGCCCGGACCTCGGGACCGGCAACGATCGCTCCGCTTACCGGATCTACACCGAGGAACACCGAGACGAACCCCTCCTCCCCCAGAATGAGTCTGTCACGCAGATCGTCGTCGGTGACTTCGCCGACAGAGCGGCCGTCGACATAGACGTAGCCACAGGGCACCTGGCCGACGATGCGCGCCTGCCCGTCGCGAAGGTCGACGACGGTGCCGTCTTCGGCGACAACCGTCCCTTCGCCTGGCACACCCGTCTTTTTGGCGATCGCGGCATTGGCAACCAAGTGTCGAATCTCGCCGTGAACCGGCATCGCATTCTTCGGGCGCAGGATGTTATAGCAATACATCAATTCGCCTTCGGAGGCATGCCCGGACACATGCACCTTCGCATTGCCCTTATGGATGACCTGGGCACCGAGCTTGATCAAACCGTTGATCACACGGTAGACCGCGTTCTCGTTGCCCGGAATCAGCGATGACGCGAGGATGACCGTGTCCCCTGGTGCGATCTGCACCTGGTGGTCCTCATTCGCCATGCGGGAAAGCACGGCCATCGGCTCACCTTGCGACCCGGTGCACATGAAGACAAGCTTGTTGTCCGGGTAGTCGCTCGCCTTCTTCAGGTCGACGAAGATCGCGTCCGGGGCCGTCAGATAGCCGAGCTCGCGCGCAATGCCCATGTTGCGCACCATCGAGCGACCGACAAGAACAACCTTTCGACCGGCGGCTTCCGCGGCATCGACAACTTGCTGCACACGGTTAACGTGCGACGAGAACGATGCCACGATGACGCGTTGCTTCGCATCGCGGATCGTCTGTCTCAGCACGGGAGCGATGGTCGCCTCGCTTGGCGTGAACCCAGGCACGTCGGCGTTGGTCGAGTCGGACATGAACAGGTCGACTCCCTCCTCGCCAAGCCTCGCAAAAGCGCGCAGGTCAGTGATGCGACCATCGAGCGGAAGCTGATCCATTTTGAAGTCGCCTGTGTGCAGTACCATTCCGGCGCTGGTGCGAATGGCGACAGCGAGCGCATCGGGAATCGAGTGGTTGACCGCGATGAACTCCAGGCCGAATGGTCCGAGTTGCTCAACCTGGCCCTCCGCGACGGTCAGGGTATACGGAGTGATGCGGTGCTCTTTCAGCTTCGCCTCGACGAGGGCGAGGGTGAGCGTTGAGCCGAGCAGCGGAATATCCGGGCGTTGACGCAGCAGATAGGGAACCGCGCCAATATGGTCTTCGTGCCCGTGAGTGAGCACGACAGCGACAACGTCGCCGAGCCGGTCGAGTATCGGCTGGAAGTCAGGCAGGATGAGATCGACGCCCGGTTGCGAGTTCTCTGGGAACAAGACCCCACAGTCGACAATGAGAAGTTTGCCGTCGATCTCGAAGACGGTCATGTTGCGCCCCACTTCACCAAGCCCCCCGAGTGGGATGATGCGGAGTGTTCCCGGTTTAAGTGCGGGAGGATCAATCAGTTCGGTAGCCACACAGTTCCTTTCAGTTGGCTAACCTTCACGCGCAGCCCCTGCGATCTTCGGCAGAGCACCGCCCGCGGCGGCGTTTCGGTCTGGGCGGAAGTTAGAAAAGTCGACACCAGGCACGTCGTGCACCAAGTCCAAAGCGGCTTCGATTGCCGCAGCTTCAGCCTCTTCCGGGCCCACGAGTGGTAGCCGCACGCGCGGCGTCGAGATCCGGCCGAGGCCATGCAAAATGTACTTGGTCGAAACAGTGCCAGGCACGTGCTTCATCGTTGCCCTGGCCAGTGGCTCAAGCAGCGCATGCATTGAGGTCGCGGCTGCCAGATCGTTCGCATTCACTGCATCGACGAGCGCCCGATATGCCGTTGCCGCAATATTCGCCGTCACCCCGATCAGGCCGGACGCACCAAGTGCCATATGCGGAAGCACGTTGGCGTCGTCACCCGAAAAATAGAACAGGTCAGTGTTGTTGAGAACCCTGCTGACTTCCGCGAAGTCACCCTTTGCGTCCTTGACGGCAACAATGTTTGGGTGTTTGGCCGCTCGAAGGATGGTCTCGTACTGGATGGGAACACCCGCACGTCCAGGAATGTCGTACAAGATGACGGGAAGATCCGTGGCGTCGGCCACAAGCCGGAAATGCGTGAGCAGCCCAGCCTGAGTCGGCTTCACATAATAAGGCGTGACGATCAGAAGTCCGTCCGCTCCCGCCTGCTCCGATTTTTTGGCAAGCTGGATGGCGTGCGCCGTCTCGTTCGACGGCCCACCGGTGATGACCGAGGCACGGCCGGCTGCGACCTGTTTGCCTAACCGGACCAGTTCGATCTTCTCCGCATCCGTCAAGGTGGAGGTCTCACCCGTTGTGCCGGATACGACAATGCCGTCCGCCCCTGCAGAGATGACATCGTCCATGAGCTTTTCGACCCCCGCCCAGTCGACCTCACCGTCGACCGTCATCGGGGTCACCAGAGCCACAAGCACCTGGCCAAAGGGATTTGTGGGATTCGTCACGAATCAAGGTTACAGTGTCGGACCCGTAACCGGCGGTATTCAGCCGACCTGACCACCAGCTACACCGACCTGACCGAGCACGATGCGAACGATATCCACGTCCCCCTGAATGCTCTGGATCAGCTCGTCAATACCGGAAAAGGCAAGCATCGGTCTCACAAAAGACACGAACTCAACAGTAAGAACCATCCCATAGAGATCGAGAGTCCTATCCAGGATGTGCGCCTCGACCGTGCGTGGCACTCCCTCGAAAGTGGGATTCGTGCCGACGGAAATCGCTGCCGGAAGCGGAACACCAGCCTGCACGCCATCGCCAGAAGCGTGGGGAACCACCCAACCCGCATATACCCCGTCAGCAGGGATATATCCACCGACTGGGATCTGGTGGCCTTCGCTGATACCCGCACCCAGGTTTGCGGTAGGAAACCCAAGGAGTCGGCCTCTACGTGCGCCCGGAACAACAAGTCCAGTGACCTCCGGGGGCCGCCCGAGCAACCCGCCCGCCTCCGCAACGCGCCCCTCGGCCAACGCCAAACGAATCCTCGTCGACGACACAGGCTGCGCGTTCACAAGCACTGGCGCGACTGGCTCAACACTGAAGCCGCGCGCCTCTCCCCTCACACGCAGCAGGTCGACGTTGCCGGCGCCCCGATGCCCGAACCGAAAATCTTGGCCCGCCAGAACGATCCGGGCGTTCAAAGCCCCGACGAGCACCTCGTAGATGAACGTCTCAGGCGACTCGTTCGCAAACTCGCGGGTGAAAGGCAAGACAAGCACAGCGGCGACGCCAGCCAACTCAAACAACTCGAAACGACGATCCAAAGGCATCAGCTCGATAGGGCACTTCTCCGGAGCGAGCACCTCAAGCGGGTTGCGATCGAACGTGACGACAACAGATTCAAGTCCCTTGTCGCGCGCATGCTTCACAAGGCGCTCAATGATGGCGAGATGGCCGAGATGCACCCCATCGAACTTGCCGACAGCCACAGCCGACGGCCCGAAATCTCTCGGCACCTGAGCCGCACCGGTGAAAACTCTCAACGATCCCCCTGCCTTTCAGCTCGCCGCAGCCACCATAATCCGACAAACGGCAGCACAAGGGGGACAAATCCATAGCCCGCGCCAAACCATGACCACACTGTCGCGTCAGACCCAAACGGGCTGGCCTGGAGTGCGGGGGCGACCAAGCTCAGTGCACCGATGAGAAGGACACCGACCAGCTCGATGGTGATAGTGATCTTCGCGACCCGGTATCCCCGGTCACCACGCGACGTCAGCGCGAGCGTGGCCACAATATAGACAACTGCGGCGAAAGCGGAAAGAGAAAAGGCGAGAGGGGCGGCCGAAAAGTCGCGCGTGATTTGGACGGCTGAACGTGCTGACGCTGCTAGAGCGAGAATGCCATAGACGGCGACAATAACCGCGCCGGGGCCAGAACTCAATCGCCGAGATCTGCGCGCATCCATCACACCAACCACCCGCTCAACACATAAGTCACTAGACAACCGTAAGCCACCGGACGGGCAGCACCATCAAAGACGTTCACGAGACGCTATGCCCACCCACGCGCAAACCACACCTGGTCCAAGCGCACAACCATCACACCAATCGTCAACAACGCCACAGCAAGCACCACTGTTCCCCAGCGGTCGCGCTGGATGAGAGCCCAGAGCCCACCGCCGACACCCACCACAATGCACGACACCCAGTAGCCGACCCACTCGACGACATCGCCGACCGCACCGTCGCCACTAATCGCGGACACCACAGCGACACCACCAATCACCACCACGCCCAGGAGGCCAAGCAGCAGAAGTCCGACAGAAAAGTCCGAAGGGGCCTTGCCAAGAAGCGCGAGCACGAGCACCACAAACCCGGCGGCAAAGCATACCCATGTCACCGTCGTGGTCAACCAATCGATCATGCCTGGTTCCCGTCGACGGGCGGCACCACAAGCACCGGTTTAGCCTCGCCATCCCGATTGCTGATGAGGGCCGAAAGCTGTCCCGACACCCCGATCGCTGCGACAACGCCATCGCTCTCAGACGCAGCGATGCGGCGGCCGTGGGACAGATCGACGGTCTCGGCTTGTGTGAGTTCCCGGGCAGGAAAGACGGCGCGGGCGCTGTCTGCGAGGCTCTGCAGGGGAAAGCGCAGCTCCTCAGATACCGTCCATTCCTCGTCTCTGCGCGGAAGCACTGACGCATCGGCCACGTCGAACGGGCCGACGGTATGCCGCCGTAACGCGATGAGATGGCCACCGACGCCCAGCCGCGCGCCCACGTCCCGCGCCAAAGCACGAACGTATGTGCCGGAAGAACAGGCCACCACCACATCGACATCGACAACGGTTGCGCCGGAATCCGCGGTGCCATCGGTTCTGTTCACCATTGCGGCGACCGGAACCTCGGCCCTTCGCAAATCACTCGCCCGGTCGAACTGCGAAATAGTCACCGTCCGTGGGGCCAAAGTGACGTCTTCGCCAGCACGAACGCGAGCATACGAACGTTTGCCGTTGACCTTGATCGCGCTTACCGAACTCGGCACCTGACTAATGACTCCCCGAAACGAGGCGATAGCTGCATCCACCCCGCTCTCACCGAGAGCCGAAACGGCCGCGCGGGGGGCGATCTCAGTTACCTCGCCCTCCGCATCCTCCGTGACAGTCGAAATCCCAAGGCGGATCGTCGCAGAATACTCTTTCGACAGCCCGACGAAGTAGGTGAGCAGCTTGGTTCCACGATTGACCCCGACAATCAACAAACCGGTCGCCATAGGATCGAGAGTGCCAGCGTGGCCAACCCGTTTCGTGCCGAACATGCGGCGCAAACGCGCGACGACATCGTGGCTTGTCCAGCCCTGCGGCTTGTCGACAAGCACGATGCCATCGGGTGACGGAGTTGGTGTCTGCACCTGACAATTCTGTCATGCACGGTACAACCCGCGCGCCGGCCCGCTGCTCGCCCGCCAGCCCCCACACCGTCAATCAAGGCCAACGGGTTTAGGGTTAGGTGTACAAATTCGGCTCCATCTGAGGGTAGAGAGGTGCCACGCCATGGTAATTGGTTCCGGCCATTTTGCTCAGCGCAGGCGATCGCGTCGAGTCTTATGCATTGGCGACACGCTCGTGGATGAGGTGCGCACCCCGACCACGACGTCGCGATATGCCGGCGGCGCGGGGCTGCTGCTCACGACCGGCCTCCGCATCCTCAACGTGCCCAGTTCACTAGTCACGGTGCTTGGCACAGACAGCGACGGAATCTGGTTGACAGAGGTGTTGCGCGCGCACGACGTCAAGCTTTACCCCGGCTATCCTTTCGCCGTATCCGGCGAAGCTGTCTCCGAACGCAACGCCGAAGGCTTTCCCGAATACACGTTCAACGACGCCGTCAAGCATCGCGAATACCAGTTCTCCCCAGAAGTGCGGGCCGCCATCCGCGATGCACGCATTGTTGTCGTCAACACTTTCCCGCTCGATGACCGAGAGCAGTCCGAAACCTTGCTCGACGCGATGTCGAACGCGACAGGGCTGCGCGTCATCGATCCCAATCCGCGGCCCGCCCTGCTTCGCGACATCTTGACTTTCAGCGCCAACTTCGAGCGGCTCACCGCCGACGCCGATCTCGTCGCGCTATCCCGCCACGACACCGATCTTCTGTACGGCATCGAGGCGAGTTCCCTGGCCAAAAGGCTGCTCGATCAAGGCACCAAAGTAGTTCTCATCACCTAGGGCGCGCGCGGGGTCAGCTTGATGACTCGCGCAGGCGCGACTCTGCATCATCCCATTGTCGGGCTGCCGGGCCGCATCGTCGACACCATGGGCGCGAGCACAGCCGTTCTCGCCTCTATTGTGGAGACCATCTACCGCGACGGCATCGACCTGACCGACGACCAATGGATGCAGGCCCTCGCCAAGTCTCAATTCATTGCCGCAGCAACGTGCCGCACCATCGGCGGCATCCTCGAGATACCACCCGCCTAAGCCTGCTCGCCACGCACGTGATCGAAAAGCTCGGTGCTGATGTACCTCTCCCCCGTGTCCCCAAGAATGGCGACAATCGTCTTGCCGGCGAGTTCCGGGCGGGCCGCCAGCTGAATCGCTGCGGCCACGGCAGCTCCTGACGAGATGCCTGCGATGATTCCCTCTTCGGCGATCAGCCGCCGAGTAGTGAGCACGGCCTCATCCTGAGGGATGTCGAGAATTTCGTCAACGACGTCTAGGTCGAGCACCGGAGGCACTCCGTTACCACCGATGACTCCTTGGATCTTGTGTGGATGGAACTCACCACCATTGAGCACCGGTGCCTCCGCCGGCTCGACCGCAACGACCTTGAGCAGAGGGTTCTTCGTCTTCAAGAACGACCCAGCGCCCGTCACCGTACCGCCAGTGCCGGCCGTGGCAACAAAAACATCCACCTCACCACCGGTAGCGCGCCAGATCTCCGGGCCGGTCGTCGAAAAATGGATAGCCGGGTTGGCGGGATTTCCGCCCTGTCCGGAGAGAAAGGCACCGGGCATGCGCTCAAGGATGCGCCCGGCCTCCTGATTGGCACCGGCCATCGCGTCAACCCCCGGAGTGAGAACGAGTTCGGCACCGAGCGCGCGTAACAAGGAGCGACGCTCGCTTGAAACGTCGTCCGGCATCACAATAACGACCTTGTAGCCAAGCGCCACACCGATCCATGCAAGAGCGATGCCGGTGTTTCCGCTTGTGGCCTCAATGATGGTGCCGCCCGGTTTGAGACGACCATCTGCCTCCGCTGCACGCACAATCGCAAGAGCTGTTCTGTCTTTGATGCTCGACGCCGGGTTGAAAGACTCGAGCTTGGCGAGCACGCGTGCACCCCCGCCTGGAACCAATCTGTTGATGCGCACCAGCGGGGTCTCCCCAACGAGCTCAGTCACATTGTTTACCAGACGAGAGTGAGTCATGCCATCACGCTATCGCGGAATCGCATCCCGAGCATCGATCGTGACAATGGGTTTCAGGAGGTATCGACGCACAGAAGTTCGGCGAGCTACAGTCGAACCATGACCGCGAAAGAAGACCTACTCGTCACAGCAGACGAGCTCGCCCCGCTCATTGACCAGAACCCGCACGTGCGAATCCTCGATGTCCGGTGGACGCTCGCTCAGCCAGATGGTCGTGAACTCTTCGCGGCAGGCCATATCCCAGGGGCTGTCTACGTCGATCTTGAAAGCGAACTCGCGCACCACGCCACGCCTGAGGATGGCCGGCACCCACTGCCGAATCGTGACGCTCTGCAAGCCGCGGCTCGATCGTGGGGCCTCAATGACGACGACACGGTCATCGCCTACGACGGCGAAGGCAACTTCGCGTCGGCACGCTTGTGGTGGCAGCTGCGAAACGCCGGCTTCGACTCGGTGCGCCTGCTTGACGGAGCGCTGCCTGCGTGGATCGCAAGCGGGCGTTCACTCGAAAAAGGGCCAGGGGCAAAGCCCGAGGTCGGCACCGTCACGCTCGGCGAAAATCATCTCACCACGCTCGACATCGACGAGGCGGCGGCCCTTCCCGGTGCACCGGGTGGCCTTCTCCTTGATGTTCGCGCACCTGAACGCTACCGCGGCGAAGAAGAGCCCATCGATCCTCAAGCCGGACACATTCCTGGCGCGGTCAATGCCCCAAGCGGCGCCAACCTCGACCCGACCGGGCATTTTTTGCCAAGTGACGCACTGCGCGAACGGTTTCTTCGACTCGGCGTGGGCGAGGCCACCACTATCGGCAGCTATTGCGGATCCGGTGTCACCGCGAGCCACAATACCTTCGCACTCGCGCTGGCCGGCTTCGACGCCGCACTGTATCCGGGCTCATGGTCGCAGTGGTCGAACCATCCCGAGCGCGCGGTCTCGACCGGACCCACTCCTTAAAACCTCAACCACGCACCTTGATCCGCCGGCACGGTGACGAGTCTACGAACTTGCCTCGTCACCCTCGCCGTCTTCACGGTACGGATTCGCATCGCCTGCATACTTGGCGCCCGCCGCCTGCTCTTGCAACTGCGCATCCCGAGCCGCCGCCTCATTGAGAAGTGCTTGAATCGCGGCGGCGTTCTCAGGAATCGCGTCGGGGATGAACTCAAGGCTCGGCGTCAGACGCACCTGGATGCCTTTGCCCACCTCCGACCGCAGCATGCCCTTAGCGCTCTCGAGCGCCGCGACGGTGCTCGCCCTGGCCTCGTCATCGCCAAAAACCGTGTAGAACACGCTTGCATGCTGCAGATCGTTCGTCACCCGAACGTCGGTCACCGTCACGAAACCGAGTCGCGGATCCTTGACGCCCCGATCGAGGGTCACCGCAATGATCTCTTTGATCCGGTCGGCAAGTCGAGCGGCACGCCCCTCGCTCATGCGCGAACCTTCTCACGCATCTCGTAGGTCTCGATCTCGTCGCCAACCTGAATATCGTTGAACTTTCCGAGCCCGATACCGCACTCGAAGCCTTCCTTGACCTCCGTCACGTCGTCCTTGAAACGGCGCAACGAATCGATTGCCAGGTTGTCACCATGCACGATGCCTTCGCGAAGCACGCGAGCACGCGAGTTGCGAGTGATGGTGCCAGACATGACGAGGCAGCCCGCGATATTGCCGAACTTGGATGAACGGAACACCTCGCGGATGTCGGCCATGCCAGTCTGGATCTCTTCGAACTCGGGCTTGAGCAGGCCCTTGAGCGCAGCTTCGATATCGTCGATGGCGTTGTAGATGACCGAGTAGAACCGGATGTCGACGCCCTCGCGCTGCGAAGCCTCACGAGCCTTCTTGTCTGGCCGCACGTTGAAGCCGATAACGATCGCATTGTCCACAGTCGCCAGGTTGACGTCCGACTCGGTGACTGCGCCGACACCACGATGAATGATGCGCAACTGTACTGAATCGTCGACTTCGATCTTGAGCAGCGACTCTTCGAGAGCCTCGACGGCACCAGAAACGTCGCCCTTGATGACCAGGTTGAGAGTCTCGACCTTGCCCTCTTCGAGAGCCTTGGTGAAGTCTTCGAGGCTGATGCGCTTACGGCTCTTTGCCAACAGCGCGTTGCGCTCGACCGCCTCACGCTTTTCAGAGATCTGCCGAGCTGTGCGGTCATCCGAGGTGACAAGCAAGTTGTCGCCTGCGCGCGGCACCGACGTCAGACCGAGCACCTGTACGGCACGAGACGGCAACGCCTCAGTGACAGGGTCGCCATTCTCATCGAACATCGCCCGAACACGACCGTGCGCGGTTCCCGCCACAATAGCGTCGCCAACATGCAAAGCACCCGTCTGCACGAGCACAGTTGCCACGGCGCCACGACCACGGTCGAGGTTCGCCTCAATCGCCACGCCACGGGCAGGCTTGTCTGGATTGGCGACAAGTGTCAGACCCGCGTCTGCGGTCAGCAAGATCGCATCGAGCAATTCGGTGATGCCTTGTCCCGCCTTTGCCGAGACGTCGACGAATATGGTCTCGCCTCCGTACTCTTCGGCAACGAGACCGAACTCGGTGAGCTGCTGACGGATCTTGGCCGGATTCGCATCTGGCTTATCTATCTTGTTCACAGCCACCACGATCGGGACGTTCGCCGCCTGGGCGTGGTTGAGGGCCTCAATCGTTTGAGGCATCACACCGTCATCGGCAGCAACAACGAGCACCGCGATGTCGGTGACCTGCGCACCACGGGCACGCATGGCAGTGAACGCCTCGTGGCCTGGTGTATCGATAAAGGTGATGGCCCGATCGACGCCGTCACGAGTGGTGTGGATCTGGTATGCACCAATGTGCTGCGTGATCCCACCGGCCTCGCCCGAGACCACATTGGTGTGGCGAATCGCGTCGAGCAACTTGGTTTTACCATGATCGACATGGCCCATGACCGTGACGACCGGCGGACGCGGCTGCAGATTGTCTTCCTCTGCCTCCTCCGCATCGAGGTCGATGTCGAAGCCCTCGAGCAGCTCGCGATCTTCGTCCTCCGGGCTGACGATCTGGATCTTGAATCCAAGTTCGCCACCAAGCAGGACAAATGTTTCCTCATCCAGCGATTCTGTTGCAGTCGCCATCTCGCCAAGATGGAACAAAACGGTGACAAGCGAGCCCGGATTCGCGTCAATCTTTTCGGCGAAATCGGTGATGGATGCGCCACGACGCAACCGGACGATGGTCTCGCCGTCGCCGCGAGGAACAGAGACGCCGCCAAGCGACGGTGCCTGCATCTGCTCAAACTCTTGCCTCTTCGTACGCTTCGACTTGCGCCCGCGGGCAGACTTGCCGCCCTTACCGAACGCGCCGGCCGTGCTGCCACGACCGCGACCGCCGCCGCCTGGACGTTGTGCGCCGCCGGAGAATCCGGGCCGCGCCGCGCCTGCACCTGCTGGGCCACCAGCGCCACCTGGACGTTGGCCATATCCGCCACGACCCCCACCGGCCGATCCTCCGGGACGCGGAGCACCAGTACCCGGACGATTACCGCCGGCAGCGGCCCCCGGACGCGGGGCACCAGGCCTTGGCGCGCCAGGACGAGGCGCGCCCGGGCGCGGGGCGCCAGGTCGAGGAGCCTGGCCTTGCCGCATTCCCTGGCTGGAAGCGAAAGGATTGTTCCCTGGCCGAGGAGCGCCGGGACGAGGGGCCTGCGGACGGGGAATCTGCATTCCCTGTGAGCTTGCGTATGGGTTGTTGCCCGGGCGCGAAGAGCCTTGCGGACGCGGCATCGCGTTCGCATCGCCAGGTGTCGCAGTCGCCGGCGTAGCTGGCGTCGCGTCGGCGGACTTGGCTTCCGCTACGGGTGCGGAGGTCTGCGCAGTAGGCGTTGCCGCAGCTGGCTTCGTAGGCGTCGGGGCCGCAGGGGCAGCCGCCTCTGCAGAGGGCGCGGCCGCTGGCTGGGCCTTTGCCTCTGGAGCAGCCGGGCGCGGTGCTCCCGGTTTTGCACCAGACGTCGACTTCGGTGCCGTAGACGCCGCCTTTGCGGGCACCGCATCGGCTGACGCCACGTCCGGGAATGCGTCACGTAGACGCTTCGCTACCGGGGGTTCAATCGTCGACGAAGGGCTTTTAACATATTCGCCCAATTCAGTCAGCTTCGCCATCAAATCCTTACTGGGGACACCCAGCTCCTTGGCGATCTCACTGACGCGTGGTTTTGTAGCCACAATTCTCCTGTCTCGGGCCTACCCGAGCAGGGCAAGCCATTAGTGGTTGACGGGTCTCATTTCGAGCCACTCATCGTGTTTCCATTAGCCGTTCAGCCTGTTCTCTTTGGTGAAGAATGCCTCAATTGTTGAGACATCCAATCCACGACTGCGCTTCAGCGCACGAGGGAAAGCTTCCCTTTTCAATGCCGCTGTCACACATCTCTGTTGTGGATGAACCCATGCACCTCTGCCCGGGATCGTTCTGCTCACATCCGGGACAACGCGCACACCCTCTACGACGCATCGAAGAAGGGAGCTCGTCGCCTCGCGCTGGCGACAGCCAACGCACATGCGAACGACACCCATACTACCCTCATTCCCTGAAAAATGGTCGCGGTGTGCGCCGCCAACGATCTTACGGCGCCACCAGCGACAGACATCAATTTTCAAGCCGACTCATGACGGGCACTGACAGCGCCAGGCTGGATGACCACCTTCACCCGGCGCAGACGCCCTTATACGTCCGCTTCGGCGCAAAGATCAACACCCAGCCCCTATGACTCCATCACGGAGTCAGGCTGGATGACCACCTTCACCCGGCGCAGACGCCCTTATACGTCCGCTTCGGCGCAAAGATCAACACCCAGCCCCTATGACTCCATCACGGAGTCAGGCTGGATGTCGATCTTTGCGCCCGTAAGCTTCGCAGCAAGGCGGGCGTTCTGGCCCTCTTTACCAATCGCGAGAGACAGCTGGTAGTCGGGCACCAGTGCCCGTACAGCCTTGATGTCTGCGTTGATGATGAATGCATCTGACACTTTGGCGGGCGACAATGCGCTCGCCACAAACTTGGCAAGATCCTCGTTGTAATCGACGATGTCGATTTTTTCACCGTTGAGTTCTGCTGTAACTGCACGAACACGCTGCCCGAGCTCGCCGATGAACGCCCCTTTGCCATTGATACCCGGTTGCAAGGATCGCACCGCGATCTTGGTGCGATGTCCCGCCTCACGAGCCAGCGAGACGATTTCGACAAGTCCCTGTTGCAATTCGGGAACCTCGAGCTCAAAAAGCTTACGTACAAGACTCGGGTGAGTGCGGCTTACCGTGATCGATGGACCCTTTGTGCCGCGCGTCACCGATGTGATGAAAACGCGGATGCGTGAGCCATGCGAATATTCCTCACCAGGAACCTGCTCTTCAGGAGGCAACACGGCCTCAACAGTGCCAAGATCCACATGCACCATGCGAGGGTTAGCGCCCTGCTGGATCACACCCGCAGCAATGTCACCCTCGCGACCCTTGAACTCGCCGAGCACACTGTCGTCTTGAATGTCGCGAAGGCGTTGCCAAATGACCTGTTTGGCAGCAAAAGCAGCGATACGGCCGAACTCACCCGGTTCAACGACGGCCTCGCCGATAACCATGCCCTCGTCATCCAACTCAGGCTCAAAAATGGTGATCGCACCGGTCTTGCGATCGAGATCGACACGCGCGTGTTCAGATTCGCCGGTGTGCTTCTGATAGGCGGTCAACACGGCTTGCTCAATAATGGTCGCCAACTCCCCAACGGGGATGCCTTTTTCGCTTTCCAGGAGGCGCAGAACGCTCAAATCGATTTCCATAACGCCTCCCTCAACACTCAATCGACCCAAATGGGCCGTCACATAAGGGTACCTGAACTCTCTGCCACCCGTTGCGCGTTCGCTCGGCACCGAGGTCGCGCGCGTCACGTGGACGTTCGACGTGGACCCTCATTTGCATTTACGCGGTTGGGGTAGGGGTTGAGGCGAAAAGCCAACGCCGACGCGATACGACCTGTTGCCAAACCACCATCACCTGCATCACGTGCTGCAAACTGAACACCATACAAGCACACGCCGAGCGCTATCACCTCGGCGAGAAATAGCCTTTATCGGAGCAACCTCGAATTATGTGTATATACATCATGCACATATACGATAGCGTTCAGACCTCAGGTGCGATGTCATTGTCGAATGGCACAACCGCACTCCAATGCAGCCCGTATTTTGGGTGAACGCGTCAAGGCAGCGCGTACGTCATTGGGACTCAGCCAGATTCAGGTGTGGCAGATTTCTGGCATCCATTTCACGAACATCGGCAAGATCGAACGCGGCGATGCCAATCCAGCCCTGCACACGATTATTCGTTTGGCGGATGCGCTCAACGTTGATCCGGCCGAACTTGTCGCGGGGCTTTCGGCAGACTCTCTGCCCGCAGACGAGCAGGCGCTCGTCCTTCCCGCAAACGCTCGCGCGGCGGCCATACGTAAGCGCAAGCCCTAACTACACGCCCCCGCCCCTCGGCGCCCCGGTCGTAGCGCTGGTTCGGTTGCAACTTCGCGGATACTTTTGGCGACATGCCTCAATTCACGGCCAAAGTTGCATCGACCGAGTTGCATACGGCCAAAGTTGCACCGACCGAGTTACATAGGGCCAAAGTTGCACCAACGGAACCATTTACGACCAAAGTTATCCAGACCCACAGCGACAACATCGGTGACTGCGGCTACCCCACCAACCCGAGTTGCTCAAACGCATACGCCAGACCATCGTCGTTGATGTCACGGGTCTGCCAATCTGCAACGGCCGTCACCGAGGCGCGAGCGTTGCCCATAGCCACGCCAACACCGCAGTCGCGAATCATTTCGATGTCGTTGTCGCTGTCGCCAAGTGCGATCGTGTGCTCGAACGGTATGCCAAGATGTTTGGCGACCTCACGCGCCGCCGTGCCCTTATTTACTCCAATGATCATCAACTCACCGTTATCTACGCCGAGCACATCCAATGAACCAGGGACAATATGAAAACGGCCCCCAAACTTTCTCTGCACGTCGGCAAAACCGATGCTCGCATCTACTGGTGCAACGAAAGTGCCTTTGCCGACAACTCGATTCGTACCGCCACTTGGTCGCTTCATGATCTCGATCAGTTGCGACCAGTCAGGAGACCTCTCTGCATGCACATCACCAGACGTGCTTATCCTGGCGAGCTGCCGAAACCGATCAACAAAACCCGCGGACGGATAGATACCCTGAGAGGACTGCCACACATAGTCGACGCCCGACCGGTCAAAAAAATCTGACAGCTCGGCCACATCGTCCTCAGCGATTACGTGCTCGAAAAGCTTCACCCCACCCACCTCGGCGAAACTGCCGCCTCCACCAACCACGCCGTCGAAACCCACATCAAGAAGCCAAGGATAGATTTCGGGGGTCGACCGCCCGCTACTCAGGAAAACTAGGTGCCCGATCTCGCGCGCCGCGACCACCGCAGCCCGCGCTGAGTCAGGCAATTCTTGTCGATCGTTGATTAAGGTGCCATCTATATCGAGAAAAACGATCCGGCGATCCACGCGTTGTTAACCCTCTCCGCACAATTGTCGTCTCCCCGACAGACGGAGGGGGCGACACGACTTTCTCCAACCGTACCGCCCCGAGCTCCACCCGCGAAGCTGCCGCCTAATCGACTAGACCATTTGTCTCAATGACTTTCTTGTACCAGAAGAAGCTGTCCTTTCGGTACCGTTCGAGAGTTCCCGACCCATCATCGTTGCGGTCGACGTAGATGAAGCCATACCTTTTACTCATTTGAGCAGTGGATGCGCTTACGCAATCGATGCACCCCCAGGTGGTATAGCCCAGCAGTCTCACGCCATCTTCGATTGCCGCGCCCATTTGCTCGATGTGGTCGTGTAAGTAGGCGATGCGGTAATCGTCGCGAACAGTCTTAACACCGTCGTCCCCCGTCACCAACTCGTCATTGGCCCCTAAACCGTTCTCGACAACGAACAGCGGCAGCCCGTAGCGTTCCCACAACTGGTTGAGCACAATGCGCAAGCCCTGCGGATCGATCTGCCAACCCCACTCCGATTCGGGAAGGTAAGGGTTCTTGACACCAGTGATGATGTTTCCAGCTTCGCTCTGCTTATCGTCGTCCGCTGAGATGGTAGTGCTCATGTAATAGCTGAAGGAGATGAAATCGACCGTGTTCGTCAGCTCTTCTTCGTCGCCGGGCTCAAGGGTAATCGAAATACCACGCTCGGCGAAATACTTGTTGAGGTATGCCGGGTATGCGCCGCGTGCGTGAACGTCGGTAAAGTAATTGTTCTGCCAGTTCTCCTTCATCGTCTTGACGACATCATCCGGATTCGTGGTGTAGGGATACATAGGAATTGCGATGACCATGCAGCCGACTTTGTTCTCTGGATCGATTTCATGGGCGATACGCGTTGCCCGAGCGCTCGCGACCAATTCGTGGTGGATAGCTTGGTAGAGATCCGACTCACTCAGCTCTTCTCGTGGAGTCGGGATGCCACCGCTCATGTATGGAGCGTGGAGCACCGAGTTGATCTCGTTGAACGTCAGCCAATACTTGACCTTGCCCTTGTACCGGGTGAAGACGGTGCGAACGTAACGTTCGAACAGGTCAACAACCTTCCTATTGGTCCACCCGCCATAGCTGCGCGCGATGTTCAGGGGTGTCTCGTAGTGTGAGAGAGTAACGAGCGGTTCGATTCCGTACTTGGCGAGTTCGTCGAACAGGCGGTCGTAGTAGGCGAGTCCGGCTTCGTTGGGCTCGGCGTCGTCGCCGTTGGGGAAGATGCGCGACCAAGCAATAGAGGTGCGGAATGTCTTGAACCCCATCTCGGCGAATAGCGCCACATCTTCGGGGTAGCGATGGTAGAAATCGATTGCGACGCGTTTGAGGTTGTCAGGCGTCGAGCCCTCGGTTGGGGGGGTGAGCAATCCCTTTGGCATGGTATCTTGCGTCGACAAGCCCTTACCGTCTTCATCGAATGCCCCCTCGACTTGGTTTGCGGCGACGGCGCCGCCCCACAGGAAGCCTTCGGGAAATGGTGTGCGAGATGAACGTGTCATTGTGTTCCTAAATCTGTTAATGCGATGTGGGTGGGAACCGTGGTGATACCATCGGCTCCCACCCACAAATGGATGGATAGATGGCGACCGTGTTTAGCGAGCGCTCGCCGTGACTTTCTTCTTGCTCTGCACTGCCTTGGACGCGGTGAACAGCACTCCGCCGACCGACACCGCACCGACAGCGACACCGTCTATGGTCGGGAAGTCACTGCGGTTGGTCACGATCACGGGCGATGTCAGATCGAAACCAGCAGCAAGGATAGCATCGCGATCAAACTCCGCAAGAACGTCACCCTTTACAACCTTTTGGCCTTTTTCCACCCTGTTGGTGAAGTGCTCGCCGCCCAGCTGAACAGTATTGATTCCAACATGGATAAGGATCTCAAGCCCGTCGCTCGTGCGCAGCCCGATGGCATGGCCGGTGGGGAATACCGCTGCAATCTCGCCATCCACA
Source organism: Actinomycetales bacterium (assembly GCA_015654475.1). Lineage (GTDB taxonomy): Bacteria > Actinomycetota > Actinomycetes > Actinomycetales > Microbacteriaceae > UBA3913. The sequence continues at coordinate 17,018 of JAATGV010000015.1, forward strand.
GGGGACTGCACGATTCCATCCGATGGGATGACCGCGAGTCCCTCACCAAGCGAACCTGACGAGAACGCCGGGTCATTGACCTGCGAAAGCGGAACCGCCGTGCCATCGAATGGGCTGACGACCTCGACTTTGGCCTCAAGATCGTCTTCCTTGAACCCGAGTGTAATTGTCAGCAGAAATGAAATCACCATGCCAATCCCCGTTCCGATGAAGAAGATAACTTCGCCGCCGCGCCCTATCATCTGTGGAATTGACAGGAACGAGGGAAGGGCTATCGCAGACGCCGACGCACCGCCGATGGACGCGATCGCTCCACCGATGGCACCACCAATTACGCCGAAGATGAACGGCCTCTTGAGCGGAAGGTTGATGCCGTAAATTGCGGGCTCGGTCACACCGGCGAGGAAGCCGGAAAGCGCCGCGGGTGCCGCCAGCTGCTTGCGCTTTTCGTTCTTCGCCCGAAAAAACACTCCGAGCGTTGCAGCGGCCTGCGCGAGAACTGCGGCGTAGATAGGAGCGGTGATCGCGACCTCTTGGAACTGGCTGAGTTGTTGCACGAAAACTGGAACGAGTCCCCAATGCAGGCCGAAGATGACGAATACCTGCCACAGGCCACCCATGATGGCACCACCAAGCCACGGAGCCGCGTCCCACAAGAAGCTGATGCCCGTGCCAAGCCAGTTGCCGAGCGTAGTGGCTATCGGTCCGATGACGATCAAAATTGCCGGAACAAGGATGAGAAGCACAACCATCGGTGTGACGAAATTCTTCAATACCTTGGGCATCCATGTATTGATCCAACGCTCGAAGTGTCCCTGCACCCATACCGCGACAAGGATGGGGAGAACACTCGAGACATAGCTCATCATAACGACAGGTATACCGAAGAATGTGACGGGATCGGTGGTTTCATTGAGTGCGACGATCGAGGGGTAGACCAGAGTCGCGGCAAGAGCAAACGACACGAACTCGCTCGCTTTGAAGTACCGTGCCGCCGTGAAGGCAAGCGCCATCGGCAGGAAGTTCATGAAGCTGTCACCAATCGCATACAGGATCGTGTAAGTGGTGGATGCTGCGTCAAGCCAACCAAATGTCACGGCCGCGATGACAAACGCCTTGAGAAGGCCGGTTGCCGCCAATGCCCACAGGAATGGTGTGAATATTGCCGAGATCATCTGAATAAAACGGTTGAACAAGCTGCCTTTCGGCGCTTCATCGTCGTGAGAAAGCCCCCCGACAGCTCCGGGTGCCACCTTCCCTATTTGCTCGAAAACCTCACCCACCTCGTTGCCGATGACGACCTGGTATTGCCCGCCGGCCTTAGCCACCGTGACAACGCCGTCAAGGTTCTTGATAGTCTCTGTCTTTGCCACGGCGTCGTCTTTGAGCACGAATCGCAGTCGGGTAGCACAGTGTACAAGCGATGAAATATTTGCTTCCCCTCCGACACCGGACACGATGTCTTTGGCGAGCTTGGAATAATCGGCCATTTTCCCTTTTCTCTCCTCTTCTTTGAGGCTCCACGACGCAGTTAGGACCGTAATGAGGCAATAAAAAAACCTGAACCGTGACTCCCGTTCTGACGAACGACGATGAGCCACAATTCAGGTTTTGCCCGCTACTAACGGTAACAATCCAAAGTTGCGTCGAGGCTACTCTGCTTCGATGTGTACGATCATAGCATCGGCAGTGCCTCGCTTGGCAACTATTCTTTTTTCTTACCCTCTCGTTCAGCCGAGACGCTTGCGACTCGTTCGATATGCACGATGAGATAGAGCATCTCTTCGTTGGTCAGCAGGATCCCAGACTCCGCCTGGACATACGCTTCCACCTGTTTGGCGCATTGATACGAACGCGGATAGTTGGTGCGAGCGAAGTCAAAAAAAGAGGAATCCGCCTTCTCGAGCTGCGAATGACTCGCAAGACGCTGCATGAAGAACTTGACGTGCAGTACGAAACGCGCGTAATCGAGCGAGTTCTCGTCGAGATGCACACCCAAGAAGGTCTGCACTATAGAGATCACATGCTGCACCCGACGAAACAGAAGACCAGCGGTCTGATCTTGCCCATCGCGGGTGGCGTTAAGGATATGCATGGCAAGATACACAGACTCGTCTGCGGGTAGTTCCACGCCCAGTGATCGCTCGAGGACCTCTTGCATGACCTTCGCCGCCGCAAACTCATCGGGATACATCACGCTCAGTTCCGGCATCACGACGCGCGGCAGCACCACCCCGTTTCCCATCCGTTCCAACACGAACGACACGTGGTCAAGCAATGCGACGGGAAGGGACTTGCCAAGGCTACGCCCGAGCTGTGCCTCGACATCACTTACCGCTTGCGTCACCGCCACAACTGTCTCGTAGGGCAGCTTCGCGAGAAACGACTCAATCTGGGATTGATCGATCCCGGAATCTAGAACATAGGTCTTCTCAACGAGCGCAATATCGAGGACGTTGCCCGGCTGTTTCTGAAACCCTATTCCTCGGCCCATAACAACGCGTTCCGGCCCCTCACCAAACGAAGCGAGAACGACATTGTTGTTGAAAACTTTCGACACCACTAGGGGCATGGCGGCTGACCTGCCGGGCATCTCATCCTCGTATTGGGCCACCGCTCCATTATGGCATTCCCTATCTGTGATGTGTCGCCGCCATCGAAGCGGCCTGGCTAGAAGCTCACCCTCCACACGTATTCGGCTCCGGATGGACGAAACCAGCGCACAATGACGACGGTGCCTCGTGCCGGGTTCTGAGAACGGACGGAGAAGGGCATTGCTTGGCCCGGGAGGAGTCTGCACGGAGCGGTAGACGCGACAACCCCATCAACGGCGTCGAGCTCGAAGAGAGTGACCCCGCGTACTGATTCGTCACCAATGTGAACGAGGCGGAACCACGGTGGTGTGGACCGATCGATGCTAAAGGGAATGCGGTAGGGCGTGTGGTCCTGCCCACAGACGTCTTCATTCTGCGTACGCTCGGCAGTCGCGACCGGCGGCCAGCCTGGCCCTAAGCACATATCGATGTCTTTAGTCATGCCTCAACGTTAGAAATAGCCGCTGACATGGTCTGCCGCACGACGTCGCAAGCAGCGTGAGTATGGAAAACTCGATTATGAGAGCGGGTTGTGAAGAACGAACCGGTATGCAGAATGGCCCCCGGCCAAACGACTCCTTAGCTCCGTAGCGCTACAACGGCATCGACAATCTCGCCAAGCGGCACACGATTCCGCGTGCCGGCTGCACGATCCCACAATTCGACGACACCATCGACAAGCCCTTTGCCAACCACGACCACAATGGGCACGCCGATGAGTTCTGCGTCGCCGAACTTCACGCCAGGAGACACCTTGACCCGATCGTCGAGCAACACATCGCATCCGCGCTTCTCAAACTCGCCAGCAAGGCGCTCCCCTTCGGAATACACCTGTTCGTCCTTACCGGTCGAGACAATGTGGATATCGAAAGGCGCCACCGACTGGGGCCAGACGAGGCCGCGATCATCGCGATGTGCCTCAGCGATAACCGCAATGATGCGGGTCACGCCGATGCCATATGAGCCCATCGTCACGGTGACGAGTTTGCCGTTCTCGTCAAGCACCTTCAGACCGAGAACATCGGCATACTTGCGACCGAGCTGGAACACGTGGCCGATCTCAATGCCGCGCGCCAGTTCGAGCGGGCCAGAACCGTCCGGTGCCTCGTCTCCAGCACGCACGTCGGCGATGTCCGCAATGCCGTCGGCAACAAAATCACGTTCGGCGACGAGACCGAGCACATGCCGCTCATTCTCGTTCGCGCCGGTGATCCACGACGTTCCCGCGACAACTCGCGGATCCACGAGATAGCGGATCCCAGTGACCGACTCCGCACCGAGCACAGCGCCGGCGGGCGACCACGGGCCGATGTAACCCTTGACGAGCCCAGGGTGTTTGGCAAAGTCGAGCTCAGTGGCCGGCTCGACCTCTGCGGGGCCGAAAGCCGCTTCTGCGCGCTTCAGGTCTACCTCACGGTCGCCGGGAAGTCCGACGACCACGAGCTCACGCCGCCCCCCCGGATGGATGAGGGCAAGAACCACGTTCTTCAACGTGTCGCCCGCAGTCCAAGCAATACCGTCTTCCCGAGGATGGCGATCGTTCACGAGCGCGACGAGCGTGTCGATTGTCGGAGTGTTCGGCGAATCGAACACGACAGGGGCAGGCAGGCCCTCGATGGATATCGCCGGGGGGGCAGGAGTTGTGACAGCCTCGACATTGGCAGCGTATCCACCGGGCGACCGCACGAAAGTGTCTTCCCCGATGGGAGACGGAGCCAGGAACTCTTCAGAACGAGAACCGCCCATCGCACCGGCGTCGGCCTTGACGATGACGAACTCGATGCCGAGGCGAGCGAAGATACGCTCGTACGCATCTCGCATGGCCTGATACGAAATGCCAAGACCTTCGTCATCTATGTCGAACGAATAGGCGTCTTTCATGGTGAACTCGCGACCGCGCAGAATTCCTGCCCGCGGCCGGGCCTCATCACGATACTTGTCTTGAATCTGGTAAATCGACAATGGCAGGTCTTTATACGAGTTGTAGAGATCTTTGACGAGCAGGGTAAACACCTCCTCGTGTGTCGGCGCGAGCAGATAGTCGGCGTCTTTGCGGTCGTGGAGGCGAAAGAGGTTGTCACCATATTCCGTCCATCGTCCGGAAATCTCGTACGGCTCCCGTGGCAGGAGCGCCGGGAAATGAACTTCTTGAGAACCCGCACGCTCCATCTCTTCGCGGATGATGGCCTCAACACGCGCCTTGACCCTCAGGCCGAGCGGAAGCCAGGCGAAGATTCCTGGGGCCTGACGGCGCACATATCCTGCGCGCACGAGCAGCTTATGGCTTTCGACCTCGGCATCGGCCGGATCTTCACGGAGGGTACGGACAAACAGGTGAGACATACGTGTAGGCACGCCTCCCAGCTTACCGGCCAGGCAGATGCCTCCACGAAGGCGATGCGCGGGACGACTAGAGAAATCTCTTATCCGGCGATACGTCGGCATCGGGATCGGGCCCAGGGCCACGAATGAAAAATGCAACGACCGCAAAATAGATCGCGATGGCGAAAAACACGATCACCCAGACAAAGGAGGAGACCGCGAACGCCAGGAACGGGTTTGTCACCACTGCGATGACGACGAAACCAGATGCGACTGCACTGTGTCGTTCGCGAAACATCATCACCGCGTCGAATATGGCGGTGGCGAAAACCAGGAAAGCGAGAATGCGCACAAACCCAAGGCTGACGTCCGCGAAGACGAGAGCAAGCGCGAAGGCTGTCGCGGCGATGGCTGCAATGACGGAAAACGGCCCGAACCCACGCATCCCCGGGGTTGGCGCCCGCACTTCATCGACCATATCGAAGTCCACCTTTGCCGCTTGCGCGCGCCGTGTCACGCTGCATCTAAAAGCTCATTCTATCCGCCGCGATTTTCCCCGTGCTTGGAACATGATGTGCCCGCTCAGCTGAAGTTCAGCCCTTGGATGCGTCAGCTTCAAGTCGCGTGATCGGGCCGAGCAAGCTGCCCGCGATGGTTTCGATCGCCTTGTCGTTCGATGACGGATGAAAGCCGCCGGCACGCACATCGCGAGACAGGCGCGACAGCTCGGATTTTGTGAAGAAGGCTGCACCGCCGGCAACGGCGAGCGCCTCCTCCACGACCGTTGTAGCTGCACGAACAGCGAGCGTCTTCGCTGCAACGAGCGGCCGGAACCACCCGAACCCCTTGTCCTGCCGGGCGCCGAACTGATCCGAGACCAGGGCCACGTGGGCGCTTGCCCCGTCGAGCGCAAGCGCAGCCTCACCGATCCGCCGCCGGATCAGCGGGTCATCGGCCTTGCGCGGGGTATTTTTGCGCGGTGTGGCCGAGGCCTCTATCGCAAGCTCAAGCGCCCGATCGGCGATGCCCAGATATACGTCGGCGATGAGCAATTCGAATGCCCCGAAAATGCCGATGCGGAGTGGATCGGCGGATGGCTGTGCAGGAAGGATGGCTGCGACCGCATCCTTGGCGATAAGAGCGCCGTCGAGCCGAGTGGATTGCGACTGTGTGGCACGCATTCCAAGAGTGTCCCAATCGTCGAGCGCCGTGACGCCCGGGGTCTTTTCGACAAACCCGAAGACAAGATCGTTCGTGCCGTCGATGCGCGCGTGCAACCCGAGACGCGTCCACGCCGGGGTCGCGGTGGTGAAAATCTTGAGGCCGCTGAGCGTATAGCCGCCATCCTCCGTAGGCTTCGCAACGGTCTTCGAGTCGAAGAGCACATCCTCGTTTCCCGGCTCGGAGATGCCGAAGGCGAAAACCTCGCCAGCGACCGCGGAACGGAGCACCGCCTCGAGGCTGCGATCGCCAGCATCCCAGAGGCGCCGAGCCACCGAGACCCAGATCTGGTGCATGTTGACCGAAAGTGCCGTGGCAGGAGCAGCCGCCGCGAGCCGGCGTTGAGCCGCACCGAGTTCGGCGAAGCTCAGGTCGAGGCCACCCAATTCGCTCGGCACACCGGCACGCAAATAGCCGATCTGGTCGAGCTGTTCGAAGTCTGCGTAGGGGAAGCCCGAAGTCGCATCGAACTCCGGCGCTCGCGACCGAAAAGTCTCGAGCAGTTCATCCGTCAGCAACTCGTCCACCCGTATGTGGTCCGTCATCCTCATCTCGCTTCCTGCACACCTGGCGCCCGAGTGGGCGCGCACAAGGCACACTTAAAAACCAACCGGTGCCGATTCGTGCGCCTCGCAACCGGCATCCGTCCACACCAAACTAAGCTGTAACGACCTGCACTCCGCCGATTGCCCCGGCGGGCATATCGGCCGCGATCCGATTGGCCTCTTCGATCAAGGTGGCCACGATCTCGGACTCGGGCACAGTCTTGACGACCTGGCCTTTGACAAAAATCTGTCCCTTGCCATTGCCGGAAGCCACACCAAGGTCGGCTTCACGTGCCTCACCCGGTCCGTTCACAACGCATCCCATCACAGCGACCCTGAGCGGAACCGTCATGCCCTCCAGCCCTGCGGTGACCTCGTTGGCGAGCGTGTATACGTCGACCTGTGCCCGCCCGCACGACGGGCACGAAACGATCTCCAGCTTGCGCTCGCGCAAGTTGAGCGACTCCAGAATTTTGAGCCCGACCTTGACCTCCTCGACGGGAGGTGCCGACAACGACACGCGGATGGTGTCTCCGATGCCCTCGGAAAGCAGAATGCCGAACGCAGTTGCGCTCTTGATGGTGCCCTGGAACGCGGGCCCCGCCTCCGTGACGCCGAGGTGCAGCGGCCAGTCTCCGCGCTCGGCAAGCAGGCGATACGCCTGGACCATCACAATAGGGTCGTTGTGCTTGACTGAGATCTTGAAGTCATGGAAATCGTGCTCTTCGAACAGGCTTGCCTCCCACACAGCAGACTCGACAAGAGCCTCCGGGGTTGCTTTGCCATATTTTTGCAGCAGTCTCGGATCGAGCGACCCGGCGTTGACACCGATACGAATCGAGACCTCGGCGTCTTTAGCGGCCTTGGCAATCTCTTTGATCTGGTCGTCGAACTTTCGGATGTTGCCTGGGTTGACTCGCACCGCAGCACAGCCGGCGTCGATGGCCGCGAACACATACTTCGGCTGGAAGTGAATGTCCGCAATGACGGGGATCTGGCTCTTTTTCGCGATGATCGGCAACGCGTCAGCATCATCCTGGCTTGGCACGGCGACCCGCACGATGTCACAGCCGGTTGCAGTCAGCTCGGCAATCTGTTGCAGCGTAGCGTTGATATCGGTTGTCGGAGTGGTTGTCATCGATTGAACGCTGACCGGGTGCTCGCTGCCGACCATGACCGAACCGACTTTGATCTGCCGCGTCTTACGTCGAGGGGCCAAGACCTTCGGGGCCGCCCCGGGCATCCCCAGATTCACTGCTGGCACAGACGTACTTCCTCACTACGGGCGTGGCCCGCAACTATTGTTCCGCCGACAAGTCTAGATCGGGTAGACAAAATTTGACCCGCTGGTTTACCGAGAGTACTTGGATTCGACAGTAGCCGGGCATGTCGGCCGCTCCCGGTCACCTGACTCAGCCGAAGATCGCAATCGGGTCGAACAGATCGGCGACAATGAGTATCCCGCCGACGACGAGTAGCACCACGGTGACGGCGGTGGTCAGCGGAAGCAGTTTCGACGCGTCGAAGGGCCCAGGATCCGGCTTGCGTCGTGACTTTGCCCATCCGCGTCGGATGCTCTCCCAGATCGCACCTGCCGCGTGTCCACCATCAAGGGGAAGCAGAGGGATCAGGTTGAACAGCGCAAGCGAAACGTTGAGCGCACCGATCAGGCCGAATATGCTCGCCCACTTCGCGTTGTCGGGAAGCGCGTCGCTCGCGGCGATCTCACCTGCAGCCCTGCCGACACCGACGACGCTGATCGGGCTGTCTGCGGCCCGTTCCTGGCTGGAGAAGAGCGATTGAACAACGCCGACCACTTTCTGCGGAAGCGACACGATCGCACCAACGACCTGTCCCGCATAGCTCCACGTGGTCGTGAGCACCTGAGAGAGAGGTTGGGGCACAAGGGTGCTTGCCGGGCCGATACCGACGAAACCGACTGTCTGCGTCACAGCGTTTCCGTCGGCATCTGAAACGACGTTTCCTTCCGCATCTGTGACGTAGCGTTCAGCGGCCGTCGGCACGACGTTGAGAGTGATTTGCTCGCCCCCGCGTTCGACGACGAAGGTCATTGAGGTTCCGGCTTTGGGCTGGATGAGGGCGGCCACCTGGTTCCAGTCGTCGATCGCCGTACCGTTGATGCTGATAATCGTGTCTCCGGTCTTCAAGCCGGCCTTGGCGCCAGGCGATGGCGTGTCGGTCGACTCGCACGTCTGACGTTCACTCGTTGCGGGCAACACGCACTGTGAGACACTGCCAAGCGATGTGGTGAGTTGGGCCGTACCGAAACCCATCAATACGATGCCGAAGAACACCAACGCCAAGACGATGTTGGCGCTGATACCGCCGAGCATCACGACAAGTCTCTTCCACACGGCCGCTCGGTAGAACGCACGGTGCTCTTCACCGGGAGCGAGCTCGTCATCGCCCTCGATCTGGGCCTGGGCCTCGGCGGCCGCTCTGGCGAAGTAGCGCTGTCTATCTGTATCGAGGTCGCCGAGTTCGGAGTCACCCGCGAGAATGGGTGGCTCGGTGGAGGCCTCGGGCAATTCGTTGACGCCGGCGGCGGGAGTTGGGTACATGCCGGCAATTGAGCAGAAGCCGCCAAGAGGGATGGCTTTAAGGCCGTATTCGGTCTCGCCACGCTTCGTCGACCAGAGCGTCGGCCCGAAACCGATGAAGTATTTGGTGACTTTGATGCCGAAGGCTTTTGCGGCAATAAGGTGGCCCAATTCGTGTATGCCAACGGACAGCGCAATGCCTACGACGATCACCAGGACGCCGAGCACAAACATAAGGACAGTATCCATGGGCATCAGACTATCTGAGAGCGGCAGGGAGACAGCCTAACGCAGCCTCAACGACAGGTGTGTGCGGTCACCGACGCCGACCCGCCCGATCCGCGCTGCTTCTGCTTAAATACGGGCGACCAGTTCGTCGGCTCGCCGACGTGCCCAACGCTCCGCTTCGAAGACCGCCTCAAGAGTGAGACCGTCACCGTGCTCGCTGCCCGGCATGCCGATCGTATCCACGTAGTTGTCTACGACACGTTGAATCGTGTCCACGATATCGAGGAAACCGATGCGGCCGGCATGGAACGCTTCGACAGCTTGCTCGTTTGCGGCGTTGTACACGGCTGGCAGTGTCCCATCGTTCTCTCCGACGAAGCGCGCGAGCGTCACGGCAGGAAAGGCCTCGTCATCCAGCGGTTCGAAAACCCACTCACGCGCCTTCGTCCAGTCGATCGGTTCGACAGAGTCCGGAACACGGTTCGGCCAGTCGAGGCTCAGGGCGATAGGAAGCCGCATATCGGGAACAGACACCTGAGCGATGGTCGAACCATCGATGAACTCGACCATCGAGTGCACGTAGGACTGCGGATGCACGACGACGTCGATCCGGTCGAAGGGCACATCGAAGAGCAGATGAGCCTCGATCACTTCCAAGCCCTTGTTCACCAGGGTTGCGGAGTTGGTCGTCACCATGCGACCCATATTCCAGGTGGGATGGTTGAGAGCCTGCTGCGGGGTCACATCGAGAAGCTGGTCTCGGGTCATCCCGCGGAACGGCCCCCCTGAAGTCGTCACGATAAGGCGCCGGACCTCGGATCCAGCGCCCGCCCGAAGAGCTTGCGCGATGGCTGAATGCTCGGAATCTACGGGGACGATTTGGCCCGATCGCGCGGCCGCTTTGACAAGAGGGCCGCCGACAATCAGGCTCTCCTTGTCTGCAAGGGCAAGCGTCCTGCCCGCCTTCAGCGCCGCGAGCGTTGGCCTGAGGCCCACCGAGCCCGTAATACCGTTGAGCACGACATCGGCATCGACCGAGACGACCAGCTCTTCTGCTGCATCATCTCCCGTATACACTCGCCGACCAAGTCGCTGCACATCGGAGGCGGCGGCCGAATCGAGAATCGCGACGTCGTTGACGCCAAGCAGGTCTGCCTGGGCACGAAGCCGCTCGCTTTGCCTTGCGGCAGAAAGTCCAACCACTTCGAACCGATCGCGATTCTTTGTGATGAGATCTATCGCCTGGGTCCCGATGGATCCTGTCGATCCCAGAACGACGATTCGCTGCATCACCATAGTCCTCTCATTACCCCCCGACAACATTACGCCGCGATTGCCAAGACCAACATCACATTATGGCCGTTGACCACGATGATTTGAGCCTGTTGGGGAGTCTCCCACGCTTGACGCACGCGCGTTGAGTAACTATAGACCCTCCGAATGCAAACCATAGAAAAGCACAGGCGTTGCGCCAAGTTCTCGTTGACGCAACGCCTGTGCTGCTCGGGCAATGCCCGGGCTTCTGGATTCCTCGCTATTCGCCGATGATGGTCACCAGGCAGTGTCGATTTCGCGAACGCGTGTGGTCCCAATCCACGAAATAGATGTAGCCCACCTGGCCGATCTGCAGTTCCGAGTCCTTCAACACGAACGTTTCACTCGACCCGATGAGGGTGCCGCGCAAGTGGGCATCGGTGTTGAGCAGGGACCGCCGATCGGGAACCAGGACTGTGCCCTCTGTAGCGGTCGCATCCTTGGGAACCTCTTCGCCAAACTCTGTGTGCTCCGGCCCCGGATGGTAGTACTGGCCTTCGGTAGTTGTGCGGGGGATCACCTTTTCCAGGACGTTGTTCAGGTCGACTTGCAGGTACTCGTCGCCACTGTAATTGCGATCATGTGAGTATTCTTCGAAGAACACTGAGCAGGTTGTGTGTGGCGAGACGACGGCGACGATACCATTGGCGATTCCGCTTTCGCTCACCACCCTCCGAACCTCGTCGGTGATTTCGTGGTACGACGGTCGGTTACCGTTCGAGGTCACGACAAGAGTGTCATGGTAGACGGCCATGAGTGCTTTCCTTCTTTCCTTTTAGCCCCGCGCTCGCGCGAGGGCGTCCAACATTTCGATCAGTTTGATTTTTCGGTCAGGTGCCCCAAGGATTCCGCTCGTTCCGCCCGTCCCATCTGCGCCTTGGGCGAGCACACGATAGACGTCGTCCCCTGTCGAGACGCCCGCAGCCTGCATGATGAGGATGTCGGGGTTCACTGAGCGCACGGCGTCATTCGCTGCACGAACGTAACCGTCGTCGCTTGTCGTACCGGTGCCGATGAGAGCGGTCGGCTCGCAGATCATCATGTCCGGGCCCAGTTCTGCGACGGCCCGGCACTGCGCGATGCTGTCGGCACAGGCGATGGAGAGCATGCCCACCTCGCGGGCGCGCACGATAGTGGCATCGAGGGCACCGAGAGTGAGAGGGTTCTCCGCGTGGTTGAGCACGACGGCCTTGGCTCCCGCGGCGGCGAGCGCATCGGGCAGCACATGCCCCATGCCTCGGCCAGGGACAAGCGGGTCCATGTTCTGAGCGGTCACGATGACTCTGCGGGTTTCGGCAACTACCCGAGGGATATCGACCGCTTGAGCAGTGAAGAGACAGTCGACGTCGTACTGCGTGGCAAGGTCGTCCACGGTCTTGGCGAGGTCGACTGCCTCGTCTCCATAAATGTACGACTTGGGGTTGACGATGAAGAACGGCGGCGAGACGAGGCGCGGGTTACTGCTACTCATGGGTGGTTCCTTCTCCGTATGTCTGTGCCACAGTGCCGGCGGCATGCTGGAAGACCTCGAAGTAGTGCAGCCCGAGCGCAGTCATGGCGTCGAAGCCCACAGCCTCGAGATCCCACCATGTGCTGGGCTGCACGCTCTTGACGGCGGCGAATGCCGCGGTCATGAAGTCGGTGAAGATGTTGATTTTTGCGATTCCCTCGCGCGCTGCCCTGGCGAGGTTCTCGTCACCGGAGGAGGAGCCACCATGCAAGACCAGCGGGACACCCACTCCTTCACGTAACTCGTGAAGCCTCTCGAAGTTGATTTGAGGTGTACCGGAGTAGGCGCCGTGCGCGGTGCCTATCGATACGGCAAGCGAGTCAGCTCCGGTTCGTTCTACGAACTGCTCGGCGAGATCGACGGCCGTGTATATGGTGTCGTCGTTGGCCGCTCCGTAAGTCGAACCATCGCCGACGTGGCCGATCTCGGCCTCCACCTGAATGCCTTTCGCATGGGCGTAGTCGACGACCTCACGGGTGCGAGCCACGTTCACTTCGTAGTCTTCTTCCGAAGCGTCGATCATGACCGAGGTGAACCCGTTGTCGATGCCGCGTCTGACATTTTCGAGGTTGCGCCCGTGGTCCAAATGCACCACAACGGGAACCGATGCACGTTCGCCGTAGTACCGACCGAGCACGACGCCTTCCTCGAGTGTCATCTTGTGCGAGTGCGCCTCGGCTATTCCTAAGATCACCGGCCGACCGACGGCTTCGGCCACTCTGATGTGAGCTTGCAACGACGCGCGGCTCCAATAGTTGAAATGGGGAACCGCATAGCCTCCTTCGCGCGCATCGGCGAGCAGTTCTTGGGATGAGATGAGCATGGTTTTCCTAGGGTTGTGGCGAAAAGGGGACCGGCGGGGAGTACGGCGAACCCCCCCGCCGGGAATGTGGTGACGTCAGGAGGTGACTCCAGACTCACTAACTGTTTGCGGCATCGATGCGGGTGCGCAGTTCTTGCCACACCGCTTCAGTACCAATTCCGAGCAGAAGCGGAACGCCGTTGATGACTCGATCCTTGACGTTGTCAGGCACGATGGTGGTGCTCAGAACCACGTCATAGTCGTCGAGGTGGGTGAGCTCTTCAGCGACCTTGCCTTGGAAGAGCTGCACTGAGTTCTGAATGCCGTTCTCTTCAAGCCAGGTCCGCACCTTACCCACCACAACGGTGCTCGTCGCGACTCCTGTACCGCAGATCACTAGTAGTTTTGCCATGTCAATTCCGCCTTTCAACGGGGTGAGGGCGAACCCTCGGGTGAATCGAATACCTCACGCGACTTGCGCGGGCACGTCAGTCAGTTTCGGTTTGCGAAGTCGGTTGTAGTAGATCAGGCTTCCGAGAACGACCACACCGACCGCGCCGATCCCCCACCAACTGATGAGTCGTCCGATACCAACGAACAGGAGGGTCGTCCACACACCACCATCGGAGAGCACGCTGATGGATGTCGCACCAGAGGTGTCGAAGCTGGCGGCAGTGGCTGCCTGGGTGATGAGTGGGGAAACCCACGTCGCGATGTAGAGCGCCGTGACGATTTGGATGACACCGCCGATGATCGTGCGGAAGATGTCCCCGCGGAACACAGCAGCTGAGAGAGCAATGATGAACGGGATCGTCGCAAGGTCACCGAAGGGAAGGACGCGGTTTCCCGGCAGGATGACCGCGATCAGCAGGGTAAGCGGGACAAGGATCAGCGCGGATGACAGCACCGAGGATTGGCCGACGGCGAGAGCGCTGTCCATGCCGATGTACACCTCCCGCTTCGGGAAGCGCTTGTGCACGAAGTCGCTTGCGCCTTCGGAGATCGGGTTGAGGCCTTCCATCAGCAGCGAAACCATCCGCGGCATGAGCAGCATCACTGCGCCCATGGACATTCCGAGTTGGAGGATTTGGTCGAGCGGATACCCGGCGAGCGCGCCGATGCCAAGACCGATGATCACACCAAGAACCGTGGTGTCGCCGAATACGCCGAGCCGCTTCTGAACGGTCTCTGGATTGAGATGGACCTTCCGGATACCCGGGATGCGGTCGAACAGCCAGTTCAACGGCAAGGCGATGAAGAATCCAGGGGCAGAGGATCCGTGTGGGAAGCTGATGCCGGGCAGGTTGTAATACTTCTGAACCGTCTTGGCGCTCAGATCTGCCATCAAGTACAGCAACATCGCGTGCACCACCATGGTGAGGACCCCGAGCCCGAAATCGTTCGAGAACGCATACACGAGCGATCCGGTGAAGGCGATGTGCCAATAGTTCCACAGGTCGACGTTAAGCGTCTTAGTGATTCCCACGCCGAGCAGGACCACGTTGGTGAGGACACCGATGGGAATGGCGAGGCTTCCAAGCAATGTGCCATATGCAATTGCGGATGCTGCAGGCCAGCCGACGTCGATTGTGCTCAAGCTGAGTCCATATCGGTCGACCATCGACTGTGCCGCCGGGCCGAGGTTCGTGGTCAGCAATCCGATGACGAGGTTAAGTCCGATGAAGCCGATGCCGACTGTCAGACCTGCTTTGAGCGCCCTACCGGGCTTGATCCGCAGGATCAGGGCAAAGATGAACAGCAGAATCGGGAGCAATACGCTCGCACCGAGTCCAATAAACCATTGGAGTACTTCCATTATCCGTTCCGTTTCTTGAGGTGGCCCGGCCAGTCGAGACACTAGGCGCCGTTGCCATAATGTGGTGGTGAGTATTCAGTTTTCTGTGGGGAAGGCTGTTGAGAAACCGGCACTAGCTCGGCTTCGAGAACTCTTCTCTCAGCGCATCGAGGATGCTGGTCACATCCCCCGATCCCTGCAATGTCTGTGCTGATCCTTCTTTGGTGATGAGCCCGATAACGGCTTGTAGCGCGCGCAGTTGCAGGGAGTCCTTGCTGAGGCCGAGCACAATGATGATGCTTGCCTCGAGAGTGTCGTCGGCTGTGGACGCCATCACACCGAATGGCACGGGATGCAGTGGGCGGATGAAGGCGATGAACGGGTTTACCAGATGCACGGGATCTGCATGCGGGATCGCTACGTTGAGCCCCGGGACCTTCAGCCCAGTGGGGTACTTCACTTCCCGTTCGATGAGATCGTTTGCGTACCCGGCCGTCACAACCCCTTTTGCGACAAGAGCCTTCTCGAGTTCGGTGAACACGTCGGCCCTAGTCGCCCAGGGAACGTCAAGGAATACGAGATCGGGCGAAAAATAACTGTTGAAGTCAACCTCGGTGTCTGCGGTCTTCATTGAGACAGCCCCTTCATATAACAACATCGTCATAAATGGTAATTTCACACTCAATGTGCGAACTTGACTACATTGTGTCACAAATCCTGTCAAAGGACAACCATGAATACAGGGACGGCCACGAGCGCTGACGCGCTGCGATCTCAGCCGGGGAGCAGAGGTAGCGTCCGGCGAAGAATGGCCACGCCGAACAGGGAAGTCTGCCGTGTTCCTGCAGAGTAAATACAGGTCAACACGCCCAGTAAATAAGGGAAACTTCAGAAATGCATGGCTCACGAGATTCAACTGCAGAGGGCATCAGAATCACCTCTGCCAGAACGCTACCGCCGTGTCATTGAGGTGGTTCGCACAAGTGAACCGAGACGACACCTGACATCTGCTCGACTACCTGAGGATCGGCATCGGGTGTTAACACAACATCTGTGAAATCCTGGATCCTGCACAACCTGTGCAGCGACTGGAGACCCACCTTTTGCGAGTGAGCCAACAAGACGCGACGACGCGCCGCCTTGAGCATCCCCCGCTTCATGAGAAC
>JAATGV010000014.1 GCA_015654475.1 Actinomycetales bacterium
CGATAACTATGGATCCGTTGACCGCCACGGCCGTCCGGGCGGTCTCGAGCGTCGCACCGGCACCCACGAAATCGAAAACCACATCGGCGCCATCGCCTCCAGTGAGTGCAAGAACTTCGTCCGCCGCGCCCTCTTTCGAGAGAATGGTCTCGTCCGCTCCGACCCGTCGGGCCAGCTCCAACTTGGCTTCCGTCACGTCGAGTGAGATCACCCGTGCACCAGAAATCGCTTTGAGAATCTGGATGCCGACGTGGCCAAGGCCGCCGACCCCGATCGTCACCGCGGTGCTTCCCGGAGTAAGCTTCGCGAGCTCATTCTTGATCGCGTGGTACGGCGTGAGGCCTGCATCGGTTAGCGCTACAGCCTTGACCGGGTCGAGGTCACCGATCGGGAAAAGAAACCGAACGTCATTGACGATCTCGTATTCGGCCATCGCGCCTGGAGCGCCAAGGCCAGGAGGTGCTATGCCGAGCTTCGCGGCATTCACGCAATAGCTTTCCTGGCCGACCGTGCAGGCTCGACAATACCCACAGCCCCATGGACCGTAAACGGCTACGTTTCGGCCGATCCACGATTCAGCAACCCCGTCACCGACCTCGACCACAGTGCCGATCCCCTCATGCCCGAGTGTGAGCGGCGTTCCATAAGTGTATTGTTCCGCTGGGAGACTCATGAGGAACTGGTCCGAGTGACAGATACCTGCAGCCAGGACCTTCAATAGCACTTGCCCCGGCTTTGGTATTGGTTTGGGAATATCGACGATAACGGGCTCTTGCCCAACGGTTACATATTGAAGTGCACGCATTTCTGCTCTTTTCTCGGCGCCTTTGCCGGTTGTGAACATTCCCCCACCCCCAAGGATAGCGAAGCCAGGTGCCCGCACAAGAGTCAGAATGCGAAGGCAAAGAGGACACCTCAGCACAGAGCTCGGCGTAGGATGTCGACAGGCAACAACAGAGGATCATCATGACATCACAAGTACTCCCACAACGCCGACTCGGCTCAGAAAATGTTTCCGCGATAGGGCTCGGAGGCATGCCGCTCTCGATCGAAGGCCGCCCGGACGAGACAAGAGCCCTCGCCACAATCCATGCCGCATTGGATGCAGGAATCACCCTTATCGACACAGCCGATGCGTATTATCGCGATGCTGGCGAGGCCGGTCACAACGAAAGCCTGATCGCCCGTGCGCTGCGCAGCTATGGGTCCGATACAAGCCATGTCCTTGTCGCGACAAAGGGTGGGCACTACCGTCCCGGAGATGGAACCTGGCTCGTCAACGGCGACCCCGAATACATCGTGAGCGCAGCCGAGGCCTCCGCGAAACGCCTCGGCGTCGACGCGATCGATCTCTACCAGTTTCACCGGCCAGACCCGGCCGTTCCCTACGCGGAGAGCATCGGTGCCCTCTTGCAGCTACTCGATCGGGGCGTCATTCGCATGGCGGGCATCAGCAACGCGTCGATCGATCAGATCAAGATCGCCCAAGAGATTCTCGGTGACCGACTCGTATCGGTGCAGAATCAGTTCTCTCCGAAGTTCCGCTCGAGCCAGGCTGAGCTCACGTATTGTGGCGAACACGGACTCGCGTTCTTGCCCTGGAGCCCTCTTGGGGGCATCGCACAGGCGGCAACTCTCGGCGAGCACTATCCTGCAATCGCAGCGGTGGCCACACAGCATGATGTCAGCCCGCAACAGGTCATCTTGGCATGGGAGTTGGCGCTGGGAAGCCATGTGATTCCGATTCCAGGGTCGTCCCGACCCGCGAGCATTCGTGACTCAGCCGGCGCCGTCGAGCTTCAGCTGAGTTCCGACGAGGTCGATCGCATCAGCGCCGAAGACTAGAGTGTCGCCGATCATCCATCTGCATTTTCAAGATCTTCAACGCTGACGAGGCCGTCGTGGCGACTGCCATCGAAGATGATCGTGGGAATCTTGACAGTGTTGATGCGCGACTTCACGATGTTCGAGTTATCGGCCATGATGTCACTGACCTGAGTGGATGCGGCAACTTTCTTGACAGTGGCAACCTGATCCGCCGTATAGCCGATATCTGACAGCCAACCGTCGAGCAGTTTCGTCACCGTATCCGCAGACGCAGCATTGATGACGGATTGCATGTCTACTCCGACCTCATTCTTGGAGGTATAGATCCGGTCGAGCACCTGCCAGTCGGCCGGAACCGTCGCGTCGGCAAGTGGATTCAGACGCATGGCTTCGAGGTACGAGACGATGAGCCTCGAGTTGGCGAACTTAAAGCTGTCGTCACCAGCCGGAATGGGGAACGCGACATATGCGACGTTATATCGGTCCGCAAAGCCAGACTCCTTGATGTTCTCGAAGAGTTGCTTGCAATAGGTGCAACCGGGGTCGATGATCTCGAGAGCAGTGGGTTTCGCAGCGTCATATGGCTTGGCATAGGTCACGTTCGCGGGCAAGAACTCCTCTGCCTTCCACGTCGTCAGGCGAGATGGGATCAGGGAGATCGTCTCGCCGAGACTCGAAAACTCGTTTCCGAATGCGCCGATCACATCGCCCTGACCGATCGACTCCCAAAATGACGGTGTGGACTGCTGGATGGAACATGCCTGCGCGCCAAGCGAGCACGACTGCGAATCCTCTTTGTCGCACGTGTTGTACACCCAGAGGTTCAGTCCAGCCCGTAGCACGAAGTAGAGGCTGAGAACAGTCGTCACAACGATCAGAACGGCGACGACTTCAAGCGCGATGCTCGCGGGCTTGACGAGCCTCGGGCTCCGGATGGCCAGCGGGGCGAGGAGATGGTCTTTCACATCCTGCTTGAATGTCGTGTCGCAGGGACGGAAAGTCACGCGCCGGGCGACGCACCCCCATGCCTTGCCCAGCATCTTCCGATAGCGTGCGGACACGATCGAGAGAACAACGAGCACAATGAACGCGCCGATACAGAACATCAGTTCAGTCCTCTTTTGGTAAGTCTGATCAGCGGAGCCCGCGAGCGAGACCGGAGAGTTGTGTCAACGCAATGTCGACATCTGCGGAAGTGTTATGAAGTCCGAGCGAGAAACGAAGCAGTGGCGGAAGGCCACGTGTCTCTTTCAGATAATGATGTGCACAGAAATACCCGCTTCGTACCATCACACCGGCCCGAGACAAGAACACGGCGAGCCTATGAGCGTCGACAGTCTCGGAGTAAACGCTAATAACCGACGATGGACCGGCATTGATAACCGTGAGTTCGGGAATGTCCGACAAGCCTTCGAACAGCCGATGTTCAAGAGACGACAAGTGTACTGCTGGAGTGACTCCGCCCGGACGCACAGACCCAAGCCAGTCGAAGGCCGCGCCGAGCGCGATGATCTCGCCCCACGCCTGCAGGCCTGGCTCAAGTCGGGACCATGGCTCGTTGGGAAGCAACTCGAAACTCGACTCCGTCACGTCCGAAACCATCCCGCCACCAACGAAAGCAAGTTCGAGGGAGTTCAAGAGCTCGTGAGTCGCAACGATAACGCCGAGGCTCGCGCCATACATCTTGTGTGCCGAGAAACAAATGGCGTCGGCACCGATGTCGGTCACCACCTGTCGCGCATGTGCCATAGCCTGCGCCGCGTCGACGACGACAATGCCGCCGCGACGATGAGTGGCCTGAACGAGCTCCGCGAGATTCGGCACCGTCCTGCCATCGATATTCGACACGGCGTTGACGACCACGACGGCACGTTCAAGCAACGCGTCCTCAACGTCAAGCGATCCATCCGCATTGCGCGGGCGCACGACGCGATCGATGCCGAGCCGGTCAGCGGCGGTCATCGTCGACAAGAACACCGAGTTGTGCTAGATGTCGCTGGTGACGATACGTTGATACCTTCCGGCGGGAAGCTGCTGTAGCACCAAGTTCAGCCCATACGACGTGTTCAGCGTGAACGCCGTCGCGTACGAACGAGGCGAGACCTTCAGTGCGTCGAGTACCGCCCGACGCACTGAAGTCACCGCTTCGTCCACTCGGTTACCCCAGGCATACTTCACCCGACCACCACACGCGCCATAGCTCGTGTAGTAGTCAGCCAACGCGTCAATGACGGGCTGGGGCCGCAAGCTCTGACACGCGGCGTCCAGATAGACGTCGCCAGATGCCAGGTACTCAAAACCGGAAGCACGACCTGCAGGGGCCAGTTGCTTGGCTGATGACCGGAACAGCACCGTTAGTCACACATTGCTTGCGTAACCGCGAACACGCTTGCCAGCCTCGACGTACCCAGGAACGGAACCGTCCACTGCGTCGCCAACTCGCAGAATGCGAATCTCATTGGTTGAACCAGCGATTCCGGGAGGCGAACCAGAGATGACGACGACGTAGTCGCCCAACTCGGCCCTCTTGCTTGCGAGCAAGAACTCGTCGACGCAGTACACCATATCGTCAGTGCTGTGCACGATCGGAAGCGCGTGGCTTTCGACACCCCAGTACGGCGCCATCTTGCATTGTGCGCTGAAATCATTTGTGAAGACAAGCAACGGGATCTTCGAACGCAACCGGCCCATCCGTCGAGCAGAATCGCCCGAACGAGAGAACACGGCAATGTACTTCGCATCGACGAATTCCCCGAGCTCTTCCGCTGCGCGCGTTACCGCACCCGGAATCGTATGCGGCGTGGTGCCCAGCTTCTCAATCCGCTCCATACCGAGTTCCTCGGTAGAAACAATAATGCGGGCCATTGTCTTGACGGCCTCGACCGGATAGGCACCCACGCTGGTCTCAGCGCTCAACATCACTGCATCAGCGCCATCGAGAACCGCGTTCGCAACATCGGATGCCTCGGCACGAGTCGGACGTGAGTTGGTGATCATCGACTCCATCATTTGAGTCGCGACGATCACAGGCTTCGCCCACTGCCGTGCCAGCAGAACCGCGCGCTTCTGAACCAGAGGAACCTGCTCAAGCGGCAACTCGACGCCAAGGTCGCCACGGGCGACCATGATCATGTCAAAGGCGTCGATGATGCTTTCGAGATGATCGACCGCCTGGGGCTTCTCAATCTTCGCGCA
This sequence comes from Actinomycetales bacterium, assembly GCA_015654475.1. Taxonomy (GTDB): domain Bacteria; phylum Actinomycetota; class Actinomycetes; order Actinomycetales; family Microbacteriaceae; genus UBA3913. The sequence continues at coordinate 5,023 of JAATGV010000014.1, forward strand.
GACCGGGAGGCGAACGCCTTCTTCGTCCATGATCTCGTGGACACGCTCGATGTCTTTGGCGTCTCGCACAAACGAGAGCGCAATCATGTCAGCGCCAATGCGAAGGCCCCAGCGCAGGTCCGCTTCATCTTTCTCACTCAACGCGGGAACGTTGACGGCGACCCCTGGGAGGTTGATTCCCTTGTTGTTCGAGACCTTGCCAGCGACGGTGACCTCAGTGACGACCTCAGTGGCCGTAACTTTGGTCGCCCTAAGGCTCACATTGCCGTCGTCGATGAGCAGGGTGTCGCCGACCGCCACGTCCTGAGGAAGACCCTTGAACGTTGTTGAGGCTCGATCCTTTGTGCCCTCGATGTCGTCGATCGTGATCGTAAATGTATCCCCAAGAGCGAGAGTATGGGGACCGTCGGCAAACTTGCCAAGACGGATTTTGGGCCCTTGCAAATCAACGAGAACGCCAACGGGCTTCCCCGCATCCTTCGCAGCAGCACGAACGTTTGCATACACCTTTTCGTGTACGCCATAGTCTCCATGGCTCAGATTGAGTCTCGCAACATCAAGACCCGCATCGATGAGCTTGCGGAGCTGTTCGTAGCTTTCAGTGGCTGGGCCAATGGTGGCGACGATTTTAGCTCGTCTCATGACTTCCTTTTCGGTTGGTGCACCCTGCCTTTACAGAGAGAATGCACGATCGGTCGGCGCGACAGGGCTCGGAAGAACAGTTGTTCCTTCGAGGAATTCGTCAACAGCCGCTGCGGCAGAGCGGCCCTCGGCGATGGCCCAAACGACCAGCGACTGACCGCGGCCAGCATCGCCCGCGACGAACACACCCGGCACGCCGGTTTCATACGTCTCGTCACGTACAACGTTACCGCTTTTGTCGAACGGGACATCAATTTGGTCGGCCAAAAGTTGGCGCTCAGGTCCAGAAAAACCTAAGGATATCAACACAAGATCTGCCTGAATTTCACGTTCCGAGCCCGAGCGTGGTAGGCGTTTTGAGCCAACATATTCGGTTTCCGCCACGCGAAGCGCGCGAACCCCGCCTTGAGCATTGCCCAAGAACTCGACGGTGCTCGCCAAATATTTGCGCTCGCCATTCTCTTCGTGAGAAGTGGATACCTCGAACACTTTCGGATCCATAGGCCAGGGCTCCGCCTGAGACCGCGTCACGCCAGGCTGACGTCCGATCGCCAACGTCGTCACCGATGCCGCACCCTGACGAGTTGCCGTGCCGAGGCAGTCAGAACCGGTGTCGCCGCCGCCCAAGATCACCACATGCTTTCCAGCGGCAGAGATCTGGTTGTGCACATTGTCGCCGGCTGCCACACGGTTAGCCTGCACCAGGTAATCCATCGCGAAATGGATGCCGCCAAGATCGCGACCGGGGATGACGAGATCGCGCGGCACGGTGGCGCCAGTGGCAATGACCACGGCATCGTACCGCTCGCGCAGTTCTTCCCACGTGATGTCGACACCGATGTTCACTCCCGCACGGAATCGGGTCCCCTCAGCGAGCATTTGCTGGAGCCTCTGGTCGACTTGGCGCTTCTCCATCTTGAACTCGGGAATCCCATAGCGGAGAAGGCCACCGATGCGGTCGTCCCTTTCGAACACGGCCACGGTGTGACCTGAACGGGTGAGCTGCTGGGCCGCTGCAAGACCTGCAGGACCAGAACCGACGATAGCCACCGTCTTGCCAGTGAGGCGTTCCGGGGGCTGCGGCTGCACCCATCCATTCGCAAAAGCCTGATCAATGATCGAGACCTCGACCTGCTTGATCGTCACGGCAGGTTGATTGATGCCGAGAACGCACGCCGACTCACACGGAGCAGGGCACACCCGGCCGGTGAACTCGGGGAAATTGTTGGTCTTGTGCAGTCGATCGATGGCGAGCTTGCCTTCGCCACGCCACGTCAAATCATTCCACTCAGGAATCAAGTTGCCGAGTGGGCATCCCTGATGACAGAACGGGATGCCGCAATCCATGCATCTGCTCGCCTGTTCCTTCAGTTGCGTCGGGTCTTGCGACTCATACGCTTCCTTCCAGTCGAGAATGCGCACCGGAACCGGCCTGCGGGCGGGAAGCTCACGCTGCCGGATTTTCAGAAATCCATGAGGATCAGCCATCGGCCCGGTCCCTCCGTTCTTGATTGTTGGCCCTATGCATGCGAGGTCGCCTCCAGGATGCGGCCCCACACCACGTCTCCGTCGAGATCGAGCCCCTCATCGAGTGCCGTATCGCGTGTCTTGAGTACCGCCGCGTAGTCCCGAGGCAACACCTTGACGAATGCCTGAGCCAAGTCGTCCTCTGACTCGAGAAGACGAGCGGCCACAACAGAGTCCGTCTCCGCCCTGTGCCGCTCGAGCAGCGCTCTCAGCTGAGCGATGTCAGCCGTATCGAGCGCGAGAAGCTGGAGGCTGCCCGAGGCGAAGTCCTCGGTGTTCACGCTTTCCGAACTCAGCCGGTAGACGTATGCGACACCTCCGGACATGCCCGCACCGAGGTTCCGCCCCGTGCGTCCGAGGATGACGGCAACGCCGCCAGTCATATATTCGAGAGCGTGATCGCCAACGCCCTCGACCACAGCGGTCGCCCCGGAATTACGCACCAGGAAGCGTTCGCCGACGATGCCGCGGATGAACATCGTCCCGCTTGTCGCGCCATAACCGATCACGTTGCCGGCGATCACGTTCTGTTCGGCGGCGAACACGCTTTCCGGATGCGGACGGACCACAATCTCACCGCCAGAAAGCCCCTTGCCAACGTAGTCGTTGCTGTCGCCAAATAGTCGCAGGCTGATCCCAGGCGGCAAGAACGCCCCGAGCGACTGCCCCGCCGAACCCTCGAGCGTGACATCGATGGTTCCGGTCGGCAGTCCTGCCTCGCCAAAAATCTTCGTCACTTCGTGAC
>JAATGV010000007.1 GCA_015654475.1 Actinomycetales bacterium
TCCGGCGCCTTCATCGGTGGCAGATAGTCAACGGGGGTCAGACAACGGCATCTCTTGCCCATTTCTTGCGAAGCGACAAGAGCAGAAATGTGGACGGCGTCTCAATCCAGATGAAGCTTGTCACCGTCAGCGATTCGGACTCCGCCGACGTCGTGCAGTCAGTCGCGAAATACGCGAACAGTCAGAACAGGGTGAGTGCCGCAGACCTTTTCTCGACCCACGAATTTCATGTGCGTTTGGAGCAAATTAGTCGCCGCCTCAAAGCACCGGCACAAGAAGGCAAGCAGTACCAGACGGGCTGGTACTACGAACGTGCCCGAGGGCAATGGGAGAATGACCGGAATGCACGCGGCTCGGCAGGTGAGCAAGCGAAGTTCGAACTGGAGTACCCCAAATCCCAGCGAATCACGAAGACTGATTGGGCGAAATACGACTACTGTTGGAATCAGCACCCCGACCTTGTGAGCAAGGGGGCGCAGTCTGTATTTGCCGACTATGCCAACAAAGTCGATGCGCAGTGGGTGAAAGACGATGGCAAGGGAGCCGATGCTTATGGTGACGGATACTTCCGCACCAGTATCGGCAAAGCGATCATGTACGCAACGCTTCGCAGTGAGGTGCTCAAACAGGACTGGTACAGAAACTCACCGGGCTACTTAGCAAATATCGTGGCCTACACCATCTCGCGCTTCTCTCTCCAGGTCGGCGCCCAATTCGGCGGAGCCGAGTATGACTTCAGCCGTGTCTGGAAGCAGCAGGCGATCAGTAGCACGACGCTCGAAGCACTCGTCCAGATCGCCCTGCTCGCGCAACAACACCTCACCGATCCAAAACGTCCACAAGCGAATGTCACACAATGGGCGAAGCAACAAGCCTGTTGGGAAGGGTTCAAAAGAGCTCGCATCAAGCTCGACGAGGCTGTCGAAGGTGACCTAATCACCGCAGCGCAGGCTCATGCGCAAGCTGCCGATGATCGCAAGGAACGCTCAGTGGACACAGGGTTCGAAGGCGTCAAGCAAGTTCTCGACGTCAGCCCAGCTGTGTGGGAGAACATCTATCAATCCGCGTCGCAGCTACCGATTTCGCCAAAAGAGAAGAGTCTCGTGGAACTGTTCGGCTTGCGACAGGGGCGCGTCCCATCTGATCGGCAGGCCGCGGTGCTTTTGCGTTTACTAGATCGCATGGCAGCCAATGGAGTGATCAGTAGCGACGCCTATTAACAGACCGTTGCTTTCGTCGTTGTCGTTTCGTATCCTGCAGCACGGGTCGGGCCTCAGAAGGCTATCTCGCATTAGTCACTGATGGTGTTCATCCAGTCGACTACTAATCGCGGATATTCGGCCGAGTCTTCCTGTCGCTGAAAGGCCATATACCACCCACATTATTTATTAGGCTGACTCCCTGTCCTTGGCCTTCGCACCCGGCCTAGAGTCCAGGGAAAGCAGAGTCGATGGCTTGTTTCAGCAACATTGCGGCGGAGCGGTCGAACTGCAGAGTTTGACTCACCTTTGGTTGGGATGCCCGGACATCTGATCCGAACGTGGATATCTGAAGCAGGGGCGAGTCTCCTGCGCGGACGATGCTCCAGCGGGCGTCGGTCTCTGTCGGGTGAGGTGAGCTGTTCGAACTTACCTGTGTGAAGCTCCGGATGCGGGCCATACCTGAATTATCCTGCAAACCGGGAGGTAGTGGAAATGAGTCTCGCGTCGTCGCTCCGCAAGCAGCCGTCGATGGGTGTGGCCGGAGGAGGTTGGAGTGCATGGGATTAGCCACTCCGTGGCACACGGAACTTGAGCGGGTGCGCTCTGTACAAAATGCAGCTCGCAGTTGACGGCCTGAATAAACAGGTCCGGAAACCGGTCGTTTCTCCTCCGGCTTCCGGCATCGTCTGCTTCCACGTTTGATGAGCCTTTCGCTGAAGACGAGGATACAATTCAATCGATCGCAATAGTGTGCGAATCGCGCCGGAGGTGCCTATGCCGATGCTTCGCGTATTGGTGTAGCGAGCGGGGCTCGCGACGAACGTTTCTTCGCTTCCAGCCTCTATGCGCGCCGCTGAGGACCTGGACGTCGGGTTCCCCGGTCGGCGTGCACTCGGCTCCTACTCTGGGGCAAGTTTCTCTTCGCCCATGAAACCACGGTATCGGTGAGGACGTCTGCGACCACAGTTGTCGCATGTTCACGGTTTGAGTGAGAAGAAGGTTGACGATTCGATGCCTCGTTGCGAAGCCCCGCAGGCGGCCGTGACCGGCATAGCCGCCGCGGTGGAGTGGACCAATCAGGTGACCAACGGTCTGCAAACCCTGCAAAACCTGATGCGTGGAGCACACTCCTGAAATATAAAACCCCAGTTCAGTGGCGGTTAGTACAGAATTCCTGCCACCTGGGGGTCAAGGGACCGCAAGTTCAAATCTTGCCAGCCCGACTGATGCAGTAACGGGAGGCCATTTTAGGGTCTCCCGTTACTGCATGTAGGTGGTCTTGCAATGGGTCCCTGCAGAGTTCGAGCGATTGCTTTGCTATCGACGCGCTGGCGCGTCGTCGGGGCTGCAATCGCGATAGGCAGGGCGCAGCGCGACAAAAAGCCCTGGTGAGAGAAGTATTTCACCTGGGCTTCGCTTCCTTTTATGGCAATGTGGTCGCAAAAGCGACCGCAATCGGTAAGCGGTTTCAACCTGATGCGGGTGTGACAGGTCAAAGAAGAGTGAGTAGTTCGAACGAACCATGATCGGAGAACCGCAAACGGATAAAGACGGTCGAGGTCGCAGCCGAGACTGTTGACATCGAGCCTCCTGCCGCACGCTAACGGTCACCTTCAAACGGATCCATAACCGAAGCAGACCCGTCGTGCATGGGGCGCCACGCTACTCCGATGACCTGCCCGCTCCCAGCATTGAATGGCTTCGTAACATGGCATTCGACGGCCGAATCAACTAAAAATGCACCGCACCAGACCACACCCACCGTTGCCCTGCCCCCCCCCGGAGCGTAGACGACCCGAAGCACATGAGGTTTGGGAATGTTGCAGCGTGGCGATCCGCATGGGAGGCCCGCGGCTGGACGGTCAGCTCGGCACCGGTGGTCGGGGCGGTGGCCTGGTGGATGTCCTAAGCGGGCGGCACCGGGTTGGCCGGACACGTCGCCTACGTGGCTGCGGTCGACGGGATGTCGTTCACGATCGAGGAATACCACAACGCCGTGAACATGCACAGCGACAGCGTCTGCACTGTCAGCGCGTTGGCCGTGACCGTGTTTTTATATCCAGCCGGATAGACCTTCTTTTTCTCGTCGCGGTTGAACTGACACGCTGTTTTACATCAGCGCCTGGGCATAGAGTGCAGGGTCCGTGTGGACCTTCTCAGAGATAATGAGGGTGCGGTCTGGGACCCAGTCAACATAGGGTTCTTTGATCGGCAACACGTAGATATCACGCAGCCCTCGGTCGTAGGCTGTCCGAAGCGCGTCGAGTTGTGTCCGCTCTGGAGGACTGCTTTTGCCGAAGTACAACCGCATAACCGACCCCGTTAGCGCTCCCATCCAATCGCTTTTCCGGGTGAGAAGCTGTTCTACTTGAAGGGGATAAGTGCGAACTCTTCGGGTGAGTTCAACCGCACCGGATACATCGTTCCGCCGGGTATCCCAAGACTTTTGCCAAATGTGGTCATCGGTGAGAGATGGAAGGGATGTTCGAATAGAGCTGGGGACGGGCGCGGGGGGTTGCGATAACGTTGCCGGGCCGTTGACCTTGCTACAAGGTCAGGATATACGTGACGCCAGAACAGCAAGTCAAGGAAAACGGGATTGAGTAGCTCGATTCGCATTGTCTTGGTTGTATCTGTGGTCTTTTTCCTTGTCTCAAGCTCCACATCACAGCCATTGTCCGCGACAGCCATTGTCCGCGCCCATCCTGATTCATCATCCAACTATGGTCACCAAGAAACTGGGCTCGGCCTTGCGGCACATGTCCCGCCCCACCAGAGGATCGCGTGCGAGCCGGTGGCAATATCTCCATAGCCGTGAGCGAAACCGCTTATATTCCGGTAATGCTGCGCAGCCCAAGTGGAACTCGCATTGAGACCGCTGAAGTTCTCGACCACAGACGCTGGCCAATAGGTGTAGACATTTACTCTCCAGACATGACTGATAGTCGTAACCCCATAGGTGCTGTAACCGAGGGACCTGGCTGCGCGTCACTGATCTCGATGTGAGCACCATCCAGATATGGTCCACGCGATCTTTATCCTCCTAGGGCTGCCTAGGCACTCTGTACCCATTCACTCACCTCACTTGGCGCGCCATCGAGCTGATCCTTTCGAGATGGCTGCCAACCCGCATCTGGTGAGGAATGAACGACAGATGTGGCACAGTCGCTTTTGTCGGGCGAGGCGGTTTGCCGATCATCGATGCGGTGGACCACATGAGGACCGCAGCTGACCCCGGAAAGAAGTGCTTCGGTCAGTCAGAACGAGGCCTCGGAGGTCCCGAATCGGCTCCAGCGGTTCCTTCCGGGGCTGCAGACAAGAGGATCGAAAGGCGACCAGGAACCTAGTCGCATCCTCTCCGGCCAAATATCACTGATCTGACTCCGCTCAAGGAACTGGGCTCAAGGAACTGGGCGCGAAGCCCTCCGGGCGTCGTGATGCTCTCGATGCCACGCGCGATAGCGTTGTGGCATGTCGAATGTAGAGTTCTGGCCTGCCAGTCCTGAGCGATATGACGATGTCCAGCACGCGCTCACTGGCGGGGGTGAGGGCGGTAGCTGCCGATGCCAGTGGTGGATGCTTACGAGCACCCAGTGGAAAGGTGCCAATGCCGCTGATCGTGAGCAGTTGCTTCATGAAGAGATCGAGCGGGGTCCAGCCCCGGCATTGATTGCATATGTCGATGGTGAACCGGCGGGATGGGTGCGGGTAGGCCCGCGCATCGGTCAGCCGCGCATCGTGCGTACACGGGCCTATGCCGCGGCATCCCTCGAAGCTATGGATGATCCGTCGGTGTGGGCAGTTTCGTGCTTCGTCGTGCGTCGGGAACACCGCCGCACCGGTCTGGCCGCTCAATTGCTGGATGCCGCAGTTGCGCACGCACGGGCGAGTGGAGCGCGTGTTATCGAGGCATACCCCATGGATCCAGCGGCCAAGAAGCTCTACGCGAACAACCTCTTCACCGGCACACTCTCGATGTTCCTGAATGCGGGCTTTTCTGAGGTGGGTCGCCCGAAGCCTTACCAGGCGATCGTGGTGTTGCCCCTTACACGCGGCATCTGACCCAACTGTGAGGGCGACGGTGGGACTTCGGGAAATCGGATCCGGTAGCCGCGCGGAGGGCTCGGTGAGATTCTGGTCTTTCGGGTGACAATACGACCTGTTTCAGATACAGAGTGAACGTCTTCTGAGGGTCGGCCATGTCATCAACCTGATGACCGGCGAAGCCGCCGCCGAACGGACCCCCGCCCGGAGCGCCCGACCGCTGTAAGCATCAGGTCGACCAGAGCATCAGGTCGACCAGAGGATCAGGACGACCAGAGGATCAGGACGATCCGGGCAGTGGTGCAGCGTCGATGCGACTCAACCCGTCGAAGATCAAGGCGACATATCGGGCGCTTGCGCCAGCGCGATGTTTCGGAAGCGCCAGCCCGGCGAACATGACGGTGGTGATGCCATCGATGTCCTCACGGACGATATCGGACCGCAGTTCTCCGGCTGCCTGTGCCGCCTCCATCATGACGGTGAGATCTTCGCGGTAGCGCACAAGGAACTCGTTCACCAGGTCGGGGAGTGTCACCTGGACGCGCTCTGGACTGTTTGTGGCACGGATCAACTCATCGGTGACCTCGCGCAGGCCGTGCATGGGATCGGGATCTTGGAGAGCGTGTGCGATGGTAGGGCCGATCCGATCGCAAATAATCACCGCAATCGCTCGACTGTGCAGAGCAGCCTTGGTTGCGAACCGGCGGTAGACGGTGGTCGACCCCACTCCCGCCTCGCGAGCGACATCTCGAATTGAGGGGATACCGCCGTTCAGCGTGATCATTCGCGCGGCAGCTGCCACGATGATGGCATCGTTCTCTGCCGCATCAGCGCGGCGCGATACGGTACTGGGCTCGATCGTCATCACATCTCTCCCGTCGTTGACCCCGCGCGGCCGGGTATCACGCATCGTAGTTCAGCCCGACGGGTGCTCGGTCGTAGCGCCATTATCGCGCATCACTCGTAAATGGTACAAAGTACCTCATAAAGTGGTAATCTGTACCAGTAGAACATCTGTGATCACGGCGCCGTCATACAACCGCTCTACACCCCAATCTCTTGGCGCTCATGAAGGTGCGAAATGACCAGTTACGATGCCGACGGGATCATTGCTAAGTTTATTAATGACCCCGCCACTATGCTCCCCTTGATGGCGTTAGCCATGGGGTTCGGCTTTATCCAATACATCTACTGCGCGGTAATCACTCGCCGTGACCGGATTTCCCCCTTTCCTGTATACATGCATACGTACTATCTCGCGCACGACCTCATGTTCGTGCTGTTGTTTCAACGGTGGTTTGTCGAGTATGACTCCTGGGCATTTCGTGTCATGTGGGTGGGCTTCCTCATATTCAACGTCTTTGAGGTCTACTCGCTGGCGCAGGCGGTCAAGTACGAGCGCGAGCGCGACTTCGGCCGCTGGTTTAGCAAAGGCGTGACCGTGCGCCAGGCCACCATCGCGGTCAGCGTGATGTCAGCGGTCGCCTTCGTGTTCCTCGGAACCGCACGATCGTTCCTCGACGACAAGCTGATGTTCTGCGTGTTCATCACGACGAACGTCATGATGGCTATCGGCCCTGCACTGTACACATTCCAGCGCAAGGATCGCGTTCGCGGATCCATCGGTCTAGCGTTCTTCATCGTGCTCGGCACCATCGCGACGTTCCTGCCCCAGGGCCTGGGCATGTATACCACCGGTGATCCCGATTACTTCAATCGTCCATGGTTCTTCGTGCTCGGCGCGACCTGCCTCATCATCGCTGTGTGGCATCTCGTTACGGTGCGTCGGCTCCCGCTGCGATCACCATCACCCGGCATGGCCGAGGCTACAGGGATGGCTGCTGCCGCGGCGTAAGCTTCGCTACCCCGCCCCTATGTCGTGTTCGGCGTGGCGGGATACTGCCGGCGATGTTGCCGCCGTGATGGCGTTCCCCTCGGGTCCCGACTTCGACCACATTGCCGGGCAATCGATCCTGGTTGGCCGGGGAATGCACTTCAACTGAGGCGGAATGCCGAAATGGGGAAGCGGGGCTGCCGAAGATTGTGTCCTTCCGCAGCCCCGCTTCGACAAATGACGGCTCAGGCCGCTCCGGCTCCGTGCAACTCGGCGAGCTCGCGGCCGTAACGGTGGGCATCCTCCTCGGCTTCCGCCTGGAAGGCGTTGGCCATGTCGGTGAAGGGATCGAGGGCGGGGTTCACTCCCACGAGCGTGAAGGGGCGCTCAACGACCCGGAGGTCGAGCCCCCAGACATCCTGCAGTACACGACGAAGCCACGGGGTCGAATGATCCCAGCCTTCCTTGGGGCTTCCCGGCCGGTAGTTGCCGCCCTGCACGGTGACGAGCGTTGCGGGCTTGTCCCGCAGTGCTGTGCCCTCGGGCCCGATGTCGGGGATCGTGTACGCGAGGTCGAACCACGTCTTGAAGTGCTGCGAGACGCCGAAGTTGTAAAGCGGCACCGTAAGCAGGAGCACGGACGCGGAGATGAGCTCGTCTGCGAGAGACGCGGCGAGCGCGAGCGCGTCTCGCTGCGCATCAGTGCGATCTGCTTCAGGGGTGAAGCCGCCCGTGACGGCGTCTTGCCAAGCCGTCGCCGGTATCGGGTTCGCGGCGAGGTCCCGGCGTGTGATGATCTCGTCGGGATGGGCTGCCGTCCACTCCTTCTCGACGATGTCACCCAGCGCGCGGCTGACGGATGTCGGAGGGAAGATGCTGGCATCAAGGCGGAAGAGGGACACTGAGGCTCCTTAAAAATGTAACTTTCTCGGATCGCTCATATTTTCATAGCGACTCAGATAACTATAGCAAGATAGAATACACCGTATGAGCACCCGAAAACAGGACCGTCATCAATGTGATGCGGCGGTGAGCCTTGCGTTCGCGGTCCTCGGCAAACGGTGGAACGGCATGATCATCGACGCGCTCAGCGCCGGCCCGCTGTCTTTCGCCGCACTGCGCCGTTCGGTGGAGGGGATCAGCGACGCGGTACTCTCGGATCGTCTGACGGAGCTCGCTGACGCCGGGCTCCTGGCCCGCAACGTCGATCCGGACCCTCCCGTGTCGGTAGCCTACGAGCTCACCTCGGCTGGTGAGCAGTTGGTTCCGGTGCTTAAAGAATTGGGGCGGTGGGCGTCGGCGAACTTGGCGTGATGGTCGCCGCGCGCTGCGCTTGCGCGAACTTGCTCAACGCCGACGCACGCTCTCGGCGCGGGTTCTCGTTGTCTCGCTCTGGGCTGCCAACCCGTGCTACGCCGAAGCGGGAGCCGGGGCCACGGTCGCGTCCCGACCGCTATCCCTTGAGCATCTGAGCGATTCCTTCGCGGTAGCTTGTGATCGGGAAGTTGGGGAACCGTTCTGCGAACTTCGTGGACTCGAAGATGTTGTCGTAGCGGTAGCGCGGCAGCAGCTCTTCGGCTTCTTTGACCGGCGGATTGAGCAGACCGGACATCCTGAAGGCTAGCCTCGAAACCGTCCTGTACGGGATCTTCTTGCCGGTCACCTGCGAGGCGACCTCGATCATCTCCTGGTAGGTGAGACGGTCCGGGTCACAGGGTAGATGCCAGGTCTGCCCGTATGTGTCGGGTGTGTTGCCGATGCGTGCCGTGGCCCGGCTGGCGTCAGGGGTCCAGATGAGAGTGCGCCGGGTGTGTGCGCTCAGCGGCACCATCGGCCGCTCGCCTCGTTTGATTCGGTCGAAGATTGCCGAATTGGTGGAGCTCCGGGTCTTGTCTGGGCCGTAGAACTCGGGTGCACGGCAGATCACGGCATCGATTGAGCCCTCGCTCATCTGCGCCAACAACATGGTCGTGATCTGGGCACGCACAGTGGACTTGCGCCCCACCGGCTCGAAGGGGGTCTCTTCGGTCTGAGGCACCGAGGTCCGCGGATACATGTAGGTGTTGTCGAAGAAGACCAGCCGTGCGTCCTGACGCTGACAGGCGGCAATGATGTTCGCCATCATGGCTGGGAACTGCCGCTCCCAGAGCTCCGAATTCATCGGGAGCCCCGCCGTGAAGTAGACGATATCGCTGCCCTCCACCGCCGAAGCTGTGGCCTCAGCATCGGTGAGGTCGGCCTGGACGAGTTGGTCGGTCTCGTGGATCTTGCGGGGATGCCTGCTTACCAGCCGGATGTCGCGGGTATAGTTCCGGTAAAGTTCACGGGTCAGCTCTTCGGCGATCTGACCGCCGGCTCCGAGCACTGTCTGCATATGGTCTTGCCCCTCGATTCATGCCGGATGTGGTCCCAACAGCGGGCAACTCTGTGGCCGTGACCGGGTCTCCTTTGTTGGGTCTTCGAGCAGTGTACGCCGTACGGGCCGGTCATTCTCCCCGTTCTCAACGGCGTCTAGACCGGGATCCAGCGCCCCTTCACCCGCCTGGTCACCGTGTACCTCGTGACCTCGGCGAGTTCGCTCACCTGCGCGGCGACGAGCGCGCCGAGTTGGGTCGCGGCGTCATCGTGGTCTTCGGTGAAACGCACGGTGATCCGTGCCGTGCCCGCGACGACGGCCACATCGGAGGCCTCGACGGTGGTGATGCTTCCGGCCGCGTCCGCGGCAGCAGGAAGGACCGCATCGGGGAGGATCCCCTTTCGCAGTGCGCCGATGGTGAGGGTGACCCGGAAAGACGGCATATGACGAATCTAGCCGGTGTCGCGAGCAACAGATTTACGCGGTGGACCTAGGTATTGACGCTGCAATCGATCCGGGTCAGTCAGACCGAGGCTGAGAACCTAAGTAGACGACTGGTCTATTCGAGCTATACTCGAGGCATGCCCCTGACGAAGAAAGCCGAGCGCACGCGCGAGGGAATCCTCGCGGCTGGCGAAGATCTCGTTCGAAGCAAGGGCTTCGTAGCTGTTGGCCTTCAGGAGATCCTCTCTACTTCCGGAGTCCCAAAGGGGTCCTTCTACCATTACTTCTCCTCCAAGGAGAACTTCGGCGTCGCCGTGCTCGAACGATACATCGCCCGTTACCTCGCCGCCGTCGACACCATGCTCGCTCCTGGTGCCGAGGAGGCGCGCCCGCGCATTCGCCGTCTCGCGGAGGCCTGGGCAGCACAGGCGGGTGACGCCTCTGCCGAATGCTGCCTTGTCGTGAAGCTGTCGGCGGAGGTCTCCAGTTCCTCCGAGCCCATGCGCACGGTGCTTGCCCGTGGGGTATCCGATTTCACGGCTCGGCTTGCCACAGCCATCGAGGACGGATACGTTGACGGCTCGCTGCCTGAACGCCGTCCGGCCGCAGAGCTCGCTGAGGCGCTGTACCAGTTGTGGCTTGGCGCTGCTCTCCTCGATCGGTTAGGCGCAGAGGGCGAACCGCTTCATGCGATGCTGCGCACAACCGACGCACTCATTTCTTGACCACGGGTCTTCTCAATTCTCAATAAGACCACCAGACCAGAAGACGCAACAGAAAGGCACCATCATGCATGCACTCGTTCATTCCACTTTCGGAGAAGCCACGGATGTGCTCGACGTCGTCGAGCGTCCCCTTCCCGAGCCGGGGCCCGGGGAGGTACGTGTACGCGTGGTACTCGCGGCGATTCACAACCACGACCTGTGGACCATCCGCGGCACGTACGGGTTCAAACTCGAGCTGCCCGCGCAGACAGGCACAGAAGCGGTCGGGGTGGTCGATGCGCTCGGCGCGGGCGTGGAGACGTTCAGCATCGGTCAACGCGTCACATCGGCCGGTACGTTCGGCGTCTGGGCAGAGTACTTCGTCGCGAAGGCATCCGCGCTCGTTCCCGTTCCCGATGCCATCGACGATGAGAGCGCGGCGCAGCTCATCTCCATGCCCCTCAGCGCGCTGAGCCTGCTCGACTTCCTCGACGTGTCCGAGGGCGATTGGATTGCGCAGAACACAGCGAATGGTGCCGTCGGCAAACTGGTCGCACAGTTTTCCCGGTCACGCGGGGTGCGAGTGCTCGGCCTCGTGCGCCGTGACGAGGGCGTCGCCGAACTGGCGGAGCTCGGCATCAACGACGTCGTCTCCACGGAGAAAGACAACTGGAGACAGGAGGCAGCGGCCATCCTGGCGGGCGCATCGCCCCGGGTTGCCGTCGACTCGGTGGGTGGCGAGTCCGCGGGCGAGTTGCTCTCGCTCGTGGCCGACGGTGGTTCACTCGTTGTCTTTGGAGCGATGGGTGCCCCGATGCTGTCCATCGCATCCAGCGACATCATCTTCCGGGGAACGACCGTCCGTGGATTCTGGGGTAGCAAAGTGAGCGCGTCGATGGCGCCGGAGAAGCGGGTGGCGCTCATTGGAGAGCTGCTCCAGCGCGTCGGATCCGGTGAGGTGAAACTGCCGGTCGAGGCGGTATTCCCATTCGTACAGGCGCGGGAGGCGGCAGCAGCGAATGCTCGTCCCGGACGTGCGGGGAAAATCCTGTTGCGTCCGTGACGGTTCATTGAGTCGATCCTCACCCATTCGGGTCGTTTCGAAAGAAAATAAGAAAGCGACTGACTCACACGGATGGGCCGGTCGCTTTCTTGTTCGGGCGAAAGCGCTGGCGCGGGTAAACCGAGGATGTCCCGTCTCCTACTCGCCTCGTCGGTAGTAGCGTTCACCACCGAGATGAGCCAGAAGACCGATCTAGGTGCAGACATGAACAGGCTTAGATGGATGAGTATGAGATCTTAATGATCGTCGCGGCATACTGCAGTGGACTTCGGTGACGTGCAGCCAATACTCCTGAATCGCAAAACGCTAGGTCAGGCGCTCTAAGACACTTACTCTCGGCGCCTTGGGGGCAGAGAGCGGAATGTTCAAATCTTGTCAGCGCCATAAAAACCTCGATCGGAAACTATCTTCATTCGGGATCTGTTATCTCCGCGGATAGGTTTGGTTGGTCGCCCTTTGGCCCGTAGTTTCGCCTCGATGCATGGGATGGGTGCAGCGGCGGGTGTTCAAGGATTCATCACTGCGTGAAGAAGATGTCATCATGCCCTGGCCGTATCCAAGAGAGTTCACGAGGACGTTGTCGCGGTCACTCTCCGATCGGTAAGAGAGGCTCGCGAGAAGCGCCACCTGAACGGGCATCAACCAGTCGGCCTATGTCGCGATCAGATGAAATAGATCATCGGTCGTCCCGGTTAACTGTATTCGTATGCATGAAAAGTGGGCGTGAGTATCACGCCCTCCGGATTGATCCGGAAAAAGAATGAAGCTAAGGAAGTGCCTTCATGGCAAGGTTTGACAACAAGACAGCAATAGTAACCGGTGGCGGTAGCGGAATCGGCGCGGAAATCTCGCGCGAGCTTGCAGCGGAGGGGGCCGCGGTCGTCGTTACCGACATCCGGCTCGAGGCCGCGCAGGCCGTGGTCGACGAGATCACGGCGGCAGGTGGGCGCGCCGCAGCATTCGCCCAGAACACGGCGAAGTGGGAAGACTCCCAGGCTGCCGTGGAGTTCGCGAAGGCGACGTTCGGGAGACTGAACCTAGCTGTCAACAACGCCGGAATCGGCGCGCGGCCGCAGCTGATCGGCGAGTACGAGATCGGCGATTGGGATCGCGTCCGGGCGGTGGACCTCGACGGCGTCTTCTACGGGCTCAGGTTCCAACTGCCTGCGATGGTCGAGTCCGGTGGCGGCGCGATCGTGAACATGGCCTCGGTGCTCGGCTCGGTTGGAATCGCGCAGAACGCGGCGTACGTTACCAGCAAGCACGCGCTGATCGGCCTCACTAAGGTGGCTGCGTTGGAGTACACGGCTCAGGGCGTGCGCACTAACGCGGTCGGCCCTGGCTTCATCGACACCCCGCTCGTGCGGTCGAGCCTTACGCCCGAAGCGCTTTCGGCTCTCGAAGGCGAGCACGCGTCACGCCGTCTCGGAACCGACAAGGAGGTCGCTGCGCTGACGCTATTCCTGCTCAGTGACGCGGCATCCTTCGTCTCCGGCAGCTACCACCTCGTCGACGGCGGCTACTCCGCGCACTGACGCTGGTCATGGTCGATAGGGAGGGGCAGGTGCAACTCCTGACGGCCCGACAAGCAGCCCTGGTGAGAGGTGACTTTCACCAGGGCTGCTTGTCGTTTCTGGGCGCGGCCCATTCGTCCGCTCGCTCAATCGTCCCGCGCAGCGTGTTTCGAATAAATGGGTTCGTACTGTGCTCTGAGGGGTAGGTGTGTTTGTGAGAAAAATTTTGAAGTTTTCTCTTATCGGCGTCGCGACCACAGCATTGTTTGTTGCTGTAGTCGGTACTCTCAATACCGCAGTCGCTGCACATCCTGAGGCTCAGCCTGCTGGCAACGACTCGTCTGTCGTATACGAACCCGACTACTCGCTTTATGGGTTCACGGTATCGGCCCCAACAACGCAAGCCAAGACTGCACTCGGCGTGAGTTCGGATGCTGCTTTGAAGGCGGCGGATGCGGTAGTTGGCAATGACACGATCGGAGAGCCGGTCGTGACCCTTGCCACGGTGACCCCCATTGATCCAGGTACGCAGAAAGATGTGACGTCGAATGCGTATTCTGCCTGGATAGTGAACTACCCGACACAGTATTCCGGCCACGGTCGCCCATACGTTTCGGATCCAGCAACGACGACATATTTGGATGCTCTCGAGAGTGCATGGGAGAAGGCAGACTGCACCAATACGGTTGTTGTCCGGGCAGCCGATGGCGGCGTGAGCTCCATTTACCAATCCTGTGCGGATCTCGATTCGTCAACCTCCGCACACCTCAAAGCCACCGCAAACGATCTAGGCCTCACCGCCAAATAGAGGAACTGGGGGACGCGTTTAGCGGTGACGAGCGCGGTTCAGCAATGCTCGGGATTGATGTCGATACGAGGGCGCTCGTCGATCTTGTGCCCAATAACGCGAAAAAGATGCGGAGACCATCCGATCTCTTATGCAATCGGTGCTCAGTCGAGGACTGCTTGGTTTTGCCATTTCTTAGTCGAGGTTACTGGCCCTCGCTCGATAGTGACAGGTAGGCGCTCAGGCTGAGCGGCGGCCGTCCGGTCACCACCTCGACGTCGCGGGTGACGGTGGCAAGCTCCCCGGCGGCGATCGCGGTATATGTCGAGACCCACGCGTCGTACTGCCATTGCGGCGCCTCCCACTTACGACGCGATGCGTACGCCTCGTCGATCGTCTCATTGTGGAAGCTGACCTCTTCGCTGCGGTGATGTTGCAGGATGCGGGCGACGTCGGTCATTGTGAGCGCCTCCGGGCCGGTGAGATCGTATGTGTGGCCGGCATGCTCGGTGGGGGATCGGAGTACTGTCGCCGCGACGCGCGCAATGTCCTCACGGGTGACGGCTGCGACCGCACCGTCGCCCGATGGGCCGCGGATCACCCCGTCCTCCCCAACGAGGTCGGGAAGAAAATCGATGTAGAAGTTGTCACGTAGCAACGTGTATGCCATTCCCGAGTCGATGATGTGCTGCTCGGTGGCCCAATGATCGCGGGCCAATGTGAACACGGCGTCGGGTGCGGCCCCGGCGAACGAGGTGTAGACGATGTGACGGACTCCGGATGCGGCGGCCGCGTCAATGAGGGCGTAGTGCTGTTGGAGGCGGTCGGCGCTTTCGGAGCCGGAGACCATGAACAGCGTGTCGATGCCTGAGAGGGAACGTCGAGTTGTGTCGTCGTTGGCGTACCGCGATTCGACTGCGACGGCGCCCGGAAGCCGGGGTGCTTTCGAGGGGGTGCGGGCGAGCAGCCGAAGCGCGATGCCGGCGTCGGAGAGTTCGCGTGCGACACGTGCGCCAAGGTGGCCGGTGGACCCCGTGATGGCGAGGGGTGCCTGTTCTGTTCCGGTCATGCTGATGCTCCCGCGAATTCGGCGATAGCCTGCCGCGCAGTATCGATCACGTGCATGACACCGACGATGTCGTCATGTGTGTGCACCGGCGACTCGGTGCGGCCCTCCGCGACGTAGGAGGCGAAGGCTGTGACTTGGTAACCGAGTCCGTCGTGAACAGCGGCGAATCGGCCGTCGGCCCATGAGGCGCTTTCCGACGACCAGACGTCGCCGAGCGTGAGGGTGATGGAGCTTGGGCCGAAGAAGGGGCTGCCGATATCGATCCGTCCCGCGGAGCCTGCAATGGCGGCCCGAACCGGCAGGGCCGTGACCATCGACGTGCTTATCATTGCGCGAGCCCCCGACCGATAGCTGAGCAGCAGGTCGGCGCGGGTGTCGACCCCTCCGGGTCCGGTGTCGCCCTCGGCGGTGATGTGCTCGGGCGTGCCGAGTACAGATGCGGCGAAGGAGATCGGGTACACCCCGGCGTCGAGGAGGATGCCACCGCCGAGTGCCGGGTTCCATAGCCGGTGGGTTGGCTCGTATGGGAAGACGAAGCCGAAGTCGGCGGTCACGAGGTGAACGTCGCCGAGGAGCCCGTCAGCAAGGATCCGCCTCATGATTTCGGACTGCGGGAGGTAGCGGGTCCACATCGCCTCGGTGACGAGCACGCCGGCGGCCCGGCCTGCATCCGTGATTTCGCGGGCTTCTTCGGCGGACATGGCGATGGGTTTCTCAATGAGTACGTGCTTCCCTGCGGCGATGGCGGCGAGTGCCTGCTCACGATGCAGCGGATGGGGTGTCGCGACATAGACGGCGTCAATGCCGGGGTCGGTCACGAGTGCTTCAACGGAGGGGTGAACGGTTTCGATTCCGTGCGCGGTGGCGAACGCCGCCGTCTTCTTGGGATCACGCGCCGTGACGGCGACGGCCCGCTGACCGGTGTAAGTGTGGATGGCGCTCACCCAACGGTCGGCGATGCTGGTGCCGATGACTCCCCAACGAAGCGACGGCACCTCCGACGGATCGGGCAGGTTCGGGACGGGCAAACTCAGTGGCATGGGGTCTCCTCCTTGTGGTCGGTGATGTTCAGCGGGTGACCGCGGCGATGTGTTCTGCGATCAGCGCATAGCTTCGTCGGGTGGCCTCCGATCGGGGGCGCGAGAGGTCATAGCCGTGATCTTCGCCACGCAGATCGACTAGTTGCCGGAGAGAGCCGGCCTCGTCGAGCTTGCGTGCGTAGAGCGCTCCTTCGTCGTGGAGACGATCGTACTCGCAGATGATCATGAGTGCGGGCGCGATGCCTTCGATCCCGTCGGCGTTCGCGCCCCAGGCAGGGGAGGCGAGCCGGTCCTTGCGAGACTCGGGTGAGGGCGTGTACTGTGCGCTGAACATGTCCATTAGGGGGATCGGCAGTACAGGCGCGGCGAGCGGGCTGTGCTTCTGCGCAGGCGGCGTCACCAGATCCAGCGCCGGGTAATGCAGCATTTGGAGCGCGAGTTTTGGGGTGCCGTTTTCTAGCGCAAGCCGCGCGATGCCGGCCGCGAGAGCCCCGCCGGCGCTCTGCCCGCCGACGCACAGCCGGCTGCCGTCCCAAGGGCGCTCGGGCTCAGAAGCCCAGAGAGCGACGTCGTAAGCTTCCTCCACCGGCTGGGGGAACGGATGTTCGGGGGCGACGTCATAGTCGACGTTGATGACGACCACACCGGCGGTGGCCGCAAGATACCTGCACAGAGCATGGTCCTGCTCTGGGTTGCGGATGACGAAACCGCCGCCGTGGAAGTTGAGGTACACGGGGAGGCGTCGATTTGGGTCGCTCTGGTTGCGGTAGACGAAGGCCCTGACGTCACCATGCCGAGTCGGGATTGAAATCGCGAGCGGCATCGGGGCGCCGCCCGCAAATGACGCCGTCGCGAGGTTCATTCTCCAAGCATACGATCGTCTGCACGCTCGTTGAATCCTTGGCGGATGAGACGGATGAGATGGAGTAGCAAAGGGCTTGACTTGGTTTGCGGTCTGCTCGGCGGCGCCCGGGTGGGTTGCCGCCAGTCCATGAGCTAGGACTCCGGACTGGGTGGTGTGTTCGCTGTGACGTGGTGACATTCGGGGGCAGTGGCGCGGATGATGATGGTTCCGGCTGCGGCTAGGATCGCGGCGGTCACTGGAAGCCAGAATCCGCCCCCGACACTGACGACGACACCGCCGAGAGCTGCGCCGAGCCCGGAGCCGACGTAGATTGCGGACCCGTTCAGTCCGAGCGCGATCGTTGCGACATCCGGAGCGAGCGTGAACAGGCGGTGTTGTTGCGGAGTGATGGTGAGTCCAGAGAACGCGCCAAGGGCGAGCAGCACGACGAGAGTAGCGGGATACCAGAACTGGCCGGCGACGAGAGCGGCACTTGCAACAGTGAGACCAAGTGACCCGATCAGCAACGTCGGCAGCGCGCCACGAGTGTCAATGAAGCGGCCGACGAGGCGATTGCCGATCACTTGTCCAACGCCAGCAGCGACGAGGGCGAACACGACAGCGAGCCCGGTGCTGCTGCCGACGACGAGAGGCACATACGAGATCACGAGGTAGAACGGGATCAGTACGATCGCGGTGGAGGCCAGCACTGCCAGCACTTTCCGGTGTGCCAGGACTTTGAGCCGAGCCCGCATCGAAGTCAGAGGCATGTGCACGTTCGGAAGGAACGGAACAAGCACGGCTGACAGCAGCGCAAGACCGGCGATGACCCACATCGCCCCGCGCCACCCGATCGCCTGCCCGACTACAACTCCGAACGGCACACCGAAGACGGTTGCGATTGAGGCACCTGCCGTCACGGTAGCCAGGGCTCTGCCGCGTCGTTCCGGTGCTGCGAGCGCCCCTGCCATGGCATACGCGTTCGCCTGGAAGGCGGCCGCACCGAGGGCCGCGAGTACCCGGCCTATGGCGACGACCGCGAAGATTGGTCCGATCGCCTGTGCGAGCATGCCGATGAGGAACACCGTGAGGCCCGAGCTCAGCAGGATCCGACGATCCCATCGGCCGGTGAGCGTTGCGATCACGGGTGAGCCGATCGCATACGTCACCGCGAACAGCGTCGTCAACTGGCCCGCAGCTGACAGCGACACTGACAGATCGCGGGCGATCTGCGGCAACAGTCCTGATAGTACGAAGCTGTCCATCCCGAGGGTGAACGTGCCGACTGCCAGTACCAGGAGTGGCCAGTTTTGTTGTTTGTTATTTGATGGTTGTCGAATCGTCACACGATGAGATTAGGTTATACTTCGATGTACGTCAAATTATATGTTGGCTGATGGGAGGAGGACGAGAGTGCGCACACTGCCGCAGCCGAGCGTCGACTCGCTTGACTTGACCACCGTGTTGGCTGCGCTCGCCGATCCCGTCAGGCGAACTTTGCTGGACGCGATTGATATTGGCACTGAGCCGGTCGCCTGCAGTGCTGCGGCGACCACGGTAGACGTCGGTGCACCCACTGTCTCCCATCATTGGCGAGTGCTGCGTGAAGCTGGCCTAATCGAGACGACGGTGGACGGACGGCAACGATTCGTCCGTATTCGACGTGACGACCTGGAACGCCGCTTTCCGGGGCTTCTGCCAGCCGTTCTCAGTTCCGAACAACGGACGACCAAGCCCGCGACCAATCTCTGAATACTACGTGGGATCTTCCCTGAATATTGCGGGAAGGTCACAGCGGCTAGCTTGATTTGATAGCGTCGCTGCCCTATTTCCCGGCGGGGGTTCCAACGAGTGCTTTTGTGATCATGCTTTGCGCTGCCGCGACGATCGCCTCCGTTGGTGTGCGTGGGTGCCAGTCGAGCAGGCGGTGGGCCTTGTTGTTGGAGGTGCGCTTGGCGTAGCCGAGGTCGGGTACGTTGGCTCGCAGTGCGGGTGAGAACAGGGCGCCGATTCGCGTCACGATGTTGGGGATGTTACGGGTCGGGACGTTGCCAGCATCCGGGCCGAGGTGTGTGCGGAGAATGTTACCGATCTCGCGCATGGGAAGTGCCGGACCGTTGGAGATCAGGAAGCGTTGTCCTGCGGCGTCTGGTTTTTCCATCGCGCGGATGTGAGCCGCGGCCACATCGCGGACATCGACGATCGGAATATAAAGGTCGGGAAAACGGGGAATCTGCCCGTTGAGCATGGATTGAATGATGTGGTTAGCGCCGGAGACGCTTGAGCCCATGACTGGTCCCATGACAGCGACCGGGAGCAGGCTCACTAGTTCCATGGTGCCGCCCTGGGTTGCCGCGAAGTCCCAGGCGGCGCGTTCGGCTAAGGTCTTGGCTTTCGCGTAGGCGTCGACTCCGGGGCCGCCGAGCACGGTCCAGTCCTCTTCGGTGAACACGTGGTCGTCGTGTGGGTGGCCCCAGCTGACGGCGTGGAATGCCGAAGTGAGCACGACGCGTCGCACGTCGGCCTCATGGGCGGCGCGTAGCACGCGGAGGGTTCCCTCACGAGCCGGGACGATCACGTCGTCCTCATTCTCGACGTGTCCGGGCATCACGGGAGAGGCGACGTGCATGACGTTGTCGACCCCGGTCATTGCTTCGGCCCATCCTGCGTCGTCGGTGAGATCGGCGGAGACGAAACTGAGCGCTTCGGCGTTGACCATACCGGCACCGGCGAGCACCTGGCGCACGCTGTCTTCACGACCGAGCGAGCGGAGGGTGGCTCGTACAAGGTAGCCCCGCTCGAGCAACTGGAGGATGATGTGGCCAGCGATGAATCCGGAGCCGCCGGTGACGAGAATGCGTTGTTGAGTCATGCCACCCATATTCTGCGTAATTCGAATCATGTGCCAGGGTTCCCGTCTTCCTGGGTATGACAGGGCTAGTCACAATGAGGAGCCTGCCAGGTAGCGTGGATGCATGAATGATGAGCAGAACCTGCTGGGGGAATACCTTCACGCTCGGCGTGAGCTTGTCAAGCCCGAGCAGGTCGGCATCCCCGTTGTCGGTGCGCGGCGCGTTCCTGGCCTGCGTCGCGAGGAGGTTGCGATGCTCGCAGGCATCAGCGCGGACTATTACGTCCGTCTTGAGCAGGGGCGGGATCGGAAGCCGTCCGTTCAGGTTCTTGAGTCCCTCGCAAGGGTATTGCAATTAGACGACGAGGGAAGCGCCTACTTGCTCTCGCTCGCCGTTGACAAAGCTCGCCGCCGCACGCATCCGAAGAAGGAGGTCGTGCCCTCCAGCACGGCCGCGCTTCTGGCAGCGCTCTCGCTTCCGGCGTTCGTCGGGGGGAGATATTTCGACGTACTCGCAGCCAATGATCTGGCCACCGCGGTTTCTCCTCGGCTCACCGCAGGAGCGAACCGGCTACGCGACGTATTCCTCGACCCCGCCGAGCAGGCGCTCTTCCCCGATTGGGAACTCGCAACCGTAGGCCTCGTAGCAGGCTTCCGCGAGTCGGTCGGCACTGACATCGATGACCCGCGCGCCATCGAACTCGTCGGAGAGCTTTCGCTCGCGAGCCCCCGATTCCGGCAGTTGTGGGCGCGACACGACGTGAGAACACGGCAGGGCGCGCTGATGCGCTTCGATCATCCTCAGGTCGGTCGTCTCATCCTGCACCGAGAGAAGCTGCTGATCACCGGTACCGATGGCATGATGCTCGTCATTTATCACCCTGACGCGGGAGGCGCGGATGCTGAAAAACTTGCCCTCCTCGCTTCGGCGATGCTGTCCATCCCCGACCCGCACATGCCGAGCCCCGATCAGAGAACGGAGCAGAAGCACCTCGACCACTGAAGCCCACTGGCGGAGATGGCGGTGAACGTCATCTACTAGCAGCGCGGCGGGGGAGTCATTTCGTGTATGCCCCGTTCTCGATGTCCTCAATGAGCGTAGGCCCGATTGGGGACCAGCCGTACGTATGCTGTGTCGCTGTGCTTGAGGCGGTCATATCTGCAGAGAAGAACCGACCGATGAACCCGAAATGCTCGACGGCATCAACAGGATCGATTGATGCGGTTTTCACGCCGAGCGCTTCGGCGATCGCCTCAGCGATGATCCGCGTTGGTACTGCTTCTTCGGCAACTGCGTGAAGGCGGGCGCCAGCAGGTGCCTGCTCAAGGGCGAGGCGGACGAGCCGAGCAGCGTCTGTGCGGTGGACGGCTGCCCAGGCGTTCGTCCCGTCACCGATGTAGCCGGAGACACCGGTGCGTTTGGCGGCGGCGGCGATCTG
Source organism: Actinomycetales bacterium (assembly GCA_015654475.1). Classification (GTDB taxonomy): domain Bacteria; phylum Actinomycetota; class Actinomycetes; order Actinomycetales; family Microbacteriaceae; genus UBA3913. The sequence goes on from JAATGV010000007.1 coordinate 21,192, forward strand.
GGAGATGAATCCATGGTCGCGCATCCCGTGCACGGTGGGGGCGAACCGGAGCGCGATGCTTCGGACGCCGCGGTCGACATAGTCGAGGGCGAGGTTCTCGCTTCCGCCGCGCAACGAGTCGGGTCCGACTGCGGGACTTGGATCGGTCTCGCGCGCCGGTCGGTCGGCCTGTGGTCGCAGTAGTCCCGAGGCGAGGACGAGCGGCTTGTCGCTGTCGACGAGAGCTTCTGAGAGCGTCTCGATAGCCGTGCGTTCGGCACGATCGGATTCAACGGGGTTCGCCCAGTCGTGCTTGTTCGCCAGGTGGAGGACTGCGTCCGTTTCTCTCGCACCTCGCCGCAGGGAGTCGAGGTCGTCGAGGTCTCCGCGGAGCGCCTCAGCCCCCTTCTTCTGAAGGGCAGCGGCGGAGGTGTTGTTTCGGGCGAGGCCGAGCACCGTGTGTCCTGCGTCTAGAAGTTCATCCACGGCGGCCGCCCCGATCCAGCCTGTCGCGCCAGTTACGAATACTCGCATGTTTCTACACCTTCCATGTCATCGTCTGACATCACTATAGCACGTGATGTCAGACGATGACATGGGTAGTATGGGGGGCATGGCGCGATGGGCTGCAGACTCCGAGGGAAGACTCCGGCAAGCCGCTATCGACCTTTTTATCGAGCACGGGTTCGACGATGTCACGGTCGGGGAGATCGCTCAGGCGGTGGGTGTCACTGAGCGTACATTTTTCCGCTACTTCGCTGATAAGCGTGAAGTTCTGTTCGTGGACCAGGACGTCTACCACGCTCACTTCGTCGATGCGTTGGCTGTGTCGGAGGCGCTGACGCCGATGGCTCTTATCGAAGATGCTCTCGGTGGTGGGGCTGAGTTCTTCCCAGAGGAGCGCCGCCCGCAGTCCCGAATCCGGCAGAAGATCATCGACTCCAGCCCTGCCCTCTTGGAGCGTGAGTCCCTCAAACGTGCCTCCCTTACCCAGGCTTTGACCGCTGCGCTGACTTCACGAGGGATCGCGCCGCTCACTGCTGCCCTCGCCGCGCAAAGCGGAGTATCCGTCTTCTATATCGCATTCGTTGCCTGGATCGCCGAGGGTGAGACGCGCACGTTCGTCGAACTCCTCGCCACTGCCACCCGTGAGCTGAAAAACTTGTTTGCCCGCGACACTGCGGGCGGCTGAGACTCTGTGACAGAGCGAAGTGGCGGTCGCCGCCGCCGTGGCTCTGAAATGCGCGTGCCAGCCCTTTCGGGGTTGTAAAAGGACCCGACTCCGTCTCGCCGCGAACGCCCTCAACCCCGGCCGGATCGCCAGCACCGGCTTGATTCACAGCGTCTCGCCGCACGGCTATGGATACTGTCCGAGGAACTCCTCGCAACGCCGCTACCGAGACAGTAGGTAAGTCGGCGGCAGCCACAAATGTGGAAGCATTCGATCGGGTTCGTATTCGGACGAACGCCGTCACGTTCCGGCTGTGTCTGCGATGAATCGATGCCGTGCGAGGTCTTGGTGCGCGAGCCGGCGAAGGGCGACGATCACGGGTTCGTAAAGGGCGGTGCCGAGTACGGCGTATTCGATGGCGGACTGTGCCGATTCATCAGGGATGTGGGCGATGTCGTACTCGGCGATCGCTCGGACATGTGCGTTGTAGTGGTCGAGACGGTCGTCGTCGATGGGGAAGCCGGCCGCGGAGGCGGCTGCGAGCGCGCGGTCGAGTTGGCCTACCGCCGGGTAGTCCGGGTCGTAGATTTGTCCGTGTCGTGCCAGTACTGTCCGGGCTAGCGGATAGTCGCGCGGATTCTCCCCAGGCACATCCTCGGCGTACGGAGGGAGCGTGCCGATCGCCGCACCCAGAGTGAGGAAGAGATCAGTGCGAGGCCTTTCGATCAGCCGAATGACCTCTGCAGTCTTCTGAATGGACAATCCGACAACACCAGTCAAGGCACGAATCAAAGCCAGGCGTTGTACGTGATCCTCGCCGTAGCTCGCCTGAGTGGCGCTGCTCGCCTCACCCGGCATCAGCAGACCCTCGCGCAGGTAGTACTTAATCGTGGCGAGCGGCACACCCGACCGCTCTACCAGTTCCGAGATGCGCATAAGCCTCCGTCCATATTGGATTGTTTAGCTATCCAATTATGGATAGTATCAGTATCTAATACGAGACATCCGGTCATCCGCGTGTCCGTTCGAAGACACAGATTTGAGGAAAGGAGGCAAATCGTGGCACCCCTGATCCTTCTCATTTCTATCACGGGGCTCACCCGGCTGGTCGGATGGGCCACGGGCGTTGATGCCATCGACTCCTGGTCCACCGCGACGGCATGTGGTCTCGCGGCGATGTTCACCATGACCGGCATCACCCATTTCGTTCCCCGTCGCCGCGCGGGCTTCATCGCCATCGTCCCTCCGGCGATACCTGCCCCGGGGGTTGTGGTCGCCGTGACCGGCGTGCTCGAGCTCTCCTGCGCGATCGGCCTCCTGTTTCCCATGAGCAGGATGCTTGCCGCCGTGTGTCTGGGCCTGCTGCTCATCGTGATGTTCCCAGCGAACGTCTACGCCGCGGGCGCCCAGCGGCACCCCGACGCGCCGCACACTCCGCTGCTGCCGCGCGCCGTCTACCAGCTGATCTTCCTCGCCGCGGTCGTCGTGGTTATCTGGGGCGGCTGAGTGACTGTCCGCCCCATGGGGTTCAACACTGGTTGATCCGGAGCGCCAACTCATTTCCCAGTTCACCGCCATCAAACCTCTCCGGCGGCAGCGGAGTGATTCACGGCAACCCGGTACCACCACATGGAATGTCTGAAGCCACTTGTCGTGTGTTCCCGGCGAGCGGCTCTTGCCTCTGGCGTTGTGCAGGCAGGGGGAGTGTTGGTTGCGTGTGACCGGAGCAGACGAACCAGTCTTCGAGGTAGTTGCGCGCGTACTCAGGTGTCGTGATTCCTCGTGCGCTGGGCTTCGACCATCCGGGTGATCTCGGCTGCCGCGCGAGTGTTGCCTCCGGCGGAATGCATGTCGTGGCTGATTGTGGCAAGTTGCGTCTTGATCGAGGAAGAGGCGAGGATGCTCTCGCTGGCGGCACGGAGTTGATCGGGGTTCGCGTGCTCCGGATCGACGCGCATTCCCAGCCCGAGTTCTTGGATGCGGTCGGCGATGGCGGGCTGGTCGTTGCCTTGTGGAATGACGAGCATGGGGACCCTGGCATGGATGGATTCGTTGACGCTGTTCATGCCGCCGTGGGTGATGAACAGGTCTGCGTGCCGGAGGAGTTCCAGTTGCGGCACCCACGGGTAGACGTGGATGTTGGGTGGGAGTGCGCCGAGTGTCGCGGCGCCGGTGTGCTGGCCGATCGACATCACGACCGAGACGGGCGCGGCGGCGAACGCGTCGATGCAGGCTCGGTAGAGGCGGCGCTGTTTGTTGAGCAGGGTGCCCATCGAGACGTAGATCAGTGGCCGCTTGAGTGCGGCGAGGTCGAGGCCCGCAGGCGAATCGCGTCGTCGGGCGTTGAGCGAGGGGCCGATGAATCGGAACCGGTCGTCGGGGAAGGCGTCCGCGTCGACCTGGAAGCTGCGACTTGTGTAGACGTAAGTGAGGTCGGGCGGGTTGTCGACGATCTCGGTGATGAAGTCCGGGCTTTGCAGAAACCCCTTGCGGTGCGCGTGTTTGGACAGTGCCCGGTAGAGCGGTCCGTCGCGTAGCACTGAGGTCAGGTGCCGTCCGCCGGTGCGGGAGAGCTTCTCGAGGAGGGGACGGTTGTAGGCGAACGTTGAAGAGAGCCGTACGGCGGGAAGCTGGAGAGCGTCGGCCAGGGCCTTGCCATAGGAGAAGAGCGCTTCGTACAGGAGAGCGTCGAACCCTTCTTCGGCTGCGAGGCGTTGGGCGGTGGCGAACGCGCGCCGCGGCGCGGCCAGGGATCGCGTCAACGGGCCCGGGTTCTGCGGGTAGTGGTCGTAGGGGATGAATCGCGCACCGGTGGCTTCGACCTCGCGCCGCCACCGTGGGTCGAGGATGTAGGTCACGTCGTGCCCGTCCTCGACGAGCGTGGCGACAGTGCCGAGGGTCGGGTTGATGTGCCCCGAATACGGCAAGCAGATGGCGAGGAAGCGCAGCCCACCGCCGACCTCCCGCGCAGGACGGTCGTCGCTCATGAGTCCTCCCACGGAGTCGAGTCGCACTAGTAAGTGGCACTTACAGTACCACTACTAAGTGACGCTTACATGTCCGGTATGCTAATCGGGTGAGCCGACAGGACCGTGAACCGAGGAGGCGACTGCCGAACGCGGAGCGTCGAACGGAGATCCTCGACGCCGCCGAGGCGGCGTTCATGGTGGCGCCCTACGATCAGGTTTCGCTCGTCTCGATCGCGCGTGCTGCCGCCGCATCCGATGCCCTGGTGCTGCGTCACTTCGAGACCAAGGCGAATCTCTACCTGTCCGTGTGGGAGCGACGGCTGGACGAGTTCTTCACCGTCCAGGCTGCGGCAGACGATGCTCGACGTGGCCTCAGCGCCGGCGACCGCCTTACTGCGGGTCTGCGCGACTATCTCGATTTTGTCGCGGTCCGTCCCCGAGCATGGGCACAGCAGTTCCTTGCCCCCGACGGGCTCACCGTCGGGGCAGCCGAGTTCCGTCGTGGGTGGCGCGAACGACACGTGGAGCTGATCCGCGAGCGCGGGGAGCTTCCGGACGACCCGCTGGTCCACACGGTCCTCAGCGGATTCGTCGCGCTCAACGAAGCACTCTGCTTCGAGTGGGTGCTCCAAGATTGCCCCGACGATCAACGAGACACGATCGTCTCGCTGAGCGCAGCCGCTCTCAGCGCACTGCTCACTCAAGCCAAGCAACTCGGGCTCCCGCGGAGCGATCGCCTGATCGGCGACTTCGACTCCGATTCGTGACCCTCACACGGTAGACGACGATTCGCCCAGCATTGATGCGGATCTGCGCTGACCGGCAATACCACACCGCTCGCGCCGCCACGTACCTTGGCCTAGTAGGTGGGGGAGCAACGGATTCTGTTGCCGTTTGGTTTGAGCCGGGCTTATCGGTCTTGTGTCGGAACCCGGACCAGCAGACCAGCAGACCAGCAACATAATGGACGTGATTTGAGCTGCTCTGTGTTTACGGGTGAATGTGGCTCTGTCAAGCGGCACTGCTCACTAGTTCTTTACCTTGCCGGGTTTGCCTGAGTGTTCAGTCGGGTCCCCGCCTTCTCGCTCATCGCCTGATGCTGATGGTGCCGGTGGCTCCTCAGTCGCGCCTGGCGTCGATGGATCCTCAGTAGTTGTGTTCGACGCTGACGGTGTCACGGTCGAGGTTCCATCCGTGTTCTCTGTCACCTGTGAGACGGGTCGTTCCTCTTTGACCTCATGTGTGGCAGTCCCGGTCACTACCCTGCGGAGCAAGAACCCGAATCGGTAGCACAGGCCATCATCGAGTTCCTCCAGCAACGCCATCCTGGCTAATAAAGTCAGCGCTCAGTAGCGCGCCTGGGAGGCAAAGACGTTGTGCCTTCGAAATCTTCGCAGAGTACGGGGCAGTACGGGCAGAAGACGAAACTGGTATTGTTAGTAGGCAATACAAAGATGTAAGTAGTCGGAATGAGCCTCGGCCGTGCAGCGGTGTTACCGCAGCCACATCGGAGAGGTTCGCGTATGCCGAGCTAGTCAAGCGCGGTGTGCCGGCTCAATTCGAAGGAGAACCATCATGCAGGTATGCATCGGCGAAGCCGCGCAAAATCCTGATGAATGTCTGCACATGTTCCTCGGGAATGGTGTCGACCAGTTCGAACATCGACCTAAACCAGTTCGCCGTCACCTCTTGTACATACGCCTCGTAGAGGGCCCTACCTTTTTCCGTCGCCATGAGGTGGATGTCCTTGTGGTTCTCAGCCTGAAACGTCTTCGTCAGATAGCCGGCTTCGACCATCTTCGTCACTTGATTGCTGAAGGACGCGCGAGTCACGCCCAGCTCGGCAGCCATTTCCGACATGTTCAGGTCGGTCGACTCGATCACCTCCGTGATCGTGTGCACTTGTGCAGCCGAAACGGCGAAGCCAGAGTTTCCGAGCGGATTGACTGCCGTGTACCGGCGCGCGTAAGTGTTCAGCAGGCGTCTGAACGCGTAAAGAAGATCGCCGTGCTCTCGCTGCCACAAGGGTTCCACGTTGCTCCTGACCGCTCTTTGTGTGCCGCAAGTATAGCCAGCAGCGCGCTCCGCACCCTGTGATCGCGACCGCAGTGGCCACCGACATTACGCCGATTCTCTCAAGAAAATGACAAGGATGGACATCTTGACAGTTATCAAGACGGCGCGCATGAAACCGTTCCAGATCGCATCGATCCTCACGTGCATGGTGATCGTGACCATCGATGGGCTGGACGTGTTCGTTATGGGGTTCGTATTGCCGCATCTGCCTGCTGACTTCTTTGAGAGCACTGTGCAGAAGGGCTTTCTGCTCTCGGCTGGGCTCGCCGGTATGGCGGTCGGAGCGATCGTACTGGCACCCCTCGCCGACATAGTAGGGCGACAGAAGGTTGTGGTCCTCAGCCTTGTTGGGTGCACTGCAGGAATGTTCCTCAGCGCGATCGCTACAAACGCCTACGAACTCATTATCTTTAGGGCTGTCACCGGCGTGGCGATCGGCTCTATGGCCGCAAGCCTGATGATCCTCGTGCAGGAGTACACATCGGAGAAAGCGCGCAACGTGGTGTTCGGTGTCTACTCCCTTGGGTTCCCGGTTGGGAGCGCACTGGGTGGATTCGTCGGAGTTTCACTCGTGAATGCGAGCGGCGGCGCGTGGCAGGCCATGTTTGTTCTCGGTGGTTCGCTCAGCCTCTTCGGGCTTGTGCTTGCCATCGTCGTGCTTCCCGAGTCGATCGACTTTCTCGTCGCGCGACCCTCACCCCGCAACCACGCCAGAATCGAACGAATAGCCGCCAAGCTCGGCAATCCTACGATCAGGATGCCTGATGCCGAATCCGTGTCCATCCCAGAGAATAGGCAGGGAGCCGTCTCCGGCCTGTTTCGCGATGGGATGTGGCGCAACACGCTGCTGCTGTGGATCATCTATGCAGGGTTGATGACCGCGTTCTATTTCGCGAATACGTGGACTCCGCAGTTGGTGACCGATGCGACGGGAAGCACTGACGCCGGAACGACTGCGGGCCTCATCCTGAGCGGAGGATCTTTCATCGGGGCCATCATGTTCGCCCTGCTCTCGCTTAAAGTATCAGTCAATCGGCTCGTCTCGACCGCCATGTGTCTTGCTGGAATCAGCATGCTCGTGCTTGCCGCATTCTTCCACGACGAGTCCTTCGCCCTAGCCATGACCTGGCTTGTTGGGATCTTCACCTACCTTGCCATTACCGCGATGGCGGCCCTTATCGTGCCCATCTACTCTGCAAGTTCGCGCGCCACTGCCGGAGGGTGGATGGTCGGAGTCGGGCGCCTGTTCTCGATCGGAGCACCCATCGCTGCAGGGTACCTGCTTGTCGTCGTGACTCCAGATTCGCTTTACGCGGCGTCCGCCGTCCCCCTGCTTGTCGGTGGAGCATGTGCGTTAATGCTGACCCGCGAGATGAAGCGTGCCCGCCAGGCCGGGTTGGAACCGTCAACGCTCCCTGGGCCGGAACCGGCCGAGGGTTGGCCACACTTGGACGTCTTTCCAGGAAAAGACACGAGAGAAAGAAGCAATTAATGTCAACTGACACATCTCGCCCCCAAGCGGGGATTCATTACGCATGGTGGATACTGGTCGCCTGCGTTCTCATGTTCGGAGCAGCGCTCGGCATTATCGGCACCACCGCAGGCGTCTTCCTAACTCCGGTTTCTACAGAGGCAGGATGGTCACGCACTGACGCATCCTTCTACCTAACCATCATGCCTTTGGTCGCGATGGTTATCCAACCTTTCCTCGGAAAACTCATCAACGTCGTTGACGTGCGCATCCTGCTCGGTGGAGCGATGGCGCTGCTTGGTGCAGGTGTCATCGTCAGTGGCTCATTCACCGAAGTATGGCACTGGAACGCCTTCGGGGTGGTCTACGGCATCGCGCTCGGAATTTTTATGTATCTGCCGATTCCCGTCATTCTCAACAACTGGTTCGCAAAGCGCACCGGCCTAGCGCTCGGTATCGCGGTCGCATCGTCCAGCGTGTTTGGGGCGATCTTCAGCCCGATCGCGCAGAGCCTGATTCAGTCGATCGGATGGCGGGAGACTCGGGTGGTGCTCGGCATCATCACTTTGGTGGTCGGGCTTCCTCTCACCGTCCTCATCTTGCGGCTGAAGCCCGCGCAGAAGGGATTGAAACCGTACGGCTTCGACCCCGATGCGGTAGAGGTCAAGACAGAAAACTCTGTGCCCGCCCTGTCGACGGCAAAGGCGCTGGGAACAGCCGCATTCTGGATGATTCTCGTTATGGCTGGTGCAATCGTCTTTAGTGCGTCGATGTACCAGCAGCTTCCCGGTTATGCTGCCGACGTCGATGGCCTAGGTGCGGCCGCTGGAGCGCTTGCAGTGTCGGTGGTTATGATCGGCGGAATTATCGGAAAGGTCGGTTTCGGTTATCTTGCGGACCGAATCGGGATTCGCGGCGTCACGATCATTGCACTCGGTGCGGGTGCGGTTGGCAGCTTTTTGACGCTCGTCGCTGGTGGAAATATTGCACTGTTCTTCGTCGGCGCAGCGCTCTTCGGCTTGGGTTACTCGTCGCTTTCCGTGGTGTCGCCGTTGATTACCCGCGCTGTTTTCGGTGACGCGAACTTCAGCGGCATTTACTCGGGAATCACTACCGGCATCACCTTCTTCTCTGCAGCGGCACCTCTCATCTTCGCGCAGGTATTCGATCGTACGCAGTCGTTCGCGATCGCATGGGTGATGGTCGGTTCGGCCTATGTGATTGCTCTGGTACTTGCGGTTCTGGCGCTCGGCTATCGGACAAAGTTCAACCCGCAGGCCGTTGCCAAGGCATCCGCCTAGGAGATCGCACAAGGAAACTGCACTGCGAGCGGCAGTGGAGCGAAGAATGACAGAAAGAAGTGAGAAGAAGAAAATGCAACTAGAAGGCAAGAGAATCATTGTCACGGGCGGCGCTCAGGGCATGGGGGAGGCCACGGTCAAGGCTTATGTCCGCGAAGGTGCCTCGGTGGTATCGGTTGACATGCTTGAGGACCTTGGCCAGGCTGTGGTCGACGAGGCAAATGCTGAGGCACCGGGTAAGGCCAAATTCATCAAACTCGATATTTCGAAGCGCGCCGATGTGGAGCGCGTTTTTGCGGAGGCGGCGGAGTTTCTGGGAGGGCTCGACGTCTTAGTGAATATTGCGGGCGTCCTTCGGGCGATGCCGCCCGAAGAGATTGATGATGCTTCGTGGGATTTCGTTTTCGATGTCAACGTAAAAGGAACGATGCTCACCAACCAGGCGGCATTCGCGATCATGGATCCCCAAGGCACGGGTGGCGCGATCATCAACTTCGGCTCGGTATCGGGGTTGCGCCCCGAGGTACGCGGTTCGATCTACTCGGCGTCTAAGGGCGCTGTCCACTCGTGGACTCGTTCGGTCGCCAGCGCGTGGGGTCCGCATGGAATTCGCGTGAACGCCATACTTCCGATCATTGCCACCCCGATGTATGAGAAGAATCTGGCGTCGATGACCCCCGAAGAGCTTGAGGTATACACCAAGAACACGATCAAGGCCATCCCGCTCGGAGGCAAGTACGGAGATCCTGACAAGGACTTCGCCCCGGTTATGGTGTTCTTCGCCTCGGATGCTTCGCACTTCATCAATGGGCAGCTGATCCCTGTGGATGGCGGCCTGGCGAACGTTCGTTGACGCGAGCGTAAGCCCGTACCGCTGTGCCATAGGTGCTGCTGAATTCACTTGCGCATATTCAGCGGCACCTATGGCACCAAGCTCGTCCCCTCGCCTCCACAGAGGCGCGGCTGGCAAATTCGCTACTGGCTGCTTGCCCCGGCACGAAGCAGGCTTGCTGCGTGCAGCGCGATGTACACCTCTTCGTCCTCGGATATCCGCCAGTCGAAATGCTCCTCCAGCAGCTCTCCGACGTACTGCGCAAGCTTGAATGCCTCGGCGTTGCTCCGCTGCAGGGCGATCCGCACTCCGCTGTCGATCGGAGCGACCTGCTCGTTCTCGATCTTGCGCACGATCAGGAAGCGCAGATGAGTGACGAAGCGAGCTACTCCCACAGAATTCAGGTCGATTGCCACAGAGAATCTGGACGCAAGCGCCGTCAGCACCGAACTGATCAGATCCGTGACCTCCATAGTCCGGGACATTTCGCCCGAGCCGAATTGTGCATTGACGAAGTGCAAGCCGATCGCCAGCGCCTCCCCAGCTGGGAGCTGTACATCGCGCTCCTCCTTGATGAACTCGATGACGGTGCGGGCGAACTGCACCTCACGCGGATAGATCGCCTCGATCTCCCATCGCAACGGATACTCGATCATCTTCGACTCCCGCGCTCTTCGGATAGTGACGCTCAAATGATCGGCCAGCGGCAACAACGTCCGATCGCCGACGTAATTGCCCAGAGCCTTGCGTGCCTGTTCGATTACGTATCCGGCAAGTATCACGTCCTCGTGCGGGATACTCGACAGGTACGCACCGATCTGCTCGCTAGATCGCGCATCGGATGCGGCGAATCGCCGGTCCACCCGCTCCAGATCGACCTTGTCTCCGACATGTTGATTGAACCCGATCCCCTTGCCCAAGAACACGTAGTCGTTCCCGTGCATGTCGTGCGCCAAGACCACCGAATTGTTGATTACCTTGCGAATACTGTACATATTGACCTCACACACATAGACGGGCCGACCGCGTCGTCAGCTTCCATCGGCGGAGGCCGCGACGATCACGTCGCCACGATCCACCGGACCCGCTTCGTGAACGCTCACGCCTGTCAAGATTTTTGCATTTACGATTGTCACCATCGTGATGGCGTCGAACCCGGCCCGGGCCACGGACTCCAAGTCGACTTCCACGAGAATGTCACCGGGGACGACTGATGCGCCTTGGCTTGTCCTCAGTGCGAACCCCTTGCCGTGTAGGTTTACTGTGTCGATGCCGATATGGATCAGCACCTGTACCCCCTGTTCGCTCTCCAGCCCTACTGCGTGGGGGAGAAGGGAGATCACCCGGCCCGCGATCGGCGCGGTAAAGTGACCCTCGGCCGGCACAATTGCCACGCCCCGCCCCAACGCCCCCGACGAGAACGCTGCATCTCTCACACTTTCGAGTGCGACGATCGTTCCCGAGACCGGTGCGACTACCTGCACTTGGTCGGGATCGTTCGCGATGACCGCAGATCGACTGGACCGGCGATGGGAAAACCTTTCAAACATTCCTCGAATATCCTTTCTCAACCCTAAAGATTCATCGCAAAGGTATGCGCTTCGAGTACCGCATCTTGGATGATGCGCGGCTGTACGCAGTCACCGACCATCACAGTGTCGGGAACGATTCCGAAGAACTGTTTCGCGTCATCGCTACGGGGGCGCATTCCGGTTGCGACGACCACAGTGTCTGCATCGAACAGGTGGTGCACACCCTCCTGATCCTCGGCCTCGACCGTGCCGTCGGGCAGAATCGCGAGAGGACGGTGCTTGAGTTCGAACCGCAGACTCTCCGCCTGTTCGATCTTCTGGCGGAGCCCCTCCCGGTACAGGCTGTTTCCCTGCTTCGCAACCGTCGGGCCTGGGTCGAGAATCGTGACGTCCTTGCCCTCGAACATCGCCAACTCCAGGCCGAGTTCCGCCCCTACTGAGCCCGCTCCGAGCACTACGACGTGCCGACCAAGGCGCTCAGGATCCATGATCGCCTCACTGGCGAGCAGGACTGACGGATTGTCGATCCCGGGCAACCCCGGCACGAATTCTCGCGAACCCAATCCGAGGATCAGGGAGTCCGGGCGAAGCCTTGCCACATCGTCTCGCGTGGCGGATACTCCCAGCCTTATGTCGATGTCGGGATGCTCCTCGATCTGCTTCAGGAGATAGTCGTGGTACGACGCGATGTCTTTCTTGAACTTCTCGCGACGGATTAGGCAAAGCAGACCGCCCAGCTCATAGCTCTTCTCCAGAAGGATCACCTCGTGCCCTCGACGGGATGCCACCAATGCGGCTGTAATCCCGGCAGGCCCTGCTCCGACCACTACAACGCGACGGTGAACGTCCGCGCGTTCTACCCGGCGCGGGACGAATTCTTCGTTGCTGAATCGCGGATTCACCGAGCAGCCTACTTTTCGACGCTCTGTCGAGATGTGATAGCACTGCAGGCAGCGGATGCAAGGAGTGATCTCTGACGCACGCCCCTCCGCTGCCTTCTTGGGCCACTCAGGATCGGCGATGAGAGGCCTTCCCAAACCGACAAGGTCCGCCTTGCCGGAGGCGAGGATGTCTTCTGCCTCCTGTGGGCTCATGATCGCCCCGACGACGCCGACCGGGATGGATACGCGTTCGCGAACCTGACGCGCCCACTCGGCATTTGGTGCGTGTTCCTCGAAAGTAGTGGTAGCCATGTGCACGTTGCCTTGGATGCCGATGTCGACACCTGCGGAAATCTGCACCGCATCCAGGTACTGCTGGGCCATCTCGATGAACTGGAGTGTGTCGTCAAACTCGATCGAGCCTGGTAGCCACTCGATCGCGCTGATCCTCATGTCGAGTGGGAATCTTGGCCCCACCGCTTCGCGGATCATTCGGAGGATTTGCAAGGGGAACCGAGCCCTGTTCTCTAGCGACCCGCCATACTCGTCTTCGCGGGAATTGGTGCGGGGCGACAAAAACTGGGCAGGTAGCCAGCCATGACCGAAATGTAGGAAGGCGAGATCGAAGCCGAGATCGCGTGCCTCGGAAACACGCTGAGCATATAGACCGGCGACGAGCGCCATGTCCTCGCTCGTCATGCCGTGAACGGGAACGCCGTCATCGCGGGTGTATGAGACCGGTCCGCGCGCGAAATCACGCACCCTCGCGAGGGACCCCCCGTGAAAGATCTCGATCGAAGCGCGTGCACCCCCCTGGTGGATCCTGAGCGCACGACGGCGGGTCTCCTCCCTCTGATACTTCGAAAAGACGTCGGGTTCGTCGGCGCTTGCGAAGCTGGAGCGCCCCTCCTCCACGATCGCGTGTCCGGCGATCACGATGCCGGCGCCGCCAAGGGCTTTCTCATCGAAATAGTCGCCCGTCGGCGTCGCCACCACACGGTTCTTCACCATCAGCTCATTGATTTGAATGGGGCTGAACAGCCTGTCAAACGTCATCGTTATCCTTTTCGAAGGTCTGAACGGTGTCCCGCGGACGGACACCAGCTCGTCCGCGGGACAAGAAATCGGTACCGGTTCTTTCTCCTACGCGATCGCGGGCGCAGATGCCGAGGCGGCAACAGCGTCGTCGCTCACAATCGCTGGGACGCGCCGCTTCGTTCGTTCGAAGATGGCTGTCGCAACGAACGATACGAGGATGGCTACCCCTACGGCGATGAAGTAGGGCACGGCGGTCGGTGACGAGGCGAACGCCGGCAACCCGAACAGCCCGGTGAACGCGAATGCTGTGACGTAGGCGTGGGAGATGCCGCAGATCAGCCCGCCTGCGAGGCCACCGAGCGTCACCCAGACGAAATACCACTTGTTCTTGATTGCCACGCCATACAAACCGGGCTCCGTGACTCCAGCCAGGAAGTTCACGAATGCGGCCGATCCTGCGACAGTTCGGGCCTCCTTGTCGCGCCCAAAGATCATTACCGCGAGTACGACTCCGAGCAGTGCGTAGTTGCCCATTCCGCCTGCGGCGAGCGAATACTCTTGCCCCTGGGTAGCGAGAATGTTCAGCTGGATCGGGAGGATCACCCAATGGGCGCCGATCATGATCACGTAGATGAAGAA
>JAATGV010000038.1 GCA_015654475.1 Actinomycetales bacterium
GAAGAAGTCACCGACATGCAGCGCACCGTCAAGGGCGAGGTCATTGCATCGACATTCGACCGCCCGGCTGAAGACCACACCATCGTGGCGGAGTTGGCCATTGAGCGCGCCAAGCGTCTCGTTGAGCTCGGTCACGATGTCGTCGTGCTGCTCGACTCGATCACCCGTCTTGGCCGCGCGTACAACTTGGCCACCCCTGCCTCCGGAAGAATCCTTTCCGGCGGTGTGGATGCGGCTGCGCTATACCCGCCCAAGCGCTTCTTCGGTGCGGCCCGCAACATCGAGGATGGCGGCTCGCTTACCATCATCGCCTCGGCACTTGTTGAGACTGGCTCCAAGATGGACGAGGTCATCTTCGAAGAGTTCAAGGGCACTGGCAATATGGAGCTTCGTCTCTCGCGTCAGCTGGCAGACAAGCGCATCTTCCCCGCGGTCGACATCAACGCCTCCGGCACCCGCCGCGAGGAACTGCTGATGGGCGCAGACGAGATGAAGATCGTCTGGAAGCTGCGCCGAGCCCTCGCCGGCCTCGAACAGCAGCAGGCGATCGAAGTCGTGCTTGGTCGCCTCAAAGAGACGCAGTCGAATGTCGAGTTCCTGATGCAGGTCCAGAAGTCATCGCCGGTCGCCGGCGTCGGTGGGAAAGAAGACTAAGGCAGCGATGTTCGAGTCAGTAGAGACACTGCTGGCTGAACATGAGGAGTTGCAGGTAAAACTCTCCGACCCCGCTGTTCACGCCAATCCGGCTCTGTCAAAGAAGTTGAACCGGCGCTACGCCGAATTGTCGACCATCGCGGCGGCCTATCATCGCTGGATCAATTCGAATGACGATCTGGCTGCTGCGCGGGAGCTGGCTGGTGAGGACGCATCCTTCGCGGCCGAGCTTCCAGCGCTTGAGCAGTCTGCCCATGAGTTCGAAGAGAAGCTACGACGCCTGCTCATTCCCCGTGACCCCAACGATGGCCGTGACGTCATCATGGAGATCAAGGGTGGAGAAGGCGGCGAAGAGTCCGCACTGTTTGCCGCCGATCTGTTCCGGATGTATTCGCATTACGCCGAGACGAAGCACTGGAAGGTCGAGGTTCTCGACAAGACGGAGTCCGACCTTGGCGGTTACAAAGACATTTCCCTCGCGATCAAGGGCAACTCGACTGATCCGGCTGAGGGAGTCTGGGCCCACCTGAAATACGAGGGCGGGGTGCACCGCGTGCAACGTGTGCCTGTCACAGAATCCCAGGGCCGCATCCACACCTCGACCACCGGCGTGCTGGTGTTTCCTGAAGTGGATGAGCCAGAGGAAGTCGAGATCGCCGCCAACGACATCCGCATCGACGTGTTCCGTTCGTCCGGCCCAGGCGGCCAGTCGGTCAACACCACCGACTCGGCGGTACGCATTACCCACCTTCCTACAGGGATTGTGGTGTCGATGCAGAACGAGAAGAGCCAGATTCAGAACCGCGAAGCCGCAATGCGCGTGCTGCGTGCCCGCATTCTGGCCGCGCAGCAGGAGCAACTCGATGAAGAGGCTTCTGCGGCCCGCAAGAGCCAGATTCGCACCATGGATCGCTCGGAGCGCATTCGCACATACAATTTCCCGGAGAACCGCATCGCCGATCACCGCACGGGCTACAAGGCATACAACCTCGATCACGTCATGAACGGCGCGCTCGATCCGCTGATCGAGTCCGCCATCCAAGCCGACGAAGAGGCACGGTTGTCTCAAATCGGCGAGAAAGAGGACTAAGGCCCATATGAGCATGACCGTGCCTCCGCTTGGCATCTTTGACGAACTTTCGGCCGCTCGCGATGTGGCGACCCTCATGCGACTCGCCACTGAGCGGCTGCGCGCGGCGGGCGTTCCATCACCAGTCGCCGATGCCGAGATTCTGATTGGCCTCGTTCTCAACGGCACCCGCGGCCAGGTGCAGGCTTGGGTGATTTCTGGTCGGGAGGTCTCGTCGTACGAGGCCGCGCAGATCGCCGCATTCGTGCTGCGCCGCGCCGGTCGTGAGCCGTTGCAATACATCACAGGAGTTGCGGCTTTTCGTGGTATCGAGCTGAGCGTCGGGCCAGGTGTGTTCATTCCGCGTCCTGAAACCGAGACGCTTGTGGATGCGGCGCTAGACCTGCTGCCAATGGGCGGGCGCATTCTTGATCTGGGTACGGGGTCAGGCGCGATCGCGTTGTCGGTCGCCTCCGAGCGACCAGACAGCGAGGTGGTTGCCGTCGAGGCCTCGGCGGTGGCTTTCACCTGGGCAAAACAGAATCTCCGTCACCTTGCGCTGGGCAACGTTCACATCGTTCATGGAGACTTCGCCGATCCGTCCACCTATGCGACCATCGAAGGCGGGCCAGTCGACGTGGTTGTCACGAACCCGCCGTATGTGCCGTCATGGGCTATTCCGCGTGACCCGGAGGTGTGGCTGCACGATCCCGAGCTGGCTCTGTATTCGGGTCAGGACGGTCTGGACGCTATTCGCCAGATTGCTGCAGTTGCGCGGCCGTTGGTGAATCCTGGAGGATCGCTGCTGATCGAACACGGCGAAGACCAGGGCGAGAGCGTTCGTGAAGTGCTTTCCTCCGCCGGTTGGCAGAATCCGCAGACGGCAGCAGACCTGACAGGGCGCGATCGGGTCACTTCGGCTCGTCGTTGAGCAGGTGGCTCCCGATAAGCCCAAGACAGTAAGTCGCTAGAATAAGCGGGTATTTCGAAGGAGTCGCGTCAATGCCTCAAACGTTCGACTGTTCGCAGCCTACGCAACTCGTTGCCGGTTTGCGCGCCGCCAGGAGGACTATCGCGGCGGGTGAGCTTGTCGTTACGCCGACGGACACTGTTTATGGCATCGCCGCAGACGCCTTCAACGCCGCTGCCGTGCAAAGATTGCTCGATGCAAAGGGCAGAGGTCGCAATGTCCCTCCTCCTGTGCTTGTCGCCGATGAGGCGACTATGGCCGCTCTTGCCGCCGAGGTGCCGGATGTGGCCCGCGACCTTATCGCCGAGTTCTGGCCAGGAGCGCTCACTCTCGTTTTCACTGCTTCCCCGACTTTGGCGTGGGATCTTGGCGAGACGGCAGGCACCGTGGCCATTCGCATGCCAGACGATCCTGTTTGCCTCGAACTGTTGCGTGATACGGGACCGCTCGCGGTCTCGTCGGCCAACATCCATGGCGCGCCTGCCGCGACCAACGTGCATGATGCCGAGCAGATGCTCACGGACTCGGTTGCCGTCTACCTTGATGGTGGCGCGTCGGCAGGCTCAGAGGCGTCGACGATTCTGGATGTGAGCGCCGCGGATTCCACGGGAGTTGTGCGCATCCTGCGCCACGGCGCTATCGGCGTCGACGAGATTGTGACGGTGGTCGGCGATCTCAAGGTTGTCGGGTAGTGCGCGGATACCTGATCATCGGGGTGGTCACGGCTGTCATCTCGTTTGTGGCGACCTGGGTGGTGTGGCGCACGGCTATGCGCTACAAGTTGTATCCGGCCATTCGTTCTCGCGATGTACATACTCGTCCGACGCCGCGGCTCGGTGGCGTCGCCATCTTCGCCGCATTTGCTGTAGCGCTTGTGACCGCGTCGCAAATCGGCTGGTTTTCCCAACTGTTCGAGGGGCACCAGCTGTGGGCTTTGCTTCTTGCCGGTGCATTCATCTGCGGCCTGGGAATTGTGGATGATATCTGGGACCTGGATTGGTACACCAAGCTGGCCGGTCAGCTTCTCGTCGCCTGGTGGCTTGCCTGGCAAGGCTTTCAGATCGTCTCGCTTCCCATCGACGGTGTGCTCATCGGCTCAAGCACGGGGCTGCTGGCGCTGACCATGCTCGCTATCGTGCTCGTCATGAACGCGGTCAACTTCATTGACGGGCTCGATGGGCTCGTCTCCGGGGTGGTGCTGATCGCGGGCTCCGTGTTTTTCGTGTACAGCTATCTCGTTGCAGTTCAGGTCTCGTCGAGCACGGCAAACAGCTATTTCACGATGGGATCGCTTATCGCAGTGATCACCGTCGGCGCCGTCGTAGGGTTTCTTCCCTTCAACTGGCATCCGGCTCGTATCTTTCTCGGCGACTCGGGTGCGCTTCAGCTGGGCATGTATCTCTCGGTTGCGAGCATCGCGGTGACGGGTCAGGTCGATCCGTCGTTCTTGGAGCAGAAATCGTTGTGGCTGCCAACGGTGATGCCGATGATCGTTCCGCTCGCCATCCTGATCGCACCGCTTCTCGACTTCACGCTTGCGGTTGTGCGGCGGCTGCGCGCAGGCAAAAGTCCGTTCGCTGCAGATCGCATGCACCTGCACCACCGGATGCTCGACGCTGGGCATGGTGTCGTTTCGGCCGTCTTCGTGTTTTACGCGTGGACGGCCTTGGTCTCGATTTGCTCGATCGCCCTCATGTTCTGGCGCTGGCAGGCTGTGTTCCCCTTTGCCGTCGTCGGGTTCGTGCTGTGTGTAGGGTTGACGTTCAGGCCCGTGATTACGCGCCGCTATCGTCGTCGGCGCAAGAGGAGATCCAGTGAAACCGTCTGAGGTGATGCGCCGCTCGTTGAAATGGTCGGCTGTTCTCGCCGTCGTGGTGGGATTCGTCGGTGCCACGATTGGCACGGTCGTTGCAGGACCGACTGGAGCGGCCGGCGCGTTCTGGGGCGCAGGCATGGCGCTTGTCTTTCTCGGCGTCACCACGGTGAGCATTCGGGTGGCGTCCCACTTTTCGCCGACCGTCTTCTTTGCGATCGTGATGGGCTCGTGGATGCTCAAGACGATAGTCTTCCTCGTGATCGTCTTTCTGGTCGGGCGCAGCGGTACCGTGAACGGTACTGTGCTCTTTATTTGCCTCGTCGTGGTGATGATCGGCACTCTTGCCATTGACGTGTGGTCATACCTGGCGGGACGGATGCCGTATGTCGACGACTCGGTCCTTGAGCAAAAAGACGAATCTTTGGTACAAAACGACGACATTGAGAACGTTGACGACAAAGTATCGCCTGACGTGCCGAGTTCATGGGACTCGAAACAGAGTTAATGTAAGCTAGTCCACGTTGTGCGAAAACGCCGCCCGACACAGTGCCATCGGCGACACCGCGGTCAGATGGTTAGCTAGAGTCAGGAGACAGAGCAGTTGGTTAGCGAATTGGTATCCCTCGCTCTCGGTGTTGGCGTGTCAGAAGCCGGCAGCGGCGGGTTTGAAGGCCCAACCGTCAACGAGTTTTACCCTGACGCCCTGTTCTTCATCGGCACTCCGTTCGAAATCAACCGCATCATGCTTGCGCGGTTTGTTGCGGTCGCCCTCATCCTGCTGATCTTCGGTTTCGGCGTCCGCCGCCTTAAAGTCGTTCCCGGTCGTGGTCAGAACATCGTCGAGATGGCAGTTCAGTTCGTTCGGGTGTATATGGCTGAGGACTTGCTTGGCAAGGTCGACGCCAAGCGCTTCATGCCACTGCTCACATCCATCTTCTTCACCGTGTTCTTCATGAACATCACCGGCATCATCCCTGGCATCAATATCGCCGGAACGTCGCTGATGGGTGTTCCCCTGCTGCTCGGCCTGCTTGCCTGGGTGATGTTCATCTACGCGGGCATCAAAAAGCACGGTGGCCACTTCTTCTTCAAGGCATTGTTTCCTCCAGGCGTGCCCAAGCTGCTCTATATCCTCATTACTCCTATTGAGTTCATCTCGACCTTCATCTTCCGGCCCATCACTCTTGCGTTGCGACTCCTGATGAACATGTTCGTCGGTCACATCCTGCTTGTCCTGTGTTTCACCGCGACGTCATTCTTCTTGTTGAACACCGATGGTTTGTGGAAGCTCATCGGCGCCGGCACTTTCGCCTTCGGCTTGATCTTCACTCTGTTCGAGATTCTCGTCTCTGTGCTTCAGGCATACATTTTTACACTCCTCACCGCCAGCTACATTCAGATGTCGTTGGCAGAAGAGCACTAGGGCCTGGGCTGAACAAGCTTGAGCCTCAACTGAAAGAAAGGGAAACCTCGTGGACGTTTCGAACCTCGCGGAAGTCGGCGGCAATGTCGCGACCATCGGCTACGGCCTTGCAGCTATCGGCCCTGGCATCGGCATTGGTATCGTCGTTGGCAAGACCATTGAAGGAATCGCACGGCAGCCTGAGCTGTCCGGCCGACTCCAGGTCACCATGTGGATCGGTATCGCCTTCGCCGAGCAGCTCGCGCTGATCGGCTTGGCAACATACTTCATCTTCGCTTAAACGCGGCCATTGCATTGTGATGGCTAGTCCGAGACGATTCACTCAGATCACTCAGAGATAGGGTCACGGCCTTGGCACTCACACAGCGAAAACACTTATTCAACACTGGCACTCTTGGCGGTACGGCTCTCCGGTCGCACACTGCGCAGGGTGGACGGGAAAACGAAAAATGGTGACATCAACACTCATTCTCGCGGCGGAGGAGGAGACTCATAATCCTCTGATCCCAGCTGTCCCCGACCTCGTTTGGGGAACTGTCTGTTTCGTGATCGTGTTTGTGTTCTTCTGGAAGTTCGTGTTACCGCGACTTCAGAAGATGCTCGACGATCGGTCGGCTGAGATCGAAGGCAGCATCGAGGCGGCGCAGAAGCAGCAGGCTGAGGCTTCCGAGGCCCTCGAACACTATGCCGAGCAGCTTGCAGAGGCGCGCCAGGAGGCTGCCAAGATTCGTGAGACCGCCCGCAATGAGGGACAGCAGATTCTCGTCGAGCTCAAGGCTCAGGCACAGGCCGAAGCCGAGCGCATTTCGCAAAACGCGCAAGTTCAGATTGCCGCTGACCGTAAGGCCGCGTTCTCTGAGCTCAAGTCGGAGATCGGAATCCTTGCGCTCGATCTGGCATCCTCGATCGTCGGTGACTCGCTTGCAGACGACAAGCGCTCTCAGGCCGTTGTCGAACGCTTCTTGGCCGATCTAGATGGGGCATCGAAGTAATCATGGGAAGTGCAACGCGGGAATCGGTGGCTGCAGCCAGGGCAGAGCTTGCCAGTGGCGCCGTGCCGATCTCGCTCGAATTCGCGGAAGAGCTTTTTGCGGTCGTCGACGCGTTTTCGGCCGTGCCGCAGTTGCGTGCTCGACTTGCGGATCCGTCCAGCGAAGTCGACGAGAAAGCGGCGCTTGCCCGGCGCGTGTTCGGTGGCAAAATCGACGATGCGGTGGTCGACTTCGTCATCTCGCTGACCAAGACCCGCTGGTCCAGCCCGCGGCAGCTGACAAACGGCCTCCGCGATCTGGCGGTCGAAACTCTCGCCCGTGTGGCGAGCGCGCGCGGTGCTCTTGAAACCGTTACTCAGCAATTGTTCGAGGCAAGCAGGATTTTCGCCAAGAACCGAGATCTGCAATTGGCCATTCCGAGCGTTCGCACCAATACGCGCGCCGGTGAGCTTGTCGATTCGTTGTTTGCCGGCAAAGTCGAGCCAGAGGCGCTCGCGCTGATTCGGTATGCCGCCACCCACAACCGTGGCGGATCCATTGCCTCCGTTCTTACCGACTTCGTTGCGATTGCGGCGGAGACCGACGGGCGTGCGCTTGCTCTCGTGACGACTGCGCATCCGCTCACACCAGCACAGCAGAAGAAGATGGTCTCGGGGCTTGAGTCGGAATTCGGCGAAAAGCTGCATGCCGCATACATCGTCGACGAGGAAGTTCTTGGCGGAGTACGCGCCGAAATTGGTTCACAGGTCATCGACGCGACGACCCGCACACGCTTGAGCGAGCTTCGTGCCGCGCTCACACAGTAAAGCTTTGACGAAAGGAAAATGATGGCAGAGCTATCGATCAGCTCCGAGGATATCCGCGGCGCACTTCAGGACTTCGCGAAGTCTTACCAGTCGTCGTCTCCTGAGCGCTCCGAGGTCGGCTACGTGATCGATGCCGCTGACGGCATTGCACACGTCGAAGGTCTTCCCGGCGCCATGGCAAACGAGCTGCTTACTTTCGACAACGGTGTGCTCGGCCTCGCGCAGAACCTTGACGAGCAAGAAATTGGCGTCGTCATTTTGGGAGAGTTCACCGGTATCCATGAGGGCCAGGAAGTTCGCCGCACAGGGGAGATCCTCTCCGTTCCTGTCGGTGACGCGTTCCTTGGCCGCGTCGTAGACCCACTCGGTCAGCCGATCGATGGCCTCGGTGAAGTCGTATCGTCTACTCGCCGTGAGCTCGAGTTGCAGGCGCCAAACGTCATGCAGCGCCACAGCGTTAACGAGCCGATGCAGACAGGCATCAAGGCAATCGATGCCATGATCCCCGTTGGACGCGGTCAGCGTCAGTTGATCATCGGCGACCGTCAGACGGGCAAGACCGCAATTGCGGTTGACACCATCATCAACCAGAAAGACAACTGGGCGACCGGCGACCCCAAGAAGCAGGTTCGTTGTATTTACGTCGCTGTTGGACAGAAGGGTTCGACAATCGCCAGCGTCAAGGGGGCACTCGAAGATGCCGGCGCCATGGAATACACAACTATTATCGCCGCGCCCGCGTCCGACCCCGCCGGTTTCAAGTACCTCGCTCCATATACGGGATCGGCAATCGGCCAGCACTGGATGTACGAAGGCAAGCACGTCCTGATCGTCTTTGACGACCTGTCTAAGCAGGCCGAAGCATATCGTGCTGTGTCATTGCTGCTGCGTCGGCCACCGGGACGCGAGGCATACCCGGGCGATGTGTTCTACTTGCACTCCCGCCTGCTCGAACGTTGCGCCAAGCTTTCCGACGATTTGGGCGGTGGCTCGATGACGGGCCTCCCCATCATCGAGACGAAGGCAAACGACGTCTCGGCATACATTCCGACCAACGTGATCTCAATCACCGACGGCCAGATCTTCTTGCAGTCAGACCTCTTCAACGCCAACCAGCGCCCGGCGATCGACGTCGGCATTTCGGTGTCGCGTGTCGGTGGTGACGCCCAGTTGAAGCACATCAAGAAGGTTTCGGGAACTCTGAAGCTCGAACTTGCGCAGTACCGCTCGCTTGAGGCGTTCGCGATGTTCGCTTCCGATCTCGATGCAGCCAGCCGTCGTCAGCTCGAGCGCGGAGCTCGTCTTACCGAGTTGCTCAAGCAGCCTCAATACGACCCCTACCCCGTTGAGAACCAGGTTGTCTCGGTCTGGGCCGGAACAAATGGCAAGCTCGACACCATCGAGGTCGAAGACGTTCTTCGATTCGAGAAAGAGCTGCTCGAGTACTTGGCGCGCAATACATCGGTGCTCACAGATCTGCGCGAGTCAGGTCAGCTCTCCGACGAGCTTCTTGCAACGATGGAGAAGGGCATTGACGACTTCACCAAGACCTTTGTCGCCAGCGGCAAGAAAGGCATCGATGAGCCAGGACGGGTTGACGCGAAGGCGATCGACCCGAGCAAGATCCACCAGAAGGAGATCGTCAAACAGGGTCGTTAGCGCGACCACGATGGCGATATTCGGCTAAGGGATAAGGAAGAGTTATGGGAGCGCAGCTTCGGGTCTACCGGCAGAAGATCAGTTCTGCTCAGACGACCAAGAAGATTACGCGGGCGATGGAGCTTATTGCTGCGTCGCGCATCCAACGCGCGTTGAATGCAGTCACGTCCGCATTCCCGTACGAGAGGGCAATCACGCGCGCGGTCCAGGCGCTTGTCACATTTTCCCCTCACGTGAACCACCCGCTGCTTGTCGAACGTGAGTCGGTCAAGCGCAGCGCCGTCATCCTGATGGCTTCGGATCGCGGTCTTGCTGGCGCCTACAACACGAACGTGATTCACGAGGTGGAAAATCTCGAGGCCTTGCTCATTTCCGAGGGCAAGGAGGTCGACTTCTACCTCGTAGGGCGCAAGGCAACGGGCTATTTCGACTTCCGGCGCAAAGATTTTGTGCGCAGCTGGACGGGTATGACCGATGCTCCGACCATCGAGACGGCGATCGAAATCCGTCGTGAAGTCGTCGAGTCCTTCCGCAAGGGCGGGGCAAACGGCGGCGTCGACGAGATCTATGTCGTCAGCAACCATTTCGTCAACATGATGGCTCAGGTTCCTGAAGTCCTCAGGTTGCTGCCTATTCAAGTGGTGGACAAGTCGTCGACGGCACCTGACGACTATCCGCACGAGATTTTTCCCCAGTATTCGTTTGAGCCTGATCCCGAGACAGTTCTCGATCGGTTGTTGCCTCGCTATGTCAACGCCAAGATCTACTCGGCACTGCTGCAAGCCGCTGCAGCCAAGCACGCGGCGACGCAGAAGGCGATGAAGTCGGCGAGCGATAACGCCGACAAGCTCATCACGACCTACACCCGTTTGCAGAACAACGCGCGCCAGAGCGAAATCACTGAGCAGATCAGTGAGATCGTCGGTGGCGCCGACGCACTCGCACAGACCGATAAAGACGCCTAGTCCGCCGTGCACGCCACGCAGGAGAGAAGAAACCAATGACACTGACCGATACCACGAACACGAAGCAGGCCGAAGCCGTGAACATTGGGCATATCGCCCGGGTCACCGGCCCTGTCGTCGACATCGAGTTCGCGCATGATGCGATTCCTGCGATATACAACGCGCTCAAGACAGAGGTCACGGTAGCAGGCGAGACCCTCACCATCACACTTGAGGTCGCTCAGCATCTCGGCGATGATGTCGTACGCGCCATCGCGCTCAAGCCAACCGATGGCCTTGTGCGCGGTCAGGACGTCGTCGACACCGGTGGCCCCATCACAGTGCCGGTTGGCGACGTGACCAAAGGCCACGTGTTCAACGTCACAGGTGACGTGCTGAACGCCGAGCCGAATGAAGTGATCGACATCACTGAGCGTTGGTCTATTCACCGCGAGCCACCGGAGTTCGACCAGCTAGAATCCAAGACCCAGATGTTCGAGACGGGCATCAAGGTGCTCGACCTGCTCACCCCGTACGTCGAGGGTGGCAAGATCGGCTTGTTCGGTGGCGCTGGTGTCGGCAAGACGGTCTTGATCCAGGAGATGATCCAGCGTGTTGCGCAAGACCACGGCGGTGTTTCGGTGTTCGCCGGTGTCGGTGAGCGTACCCGCGAGGGCAACGACCTTATTCACGAGATGGAAGACGCGGGGGTTTTCGACAAGACCGCGCTAGTGTTCGGCCAGATGGACGAGCCACCGGGAACGCGCCTGCGCGTTGCCCTTTCTGCCTTGACCATGGCGGAGTACTTCCGAGATGTGCAGCGCCAAGACGTGTTGTTGTTTATCGACAACATTTTCCGTTTCACGCAGGCCGGATCGGAAGTCTCCACATTGCTCGGTCGCATGCCTTCGGCCGTGGGCTACCAGCCGAACCTCGCAGACGAGATGGGTGTTCTGCAGGAGCGCATCACCTCAACGAAGGGCCACTCGATCACGTCGCTGCAAGCCATCTACGTTCCTGCCGACGATTACACCGATCCGGCACCGGCTACGACATTCGCACACCTCGATGCCACAACGAACCTCACCCGCGATCTTGCGGCCCGCGGCCTTTACCCGGCCGTCGACCCGCTCGCATCCACCAGTCGTATCCTCGACCCGCGCTACATCGGCAAGGACCACTACGACACGGCGACCCGCGTCAAGCAGATTCTGCAGAAGAACAAAGAGCTGCAAGAGATCATCGCCATTCTCGGTGTCGACGAACTGTCGGAAGAAGACAAGATCGTTGTTGCCCGCGCCCGCCGCATCGAACAGTTCCTGTCGCAGAACACCTACATGGCAACTAAGTTCACTGGTGTTGAAGGGTCGACGGTCTCGATCAAGGACACCATCGAAGGATTCACCGCGATCGCTGATGGTGACTTCGATCACGTCGCTGAGCAGGCATTCTTCAACGTTGGCGGCATCGAAGACGTCGAGCGCAAGTGGGACGCAATCCAGAAGGACCTCGCGAAGTAATGGCAATCAAGCCGGAGACGAGGATGACCGTCGAGGTCGTCTCGGGTGATGCGTTGGTATGGCGAGGCCATGCCGAGATGGTCGTCGCACGCACGCTTGATGGTGAGATCGGTGTCTTGCGCGGGCATGAGCCTGTGCTCGCCATCCTTGCGCCGGGAGAGGTGCGGATCACGCGAACCGCTGAAGACGGTGGCGGGGTGATTCGCGCGCACGCCGAGGACGGGTTCCTTTCAGTCGAATCGACCATCACCCGTGTCGTGGCGCTCAAGGCGGCACTCGTCGACTAGGCCGACAATGCCTGCCTGCACCACTAGGTCGACGGGCGTGCCCCGGGCTTGATTGTGCCCATGGGGTGCGCGGCTGCTCGTGCGCGCTCGCCCATGTGGATGAGCGTTGCTGAGGCGGGCGTGGGTTAACACGGTGACAGGGGTTCGGCCAGAGAATGCACATGACACATCCACCGCGTTGTGGTCACTCCACAATGATCTGTGAGTTCTGTCACCGTCAACGTTAACCTGTCGGTCGTGCCTGCGTCTTCTGCTTCCGGTTCCGCATCCCGCCCAGCGATCATGAGTGCCCCGCCGCCCGTGCGCCGGAGTCTCTACGGAGTCGCTGGATTCAACCTTGTCTCGGCGCTTGCGGGGGCATGGGGATTGATCTCTGGCGGCATTGTCGACATGGGGTTGCCTCTGAGCTATCTCGACAACACCCCGTTCGCCAGTTACTTTTGGCCCGGCGTCGTGTTGCTCGTCATCGTCGGCGGCACCCAGGCCATTGCGCTGATTGCCCAAGCCAAGCGCATGAGTGTGGCCTGGGGGCTACACTCCGTAGCGGGGTTTGGCATGATGATCTGGATCTTTGTCGAGATGGCCATGATGCTTGTGTTCTCGGCGTTGCACGTTGTCTATTTCGCCACCGGGCTTGCCCAATGCATTCTGGTTCTGCTTGCCTTGGGGGTGTGGCCACGCCCGTTTCTCGGCCGCGAAGACTAGAGACACCACAGACTGAGATGCGCGGGCCGATGCGTACGGGGCATGCGCACGCGGGGTAGGGGGCTTGACCGCACGCCCTACTTACTCGTGGGGGATCTCGCCAGAGAAGCCGATTCGCCAGTAGCCGTGGAGATCGATGCGTGATTTCGGCAGAAACGAACCATCGCTGAGCGCACGTCGAAGTTGTTGCATGGCCCCCTGCTCGCCTGCTCCCCAGACGACTGCATCGTCCGGAAGGGGAGCGGCGAGTAAGTCCTGGGTGACCCGTGCAACAAGATCATCCGCAGAGTTGACCCACTCCACCTCGCCACGCGGTTGCCTCCCCAACGGCCTTCTATTGCGCTCTGGCGCGACCGCGTAGATGCGGAGAAGGATGTTCTGAGGCAATTCCTCGATAAAACGTTCGGCTGCGGGAAAGGCGGTCTCATCCACGGCAATCAGATATGTCGACGGATCAGTGGGGAAGATCCGCGACCCGCGTGGGCCCAAGATACCAAGGGCGTCGCCGACCGCTGCATTCGTCGCCCAGCGCCCAGCGACACCGTGTTCATGGAGCACGAAGTCGAGGACGATGCCTCGCAGTTCCGCGTTGTAGCCGCGAATGGTGTATTCCCGAATGATCGGCACGTGCCCATCGACGGGCTCACGCAACCGCATTCCCTTTTCGGGGTCGGGGAGAGCGAGCGATCCATCACTGCCAGGGAAAACTACTTTGACATGGTCGCTGACAGCCAGCGGCACGAACGGGAAGTCAGCCTCCAGCCCGTCGCCGCCCAGCGTGATTCGGCGCATCGAGGGGGAGAGCGTTTCAACCTCAAGAACGGTGAGCGTTCTGCGATGTATCGGATGCATCGTGCCGTGCATCCCCGGTAACCCTCCGCGCCCGCGGGCCGGTTCCGGGCTACCGCCGAAGGACAGGTTCTGTTGGATCACGATGCGCCGTTCGTGATTTTGTGTGGCGCGTTCGTCGGTTTCAGCACAGCGCAAAACTGTACGTCAGTTTCGTCGCAACATCAAGCATCCTCTGCACATGCGAAGAATCGCGAGCGGCATTGTTCGGTTGTGTCCCTGTGACCGGCTGAGCCGGATCCACAGACGCGTTCTTTACGGCTGAGGCGGGCACAGCCGCGCCTGGGGACGACAAGAGCGACAAAGTAGATACGACGGAACGTGAGCTGATTCCGGGTGTGGAGCCCACCACCGATCACGGTTCCCGTGCCGGAGCAGAAGGCGCTGCGACGGTCGGTGCGGATGGGTATTGGCGGTATGTCGTGGCGAAGGACGAGGCCACAACCGCGGTCTGTGGCCGGTTCGGGATCCTCAATGTCGCAGACCCGCAACTGACGGCAGGGCTGATGGGGGTCGACGGGGCTCCATCGGGGTGCTGGCCCCCGGCATTGGGCCGGGAGATATTCTGTCCCTTTCATGATCTCGGTGTACGACCAGGACACTCTGGGAAGGCCGCCCGAATACCGCGAGACCAACGAGTGCGATATTGCGGACTCCTCAACAATGTCACTGTACGAAGGAGGTGCCCGTTTCGTGACGGGAGAGACCCGAGGAGTCGGTGCTTCGGGCGAGCCAGATTGTGGAAAGCGCTGGCAGATACACCGAAGCGCGGGTATCCGCGTCTGTGCCGTCGCCGTGTGCATATACCGTGCCCCAATTGCCGCCGCCGCTGCCCCCATAAACGTCTGCATCGGTGTTGAGCACTTCAACCCATGCGTCGGCAGGAGGTAACTGAAGACTCACCGAGACATCATCGCCCCCGAAGTTGGTCGCGGAGACGAGGGGAGTGCCCGACCGGTCCCAACGGACAAATGCGATGACGTTGGGCGACCCCGCATCGAGCCACCAGAATCCACCAGGCTCAGAGTCGAGCTGCCACAGCGCAGCCACCTCCCGATATCTGGCACCAAGATCAGCAACGAGCTGAAGCACGCCACGGTGTGGCGCATAGTCGAGCGCATACCAGTCCAGTCCCTTCGCCTCATTCCACTCGGTGCCCTGGCCGAACTCCTGTCCCATAAAAAGCAACTTCTTGCCGGGATGGGCCCACATGAAACCGAGGTATGCGCGCAGGTTGGCAAGTCGACGGATCTCGTCGCCCGGCATCTTGCTGGCAAGTGAGCCCTTGCCATGTACTACCTCGTCATGGCTGATGGGCAACACATAGTTTTCGGAGTAGGCGTACAACATCGAGCGGGTGATGTCGTCGCGGTGCTCGGCCCGCCACATCGGGTCGATCTCAACATACTCGAGTGAGTCGTGCATCCACCCCATGTTCCATTTGAACCCGAAGCCCAGGCCGCCCTGGTCTGTGGCACGCGTGACGCCAGGCCAACTCGTGGACTCCTCGGCGATCATCATGATGCCGGGGTTCAGCCGGTATGCGGTGGCGTTAATGTGCTGCAACAACGACACCGCCTCATAGTTTTCTCGTCCGCCATCGACATTAGGAATCCATTCACCGGCCTCACGCGAGTAGTCGAGATAAAGCATTGAGGCAACCGCGTCGACCCGGAGGCCATCGATGTGAAACTCTTCACACCAATACAGCGCGCTACCGAGGAGAAAATTGCGCACCTCATTGCGGCCAAAGTCGAAGACCTTCGTGCCCCAATCGGGGTGCTCGCCGCGTTTGGGGTCGGCATACTCATAAACCGGGCACCCATCAAAGTTGGCCAACGCCCACTCGTCTTTGGGGAAGTGGGCAGGCACCCAATCGCAGATCACCCCAATTCCCGCATCGTGCAGCGCGTCGATAAGGAACTTGAGCGAATCAGGGCTGCCCCAACGTGACGTCGGTGCGTAGTATCCCGTCACCTGGTACCCCCACGAGCCGCCGAACGGATGTTCCATGAGCGGCATAAACTCCACATGTGTGAAGCCGAGTTTGGTCACATAGTCGATAAGCGGTTGGGCGATGTCACGATAGCCGAGCCCCGCCATCCACGAACCGAGATGTACCTCGTACACACTGATCGGGGCCTCATGGTGCGGCGTGATCGCACGCTCAGCCATCCACGAATCATCGCTCCACTCGAACGCACTCAAGTGTGTGAGCGAGGCGGTATCTGGTGCGACCTCGGCCGCCCGGGCGTACGGGTCAGCGCGCATGACCCACTGGCCGGTCGGGGTGAGCAACTCGAACTTGTACGGCACCCCTTGCTCGACTCCAGGGATGAATAGCTCCCAGACACCGCTCTCGCCAAGTCGCCGCATGGCGTGGCCCTCACCGCTCCAGCCGTTAAAGTCACCAACTACTCGAGCCGCGGTGGCATTGGGGGCCCAGACGGAGAACGCTCCGCCAGCAATACTGTCGTCTGCCGCGACGGCGTCGACCAAGCGGCAACCGAGAAAACGCCAGGGTGCCTCATGCTCGCCGTGTGCAAAAAGATACAAGTCGAAGTCGCTCACAGCCGGAAGGAACCGGTATGGGTCGTCGGCATCCCACACCGATTCCCGGTCGGTTCCATCGTCGGTGCTCCAGCGGTAGTGTGCACGAATCCGGTAACTTGGCACGACATCGCGGTGAGCTGCGCTGCCCGCCCAGACTCCGTGTCCGATATGGTCAAGCGTGACAGCGGTTCCGTTTGTCAAAACAGCTTCTACGCCAACTGCGCCAGGCCTGCGTGCCCGAAAAACTACTCCCTCCTCAGTGAGGTGCGCCCCGAGTACCCTATGCGGGTCCGAGTGCCGGCCATCTTCGATCGCTCGCAGTTCCTCATCGCTAATGCGAACTGGCGGCTTGCGAGTGTTCATGGCGTCTCCCTAGCTGGTGGTCGAATAGTTGATGCGCAAGACGTGGGCAGGAAGGCCGCCCGAATCGAGACGCACAAAGTTGGTATCGGACCAGGTCCACTCCGACCCGCTGAGCAGGTCGGTGACCGAGAACGATGTGCCCGCATCGATGCCAAAGGTCGTGAGATCAAGGTGGACGAGTGAGGAAATGTCCGCGTGCGGCGCGGTGTTCGCGACAACGATGATGCCGCTACGAGACTGCCCATGCGCGGGGTCGGCCGGCGTGTATTTGCTGAACGCCAGGATCGCGGGATCGTCGGTGCGGTGGATGGTGACGTTGCGCAGCTGATGCAACGCCGGGTTGTCGCGTCGTGCCTGGTTCAGAAGTCGAACAATGTCTTCGATGCTCTCGCCTCGTGCCCGAGCCGCATCCCAGTCGCGTGGCCGATACTCGTATTTTTCGTTGTCGAGCTGTTCGTCAGCCTCGGGGCGTTTTGCGGTCTCCAAGATCTCAAACCCCGAGTAGATGCCCCACGAGGGGCTGCCAGTTGCGGCAAGCACTGCGCGAACGATGGATGCGCCGCGACCGCCGTGCTCGAGGTAGGGAGTCAGAATGTCTGGGGTGGTCACAAAAAAGTTTGGCCGCAAAAAGTGTGCTGTCTCGTGCGAGACCTCGGTGAGGTACTCGGCCAACTCTGTCGCCGAATCACGCCACGCGAAATAGGTATATGACTGCTGAAATCCCACTTTGCCCAGTGTCTGCATAGGAGTCGGCCGCGTGAATGCTTCGGCAAGGAACACGATCTCTGGGTGCGCGGCATTGACGGTGCCAATGAGCCACTCCCAAAAGTCAGTTGGTTTGGTGTGCGGGTTGTCGACCCGAAAAATGGTGACCCCTTGCGCGATCCAGAATGTGACGATGCGCACCACCTCGGCGCGAATGCCCGCCGGGTCGTTATCAAAATTGATGGGGTAAATGTCCTGATATTTTTTTGGCGGGTTCTCGGCGAACGCGATGGAACCGTCGGGGAGCGTGGTGAACCACTCCGGGTGTTCGGCAACCCACGGATGGTCGGGGCTCGCCTGTAACGCCAGATCAATCGCGACCTCGAGATCGAGCGCCCGCGCTCGTCGAACGAATGCGCGAAAGTCGGCAAGCGTGCCGAGGTCGGGGTGGATGGTGTCGTGGCCGCCAGCGGTCGAGCCGATTGCCCACGGCGAGCCGGGCTCGCCCGGCGCCGCTTTGATGCTGTTGTTCTTGCCTTTGCGATTGGTGACGCCGATGGGGTGGATGGGGGGCAGATACACGACGTCGAAGCCGAGATCGGCAATACGAGGCAGCGCTTTGAGAGCCGAGCGAAAGGTTCCCGACTTCCAGGTACCCGTCGATTTGACGAATCGTGCGCCGACTGAGCGTGGGAAAAACTCGTACCACGCGCCGTATCCGGCGCGTTCCCGTTCGACAACGAGGGGGAAGGACTCGCTGAGTGTGCTCAGATGAGCTGCCGGAGCGGTGTCGAACAGCGCCGCAATCTGGCTGGTGGTCGCTCCAGCAAATCGATCGAGCGGCGAAAGGGTGGTGTCGGCAAGGAGTTGCGCCACCTGCGTGAGCGTAGAACGCATTGCTTTGCTGCGGGACTTCTCACCTGCGACACGGGCGAAAAGTTCGTGGCCAATGGTGCACATCAGCTCAGCGTCAATGCCAAGCGGAATCTTGATGCCGGCATCGTGCACCCACGTGGCAAAGTCGTCGCCAAAAGCCCGAAACCGAAACGACCAGCGGCCCTCGGTGACAACGCGGGCAGAGGCGACCCAGGTATCCAGCCCATCATTCACATCGCGCAGCCGAAAAAGCTGTGTCGCACCCGCGTGGTCAGTGAGTTCAAGAATCACGCCCAAAGCATCGTGGCCCTCGCGAAAACTGCGCACCGAGAACGGCACCCACTCGCCGACGTAGGCGCGGGCAGGCCACCTGCCGCCATCAACAACAGGTTGGGGCCCAAGCACCGGGAAGCGCCCCGCCTGGGTCGATCGTGTCGGGGTGACGTCCGCGTTGGCATTCACACTTTGAGCGTACCAAGTTGTGCGGCCCCTCACTGTCACGGCTGAGGGCAAATGCGAGTTGGCTATGTGACCGGCACGATGGACTTTAGAATAAAGCGCGTGAAAGCCATCCGCCGGTTTACCGTCCGCCCCGTTCTGCCTGAGTCGCTCGCCCCGCTCGATCGACTTGCCAACAACTTTCGTTGGTCATGGAACCTGCCCACGCGTCGGCTCTTTCAGTCGATCGACCCGGCGCTGTGGGCAAACGTCTCGTCGCCCCTCGAGTTTCTGGGCGCGCTCGACCAATCAACGCTGACAGCGCTCGCCGACGACAATAGCTTTATTGACCGTCTCAACACCGTTGCGGCAGACCTTGACGAATACCTCACCGAGCCGCGCTGGTACCAGGGCCTGGGTGAGTCTGCCCCCCAGGGCATCGCCTATTTTTCTCCCGAATTCGGGGTGGATGGATCCCTGCCGCAATATTCGGGTGGGCTCGGCATCCTTGCCGGCGACCACTTGAAGGCGGCATCTGACCTCGGTGTACCCGTGACGGCCGTCGGCCTGTTTTATCGATTCGGCTACTTTCACCAAAGCATGACGCGCGAGGGCTGGCAGACCGAAAGCTACCCGCTGCTCGATCCCACCGGTTTGGGTCTCTCCCTGGTGCGCCACGCTGATCGTTCGCCGGTAGAAATCGCGTTGGCGATGCCCGACGGACCTGCCCTGTTTGCGCGCATCTGGAGAGCACGTATTGGGCGAGTCACTCTGTTGTTGCTTGACACCGACACACCAACCAACTCCGCCAAACTGCGCGGAATCACAGACCGCCTGTACGGCGGGGGAGGCGAGCATCGGCTTCGTCAGGAACTGCTTCTCGGAATCGGCGGTCTCCGGGCCGTGCGCGTCTGGAGCGAGTTGCGTGGGCTGCCGCAGCCAACCGTCTACCACACCAACGAGGGGCACGCAGGTTTTCAAGGCCTGGAACGCATCCACGAGTTCATTGCCCAAGGCCTCGACTTTGATACGGCGTTGCAGCAGGTGCGGGCGTCGACAGTGTTTACGACGCACACGCCTGTTCCCGCGGGGATCGACCGGTTTGAGCGACCCCTGGTCGAGCGGTATGTCACCGAGACGCTGCTGCCAGGCGTTGAACCCGAGAAGGCACTTGCTCTGGGGTGCGAGAGCTACGCCGGCGGCGACCCGAACACGTTCAACATGGCTGTGCTTGGACTACGGCTCGCCAAATCGGCCAACGGCGTCTCGAAGCTGCATGGAGTCGTCAGCCGAACCATGTTCGGCCCCCTCTGGCCAGGATTCGACCCAAACGATGTGCCCATCACATCGATCACCAACGGTGTGCATGCCGCAACGTGGATCGCAGACGAACTCACTGACCTCTCGGTACGTGGGTTCGGCAACCCGCGGGCAAGCACCAACGAATGGACAGACAAGGCGCGGGTCTCTGACGACGAGCTATGGGGCGTTCGCACGCAACTCAAAGAAAATCTCGTCGCTGACGCGCGTCGGCGCGCCATCGCCGCATACACTTCGGAGTCGCCCACCGCTGTCGCGCCTGTGTGGCTCGAGACGGTACTCGATCCCACCGTGCTGACGATCGGATTCGCTCGCCGGGTGCCCACATACAAGCGACTCACTCTTATGTTGCGCGACCCCGAGCGCCTGCGCAAACTCCTGACGGACCCAGAGCGGCCCATCCAAATCGTTATTGCAGGCAAGTCGCACCCGGCAGACGACGACGGCAAACAGCTCATCCAACAGCTCATCCAGTTCTCGCAGGGTGAAGACGTGCGTTCGCATATGTTGTTTCTGCCTGACTACGACATGACGATGGCGAAAACTCTCTACCCGGGCTGCGACGTGTGGCTGAATAACCCTCTTCGACCACTTGAAGCATGTGGCACATCAGGCATGAAAGCGGCGATGAATGGCGTGCTTAACTTATCGGTGCTCGACGGCTGGTGGGATGAGTGTTATGACGGCACGAACGGCTGGGCGATTCCCACGGCCGACGGCTCGGCAAGCGAGGACGAGCGGGACGACGTTGAGGCTGCCGCACTGTATGACCTCATCGAATACCAGCTTGTGCCCACCTACTATGACCGCACAGATGGAATACCAGTCGCCTGGCTCGACCGAGTTCGGCACACGATGGCGTCGCTTGGTCCCGTGCTGTCGGCCAACCGCATGGTGCAGGATTACGTTACGCGCCTGTACGTTCCTGCGCACGAGGCGCAGGCGAAACTGGCAGACAATGCGCACGCTGGTGCACGAGATCTGGCAAGTTACCTTGCGCGGGTGGAGGAGGCGTGGCCTCGCGTTGCCGTGCGGCACGTCGAATCGGGTGGCGTGGGCATGCAACCCCACGTTGGCGATGAACTGCGGGTGCGCGCCCTCATCGACCTCGACGTGCTGGCTGTCGATGACGTAGTCGTGCATGTGGTCTATGGCCGGACCGACTCCAACGACGTCATCGTTGCCGAATTGAGCCACAGCCAGGAGCTGATCCCAGATGCGGCCCTGTCTGATGGGGTGAGCCAGTTCTCTGGCGTTGTGACCCTCGATGTTGGCGGATCGTTCGGATACAACGTTCGCGTGCTGCCCAACCACCCGCTGCTTGTGTCGCAGGCTGAGCCAGGATTAATCGCGCAAGCGTCATAGTCACCGCGCGACGCCAGCGCGACGGCTTGGCATTCACAGAGGAAATGCCCGGCATCAAGGGCGCAAATCTCCCTGGCCCCAGGCATTTCCTCTGTTAGTGCCAGTCTCGTCGCCCGCGTGACAGCAAAGAAGTCGGGGCGACGACTGCGAAGACTCGGCGCCCAACCCCACGCGAGGTTGTCAGAGCGGAGATGAGTTGGCGCGCGTGGTCAACTTCAACTGGGGCGCTCTGCAAGCCGCCTGCGCCGCCTGTGGGGCCGACATCCCCCGAGAACACGGCCGCATCGTACGCTGCGGCTGCGGCTGCGGCGTAACCGGTCATCTCGGCCGACAGCGCGAACGCTCCTCCGATCTGTTCAGCGCATTCGCGCGATGTTGCCCAGCGCGGGGCCCCCCACCCCAGGTCGCGGGCCGTTGCCACAATCTCGTGCCACAGCGACTCGGAGTTCGCTCGCACCAAACGAGTGCGGCGCTGATGGCGTCGCGCCAGTGCAGGAAGAACGAGTATCGCCAACACGATGGCAGCGAGTGCTAAACCGAGCACAACGGATGTGAGCGTTACGCCGTTCGATTCTCCCTGCTGCCCTGTGCTCGCGTTGCTTGCCGAGCTCGACGCGGCGGAGCTCAACGAGTCGCTGGGTGTCGCCGACAGCGTAGGGCTCGGCGATGACGATGAGGGCGAAGGCGACGTTGACATCGATGACGAAGGTGACGTGTTGGCTCCCACCCCGGGGGTACTGTCAAAAGGCAACCACCCTATCTGCGGTACCCATGCCTCCACCCACGCGTGCATATCGTCAGAGCTGACCGTGTACTCATTACTCGAGGTCGACGTTCCCTGGGTGTATCCCACAACAATGCGGGCGGGGATGTCGAGCGAGCGGGCCATCAACGCGAGTGCCCCAGCAAACTGCACGCAGTAGCCCCTCTTCTGCTCTAAGAACTGGCCGGTGACATGTGCCCCGGTGCCTGAGTAGCCTTCCTCCGCTGGCGCAGTTGTGGAGTAGGTGAATTCGCCCGAGAGAAAGTAGTCCACCAATTCGTTCATCTGGATGAGCGTGGTAGTGCCAGGTGCGACGCGGCGTGCCGTCTCTGAAACGATGTCGGGGGTCTCTGAGGGCAGTTCTGTCGTTGCCTGGAAATTGGGTCCCGCTACCGTGCCAGAGGTATCGATCAGGGGTGACGTTCCTGGATCGGACAACGCGCGGCGAATCTCAGCCAGGTCGGTGTACGTCAGTTGGTATGTATCGCCCGACTTCGCCACTCGAGTGGAATATGCACTCATCGACTCAGCTCCCCATTGCCAGCTCGATGAGAGGCCGGGCGCGTCGTAGGTGTAATGCGGCGCGGGCAACCAATTGGTTCGCACATTCGCAAGCGTGACCGCCACTTCGGCACTCGCGCGAGACAAAATGCCTTCGTCAGCGAGATGGATCTCGTTGTTGGAATTGATGCTACTGGGGAGCTGCCGCTGTGGAGACAGCGAGGTGGCCTCTTCATCGTTGCGATCCGGCGTCCAGACTGCGCCCCCAAGGTCTGTGATGGTGGAGAGTGCGAAGTAGGGCGGTGCCGCCTGACCATCGAACGTGTAGGTAAAGGCCGTGGATTCATCTGGTTGGGTCAGGTTGTTCGAGAGAACGAGTGCCAGGTTGGTTTGGCTGCCTATTCGTTGCCCGGTGAAGGAATTCTGGATACTCGAAGTGGAGGCCAGAGGCGTGCCGATTGCGAGCACGAGGGGGAGAACCAGGGCGGCGGAGAGGATCCGAGATATGGGAGACCACCCCGGGCCACGAGAGATAAGTAATACGGCAACGTAGCAGACCGCGCACCCAGCAAGCAAAGAAAGCGGGGGAGTCACATCGAGCAGAAGAGGGGGGATGCTGAGCACACCGACGGGCAGCAGCCCAGTGAGCGCCGGGATTCGCGCCGGGTAAACGAGTGAGTCGGTGAGTGCGGCAGCCAGCAGGGTCGCGACGAGAACGAGAAATGTGATTCCTGGCGTCACAATGGCGGGGGCCTCTTGTTCGATGAGGTCGGTTATCCCCTCATTCACGAGTGACGTCAAAGAACTGTTCGATGCGGCGGAGCCGTGCGCGATGGTGAGCGAAAAGACCACGACGGCGGAACCTCCGACGACAAGGCCGACGAGCGGCGATAGCCAGCGGGCACCGAGTGCGCGGGCAATCCCGCTCGACACCCAAAAGGCATAGACAACAACAACAACCTGCACGATCCACTCGCCTGCGAGCAGAACGTCAGAGAGGCTGAGAATCGCGAGGACGAGGGCCGCAAGTGCAGCAGCTGATGTTGCCCAGTCGCGTGCGTAATTGCGCGCCAACGTGCGTGCGAGCTTCATCGAACGGCTCCTGCTGCGCGGGCGCTCGCCCACACCCCGTCGATAGAGGTGGATGTATCGTGCGGGATCGGAACCACGACGACGCTTGCAGTGCGTGCCGAAATTGCCGTTCCTCTGTTTTCTCGGGTGGAGCTTTTCGCCGTGAACCCGCGCGTTGGGGCGCCGTCGGTGATCACGACGTGCAGGTCGTTCGTCTGAGTCGTATACACGCCGGGAGGGGGGAGAAAGTCGGCACCGTCTTTTTCATAGTGAACGAGCCCAAGTCGCATGAGCACTGGGGTGGCATCGTATGCCTTGGCTCGGATGGTTTCTCCCGTTGGCAGGAAGAGCCATGCCTCGTATCCATTCGACGTTGCCGAGCTGAGGAGTGAGGCCGCCGCTGCAACTGCCCATTCGTCTCGCTCGGTTGGCGCGGAGTTGTGGAGCGCGGATGCGTCGATCTCGACGATGATGCGCGGCGGCCCGACGTCGTCGGCATCGTTGCGCACTTTGAGGTCGCCGGTGCGCGCGGATGCCTTCCAGTTGATTCTGCGCATGGGGTCTCCGCGCACATAGTCGCGCAATGTTGCGTCGGGCTCGCGCAGATGCATCTGCGCATCTTTCATGCTGGAGCGATGGGCCGACTCGCTGTTGGTTGCCCATGCGCCCTGGATTGGGGTGACTGCTGGGGCCACGACAACTCGGTCGGGTGTGCGCGCGCGAACGCTCACCGCCCAGATTCCGAAGGGGTCGCGCCAACGACAGAGCACTGGCCCGAATTGGTGAATTCCGCGCGCTGGGAACATCGCCTGGTACCGCATCACCTCGTGGACGTCGGCGGCTCGGATGAGGGCCTGGTTGTCGTCGCTGATGACGTAGCCTGCATAGCGATCTTCCCAGCTCGCAGCGGGCACAGGGGTGAGGCCGTTGCGTTGCGCCGACACGCTGACGAGCACGGATTCTCCCGCCTTCGGCAGTGCGACGCCGAAGGCACGATAAGTGGTGAATGTGCCTAAGAACAGGGTCATCCAGATCGTGCTGGCAGCGACAACGCTGAACGCGAGCGCGCCTGCCCACCCGACTATCGAAAGCGCTGCGATGTTACTGATGACGGTGAGCGCACAGCCCGCACCGGTCAGTGCCACTCCGCGAAAAGTTGGTCTGATTCGCCGTCGGGACTTCCTGTCGCCCGCCATCAGAACGGTTGTGGCGCCTGGATCGAGTCGAGAATCTGGGCCACTAGCTGGCGAGCTGACGCTCCAGAACTCGCAGATCGCACAATCAGTCGATGGCCGAGCACCGGAATGGCGAGAAACTTGATGTCATCAGGAATCACGTAGTGTCGGCCCGCCATGAGTGCCCGGGCCTTGGCCGCTGCCACCAACTGCAACGTTGCGCGAGGGCTTGCCCCGAGACGAATCTGGGGGTGACTTCGTGTGGCCCGGGCGATGGCTACGGCATATCGTTCGATCGCAGGTTCCGTGTGTACGCCATGCGCGAGCGCGATGAGGCCGGTGACCTGCTCAAGGGTGGCAACAGCCGTGAGGCCACGGATCGGGTCGGAGAATTCGCGTTGTTGGACGAGGGCGAGCTCGGCCTCTTCATCGGGATATCCGAGCGAGATCTCGGCCATGAACCGATCTCGCTGCGCCTCTGGCAGGGCAAATGTGCCCTCCATATCCACAGGATTCTGAGTGGCGACGACGCAAAATGGGCGTGGCAATGGCATGGTGGCGCCGTCGATGGTGACCTGGTATTCGGCCATGGCCTCCAGCAACGCGGATTGAGTGCGTGGCGATGCTCGGTTGATCTCATCTGCGATCACGATATTGGCAAAAATAGGCCCCGGTTTGATGTCAAACTCGCGGGTTGCAGGGTTGAATACAGAAACGCCCGAGATGTCGCTTGGCAGCAGATCAGGGGTGAATTGCAGCCGGTTCGAGCTACACGAGATGGACGATGCGAGGCTGCGTGCGAGCATTGTCTTGCCGACGCCCGGCACGTCTTCGAGCAACAGGTGGCCTTCGGCGATCACGACGACGAGAAGCATCTCAACCGCTTCTGGCTTGCCTTTGATGACACGAGAAATGTTGGTGAAGATTGCGCGCGCTATGGTCGCGGCTGCGGCCGCACTCTCTGGTGTCGTCAAGTGCTCGGCCATCTACCCGTCCCTCTCACGCTGGTGTGTTGGCTTTCTACGATACCGGCTTCAACCGAACGCACTGAGCGCGCACAGACGGGGCTCAGAACACAAACTGTGGGGCTCAGGGCAACGCGATGAGCAGCAGGACCGACATCCCCGTTATGCGGACGTGAGCGCCGGGCGGCCACTCGGTATCAGTGTCTTGGGGTCTCTCCCACGATGAATCCCAGGCGAGGCGGTAGCTCGTCACACCTGCTGGGTGTGGCAGCACGACGGTGACGTCAGACTCAGACCCATGGATGATCGTGAGTGTCTGATTGTGTTGTTCGAACTCCGGTGTCGACGACGAGAAGTATTGAAGCGTGCGCACGCCGGTGCGGTTCCAGTCGTCGATGCTCATGTTGTGGCCCTCGGTGTTGAACCACTCCATTTCAGATGCTGAGGGCGTTTCTGTATCGTGTACACCGAATCGGATGGGGCGAAGTGCGGGGTTCTCTGCGCGCAGCTGCAGAAGGTGGGAGACGGTCTTGCGGAAGTCACGAGATGCGTCGTCAATGTTCCAGTTGATCCAGGTGAGTGCGGAGTCGTGACAGTAGCCATTGTTGTTGCCTCTTTGCGTGCGTAGCGTCTCGTCGCCCGCGGTAATCATCGGGGTTCCCGCACTGAACACCAGAGTTGCCATGAGGTTTCTTGCAGCGCGATGGCGGTCACGGATGATCTCGGGGTCTGTTGTCGGGCCGTCGACCCCGAAGTTGAATGAGTGGTTATTTTCGGTACCGTCTCGATTGCCCTCACCGTTGCCGATGTTGTGTTTGGTGCTGTAGGTGACCAAGTCGGCGAGGGTAAACCCGTCGTGCGCTGTCACGAAGTTAATCGATGCAAGGGGGCCGCGCTCGCGCGCAAAATCTTGCGCGCTACCCGCAAGCGAGTGTGCCAGCTTGCCGACGGCGCCGCGCACGTGGCCTTGTCTGCGTTCGGCCGCGGTGTCACTGAGCCAGAATGTTCGCGCGTTGTCGCGGTAGTGGTCG
Source organism: Actinomycetales bacterium (assembly GCA_015654475.1). GTDB lineage: Bacteria > Actinomycetota > Actinomycetes > Actinomycetales > Microbacteriaceae > UBA3913. Next base: position 26,821 of record JAATGV010000038.1, read on the forward strand.
TTCCACTCGCGCCAGGGTTTGTGAAACGAACCAGACTGCCAACCACCGATGCCGACATCCCAGGGCTCGGCGATCATGATGGTGTCAGCCAGTGCTGGGTCTGTGGTGATTGCTGTGAGCAGGGGATGCTCAGGATCGAAGTGTGTCTGAGTGTCGCGACCAAGTGTCGCTGCGAGGTCGAAGCGGAAGCCGTCAATCTGATACTCGCTCACCCAGTGGCGAAGCGAATCCATGACCAGCTGTTGTGGGGCGACTTCGCCAAAGTTCACCGTGTTGCCGCAGCCCGTTGTGTCGATGTAGCGACCGCGCTTGTCGCGCCGATAGTAGGTGGCTTCGTCGAGGCCGCGGAAGTGGATGAGGGGGCCATTTCGCCCTTCCGCCGTGTGGTTGTAGACAACGTCGAGCACCACCTGGATGCCGGCACGGTGCAGTTCGCGGATGGCGGTCTTGAGCTCCTCGATGATTGCTGCTGGCCCACTGGCCTGGGCGGCAGGACTGGCGTATCGGGGGTGTGGCGCAAAGAACCCGACGGTGTTGTATCCCCAGTAGTTGACGAGCCCGAGCGCACGCAGACGCGGTTCACTTGCGTAGGCGTGGATGGGAAGCAGCTCAAGGGTGGTGACGCCGAGGCCGGTGAGGTGATCGATGATGGCGGGATGGCCGAGGGCCGCGTAGCTGCCGCGAATTTCTGCGGGGACGTCTGGGTGAGTGTAGGTCAACCCTTTGACGTGCGCCTCGTAGATGACGACGCGATCGCGTGGAGTGAGCGGTCGACTGGTTTCTTGCCAGTCGAATGGGTCTGGCATGAGAGCAACACTTTGCCAGTCGTGGCCAAAATGCGTGACTGCCGTGGCATACGGGTCAAGGAGCAGCGCATCGGGGGAGAAGGCCCCTGTGGTGCCGTCGGCACGCAGCGCGTAGAGGCCATGTGGCTTCAGGTCTGGCACTGGAGCGGTCCATTCGTCGCCGACACGGTGAAGTGCAGTCTCGCTCAGCACCCACGTCGGGTCGATGGGGTCGAGTGTGCATACGGAGACCGACCGTGCCGACGCTGAGAACACCGTCACGGTGGCGAGCCCGTTGGCATCCCAGCTGACACCTCGCTGAGTGGGCGTCGTGAGGTCGTCGTTCGTGGTCATGGTTTATATTCTTGCCTTCCGATTTGGGAGGTTCGTGCGAATCGAACGAAACAACGTGGCGCGTCATGCGGCCTCAACACAGCGTGTTCGTCTACCGGAATCGTAGCCGGTGGTGAGTTGACGTCGGACGTGACCGAGCGCATGTGGCGGAAATCACGAATATTGTGAGGCTTGTGAGGCTTGGCAGGCTTGGCAGGTGGGCACACGGTGGGTCGTCTGAGGAACTTCGCGGATATTACGGTATGATAAATACGTCATATCGCGATATCCGCGTTTAACGACGTCTCGGAGGCACGTGATGGTTTTTGGCGCAGAAGAACGACCCCTTTACGAGATCAAGGCAAGTCTCTTCAAGGGCCTTGCCCATCCGTATCGCATCAGGATTCTCGAAATCCTTGCGGCATCCGACGAGGTCTCGGTCACACAAATGATGACTGACACGGGGCTAGAAGCATCCCACCTTTCGCAGCATCTCTCCGTGCTGCGCCGATACCACTTGGTCGCCTCAGAGCGCCGCGGCAGCGTAGTCTATTACCGCCTTGCCTTCGCCCAAGTGGCTGACCTTCTGCGGGTGGCCCGCTTGTTGCTCGCCGAGGTGCTGAGCGCGTCGCAACATCAGCTGACCTCGGTAGATTCGTTGCCCGATATTCCCACTATCGGCAGCGTGAGTGAGCTGAATCGATGAGCGGAATCAACTGGGCGTCGGTGCGGGCGCTTGCGCCGAGCCGAGCCGACTACGCGGGACTGCGTGCCAGTTGGCGCGGGGATCTTCTTGCCGGTGTCACTGACGGTATCGTTGCCTTGCCTCTCGCATTGGCGTTTGGTGTCAGCTCTGGTGCGGGTGCCGAAGCGGGTCTCGTGACTGCGATCGTCGCGGGTCTTGTCGCCGCCGTATTCGGTGGCTCATCGGTTCAAGTTTCGGGTCCGACCGGCGCGATGGTGGTGGTATTGGCGCCGATCGTGTCGAGTCACGGTGTCGGTGCGATTGCGATCGTTACCGTCATGGCAGGCGGAATCGTGCTGCTCGCAGGCGTGTTGAGGCTGGGCCGAACCGTGAGCTACATTCCGTGGCCCGTGATCGAGGGGTTCACTGTCGGAATCGGAATCATTATCTTTCTGCAGCAAGTGCCGTCGGCCGTTGGAGTGTCTGGCTCGGGGCATAGCAGCAACGCTGTTATTGCCGCAATCGAATCGGTTGCCGAAGCGTCGTGGCCACAGGCGTTGTTGCCCATCGGAATCGTTGTTGCGACCGGCGCCATCATGGGAGTGCTGACTCGGCTGAACCCTCGAGTGCCGTCGTCGTTCGTGGCGATCGCGGTCGTAACCGCAGTGGCGGTGGTTTCTCACTTGCCGCTGGCGTCCATCGGCGCCTTGCCGCACACGCTTCCGTCCCCCGCCATTCCCGACCTCAGCGTGCACAACCTGTCAACGCTTGCGGCACCGGCGTTCACGATCGCGGCGCTCGCAGCGATCGAGTCTCTGCTCTCGGCGCGTGTGGCCGCATCCATCTCAGACACCGGGGCATACAACGCCGATCGGGAGCTTGTCGGTCAGGGGCTCGCCTCGCTCGCGTCGGGGTTCTTTGGGGGGATGCCGGCTACGGGCGCGATTGCGCGCACCGCCGTGAATGTGCGATCTGGCGCAAAGACCCGCCTGTCAGCGATAGTGCACGCACTCGCACTTCTCGCAGTCGTGTACCTGGTCGCCGATGTGGTCTCGCGTGTTCCCCTCGCGACGCTTTCAGGGGTGCTCATGATTACTGCGGCTCGCATGGTGTCGCCGTCAATGGTGAAGCGGGTGTTGCATTCCACCCGGGCGGCGGCATTCGTGTTTGTGCTTACCGCCATCATTACGGTGTCGTTCGACTTGATTACTGCGGTTGGCATCGGGATTGTCGTCGCCGCGTTCTTCTCGCTTCGCGCCTTGAGCAAGGCCAGTGGTGTGCGGCGACAAGAAATCGAAGGTGCCGCGGTGCCAGGCGATGAGCGCATCGCTGTGTTCCGGATGCAGGGTGCCCTCTTTTTTGGTGCGGCAGAGCGGGTGGTCGAGAGGGTAACCGAACACCACGGCATCGAAGTGGTGGTGCTGCGTCTGTCGCACCTGCAGATCATTGACGCGACCGGGGCGCACACTCTCGCCGAGCTGGTTACCGTGCTCGAGCAGCACGGGGTGACAGTGCTCATTAAGGGGGTTCGGCCAGAACACCGTGCGCTGCTTGACCGGCTGGGGGTGATGTCGGCGCTGCGCGACCCGAAACACTTGTTCGATAATCTGCCGGACGCGGTCGCGCATGCCCGGGAGCACATTGCTCGTCTCGCGGCGCGGCAGGGCGTCCCGCCTTATGTCGAGGATGCCAGTGACTCGTGAGACGAGGCGCCGTGATGCGAATAGCTGGATGCGGTGTTCGAACTCTGGACTCAGAGCTATCGACTCAGAATCATGACTCAACTGCTGCAGGTTCGAATCGCAGATGAGATCTCGCGATAATCGTCCCTCTTCGGTAAAGGGATCGGTATTCGCGGCCTTGTGGTCTTGCCCGGTCAGGTGACCGCCCCACCCTCGCGTCAACCAGTTGCGAGCACGTGCAGCTACTCCGCATCCCCCACAGGTATTGTGATAGTTCTGGTCGGTGTGTTTTTTGTGCTGCGAATCACGTCGGTGTGCTCAGACAAAACACTCGGGCCTTCGCTCCGGGCTTCCGCTCGGAGTGGGGCTCACTCCATCTCGCAACACTCGCGACCGAGTGTCCGGTTGAAAGGAATCATCATGACGTTGCCCCCCGTTTCCGCACTCACGCTCGAGCAAAAAGCCTCGCTCACATCCGGCGGCAACGCCTGGCATTTTCAAGATGTTCCCGAGCACGGCATCCCAGGTTTCATGATGACTGATGGCCCGCATGGCCTGCGCAAGATGCGGGATGGTGAGACTCTGATGGATGTTTCAGACTCTGTTCCCGCGACGTGCTTTCCGCCTGCCGCCGGGCTCGCATCGACCTGGAACCCTGCATTGATCCAGAGTGTCGGCGCGGCCATCGGAGAAGAGGCCATCCAGGAAAAGGTCGCCGTTGTGCTTGGCCCAGGAATCAATATCAAGCGGCATCCATTCGGCGGGCGCAACTTCTAGTACTTTTCTGAAGACCCCCACTTGGCCGGTGCGGAGGCTTCGGGAATGGTCTCAGGGATCCAGTCTCAGGGAATCGGCACCTCGCTGAAGCACTTCGCTGTCAATAACCAAGAAACCGACCGAATGCGTATTTCGGCTGATGTGGATGAGCGCGCTTTGCGTGAGATCTATCTTGCGGCCTTTGAACAAGTGGTGAAGGCGACCCAGCCATGGACCGTCATGTGCTCCTACAACAAGATCAATGGCACCTATGCGTTCGAGAACTCGTGGCTACTGACCGATGTATTGCGCAACGAATGGGGTTTTCAGGGTGTCGTGATGTCGGATTGGGGGGCGTGCCACAACCGTGTCACCGGGATTCAGGCGGGACTCAACCTCGAAATGCCTCCGTCTGGGACCGATAACGACGTTGTTGAGGCGGTGCGTGAGGGACGCCTCGATGAAGCGCAACTCGACACTATGGCGCAGGGAATCATCGACGTTGCTACGAAAGCCAGTGCGGCCATGTCGCGCGACTTCCGCTACGACGTCGCTCAGCACGCCGAGGTGGCACGGCAAGCGGCACGCGAGTGCTTGGTTCTGCTCAAAAACGATGACAGCATTCTGCCTCTCAAAAATGATGCGTCGATCGCTGTCATCGGTGAGTTTGCTCGCACCCCGCGCATTCAGGGGGACGGGTCGTCGCTGGTGAGCCCCACTCGGTTGGTTTCTTTGTGTGATGCGTTACGCGATCGCGGCGTCGATGCCCCATTTGCCCCCGGATTCACGCTTGATGACGCGAACCAGGATGCGGCGCTCACAGAAGAGGCTCTCCTCCTCGCAGCGCAGGCCGATGTTGTTGTGCTTGCCCTTGGGCTGCCGGCACAGGCCGAGTCCGAGGGATTCGACCGCACAACGCTCGATGTCCCGGCCAAGCAGATTGAGCTGCTTTCTGCGGTCGCCGCTGTCAACCCGCACACCGTTGTTGTGCTGTCGAATGGGGCAATTGTGTCGATTGCTCCGTGGCTCGACCGTGCGCAGGCCGTTGTCGAGTCCTGGCTGCTCGGGCAGTCGGGCGGAGCTGCCCTCGTCGACGCGCTTTTTGGCGATGTCAATGTCTTTGGAAAACTTGCCGAGACGATCCCGCTGGCGGTCGAAGAGACACCGGCATACCTAAACTTTCCTGGCGGAGCAGGTCATGTGACCTACGGTGAGGGTGTGTACGTCGGGTACCGCTACTACGACACCCTGAATCTCGACGTGAGTTTTCCGTTCGGCTTTGGTTTGTCGTACACGACGTTTGCCATCCATGACATGCAGGCCGTCGCGACGGGCCCGGCGCACGCATCCGTATCTGTCACGGTCACCAATACGGGATCTGTTGCTGGTGCGGAGGTAGTGCAGCTCTATGTCGCACCGCCTGCTTCGGCTGTGCAGCGCCCGAGCCATGAGCTCAGAGGATTTCAGAAGGTGTTTCTTGAGCCGGGGGAGTCGGTGACGGTGCAGTATGATCCGAGTGACCGCGCTTTTGCTTACTGGAACCAGCAACTCGGTGACTGGAAGGTTGAGAGCGGTGACTATGAGATTCAACTCGGCTCATCGTCGCGTGACATCTCAGAACGTGCGATCGTCACCCTAGACGGCGACGACAAGCGGCCTGAGCTTGGGCTTGATTCGGTCATCTCTGAGTGGCGCGACGACCCGATTGGCGGGCCACTGCTGACCCAGACTCTTGACCAGCTCGGCATCGAGTTGCCGGTTCAAGGAACCTCGCTCGAGTCGATGGTGATGCAATCCCCGTTGAGCGTATTTGGCATGTTCGCTCCCGAGCTCACGCGCGCCCGCGCGATCGAACTTGTGACAAAGTACTCGTCAGCAGAGCAAGGGGCCGACTGATGACGTGGATTGAATCGGCGTAATCGGCGTAAGACAACATCTGGGGCCTGGGGCCTGGGGCCTGGGGCCTGGGGCTTGGGGTGAGCGGAAGGCTGAGGCGCAGACCGAAGCGCCTCAGCCGAGCGGCATTGCTGTGACCGGCGCACACGGCCCGACGATTCGTGGCTGTGGCGATTGCGTCAACGAGCTGGGCCACAGCGCCTTGCCCGTATGCACGAAGCCTGGCCAAAGTTGGAGCGGATTCAGGCTTGGGCCTGAGCGCGGTGTGGGCAAGAACCTTATGGAAGCGTGCCGAGAATGTTCTCACCTGATGTGGTTCGCGGTTGATCTCTGTAGACATTGAGCGTGCTCATTTCGTGTTTTTTTAGGTAAGTATGTTAGTTTGTACTTACATGGAAACACGAAAGGACATCCTGGTGTCAAGCGAAGTGCGATTTCCGCTCACAGAAGCGACGGCAACGACCAAGACCAGTCTCTGGAACGACTCGGCGGATCCCGATGAACTCCGCAAGTCCATCGAGTTCGGTGCTGTCGGCGCCACCTGCAATCCCATCATCGCGCTCGCCGCGATTTCCGCCCATGCCGATCGTTGGCTTCCCCGAATCAGAGAGCTGGCTGCAGAACACCCGACGGCGACCGAGTCGTGGATCGGATGGAAGATCGTCGAGGAACTCTCTGTCGACGCGGCTTCCCTGCTGCTCCCTGCGTTCCGAGAAAGCGGTGGACGGGATGGACGTCTGTCGGTTCAGACTGATCCGCGTCTTCACCGAGATGCGGCTGCGCTCGTGGATCAAGCGGTGCGATTCTCGAAACTGGCGGAGAACATCATCGTCAAGATCCCGGCCACGTCAACGGGGCTTGTCGCAATCGAAGAGGCAACATACCGCGGAGTGAGCGTGAATGCGACGGTCTCCTTCACGGTTCCGCAAGCCGTCGCTGTGGGCGAGGTGATCGAGCGAGGCCTTGATCGGCGGGAGAGAGAGGGCCTGCCGACAGGAGAATTCGGATCTGTCGTCACCATCATGGGCGGACGGCTCGATGACTGGCTCAAGGAGTGGACGAAGCGAGAGCATATTCTCGTGGACCCCGGGATCCTCGAATGGGCGGGCGTCGCGGCAATGAAGAAGGCCTATCAGGTGTTCCAAGAACGTGGCTTCCGCTCACGCATCCTCTCGGCGGCATTCCGCAACTATCTGCAGTGGTATGAACTTCTTGGCGGCGACTTGGTGGTCTCTCCACCGTTCGCTTGGCAAGAGGAGATCAACCGCAATTCATTCGTGATTGAGGATCGGATCAACGTTCCTGTTCCTGACCATATCCTTTCTGAGTTGACCGCCAAGGTGCCTGAGTTCGTTCGCGCCTATGAGGTCGATGGGATGACACCCGCAGAGTTCGACGCCTTCGGCGCTACCAGGAAGACGTTGCGACAATTCTTGCAGGCCGACGCCGACCTCGACGCCTTGGTCCGATCGGTGATCGTCCCGGCCCCCTAGCGCCATGATCGCCCCTCACCTTCATTCATAATGTATTATTGTCCTAACAAAGAGGAGTGCAGAATCGTGCTGCTCGCACGCACATTGGAGAGTCAACGATGACTAACGGGAAAGATGTTCTATCAATCGGGAGGATAAGCGTCGACATCTATCCCAACGATGTCGGGATAGACCTCGAAGATGTCCACTCATTTGGAAAATACCTGGGTGGTTCGCCATCCAACGTCGCCGTTGCGGTGGCCAGGTATGGGCACACCGCCGACCTCGTCACGAAAACCGGTGACGATCCCTTTGGTACTTTCCTGCACAGGGAGCTGACACGGTACGGGGTTGACGACCGGTTCGTCGCGACCGATGCCAGGTATCCCACCCCCGTGGCATTCTGCGCGATCAAGCCGCCTGAGGACTTCCCCCTCTACTTTTATCGGACCCCGACTGCGCCGGATCTGCAGATCCGACCCGAGGAGCTGGATGCCGAAGCCGTCCGCCAGGCCCGTATCCTTTGGCTCTCCGTGACGGGGCTCTGTCAGGAGCCGTCGCGATCCACGCATATTCGGGCCGTCGAACTGCGCGGTGTTGCTCACTCCGACGAGGGTCGGTATACCGTGCTCGACCTCGACTATCGAGATATGTTCTGGGATTCGGCCGAAGACGCGACAGACGCGATTGCCGAGGTGCTGCCGAGAGCAACGGTGGCTATCGGGAACCGTGCTGAGTGCGCGGTGGCCGTCGGCGCTGGCGAGCCGGACGACATGGCGGATCGGATGCTCGACCGTGGCGTCGAGATTGCCGTCGTCAAGCTGGGTTCGGAGGGCGTCATGGCGAAGACCAGGACGGAGCGAGTTGTCTCGCCACCGATCACCGTGACGACCGTGAACGGGCTCGGTGCTGGCGACGCCTTCGGTGGAGCCTTCTGTCATGGGTTGCTCGAGGGGTGGTCATTGGCGAGGACGCTCGACTTCGCCAATGCCGCAGGCGCATACGTCGCCACGCAGATCGCCTGTTCCGATGCGATGCCAACAGAGGACGACGTGCTGAACCTCCTCGGCGATCACGTCGAGTCCGAAACGCAATACGTTCCAGGTACGAGGGCAATACGATGACGCACACGACACAGGCGGGAATCCCCTCGCTTCTTGGCATGATCGACTTCGACGACCCGCATCGTTACGCGCAGCTCTCCGAGATTCGGCTCTCCACCCCCGGCGCAATCGCGCAGGCCGCGGCGGCCCGGACACGGTTCTCCGGATTCCGCTCTGGCAAGCAGGTATTCATTATCGCCGCCGACCACCCTGCTCGGGGTGCGCTCGGAGCTGGCGGTGACGATATGGCCATGGCGGATCGCCGACAGCTGCTTGATCATCTGCTCATCGCCCTCGCGCAACCCGGGTGTGCAGGGATACTCGGGTCACCTGACATCCTCGACGACCTCCTGCTCCTCGGTGCGCTTGAGGGAAAGCTCGTCTTCGGCTCGATCAACAGGGCGGGCCTGTTCGGCTCTTCTTTCGAGTTCGACGATCGAAACACTGGATTTACTCCGGCCGGAATCTCTCGGGCCGGATACGAGGGCGGCAAGATCCTCGTGCGGATCGCACATGAGGATCGTGCCACCCCGGCCTTACTCAGCAGAGTTGCCGACACCATCGATGCGCTCGCCGAGCGGGAGCTCTACGCGATGATCGAGCCGTTCGTCTCTATCTGGGAGGGAGGACGAGTGCGCAACCTACTCGATCCTGCCTCCGTCGCGCTCTCAGTCGGGATCGCGCAGGCGCTCGGCACATCGAGCGCCTACACGTGGATGAAGCTCCCCGTCGTCGACAATATGGAGGAGGTCATGGCCTCGACAACTCTCCCCACAGTCTTGCTTGGAGGCGACTCCAGCGCGAGTCTTGACACGCTCTATGCGTCGTGGGGGCAATCTCTCGCGCTGCCGGGGGTGGTCGGACTCACCGTCGGGCGAACCCTCCTCTATCCGTCCGATGGCGATGTGGCATCAGCTGTCGCAGGCGCAGTCGCGCTTCTCCAGGATCGCTAGCGGCGATCCACCGGCTCTCTCGGCTTCCCGTCGCCGGCACTACAGACAGTCTCATTCGAAAGGACAACAGGAAAAAATGTCAAGCACACAGATGACAGTGGGACAAGCACTCGTCGCCTTCCTGTCGCATCAGTACACAGTCGACGGTGATCGGCGTGTACGCACGATCCCCGCGGTCTTCGGCATCTTCGGGCACGGCCAGGTCGCCGGATTCGGGCAGGGCATTCTCCAGCAACAACGCACAGATCCGCATGTGCTCCCATATCATCAGGGACGTAACGAGCAAGGAGAGGTCCATCAGGCGATCGGGTTTGCCCGGCAGACTCGACGGCTGCAGACATTTGCAGTCACCGCCTCGACCGGACCGGGTTCGACAAACATGCTCACAGGTGCCGCAGTCGCGACGACGAATCATCTGCCTGCTCTGCTCCTGCCCGCGGACATGTTCGCTACTCGCAGCCCCGACCCCGCCCTCCAGCAACTCGAGCAGCCTTATGGCGGCGACCTCTCGGTGAACGACGCGTTCCGGCCGCTCAGCCGCTTCTTCGATCGAGTGTCGCGGCCGGAACAGCTGATCTCCGCACTGTTGAACGCATTCCGTGTGCTCACGGACCCTGCGGAGACCGGTGCGGTCACGATATCTCTGCCACAAGACGTCCAGGCCCAATCGTTGTGGGTCCCCGACGAGTTCCTCAAGGATCGTGAGTGGCGGATCCGCCGTCCAGACCCAGAGACGGAGGACATCGCGGCGGCAGTTACTGCCATCCGAGGGGCGCGCAAGCCTCTGATCATCTCGGGGGGCGGGACGCTCTACGCATTTGCGGAGGAACTCCTCCAAACATTTGCCGAAGCAACTGGTATCCCGGTGGCTTTTACCCAGGCGGGTACCGGCGCACTCAACTGGGACCATCCCCTCAACCTTGGGGCGATCGGGCACACTGGCACCCAGGCGGCGAACACGTATGCTCGCGAGGCTGACCTGGTCATCGGAATCGGTACGCGCTACGAAGACTTCACTACTGCGTCTCGAACCCTGTTCCAGGCTCCTGATGTGTCATTTGTGAATATCAACATCGCCGCATTCGATGCATACAAGATGGGGACATCCATTCCCATCGTCGCAGACGCCGGAAAGGCACTTGCGGCCCTGACCGCGGGGCTCGATAGCTACCACACAGCAGACTCGCTCGCGGAGGAGATCTCCGGACTCAAATCCATGTGGGACGCTCTCGTCGACGACGCCTACGAGACGAGATTTGCCCCGTTGCCTGCCCAAGCTGAGATTATTGGTGCGGTCAACGAAGCGGCCGGCGAAACCGGGATCGTCGTGTGCGCGGCGGGGTCCCTTCCGGGCGATCTGCACAAGCTCTGGCGCTCTCGCAACTCGTATTCCTATCACGTCGAGTACGCCTATTCGACGATGGGGTACGAGATCGCAGGTGGCCTCGGCGTCAAGCGTGGCGCTCCGGATCGCGAGGTTTACGTGATGGTTGGCGACGGCTCGTACTTGATGATGAGCTCGGAGTTGGTCACGGCTGCGGCGGAGGGCATTCGAATTATCGTCGTGCTCATTCAGAACGACGGATATCAATCCATCGGGGCACTTTCGGAGGATCGTGGCTCGCAGCGTTTCGGAACCGCGTTCCGCACCCTCGACCGCGACACGGAGAGCTTCGATACGGGAGAGCCGGTGAAGGTCGACCTGGCGGCCAACGCGGAGGGCTTCGGCGCGACCGTGTTCCGGATCGAACCGGGAGACACGGTGATCGAGGATCTCCGAGCCGCGCTTGAGATGGCACGTCACATCGCCGGCCCCGTCGTCATCCATCTCCATAACGATCCGCTCCTTTCTGCACCGGATTCACAGGCGTGGTGGGAGGTTGTCGTCTCCGAGGTATCCGATCTTGACTCGACCAAGAAGGCACGTGTCGAGTACGAGAAGAACAAGGCAGATCAACGGCCCTACGTCGGCTGACAGCAGGCGTATGCCGGTCGAAATCACACAGCATTCACATTGAGGAAAGGAACTACACACCATCATGAGCACCCCAACTACGCCTATCGTCGAGCATTACGTCGGCGGCAAAACCTATTCGGGGGAAGGCACTGAAACCCTTCCCATAGAAAATCCTGCGACGGCGCAGGTCATCGGAGAGCTTCGTCTCGGTACCCTTGCCGATCTGGACAAGGTGGTCGAGGTAGCAACGGAGGCTGCGGCGGTCTGGGGCGACTACTCCATTGCGAAGCGAACAGCCGTGCTATTCGCATTCCGCAAGCTCTTGGTTGAGAATACCGATGCGCTCGCGCAGATAATCAGCGCGGAACATGGCAAAACCTTTGACGATGCCAAGGGCGAGATTGCCCGCGGCCTCGAGGTCGTCGATTTTGCCTGCAGCGCGCCGACGCTCCTTAAGGGCGAGTTCTCGGATCAAGCATCCACCGGCATCGATGTCCATAGCATTCGGCAGCCGCTCGGCGTCGTCGCGGGCATTACACCATTCAATTTCCCGGTCATGGTTCCGCTGTGGATGTGCCCGACTGCAATCGTCGCGGGTAATGCTTTCGTGCTCAAACCATCGGAGAAAGTTCCCTCTGCCGGCAACTTCCTCGCCGATCTGTGGACGCAAGCCGGCCTTCCTGACGGAGTCTTCAGCGTGTTGCATGGTGGCCGTGACATCGTGACGGGGATCCTTGACCACCCGGGCATCTCGGCCGTCTCGTTTGTCGGGTCAACGGCAGTCGCGAAGATCATCCAGGAGAGGGGCACATTGGCAGGCAAACGCGTCCAGGCCCTCGGAGGCGCGAAGAACCACGCGATTGTGATGCCGGACGCGGACATGGACATGGTCGCCGATAACCTTGCTGCTGCTGCCTTCGGTGCCGCAGGCGAGCGCTGTATGTCGATCTCGGTGGCGATCGCAGTAGGTGACGCGGCCGATCGGCTCGTGACAAAAGTCGTTGAGGCGGGCAAGAAGGTTTCCGTCAATGTCGGCATCGCACCCGGCGCCGACATGGGGCCGGTCATTACGAAGGAATCCAAGGAGCGTATCGAGCGACTTATCACGACTGGCGAAAAGGACGGCGCGAAGGTCGCTCTGGATGGTCGCGGCTACACGGTGCCCGGCTACGAAGAGGGTTACTTTGTCGGCCCGACCGTTCTCGAGAACGTGCCGCTGGCGAGCGCTGCCTACGCAGAGGAGATATTCGGTCCGGTGATCGAGATCATTCGCGTCGAGACTCTGCAGGAGGCGATCGACCTCGTCAACGCAAACCCCTATGGCAATGGGACGGCAATCTTCACCAAAAATGGTGCGGCTGCGAGAACCTTTCAACGGAAGATCAACGTGGGCATGGTCGGCGTCAACGTGCCGGTGCCGGTGCCGGTGGCATATCACTCGTTCGGCGGTTGGAAAGACTCGTTGTTCGGCGACTTGCACATGTACGGCCCGGATGGGATCCGCTTCTACACGCGCGGCAAGGTCATTACGACCCGCTGGCCTGACGAGAAGGGGGTCGCCACCAGGGCCTCGTTCAACTTTGAAGCACGCTGATGAGATACAAATACTGAATTAAATACAAACACTGAAAGAAGGCGGGCCCTGCGGGGCCCGCCTTCTGACGTTTCCGAGCCGCTGCAGGGGCAGAAGGCGGTTGGCGGTTGCGGCTGGCCCTTGTCCATGCAGAGGCGCCAGTGCAACACGCTGTGGGTGTGTTTGCCTCACGCTAGACGTGGAAGGGCAGACGTGGGTCGACGTTTTCCTGCTGCCACGCGGCGCGAAGCCAGCCGTAGTCCGGATCATCTGTGATAAGCCAGTCGCGCACGGGCCCGGGCCCGGCCATGACGTTCAGGTAGTAAAGGTCGTACCCCGGTGCGGCCGCTGACGGACCATGCCATCCGTAAGGGATGAGCACTGTATCGCCGGTGCTGACCCGCGCAGAGATCTCTAGGTCTCGCCGGTCGGCACTGTACGCATGCTGTAATCCGAATGGCCTCGTCTCAGCGGGCGCAAATGGCGCGAAATCCGGGTTGACACGTGATTCGAAGTAATAGATTTCCTCGAGGCTCGTCTCTGTCGGCGACTCGGTGTCGTGCTTGTGCGCCGGATACGAAGACCAGTTTCCAGACGGGGTAATGACTTCGCACACGATGAGCTTGTCTGCCTCAAGCGCCGCTGGCGTTCCGAAGTTGTGCACCTGGCGCGAGCAGGTGCCCGCGCCGCGCAGCTCCACGGCGGTCTCCTCTGCGGCGATAAAGGCGGTCGGATGCGAGGTGGATGCGGGTGCCGACGCAACGGCGATGCGTCCTGCTGAGCCTGCGATGATCGTGATCCCGTGCGCGATGCCGACATAGAGGACATCCGTTGGTCCAGCGAAGACGCTCTCCCTGCCGCGGAGAGTGTGCTGCTCCGCTCCGTCGATGCGGACGTGGTATGGCCCTCCCGAGAGCGGAACGACGATGCGTTCCTCATCGAATGGCGCGAGTTCCAGGCTGTCTCCTGGGGATACCTGCGCCACACGAATTCCGGTGTGGGCCCATCCCTCGATGTGTCTTTCGGAGTCGGAGGCTCCGAGCGAGACTTCCCATTTGCCGCTTGTCGCGGTACCGCGTGGATACGTCCACTGTGTCATGTGCGATTCCCTTCGCTTTCGCTGTGCCGGTGGTGTGTCAGGTTCCTGCTCCAGAGAGGCGATGGTCTCACGCAGGTCTAGTGCTGGATGAGGGTTACCTCGAAGGAGTAGGAGTCTGCTCGATAGAGATGGGTGCCGGCCTCGACGACTCGGCCCATGTCGTCAAGCGTCGTGCGTTCCATCGTGATCAGGGGAGCGCCGAGTTCGACTTCGAGTAGTTCGGACTCCTCGGCTTTGGCAACCGTCGCGCCCATTCGCTGGTATGCGAGCTTGAAGGTGACGCCGGCGAGGCGCATCCGGTGGTACATCCCGCCTTCGATCAGCTCGGCTTCGGTGAACGTGGCGATGTCTTCACGCACCCAGTTGCGCATGATCGCGAGGGGACGGCCATCGGCGAACCGAAGCCGTTTGAAATAGTAGACGGAGGCGCCCTCGGGAAGGCCGAGAGTCTCAAGGATGTCGGCTTCGGCGGGAAGGTGAGTGAATTCGAGGACCTGGGTCTTCGGCTTCTTCCCTGTGCGCACGAGGTCGTCAAAGAGGCTGGAGAGCTCAAGCGGGCGGCGCATGTGGTTCGAGATCACTTGTGTGCCGATGCCGCGCTTGCGAACTACAAGCCCTTGCCGGACGAGTTCGCTCATTGCCTTGCGCATGGTCGGCCTGGAGACGTTGAGTTGATTGGCGAACTCAACCTCGTTGTCGATGCGCGTGCCCGGTGCAAGCTGCCCGTCTCGGATCGCGGTCTCGATGGCCGTCACAACTTGGTGGTAGAGGGGGACAGGGGAGGACCTGTCAATCGATATGTCCAATCGAGTATCGATGATGGGCCCCTCTCGTCGTCGCGCCATCTCTGACACGCCTTGTGTACTTATGTTAGGACATTACACCCTCAAAGGTTGAATTGTGGTGTTTTGTCAAGGGATTTGAGGCAAGGATCGAACCCATCATGTTTAATGGGAACTCAGTCAAGTTGCTCAATTTGAGAGATTGTCAGTATGTAAGTACAATTGAGGAGTTCGGCGGATATGTCGAACAGATCACGTGGATTAGTCAAGGAAGACAGGCGATGATCAATGGAGACTCACAGCGAACGCACCCCCTGCGCTATGTCTCCACAGGCTACTCGCCTCGCCTTTCCCCTCATCCGCGTTGAGACCGCGTAGTTCGCAAAGGAGAGAACCCGATGTCAACCGATACACCCGCCAACCACAGCGGCACCATCCCACCTGAGGCCTTGCCCACAGATGCCGATTATGACGCTGCCGAAGAGGTCGTCAAGAAGACCCGACGCAAGCGAATCATCATCCTGTCCACAATCGCAGCGCTCGGCGGCGGCCTCTATGGGTACGATACCGGGGTCATCTCCGGTGCGTTGCTCGCAATGGATGTCCCCGGGTCGGGCCTGGTGCTCAACGACTGGAGCAAAGGCCTCATCACATCAATGCTCCTGATCGGCGCGGCGTTCGGCTCATACTACGGCGGACGCATGGCCGACACGTTCGGTCGTAAGAAAATGATGCGCGTCGCCGCAGTGTTCTTCGTGGCCGGTGCTGTCTTATGCGCGCTCGCTCCGACGCTCAGCGTCCTCCTCGCCGCCCGCGTCATCCTCGGAATCGGTCTCGGCGCCTCAAGCGTCATCGTCCCGCTGTATATCGGAGAAATGGCGCCCGCGCGCAGCCGGGGTCGACTCGTATCCATCAACACGGTGATGATCAACGTCGCGCAGTTCTTGGCAATCATGATCAACGCATTTGTCGGCATCCAGCAGCCGTGGGACTGGAGGATCATGCTCGGGGCGGCGGCGCTGCCAGCGATCATCTTCGGAGTCGGGACGTTCTTCGTGCACGAGACGCCCAACTTCTGGGCCCACCGGGGTGAGGATAGAAAGGCCCGCGAAGTTCTGCTGCTTACGCGCAGCCCGGAGGAGGCTGAGCAGGAGCTCTACCTCATTAAAGAGAACATCAAAGCAGAGCGGGCGAGCAAGGACCTTGGCCGCCTCATCAACTTCGTGAAGACTCCCTGGCTACGGCGCACCCTCATCGCCGGTATCGGCGTCGCAATGATCAACCAGTTCACGGGTGTGAACGTCATGATTTACTTTGCGCCGACGCTGTTCGCCCAACTCGGATTCAATCCGTCCAACGCTCTCCTCGCATCGGTGCCGATCGGTCTGGTCAGTATGATTGCCGCCCTAGTCGGCGGTCTCGGGTTCATCGACCGTTTCAATCGGCGGCCCTTCCTCATGGTTGGGCTGGCGGGCGTGGCCATATGTCACGTCTGCGTGGGGATCGCGTATGCGTTCGTTGACCCGTCGAACCCCACCCTGAGCTCCGCTATTGTGCTACTCGGCTTTATCCTGTTGTTCCTCGCCGTCAATCAGGGCATCGTAAGCCCGGTGACATGGCTGCTCATCGCTGAGGTGTTCCCATCGAAGGTTCGCGGTCAAGGCATGGGGCTGTCGGTTCTCAGCATGAACGTTGTGAACTTCGTGATCTCACTTCTCTTCCTTCCCGTACTCAATGCCATTGGCGGCCAGATGACCTTCTGGCTGTTCGCTCTTCTCAACATCGGAAGCATCGTGTTCGCGTACTTCTTCTTGCCCGAGACGCGTGGAAAGAGCCTCGAGGTGATTGAGAAAGAAGCTCGGGCCACGCACTGACCCTCAACCAACCTGTAACGCGGCCGCGGAGCGAATCTCGCCGCCGTCTCGAAGAGAGAAGACAACATGAACAAGCTATCCATTTGCTCGGAGATGGTCTACCTCGACCTCCCGCTGGCCGAGCGCGCCGCACGCATTCACGAGCGTGGGTTTGGCGTCGAGATCTGGGCTCATGCCTTGGACGAGTATGACCAGATCGCCAGTTGGGGAATTCCGATCGAATCGATGCAGGGGTACGTGCACGGAAACCTTGCACTGCAGGAGGACGCCGACGAGATGGTCGCAACCGCAAGGGAGGTCATCCCCTACGCGCACGCCCTCGGATGCACCACCCTCGTCATCCATGGCGCGGAACTTGTCAACGGTACGGCGGCAAAGCCGATCGATGTTGTTACCCCGGCGATGTGGCTTACCGCATTTCAGACGCTCGAGCGATTTGCTGTGCTCGGCGAGGAAGCCGGTGTCACCTTCTGCCTCGAAAACCTCAACTTGCGAGTCGACCATCCCGGAGTTCCGTTCGCGACAGCTGCCGACACCCTGACCCTCGTCTCGGCCATCGACAGCCCGAATGTCAAGATGATGCTCGACCTCTACCACGCCCAGCAAGACACGGGGCACCTGGTCGACACCGTGCGTGAGTCGAATCGTCACATAGGAGAGATTCAGGTGGCGGATGTTCCTGGGCGCTGCGAGCCGGGAACGGGAGAAGTCAACTACGGCGCTGTTGCCCAGGCTGTCGCGGAAATTGGCTACACAGGGACGATCGGCATGGAGGCATATGCATCAGGTGACTCCGACCTCGCCCTCGACCGTTTTCGGGCATCGATGACCCTGTAGACCCCAGACCCATAAAACACATACCCGAACGGAGAAACAATGCTAACTTCGACAACCAAACCGACACTCGACGCGATTCTCGCTGCGTTCGATGCCACGTGCGATGAACTCAATGCGCTCAGCATCGATACGGAGGCCCTCGTCGCCGCCCTGCGCGAGCAGGAGGAGCAGCTACGGGTGCCGACGATCGATCTCGACACGGCATGGAAGATCGGCACCACGCTGCACGATGCTGCGGCAGCCAGGAATCTGCCTGTTGCAATTCACATTCAACTCGGAAACCAAGTGGTTTTCCACTGCGCCGTCGCCGGGGCGGTCGCCGACAACGACACGTGGGCGCAACGCAAGACCGCTGTCGTCGCGCGCTATGGCCAGTCTTCCGCGCGCGTCGGATATAGCTTCATTCTCAACGGTGAAGATTTCGATGCCAATTGCCGTTTGCCGCTCGGCGAGTATGCGGCACACGGGGGAGCGTTCCCGCTCACCCTCTGCACGGGCGTCATGGTAGGCGTTGTGGCGGTCTCTGGCCTCCCGTCATTGCACGATCACTCGCTGGTCGTCGCGGCGCTCGGATCGTTGCTGAGCACGGACGATTACCTCAACGATTAGAAACAGGTCGCTTGTGGCCGCCACGACCGATGGCGGCCACAAGCGATGAAAGGAGATGGATGCGATGAGCACTATTCGGCTTGCCGCCGCGCCGATCGCGTGGACGAATGACGATATGCCCGAACTCGGCGGGAGCACGCCATATCAGCAGGTACTCAGCGAAATGGCGCTGGCCGGGTACGACGGAACGGAGATCGGCAACAAGTACCCGAAAGATCCGGCCGAATTGCTTCCAGAACTGAAGTTGCGCGGCCTCCGAGTTGCGAGCGCATGGTTCAGCTCATATCTGACCACGCGATCGTTCGACGAGAATGCTCGCGAGTTCGTCAAATTTCGCGACTACCTGCACGCGCTTGGAACGAAGGTCATCAATGTTGCCGAACAGGGGCACTCCATCCAAGGACTCATGGATGTCCCGGTGTTTGACGACAAACCGACATTCACGGACGACGAGTGGGACCAGCTCTGCCGGGGGTTGGAAAAATTTGCCGATCTCGCCGCGAAAACCGGTCAGCGGGTCGTGTATCACCACCACATGGGTACGGGAGTGCAAACCACTGCCGAGATCGACCGACTCATGGAGAGCACAGACCCTGACAAGGTCTTTCTTCTTCTGGACGTGGGGCACCTGCGCTTCTCGGGCGAGGATCCCGCGGCAATCGCATCGACGTACCGAAACCGTATCGGTCATGTCCATCTCAAAGATGTGCGGCTTGACGTGCTCGCAACCGTCAAAGAGTCGCGCTTGAGCTTTCTTCAGGCCGTGCTCGCTGGAGTCTTCACCGTTCCCGGCGACGGCGAGACTGACTTCGAACCCATCCTGAGACCCCTCATACAGTCGAACTTCGACGGATGGTTCGTGGTTGAGGCTGAGCAGGATCCGGCACGGGCGAACCCTCTCGAATATGCGCTCGCTGCTCGCCAGTATCTGCGCGAACACATCGGCATCTGAATTGTCCTCGCTCGCGGAGACAGGAAAAGGAAACAACAATGGCTAATTCGACAAAACGCATGGCGATCATCGGTTACGGTTTCTCGGGCAGTGTCTTTCATGGACCACTGATCACGGCGACACCGGGGCTTGAGGTGGCTGCTATCGTCGCCCTTCAACCCGCGCAACGCGACCGCGCAGCCGCGGACTTCCGCGACGCGGAGATTTTCGCAGACATCGATTCCCTTTTTGCTCGAGCGGGTGAGTACGACGGCGTTGTCGTTGCGACGCCGAACGAGACACACCTTGCCATCGCCTCGGCCGCGTTGGAGACCGGCCTGGCGGCAGTGATCGACAAACCCCTCGCCCCCTCCGCCGCCGAGGTGCGAGCGCTCATTGCAGTGTCTGAGAGGACTGGAATCGGATTCAGTGCGTTCCAGAACCGTCGTTTCGATAGTGAGGTCCTCAGTCTCAAGAAATACCTTGCCGAGGTCAGCCTCGGTACCGTCGTTCGATACGAGTCTTGGTATCGGTTCTTTACACCGGAGGTCCAGGCTGGCTGGCGGGAGGTCGCGAGCCCGGCCACTGCGCCGGGGGTGCTGCACGACCTGGGCGCGCACATCATCGACCAGGCAATAGAGTTCTTCGGCCCTGTCGCGTCGGTCTACGCCGAACTTGACTGCCTCCGCCCGGGTGCATCCGTGGCGGATGACTTCTTCGTCTCGCTTCAGCACGTCGATTCACCCGTGCGCTCGCATGTTCGCGGCACGCTGCTCAGCTCGTCCGACTTGCCTCGGGTCATCGTTCAGGGGACGGAGGGCTCGTTGCAGATTGACGATCAAGACCCGCAGGAGGACCAGCTCAAGGCCGGGGCCCACCCTGGAGACGTTGGGTTCGGAGTCATGGCCAATCCCCATGTGCTTCATGTATCACGCGACGGGTCGAGGGTTATGCTCCCAGCGGTAGACGGGGACCAACGGGAGTTCTATCGCAGGTGGGAGTCCTACCTCTCCCACCGCGGCGGAGTGCCAGTCGCCCCTGACCAAAGTCTGCATCTCCTCACGGTCCTTGACGCGGCGCTGCAGTCGGCCGCGTCGGGTCGAGCCGTGAGCATCGACTGACGTTGGTGCTGGCTTAGTTCGCTGATGCCGATGCTGGCCTGGTCCGCTGCGTTGGCAGTAACAGAGGAAATGCTCGGGGTCTGGGAGAATAGTCACTCAGGCCCCGAGCATTTCCTCTGTTACTGCCAGCACGCTGTCGGGCAGGGCGATCTGAGCATAGGACAACCCAGAATCGCGCGACCGAGCGCGCCAGTTCTCGGGGATGAGAGAAACTCTTTCTTGCGGGGATTATTTCTTAGGGTCTTTCTTGCGGTGATCGTTCGTCGAAGCGCCACTGGCAAGCCGCGTAATCTTGAGCCCTATGGCGATTTATCTGGATAACGCTGCGACCACGCGAATGCGGCCTGAGGCGCTCGCGGCGTTTGTGGCGCAGGCTCAGGCGGCAGGCAATCCATCGTCGACCCATAGTGCGGGGCAGGACGCCAGGTTCGCCGTCGAATCTGGTCGAGTAGAGGTTGCCTTGTCGCTCGGCGCCGACCCGGCAGAGGTGATATTCACCGGTGGCGGCACGGAATCCATCAACATAGCGATCAAGGGCCTGTATTGGGCGGCTGTCGCACGTGATCGCACGCGCAACGTCATCGTTGCACCCGAGGGCGAGCACCACGCGACTCTTGAGTCTCTCGAATGGCTGGAGCAGGCCCAGGGCGCTGAAGTGGTGTGGGTGCCGGTGGATCGGGATGCGCGGGTGTCTCCCGAAGCAGTCGCTGCAATTTTGGCCGAGCGTGCAGGCGAGGTCGCTGTGGTGACGCTCATGTTGGCGAACAATGAGGTCGGTACTGTTCAGCCGGTCGCTGAAGTCGCGGCGATCGCCCGAGAGGCGGGGGTGCCGGTGCATGTCGATGCCGTCTCTGCCTATGGCCAACTGCCGATCGACTTTCGCCGTTTGGGGGTTTCGGCGTTGAGCGTTTCGGCTCACAAGATCGGCGGGCCGGTTGGTGTTGGGGCGCTTGTGGTGCACCGTTCGGTGTCGATCTCGCCGCTTGTGCATGGGGGAGGGCAGGAGCGGCGCATTCATAGCGGGACGGTCAACACGGCGGGTATCGCCGCCTTCGCGGCCGCAGCTGCGGCTATGCACGCAGAATTGGAGGCGGAGGCCGGGCGTTTGCGCACACTTCGCGACGAACTGATTGCCGGCATCTCGGCCGTGGTTCCGCAGGCGATTGTGACGGGCGACCGCGGCGTCGACCCGAGCGCTCCTGGCCGGCTCCCAGGCAACGTGCATGTGGTCTTGCCTGGCTGCGAGGGCGACTCGATCGTATTCCTGCTCGATCGCGAGGGCTTTCTTGCGTCGAATGGCTCGGCGTGTACGGCTGGTGTTGCGCAACCAAGCCATGTGTTGCGTGCGATGGGGTTCAGCGAGCAGGATTCTCGCAGCGGGCTGCGAATCACGCTTGGCCACGACACGAGTGCTTCAGACATCCACCGGCTGATAGATGTTCTGCCCGGTGTGTATGCGGCCGCCTTGGATGCGGGCATGGCGGCGCGGGAGCCGCAGACGTTTTAGTCGACCGGCGCTAGCGCGATGGCTCTGCCGCTACTGTTGCGGGCCGAGGATCTCGGTTATGCGATCGAGTTTGGCAGTGATCTGGCCGGTGTAGCCCTTGCGAATGTCGCACTTGATGACCAGCGAGACACGGTCGGAGTCTTCTTGGACCGCCTCCGTGGCACGGCGAACAACATCGAAGCATTCGTCCCACGTGCCTTCGATGGTGGTGAACATTGAGCCTTCCTCCCGGGGCAGGCCGGATTCTCTGATGACCTTGATGGCTTTGGCAACCGAGTTGTGCACCGAGCCATCGGGGTTTGAGACGGATGGGGCGACGGAGAATGCGACAAGCATGGGATTCCTTTCGGCGAGACGACACCTCTATCATGCCTGTTCGTTGACCGATGCGTGCTGCTGCGGCTGTCCGCGCGGGCGCCGTCAGTGTGCGCCGTCGGCGGGGCTGGGCACCCGCGTCGTTGTATCGGCGCGTCCAAGCATCATGGTGATGACTCGGTTGGCATTGAGGGGGACTATTCGTGTGTTGGGGTGCATGCGTGCCCATACGCGGAACAGCTCGTCGGCGAAGCCCTGGTCGACGAAGTCGACTTTTGCGAAGTCGAGATCGACATGACGAAACTTTTCGAGTCCGGATGCGATGCGTCTTGCTTCACTACGGCTCAGAAACTCGCCGTCGAGGCGGACCAAGGAAATGCGGGTGCGGCTGTGGTCGAAACTCCCGGTTTCGGGGGAGGTGAAGTTGTTGAAGATGTCGGCGAGGTTGCGCGTCTTTTGGGTGGCGATGGTGAGGCTGATACGAGTTCCGATGGTGAATTCGGTCACGCCGGCTGCTTCATCGTTGATTGTGTTGTC
Source organism: Actinomycetales bacterium (assembly GCA_015654475.1). Classification (GTDB taxonomy): domain Bacteria; phylum Actinomycetota; class Actinomycetes; order Actinomycetales; family Microbacteriaceae; genus UBA3913. The sequence continues at coordinate 49,628 of JAATGV010000038.1, forward strand.
GACAATCAGGGCCAAGCCGTTTGCTTCAAGTTTGAATGTGTCCACGGCTTTGGAGGTGAAGAAGATCCCCTCGCCGCTGTGACGACCTGGCGCTGTGGTGCGTTTGCCTTTCAGGATTTCAAAGATTGCGTCTAGAGATTTGGGGTCACTCTGCGAAGCGCTGAGCCATCAAGTGGAGAAGATTTGGCGCAGGGTGGAGATTTTCTCACCGGATGAGGCGGTGGCGGAGATGCCGGATTCGAAAGGCGGTTGCCGTGTCGGTGGTCACGGTTAAGCTAGTACAACCAGATTTCAGTACAGCCAGATTTCAGAACGGATGGGCGCACATGCGGGTACTTGCTGCAATGTCGGGAGGCGTGGACTCTGCGGTGGCTGCGGCGCGGGCTGTCGAGGCGGGGCATGAAGTGGTCGGCGTGCACTTGGCCCTGTCGCGCATGCCGGGCACGGTTCGGGCAGGTGCGCGTGGCTGCTGCACCATTGAGGATTCGATGGATGCGATGCGTGCCGCCAAGTCCCTCGGCATCGACTATTACGTGTGGGATTTCTCGGAGCGTTTCAAACTCGATGTCGTGGACGACTTTGTGGCTGAGTACGCTGCAGGCCGCACTCCGAATCCGTGTCTGCGCTGCAACGAGCGCATTAAGTTCGCTGCGCTGCTCGAGAAGGCTCTCGCCCTCGGTTTTGACGCGGTCTGCACCGGGCACTACGCCAAAGTGGTCACCGATTCTGCGGGCAACAAACAGCTCCACCGCGCCGCCGCCTGGGCCAAAGACCAGTCGTATGTGCTCGGCGTGCTCACCGCCGAGCAGCTGGAGCACGCCATGTTCCCGCTTGGCGACACCCCATCGAAAGACCTGGTGCGTGCTGAGGCCGAGCGTCGTGGCCTCTCGGTGGCCCACAAGCCAGACAGCTACGACATCTGCTTCATCTCTGATGGCGACACGCAGGGCTGGCTCGCCGACCACATCCCGGCCGCCCCAGGCAAGATCATTGATCGTAGCGGCGAGGTGCTCGGCCACCACGACGGCACCCACAACTTCACTGTTGGGCAACGGAAGGGCATGGCGATCGGGCATCCTGCGCCAGACGGCAAACCTCGATACGTGCTTGAGGTGCGCCCGGTGAGTCGCGAGGTTGTCGTCGGGCCAAAGGCGGCGCTGGCTGTCTCCGAACTCGCGGGGTCGCGTTTCTCGTGGTGCGGGCAGCCGCCCGTGTTCGAAGGCGGCGAGCCCATGGACATCACTGTGCAGGTGCGTGCGCACGGCGAGCAGGTGCCGGCTCGCCTGACGCAGGTCGAGCGCAAGCTCGGCGGACCAGAGCTGATCGTACGCGTCAACGAGCCGCTTGATGGGGTCGCGCCCGGCCAATCGGCAGTGATTTACCAAGGCACGCGGGTGCTTGGGCAGGCAACGATCGAGCGAACGGTCTCTGCCGACTTGACTTCTGCCGACTTGACTTCTGCCGACTTGACTTCTGCCGACCTAACTTCTAGCGATACGGCTTCTGCCGCCGCAGCTTCGGTCAGCACGGTTTCTACCGCTGCGATTTCTGCCGATACAGCCACAGCGGCCGCCGCAATACCTGCCGAGATGGCAACCGCGAGCCTGTGAGCGTGGGCAGCGAGGCGACCGGGAGGGCGGATTCGCCTGGCACCGGTAGCCTCGAGCGTGCCGCCGTGCAGTGGGCGCAGCAGCGGTCGCACGATCAGGCGCGCGACGACGTGGCGACCCTCACCGAACGCATTTTGAGCCTGCGCGACGCGTATTACGAACGCAATGCGTCGCTCGTTGGCGACGAAGAGTACGACACTCTCGTCCACCAACTCGCAGCATTGGAGCAACGGTTCCCCGAGCTTCTCAGCCAAGACTCGCCAACCCAGACGGTCGGCGGCCGCGCCGACCAAACGCTTTTTGCCCCGGTTCGCCATCTGGAACGCATGCTCTCTCTTGATGACGTCTTCGATCTCGACGAGATCTCCGCCTGGGACGAGAGGGTCAAGCGCACGCTGTCTGCAGACGCGGCAGCGACGGTGCCCTTCCACTACTTAGCCGAGGTCAAGATCGATGGGCTGGCTATCAACTTGCGTTTCGAGAACGGTCGGCTTGTGTCCGCGGCAACCCGAGGCGACGGCGTCGTGGGCGAGGATGTCACCGAGAACGTTCTGGCGATCCCGTCGATCCCAGACCGGCTCAACACGGCAACCCCTCCAGACGTCGTCGAGGTCCGTGGCGAGATCTTCTTCTCGCTCGCTGACTTCGCCGCCATCAACGAGACTCTCCGGCAGGAGGCAGATCGTCTCGAAGCTGAGACGGGCAGGTCGCGCAAAGTCCAGCAGTTCGCCAACCCGCGCAACGCTGCGGCGGGCACGTTGCGCCAAAAAGCGGATGGCAAGACCGCGGAGCAGCTCGTAGCAATGCGGGGCAGGCAGTCCCGCCTCAGCATGTACGTGCACGGGGTCGGAGCATGGCAGCAACCGCCGGTAGCCACCCAGTCCGAGGTGTATCGGTTGCTCGCCACGTGGGGCTTGCCGACGTCTCCGCTCATCAGGGTTTGTGAAACGCTCGACGAGGTAGTCGAGTTCGTTCGCGAGATCGGCGATCGGAGGGCCAGCCTGGAGCATCAAATCGACGGCATCGTCGTCAAGGTCGATGAACTCGCCTTGCATGAGGTGCTTGGTGCGACAAGCCGAACGCCGAGATGGGCGGTCGCATACAAATATCCTCCCGAGGAAGTGCACACCAAGCTTCGCGAGATTCGTGTGGGCGTCGGTCGGACGGGGCGCGTCACGCCGTATGCCGTCGTGGATGCCGCATATGTTGCAGGATCCACGGTGCGCCAGGCAACGCTTCACAACCAAGACGTCGTGCGCGCCAAGGGAGTGCTTATCGGCGACACTGTGATCCTGCGTAAGGCGGGCGACGTCATTCCCGAGATTCTTGGCCCGGTGGTCGAACTGCGCGACGGCAGCGAACGTGAGTTCGTGATGCCGCAGGTCTGCCCGGAATGCGGGTCACGGCTTGCACCCGCCAAGGAGGGGGATGTGGATGTGCGTTGTCCTAATGCGCGTTCATGCCCCGCCCAAGTACGTGGACGGATCGAACGCATCGGCTCGCGCGCCGCCCTCGACGTTGAGGTGCTTGGCGAGGTTGCTGCGTCTGCGCTGACACACCCCGAGGTCCCGGCCACTGCGCCTCTCGACACTGAGGCGGGCTTATTCGATCTGACCGTCGACGATCTCGTGCCCATTGAAGTTTTTGTGAGAGATCCCGAATCCGGTCTGCCCAAAGTGGAGTCCGACGGAACCGAGAAACTGCGAAAGCCTTTTCAACGGATCACGAAGCAGTATCCGCCTGGCACCGAACTGATGAGTGCCGCGGAGCGCCGACGTGCAAAGATTCGCAAGGATTTTATTGTTGTGCACCCCTCTGAGGCCGCTCTCAAGCTGATCGCGGAGTTGGAAAAAGCCAAAACGAAGCCGCTTGCCCGCATCCTTGTCGCCCTCAACATCCGTCATGTCGGCCCGGTGGCTGCGCGTGCTCTCGCCGACCACTTCGGTTCTCTCGATGCGATCCGCGACGCGATGCCGGAAGAACTCAGCCAAGTGGATGGCGTCGGCCCCGTCATCGCATCTGCCCTCGCCGATTGGTTCGCCGAAGACTGGCATGTGGATATCGTGGAGCGGTGGCGGGCGGCCGGTGTGCAATTCGCCACTCCCGGGTTTGTCCGCGCTGTCGACGCAGATGTCTCAGCCGAGGCTGGGCCTCTCGCCGGGCTCACGATTGTCGTGTCAGGATCCATCGACGGCTACACCCGTGAGGGCGCACAGGAGGCCGTGATTGCGGCAGGGGCGAAAGCATCCAGCAGCGTATCGAAAAAGACAAGCTATCTCGTTGCCGGTCCTGGGGCCGGAAGCAAGCTCGCAAAGGCTGAGCAACTCGGTGTGCCGGTGGTCGAAGCCGAGCAGTTCGAGGCGTTGCTGCGTGGTGAATACCTGCCGTGAGGCGGGACGGCTGCGAAATCCCGCCGCAGGGGAATCCTCGAAGCGCTGTAGACCTTAGGCGGGCGGCACCGACGGATAGTTCAGTGCGCCTGCATCGCCCATTCACGGTCGCTTCCAAGCGGGTCATGTCGGGCAGGGACAAAAAGAGCACAGGTACAGCATTTATGATGGGAGGCAAATGGCCCCTGGCAGCTTTCCTCAAGACGAAGGTGTTGGCCGGCGCGTGCGGAATATGGGAGAAGTCGTGAGTTCTGGCGGTGCGTGGCAAGACTGGTTACCCGAGTATGCTGCCGAGTTCCTGTTTTCGCCGCGCAATGATGACGACAAGTACCGGCGTGGGGTCGTGGGTCTTGTCACCGGGTCGCCTGCCTACCAGGGCGCTGCGCTGCTCGGAACGGCGGCTGCAGCACGCAGTGGCGCTGGAATGGTTCGCTACGTTGGTCCGCCTGCGATGAGCAACCTTGTGTTGTTGCGCAGGCCGGAGATCGTGCTCGGGATGGGCCGGGTACAAGCGTGGGTGCTCGGCTCTGGTGTTCCTGCCGACAAAAACAGCTCGCAACGCGAACACGTTCGCGCCGCGCTTGGGGAGAACCTGCCGACCGTCGTCGATGCGGGCGCCATCAGCGATGCACTTCCGTTCGTCGGCAGGACAACCTCTAAGCCATTCATTTTTACCCCGCACGCGAGCGAGCTTGCCAGCATGCTCAAAGAGCTCGGCTTCCCCACCTCTCGGCAGGCCATCGAGGCCAACCCGGGTGGCCACGCGATCGTGACAGCGCAGCTGGTCGGTGCAACGGTGCTGCTCAAAGGCAAAGACACGTGTGTCGCCAACCAGAATGGCACGGCTCTCGTAGTGCGCAGCCTTCCATCGGTGCTTGCAACGGCGGGCACCGGCGACGTGCTGGCGGGCCTCATCGGCGGCCTGCTCGCCATTGCGAGTTCCCGCATGGATCTTACCCATCCAGACAACTTGGCGATGATCGCGGCTACCGGTGCATACATCCACGGTCGGGCGGCGACGCTGGCTTCCCAGGGCCGGCCCATTGTCGCGGACGATATTTCCGATCACATTCCGGCGGCGATCGCCGAGCTCATAGCCCGCTGAGCGCTGCCTGCAGATTGCGCCGGGATCGGCTCTTAGTCCTCGTTGATGGTCGCCAGCGCGTCGGAGTGGATGGCGCCGTTGGTGGCGAGGCCTGAGCCACCCCAAATCCCTGGCGTACCATCCATCGCGCTGAACGATCCACCTGCCTCGCGCACGATCACATCCAGTGCGGCAAGGTCATACGGCTCGACGCCCCACTCACCGGCAAGATCGATCGCTCCCTCGGCCACAAGCATGTAGCCCCAGAAGTCACCGAATGCGCGGTTTCGGCCTGTTGCATCGATAAGCCGAAGCAGCGCGTCGGTCTTGCCTGCCTGCTGCCAGTACGAGAACCCGTTGTAGCTGAGAAAAGCCTCGTTCAGCGCCGGAGTTCGCGACACGTGGATGCGCCGGGCCTGCGGTTCGTGACCGTCTCCTTGGCCGGTGGCCGATTCCAAAACGAACGCCCCTTCGCCTGCTGCAGCAAACCAGCGCCGCCCAAGAGCCGGTGCGCTGACGACTCCGACGCTTGGCACGCCGTCGATCGCGAGCGCGACGAGAGTGCCCCAGATGGGCACACCTCGCACAAAGTTCGCTGTGCCGTCGATGGGATCGATGATCCATTCGCGGCCGCTGCGCTGCCGGGTGCCGCCGCCGAACTCCTCCCCGAGCACCACGTCGTCGGGAAACCGGGTGGTGATGGCTGTTCGGATCGCTGTCTCTGCCTCGAGGTCGGCCTGCGATACGGGGGTTTGATCGGCTTTCTGCCGAACCGCGAGAGCTGGATCACGAAAAAGCGGCACCGTGATGGCATCGGCGAGATCGGCGAGGTGGTGGGCGAATTCGAGATCATTCACACGTTCAACCCTACGGGATCGCGATGCGAGAGAATCCGCCAGCCCGCGGACGTTTCGATACGGTCATCTGCTCGAACAGGGCAACGGCGGATCGTGAGGGAGGCCGATTTTCGGCTCGGGTGTTTGGCCCTGGGCCATCGGCACGGGCCTGCGGCGTTAACTGAGCGTGGCGAGAAGCCGTTGCAACGAGTCGAGCCTTGCGGCTGAGGACTCGTCGAGCTTGCCCTGCTGAACCGCCTCGATAATGGCGCAATCGGGGGAATCTGGGAGATGGGTGCAGCCGCGTGGGCAGTTCTCGGCCACTGCCGCGAGGTCGGGAAACGCGCCAAGGATGTTTCCTGGATCGATATGACCGAGGCCGAACGAGCGCACGCCGGGAGTGTCGACGATCCATCCCGCCTGCACGAAACCTTTGGCAGCCTGCGCAAACGCATCCACCCCATCCAGGGGGAAAGCCACCGCAGAGGACGAGGTATGCCGGCCACGCCCCGTCACAGCGTTCACATGGCCTGTCGCCCGGGCCGCGTCTGGAACGAGCGCGTTGATCAGCGTTGACTTGCCAACCCCGGAATGCCCGACGAGCACCGTGAAATGCCCCGCGAGCAGGTCGGTCAGCTCGTCGAGGGCAGGGTTGGCGATGGATGTCGCCACCACAGGAAGGTCTGCCCCCGCAATAGCGCCGAGCAGAGGAGCCGGATCGGCCAGATCGGTTTTGGTGATGCACAACAGCGGAGAGATGCGGGCATCGTATGCGGCCACGAGATAGCGGTCGATGAGACGCGGTCGTGGCTCGGGGTCGGCCGCAGCGGCCACGATGAGCATCTGGTCGACGTTCGCTACGATCGTGCGTTCGACATGGTCTGTGTCGTCTGCGCTTCGGCGCAGCATGGTTGTGCGCTCGCCCACGCGCACGATTCGGGCAAGAGAGCCGTCGGTCCCCGACGTGTCGCCGACCACGTCGACCCGATCGCCGACGACGATCGCCTCATCGCGCAACTCGCGGGCCCGCGATGTTGTGACGGGGGTCCCGGCAACCATCACGCGGTACCGGCCGCGATCCACTCCGACCACGAATCCGGGAAGAGCCTGGGCGTACGTGGGCCGCTGCTTGGTGCGTGGCCGATTGCCCTTGGGGTTGGGGCGAACGCGCACGCTCGTCTCGTCATAGTCGTCGTAGTTGATGCCCGGCGGCTGGCGATTAGCCAAGCGGCACCTCCATGGTGGTCGTCGTGCGACCGGACCGGCCGAGCATCGCGGTCCACAACTCGACAAACTCGGGCAGCGTTTTCGTGGTCGACGCTATGCCCTCGACCTCGACCCCTGGCACCAGAAGGCCGACGAGCGCGCCAGTTGTCGCCATCCGGTGGTCGGCATAACTGCGCCAGACGCCGCCATGCAGTTTCGCGGGGCTGATGACAAGGCCATCCTCGGTTTCGACGGCATTGCCGCCAAGGCCGGTGATCTCGGCGGCGAGTGCGGCGAGGCGGTTGGTCTCGTGACCGCGCAAGTGGGCGACGCCGCGCAGGGTGCTCGGCGAGTCTGCGAGAGCGGCGAGTCCTGCGACCGTCGGTGTCAGCTCGCCGCAGGAGGAAAGGTCGATGTCGATGCCGCGCAAGCGCCCTGTGCCGGTCGCGGTGAGCGCGTCTCCGTCGATCTGGATGTGTGCGCCCATGCGTTCGATAATGCTCGGGAACATGTCACCGACCTGGGTGGTGGTTGTCGGCCAGCCCATGATCGTGACGGAGCCCTCGGTGAGCGCTGCCGCAGCGAGAAAGGGCGCGGCGTTGGAGAGATCGGGTTCGATGGTGACATCGGCGCCGCTGAGCGCTCCGGGATCGATGCGCCAGCGTGAGTCGCCGATTTGCGTGATCACGCCTCCGCGGCCCGCCACCGACTGGATGGTCATGTCGATGTGCGGAAGGCTCGGCAACGATGGGCCGTCATGGATCAGGTCGAGGCCGTTGTCGAAACGGGGTGCGGAGAGCACGAGACCGGACACGAACTGGCTCGATGCCGACGCATCGATGGTGATCGTTCCTCCGGAGACGCTGCCAGTGCCGTGCACGGTGAACGGCAGGGCTCCACGGCCATCGTCGGCAACATCCACCCCGAGTGCCCGAAGTGCATTGATGACTGTGCGCATTGGGCGAACACGTGCGCCGGGGTCGCCATCGAAGTTGGCCGGGCCTAGTCCGAGGGCCGCAACGGGCGGCACGAACCGCATCACAGTGCCAGCAAGGCCGCAGTCGATGCTTCCGCCATGCAGTTCGCCTGGGGTGACTAACAGGTCTGGCCCGAACAGACCGTCGCCGTCGACCTCTTCGATGCGAGTGCCGATCGCTCGCAACGCATCGACCATCAAGTTGGTGTCGCGGGAGAAGAGGGGGCGTCGGATCCGCGACGGACTCGATGCCAACGCGGAGAGAACCAGCTCGCGGTTCGTGAGCGACTTCGAGCCGGGAATCTGCGCGATAAACGAGATCGGATCGCCGGCAATCGGCGCAGGCCACAACTTTTCGGCCGAAGATTGCGGGTCGGATCCGTCATTTGGGGAATTACGGGAAATGCTCATCAGTTATGAGTCTATTGAGGGCGGTCCCGATAAGGGGACTCCTTCGCCAACGTGAACGCCTGCTCCTGCAGAGAAAGCATGAGGCCACCAATGAAGAGCGCAGTGCTCGAACATCGTCGAACGCTAGACTATGGCCCCATGGATGAGGTCGAGGCAAATGCCGATTTTGTGGACGACATGGGCGAGAGGCGAACTGATGGCGTGAATGTCATCAGGAGCGACTCGCGTGTCGATGCCGACCACGAGACGAATGGTTTCGATGCTGAGTCGTCAACTGGCACAGATCGGCTTGCTGATACGGAGCCAGAAGCGGTTTCGGAGCCGGAAGAGAATCTCGACTCGGGCAATCCACTCCAGACGTCGGACGATGGCGCTGTAACGTCAGCCGAGGCCCCGTCTGAGCTAGAGAAGATCGTTGACATTGACACGTTGTCTGCCGCTCAGCTCAGCGACTTGTTCCAATTCCAGGCAATGCCGTTCGTCGACCAGCTGTATGCGGCCGCTATTCGGATGACGCGCAACCAGTCGGACGCTCAAGACTTGGTTCAGGAGACCTACGCGAAGGCTTTCGCGGCTTTCCGCAATTTTCGGCAAGGCACGAACCTGAAGGCCTGGCTGTACCGGATCCTCACCAACGCCTTCATCAACACGTATCGCAAGAAGCAGCGCGACCCATACTCAGGCAGTATCGACGAGTTGGAAGAGTGGCAGATCGGCACAGCCGAATCGGCGACGGCTATGGCCTCCCGCTCGGCCGAGGCGGAGGCGATCGACCACATGCCGGATGGGCGGGTCAAGGATGCTCTCCAAGCGTTGCCGGAAGATTTTCGTCTCGCCGTCTATCTTGCAGACGTAGAAGGCTTTGCCTACCAAGAAATTGCCGACATGATGAAAACACCGGTCGGCACTGTGATGAGTCGGCTGCACCGCGGCCGCAAACTATTGAGGAAGTACCTGATGGACTACGCCGTTGAAGCGGGTCTGGTGGATGCCAAGAACGGAGCCACATCGTGAGTGAGAATTGCCATTGCCCAGAAGCGCGGGTTCTGCAGTTGGAGGACTATATCCACAACGAACTCTGCGCCGAAGACGCCGCAGATATTCGTGCGCACATCGCCTCGTGCCCTGAGTGCCGAAACGAACACAAGGTCGGCCTGGTGCTGACCCAGGTGATCGCAAGGTCCTGTGCTGAGAGCGCGCCGGATGAGCTTCGCGCTCAGATTCTTGCCAACCTGCGGAACATCCAGTCCGGCCATGCCGGTGGCAGTTCGGTTGAGGCTTCTGATGTTGAGGCTGGCGGGCGTTCGTTCGCTTAGCTGAGCGGGGTCGGCCGGCCACGCGCATGGTTGTGCGCGCCTCGGTGACGTTCGGCGTGGCTCGAGATGTAATCGGGCTCGGGCATCGACCGGGCCTGAGCCTGTAGCGTACGTTGGTCCCTGCCACGCACAGGGGGGTGCCTGTTCGTTGGATTGGGTCTATGTGCACCCTCTCGGTCGGTCCCTGTTGCGTGCGTGGCGCATACCGTGCTCGATTCCCTTCGGCGCTTGAGGCACAATCAGTTTTTTCCCGCCGAGTTTGAGGCGCACCCAGATCCACCTTGCCTGGTTGAGACGCACCCAGATTCACCGTGCCGGGTTTGAAGCACAACCAGATCTATCCCGTCGGGTGCCCGCCCGGATCGCTGCACTGCGTCTGGCATGGCGTTATTCGTGGTCCACTTCCCTGCAGACGCCCCCATCCGAAATCTCGAACCCTGAACGTGGAATCTCGGCAGAACTGCCGCGGAGCGCATACTCGCGCTCCGCTTTCGTGCAGACGCCCCCAAACGAATGCCAGATCCGCTTACCCATTACGTGGCCGATGCCCGAAATAGCGGGCAACACGTCGAGAGTCTGCGGTCCGTGGGAGCTTCGGGTGGGGGCGTGTGCTTTTTGTAGCGGATGGCGTATGTGCGTTGGCTGTGTCGGTTACGCGGGCAACGCAGCGGATATATGTAGGCTGCAGAGGTTTCGGGTGGGGGCGTCTGCAGATTAAGCGATAAGAGCGTCGCCCGGTGGCGAGACACAACCAGCTTCGGGGCCTCCCCGGCCTCATGCCCCAACCCGGCTTCAGACGCTACTACTGTTGATGATCATGGCGACACCAGACTTTATTCTCGATCTGCGCAAAAAAATTGGCACGGCCCCGCTATGGCTTTCCGGCGTGACAGCGGTGATCGTGGACGAGCAAGCGCGGGTGCTGCTTGTGCGGCGCACCGACACAGGTGCGTGGACTCCGGTCACCGGAATCATCGATCCGGGTGAGGAGCCCGCTGTCGCCGCGGAACGCGAGGTTCTCGAAGAGGCAAACATCGTTGCCGAGGTGACGCAGTTGGCGTGGGTGCATTCGCTGCCCCCGATGACATACCCCAACGGGGATCAGTCTCAGTATCTCGACATCGTCTTTGTCGGCCGCCATGTTTCGGGTGAACCGTTTCCCTCCGATGGCGAGAATACTGATGCGGGATGGTTCTCGGTAGATGATTTTCCGGAACTCAGCGCCGACATGCGGCAACGCGTCGCCGTGGCACTTGCCGCGCAAGAGGGTGCCCCTGCGCGGTTCGAGCGCTAGAGCAGTTTGCGTTCGAGAGCCCAGGCTGTGAGTTCGTGCCGCGATGACAACTGCAGTTTGCGCAGCACTGCGGAGACATGAGTTTCGACGGTCTTGATCGATATATACAGTTCTGATGCCGTTTCGCGGTAGCTGTACCCGCGAGCAATCAGCCGCATCACTTCTTGCTCTCGCGCCGAGAGCCGGTCGAGCTCATCATCGGCGTGCGCGGTCTCACCGCCGGCAGCCCCGAACACGTCGAGTACGAAGCCGGCGAGCTTCGGCGAGAAGACCGCGTCGCCATCTGCTACCCGGCGCACGGCATCAGATACTTCGGCGCCTGAGGAGCTCTTGGTGATGTATCCGCGGGCGCCCGCCCGGATCACGCTGACCACATCATCCGCAGCGTCAGAGACGGAGAGTGCCAAGAAGCGGGGCTGTCCGCCACCGGCGTGAACGCGTTCGATCACTTCGGTGCCCCCGCCGCCTGATCCTCCGGGCAGGTGCACGTCGAGCAGCACGACCTCGGGATTCGACTCCAGGATTTCGGTCACGCCAGCATCCACATCCGCCGCTTCACCGACAACACTGAGATCCGGGGCGAGTTCGCTGCGCAGGCCAGAACGAAAAATGGAGTGATCGTCGATGATCACAACGCGGTGGATCCGATCGGGGGTCATGATGTGCTCGATTCTGTGGATGTCTGCTGCTGTGCTGTACGGGCCGGTTCGGCGGATGCTTCGGGCGCTGCAGCGCGACTCTGCAACGTGACCGATGTTCCCACACCTCCGGGTCCCGCGGTGAACACGGCGTCACCTCCGGCTGTGCGCAGCCTGCCGATGATGGAGTCACGCACTCCGTGCCGGTCGTCGGGAATGGTTTCGAGCGCGAAACCGGGGCCGCGGTCGATGACGTCGACACGACAACGTTCGGGCCCGCGCTCAATGAACACGGAGACTGCACCGCCCGCGTGTTTGGCCGCATTGGTCATGGCTTCGCGCGCCGCGAGGGTCAGTGCAGGGACGAGGTGGCCCGAGCTCTCGTGCTCACCCGAGCCACCTGTACCAACGGAAACAACCTCAAATGTGACCGGGTAATCGGCCTCGAGCTTCGCCGCGTGTGTCTTCAGCTCGGTCACGATGTCATGAACGGTAGCGGTCGGGTCGCCAAGCGTCTCAGCGAAGAGCCATTCGCGCAACTCTCTCTCTTGAGCTCTCGCGATGCGTGAGACGTCGCTGTGCGCGGGCGACTTCTGTTGAATCACGGCGAGTGTCTGCAACACCGAGTCGTGCAGGTGCGCAGCGATCGTTTCGCGTTCCGACTCGCGGGCACGGGCTGCGCGTTCGTCGGTGAGATCACGGCTGAGCCGGATCAGCCATGGGGCCAACGCGATCAGGACGGCAAGCAGCGCAGCGAATGCGGCGGCGAACATGGTCCAGATGTTGGGGTGTGAACTGTTCGCGAAGATCAGCAGGATCCCTGTGATGACGAGACCGATCGCGCCGACCACGTTCGCGTAGGGCCGGGCAGCCGGGCGAGTAGCGCCGGGGATGAGTTCGCTGACCTGTTGCCAGGCGAGCGCCACTCCTGCCCCGATGACGACAAGCGGCACGATTACTGCCACCGGCACATCTAGTCCAAGTCTCTCCGCCACCAGGAAAGCACCGATGACGACCAGCGCCGCACCAACCAGAATGGCGGAGAAGCCGACGGATGCGGTCCAGCCTCCCGAGGCGATCCCTGAGTCGTGCGTGCTCGCTGTGGTTGCTGTGGTCTCTGTATCCGCGGCCGCCGCTGACCCTGCGGGGGATTCGCGCAGGCGGGCGCGCCTTCGGTTTGTCCCTGTCGAGGCAGCGGTCTCGGTTCCGACGGGAGCATGTGCAGCATGTGGTGTTTGCGCAGCACTCGCGGTGGCGTCGGTGTGCTGCACGGCCTGGCGTTGTGCTCGTTGACCGGGCCGCGCTAGCGCCAAGTCGCGGCGCCGCGGTTCGCGAGCGATTTCGGTTGGTGTCGTGGCCCACAGCCACGCGTAAAGCAGTGCTCCGCTTCCGCCGACGAGCGTCAGCGCCGCTATTCCCGCGCGAACGGCAGCCACGGGCACACCCGTGTGGTCGGCGAAGCCAGCGCAGACTCCGGCGATCACACGTTCGCGTGGGCGGGACATGCGTTCGGTGAGCATGCATCCATCCAAACACTGAACGACAGAAAACGAGCATCCGAGCCCGCGATACCACGCGATATGGGGGATAAGTCAGGGAGAACCCTGATAGCGGATCGACGTGTGGTCCGAGCAGAATTGCTGCATGGCCTCGAACCAACAATCGCCACTGCCTCCGCAGAGCACACCAATGCACGGTTTTTTCGAATGGGTGCGCAGCCTTGGACTTGTCAGGGGGGATGATCGGTGGCTTGCCGGTGTCTGTGGCGCGATCGCCGCACGAACCGGGCTCGACCCGATCATCATCCGGGGTGTCGCTATCGTGGCGGCAATCTTTGGGGCTCCAGTACTTGCCGTATACATCGCAGCCTGGGTGCTGTTGCCCAATGCGCAGAACGAGATCGTGGCTCAGCGAGTTGTCGCGGGCCGCATCGGCGGTCGCGAGGTGTGGGCGATCATTGCCGTGGCCGTGATCGTCTTCAGCCTGTTCGGCGGGGCATGGACGTGGTGGGCCGGCTCAACCTGGTGGGCACACAGTTGGGGCGCCCCGGTGCTTGGCGTCATCTGGACTCTGCTCGTGGTCGGCGGCGTCATCGCTCTCGTGGTGGCATTGTCGAACCGCAAGAAAACCCAGGATCCGGGTGTCGGCGGCCATGGCGATCCGGCATACCAGGCGCAGGCAAGCGCGGATTCTGCACAAGGGCGACCGCAGGGTACCGGGATGCCTGAGACCGGGCCAGGTGCGGGGCAGGGCGCAGCGCAACAATCTGATGCAGGCAATTGGGAACAATGGGCGCAAACTTTCACCGTGCCTACTCAGTCGAAGGAGCCGGATGCCTACGGCGTTCGGTCGGCACGGCGAGTGTCGCGAGCGCCGGCAAGTCTCGTGCTCATCAGCCTCGGTGCAGTGCTGCTTGTCGGCGCGGCAGCGGGTGTGACGCAATACCTTCTCGCGGGCGGCTATGGGATCGCCAAGTGGTATCCCGACGCCATTATCGTCGCCATCGCCGCAATGGTCGCCGCTGCTGGATTGGCGATGGTTCTTTTCGGCATGGTCGGATTCCGTGCGCCGGGAGTCGCAACGCTCGCCGTGCTCGGGTGCATTGCGCTCGCCATAGGCGCACCGCTGGCGAGCCTACCGTCCGCCGTGGAGTTCGGAGACGTCCGAGTAGGCACATCGTCGACGCAGACCGAATCCCGTTCACTCGGAGTGGTTGGCGGAGACGTTGTGATCGATGCCAACGAGTTCACTGTCGGAAGCACGATAGACGTGAGCACGATCGGTGGAGATGTCGACGTATGGCTCGCGCCGGTCGGACAGTATCGCATCGACACGAGAACGGTTGGCGGGCGCACAGGCTTTGAGGGCATCGAATCCTCGAGTGACCAGGTCTCGGCTGTCAATGCGGCCACCATCCTGCTCGACGATGGTCAAATTGTGACAGGCCTTGCCGACGCGGCGGGCTACACCACGATTCGGGTCAATACCGTTGGAGGCGATCTGACACTCTCGATGATCGGATCCTCGCCAACCGGCACGGGACAACCAGCACAGAAAGAAGTACCAACTCATGAGTGACTCTGCCGAGTCGAGACCTACTGCCGGCGGCGTCGGTGGCGTTGCTGGGGCAGGTGGCGTTGACGCCGCCGCCGACAGTCCGTCTGACCCCACCGCGCCCACTCCCACAGCAACGCCCACTCCCACAGCAACGCCTGGTCCCACAGCAACGCCTGGTCCCACACCCACGCCCGCTCAGGCATCCGCCGAGTCGCGCGATTCCGCTTCCAGCACAAACCCGGTCTCTGCGCAAGAGAGCCGTACGCCGCGGGTCGGCACAATCATCGGAGGGACGTTCTTCCTCATCGTGGGAATTGTCGCTCTGCTGCTCCTTGTGCCGAGCTTCGCGGAGCTCCACATCGATGCCGGGCTCGTTGTTGTCGTCGGCGTGATCGTAGTCGGGCTGATACTTCTCGTTTCGGGAATCGTGGCTGCGGCACGCCACCGTTCGTCCGCCTGAAGGCTTCGCATCCCTCGCGAACGCGCGTGTGCGGGCCCGAGGCATGCGGCGTAATAAACCGCAATTGCACGGCACCGCGGCACTCGCGCGCACTAGTGTTTCCACAAGGGCGAGAGGTGGCGCGGTATGACTGGTGGAGGGCACGATCCGAAGGGATCAGACTGTCCGAAGTCGCCAATCACCTTTTCTTTCGAGGTATTTCCGCCACGTTCTTTGTATGCGGCTCTCGCGCTTGGCCACACCATTCAAGAACTGGCCGCGGCTGAGCCCGAGTTCATCTCGGTCACCTACGGCGCGAGCGGATCGACCCGGGACTCGTCGCTTGACCTGCTTCGCTATATTCGCGAGCACACCTCAGCGCGCCCCCTCGGCCACCTCACTTGCGTCGACGTTACCCGCGAGGAGCTCGCCGCCCAGATCGGCAGCTTCTTCGACACGGGTATCTCCGACTTCTTGGCGATTCGTGGCGATACGCCGAAGAATCCCCGCCCCCTCGCCCCGGACGCCGTAACCGTTGACAGTACGGTCGACATCATCAGCCTCATCAACGAGGTGCATCGTGAGCGCCGCGGAGTTCCTGCCGGCCTGCGCATCGCCGTGGGTGCCTTTCCGGGCGGCCATCCGGCCAGCGATAGTCGACGGTTCTCGGTCGACTCTTTGCTGGAAAAACAGCAGGCAGGCGCAGAGTTCGCCATCACGCAACTGTTCTTCGAGGCCGACGAGTATCTGTCATTCGTGGATGATGCCCGCGCAGCTGGCGTGCACATCCCTATCATCCCCGGAATCATGCCGGTGATCAGTGCGCAACAGTTGTCGCGTGTTGCCCAGCTCGTCGGCCGGCGCCCGCCCGCCCATCTCGCCCACGACATGGAATACGGCGATCGCGATCCGCGGCGCATCGGAATCGATGCGGCTGTCGAGTTGTCGCGAGCGGTGCTCGTCGGCGGCGCGCCCTCTCTTCACCTGTATACCTTCAACAAGTCCCGCTCAGTTCTCGCTGTACTTGCTGAATTGGGCCTCCTCTATACCCCTGCTTCCGCCGGGCGCCTTGCATCCGGCCTGTCCACGTCCCCCAGCCCCTCTGTCAAGGAGACCACATGACCACCAACACGACGGCGCAGTTCCCCGCCGGAACGATCCTCGGATATCCACGCCTCGGCCCGCACCGCGAGCTCAAGTTCGCCGTCGAAGCGTTCTGGAACGGCACCATTGACGTCACGGAGCTGAAGGCACGTGGCACCGGGTTGCGTGCGCAGACGCGCGAGCATCTCGCCGAGCTTGGACTCGGTCGCAATGACTCTTCGATTCCCGAATCATTCAGTTTTTACGACCAGGTGCTCGACGCGTCGATTGCGGCAGGCATTGTGCCGACGCGCTTTGCCGATCTGGTGGATGCGGATGGCCGGATCGATCTGGCCGGCTACTTCACCATTGCGCGCGGCGAGGGTGACCGGTTGCCTGTCGAGATGACCAAGTGGTTCGACTCGAACTACCACTACTCGGTGCCCGAGGTCACTCCGGAGACGCCTTTTCATTACGCGGATGCGGCGCTTGCGCGGCGGGTGGCCGAGGCGCGCGATGCGGGGTACGTCACGCGGCCAGTGCTCATCGGCCCGGTGACCCTGCTCGCCCTGGCGAAACCGGGAGAGGGCGCACCGGAGGGATTTCGGCCGCTTGATCGGCTTGCCGATCTGCTGCCCGTGTATCAGGAGATATTGGCCGATTTGCGGTCAGCCGGTGCGGCGTGGGTGCAACTCGACGAACCAGCCCTTGTCTCGGAATCGCTCGGGCTACGCGATGCCACTCTGGCTGAGGCTGCCGCCGAGGCCTATCGGGTGCTTGGTGCTCCGGATGCCGATCGCCCCGCCATTCTGGTCGCCGCGCCCTACGCTGAACTCGGCACCGCTGCGCTTTCGGCGTTGGCGGGCTCTCCGGTCGAGGCGATTGCGGTGGATCTTGTGCGCGGCAGTGTCCCTGCGGACGTCGCCGATGACGTGCGTGACGGCCTGGCGGCCAAGACCCTTGTCGCCGGCGTGATCGACGGGCACAATGTCTGGCGCGCCGACTTGGGGGAGGCACTCGCCGGGGCCGAAGAGTTGCGTAGGCTGAGCGAAACGGTCACCGTCTCGACTTCGACCTCGTTGATCCATGTGCCGCATTCTCTCGCGGACGAGACCGGGCTGTCCGAACGGTTGCGTAGCTGGCTGGCTTTCGCCGACGAAAAGGTTGTGGAGGTGGTCACGCTCGCGCGCGGGCTGCGGGAGGGCGTTGCTGCGATCGCCGACGAGGTCGCGCGTTCGAAGCAGGTGCGTGCGGATCGCGCAGAAGCCCCTGGTGTACTCGTGGCAGGAGTGCGGGATCGGCTCTCCGCGTTGAGCGAGTCGGCGTTTCATCGCGCTGCGGCAACGGAGCGTGCCGCGGCCCAGTCTGCTCGCTTCGACCTGCCACCGTTGCCGACGACCACGATCGGATCGTTCCCTCAGACGGCCGAGATTCGTCGCGCGCGCGCCGCCTACACGCGTGGTGCGATAGATGTCTCCGAATACGAAGAGTTCGTGCGCACCGAGATCGCCCGAGTCATTGAACTGCAGGAAAAACTCGGCTTCGACGTGCTTGTGCATGGTGAGGCTGAGCGTAACGACATGGTGCAGTACTTCGCCGAGAACCTTGACGGTTTCGCGGTGACCCGCAACGGCTGGGTGCAGTCGTATGGTTCGCGCGCGACCCGTCCGTCGATCCTATGGGGCGACGTATCTCGGCCTGCGCCGATCACGGTGCGCTGGTCTGCCTACGCCCAATCCCTCACCGGCAAACTCGTCAAAGGGATGCTTACCGGGCCGGTCACCATTCTGGCGTGGTCGTTCGTGCGTGACGATCAGCCGCTTGGCGACACCGCCAACCAGGTCGCGCTCGCCTTGCGCGATGAGATCGGTGATCTCGAAGCCGCAGGTATCGGCATCGTCCAGGTCGACGAACCGGCGTTGCGAGAACTGTTGCCACTCAAAGAGACGGCGCAACCGGCCTACTTGGACTGGTCGGTCAATTCGTTCCGCTTAGCGACGAGCGGCGTCAGGGCGGACACCCAGATCCATACCCACCTCTGCTACTCCGAGTTCGGCGCAATCATCGGGGCCATTCAGAGCCTCGATGCGGATGTGACGAGCATCGAGGCGGCCCGTTCCCGTATGGAGGTGGTCGACGACCTGGTGGCGGGGGGATTCACGCGGGGTATCGGGCCGGGCGTCTACGACATCCATTCGCCACGGGTGCCGAGCGTCAGTGAGATCAAGGGCCTCCTCGATACGGCGGTCGGGTCGATCGACCCACGCATTTTGTGGGTCAACCCTGATTGCGGTTTGAAGACGCGGGGATATGACGAGACCGTTGCCTCTCTCGCGAACATCGTGGAGGCGACGCGCGCGGTGCGTGCCCGACTGGCGGCCGCGGTCTCCTAGGCGCTCTCCCTGTCTTTGTCTGCTCGTCTGCCTGCGCCTGAACCGAGCAAAACCCGACAGCGACGCTACCGACCCAGCCGTCAACGGAGCAAAACCCGACACATCCCGCCCAGAACTGTCGGGTTTTGCTCGGTTCAGCTATGAATGCTTGAGCCCCATGTCGGGTTCTGCTCGGTTCAGTTCGGAATCGGTCGAGCCAAGGGTCGGCCTCGGCCCCTAGCCGCGGATGGCTTCAAGAATCGCCGCCTGCTCGGCGCTGTGACGCTTGTTCGAGCCGGCGGCGGGGGAGGCCGACGGCGGTCGGCTGATCACGTTGACCGTGCGTCCATGAATGAGGGGCACGATCGTGCTAAGGAAGAACGGCCACGCGCCCTGATTCTGGGGCTCCTCTTGAGCCCATACCAGCTTCGCGTTCGGATACGAGTCGAGCACGGCATTCAGCTCTCCGGGCGTCAACGGGTAAAACTGTTCAAGCCGCACCAGCGCGACGGTATGCGAGCCAGCTTCCTCCAGTTTGGCAAGCGCCTCCCAATAGAGCTTTCCGGAGAGCATGACGACACGCTTGACCGCAGTCTTGTCCAACTGCCGATCGTCGTCCAGAACGGCACGGTACTCCTGCTGGGTGAAGTCGCTAAGCGGACTCACGGCGTCGCGCATTCGCAGCATCGACTTGGGCGTGAAGACGACGAGCGGGCGGTGCGGGCGCACTTTCGCCTGACGCCGTAGAAGATGAAAATAGCTGGCAGGGCTTGATGGATGCGCGATGGTCATGTTGTTCTCTGCGGCCAGCGTCAGGAATCGCTCGATGCGCGCGGACGAGTGATCGGGCCCTTGTCCCTCATACCCGTGGGGCAGCAGCAGGACGACGCCCGAGTGTTGCTGCCACTTCTGCTCTGCGGACGAAATGAACTCGTCCACGATCACCTGGGCGCCGTTGGTGAAGTCGCCGAACTGCGCCTCCCACGCCACGAGGGCGTCGGTTCGCTCCACGGAATACCCATACTCAAAACCGAGAGCCGCATACTCGCTGAGAAGCGAATCGTAGATCCAGAAGGGCGCCTGAGAAGTGCTCAGGTTTGCCAAGGGGAACCATTCCTGGCCGTTCGCCCTGTCGTGCATCACTGCATGCCGTTGCACGAAGGTTCCGCGCCGGGTGTCTTGGCCTGCAAGCCGAACCGGCGTTCCTTCGAGCAGTAACGATCCGAGCGCAAGCAGTTCGGCAAAGGCCCAGTCGACCTTGCCCGAGCGCGACATCTCGAATCGCTTCTTCAGCAGTGCGGCGACCTTCGGATGAATGGTGAATCCCTCTGGGGGCGCATTGTGTGCATCGCCTATGCGTTTGATCACTTCGAGCGGCACCGTCGTCGAGACGCGAACCGTGGGGATGCTCTCTGTCTCGGCGCGTTGCGCGACCGGCTGTTCGAGATCGGCTGGCCCATGGATGATGGGGATCGAGCCGGTCTGGGCGGCGTGCGTCTCGAGGAACGCACGCTCCAGACGTTCGTGGAAATCGCGGTTGGCCTTCTCATATTCCTCGACGGTGATATCTCCGCGACCGATAAGAGATTCGGCATATAAGGCCCGTATCGAACGCTTGGCCTCGATGAGCCCGTACATCAGAGGCTGCGTCATCGAGGGATCGTCGCCCTCATTGTGGCCCCTGCGGCGGTAGCAGACCAGATCGATAATGACGTCTGTGTGGAACCGTTGCCGATACTGCACGGCCAAATGCGCCACTCGCATCACTGCTTCTGGGTCATCGCCATTTACATGAAAAATCGGTACCTGAACGGCTCTGCCGACGTCGGTGGGATAGACAGAGGTTCGTCCGTCGGAGGGCTTTGTGGTGAAACCGATCTGATTGTTGGCCATGACATGGATCGATCCGCCGGTCTTATATGCCCGCAGTTGCGACATCTGCAACACCTCGTACACGACGCCCTGGCCGGCAAATGCGGCGTCGCCGTGCACGAGCACGGGCAGGATCGGGTAGGGGTTTTCCGTCGTGCCGAGCAGGTCTTGCTTAGCGCGCGCAATGCCGAGCAGCGGCCCATCCACCGCTTCAAGATGGGACGGGTTCGCGGTCAGGTAGACGGCCACGCTCTCGCCTGTGGACGACATGTATTCACCCTCGGTGCCGAGGTGGTATTTGACGTCGCCCGAGCCCTGCACGATGCGCGGATCGGTGGTTCCCTCGAACTCGCGAAACATTTGCGCATATGTCTTACCGGCGATGTTGGTCAACACGTTGAGTCGACCACGGTGCGCCATCCCGATCACGGCCTCGGCGATCTTGCTGCCTGCTGCACGTTGCAGGATCTGGTCGATCAGAGCGATTATCGACTCGCTGCCCTCAAGGGAGAACCTCTTCTGCCCGACGAATTTGGTCTGCAGGAAGGTCTCGAAGGCCTCGGCCTGATTGAGCTTGCTCAGAATATGCAACTGCTCATCGCGGGTCGGCTTGGCGTATGGGCGTTCGAGAATGTCTTGCAGCCATAGCCGCTTTTCGGGATCTTGCAGGTGCATGTACTCGATGCCGGTGGTGCGGCAATACGTGTCGCGAAGGATGCCGAGCACGTCCCGCAGTTTCGCGGTTCGTCGGCCACCGAATCCACCTGTGACGAACTCACGGTCGAGGTCCCATAGGCTCAGGCCGTGTGTGAGAACGTCGAGATCGGGGTGTTTGCGTTGGCGGTATTCGAGTGGATCGGTGTCGGCGATCAGGTGTCCCCGCACGCGGTATGCATGGATGAGTTCTTGCACTCTCGCCGTCTTGTTGACCTGATCCGTGGTGTCGACCGAGAAATCGGCGACCCAGCGAACCGGCTCGTATGGGATGCGGAGGGCGGCGAAGATGTCGTCATAGAAGTTGTCCGCGCCGAGCAGCAGATCGTGGACGATCTTGAGGAACTCGCCACTCCCCGCGCCCTGGATGACTCGGTGATCGTATGTTGAGGTGAGCGTGATGGTCTTGGAGATGCCCAGGTCGTTGAGGGTCTGGTCGGAGGTGCCCTGAAACTCGGCGGGGTACTCGAGGGCGCCTGCACCGATGATGCAGCCTTGCCCCTTCATGAGCCGCGGAACGGAATGTACTGTTCCGATGCCTCCGGGGTTCGTGAGTGAGACGGTCACACCGGTGAAGTCGCTCGCGGTCAGTTTTCCTGCTCGGGCCCTTGCGACGAGTTCTTCATAGACTCGAACGAAGCCGAGAAAGTTGAGTGTGTCGGCATTCTTGATGCCTGGCACCATCAGTGAGCGAGTGCCATCGGGTTTGGGCAGGTCGATGGCGAGGCCGAGCGTGACGTGCGCCGGTGCCACGAGCGAGGGTTTGCCGTCGATGATGTCGTAGTAGACGTTCTGGCTTGGAAACTTCACCAAGGCTTTGACAAGCGCCCAGCCGATCAGATGCGTGAAAGAGATCTTTCCGCCGCGTGAACGCGTCAGCTGGTTGTTGATGACGATGCGGTTGTCGATGAGCAGCTTTGCGGGGATGGTGCGAACGCTTGTCGCGGTCGGCACACTGAGGCTGGCATCCATGTTGGCTGCGAGTGTCTTTGGCAGCCCGCGAAGCGTCGAGATGGTCGGATCTACGGGGGCCACTGGTTCGGCGGTCGGCTCGCTCTCGGCTTTCGGCAGGTCGGCTGGCACGGGTCGTTGGCGTGCAGCAGCGGCTGTCGTCCGTGCGATGGGAAGATCGCCAAGCAGAGGATCGGCGCGAGCCGGCTCCGGTGCTGCGGGTTCAGGCTCTGGCGCCGTTGGCCGTGTCGGTTCTGCCGATTCTGTGGGCGCGGGTGCCGGTGGAGGCGCGATACCTGTGACTGCTGCCGCACTCGTGGAAATCAACCGTTCCATCACCGGACGCCATGTTTCATCCACCGAGCTCGGGTCGTGCCGATACGAGTCGAGCATCTCTTCGACCAGCCACGTGTTGGCCCCGAATTCCGCCGACAAATCTTCAGAGGTCGGCCCCTCGACTTCTCGCGTCAATCCACTCGCCTTTCTCGACGCACACAGCGTGCACTGGATCGACGGCCGAACACCCTCGCACAACGCCGTCGACAGGGCCCCACCAGCCTATAGGTTTGTAGTATGCAGTTCTACGGCCAAGCCCCCCAACATGACCTGACGTATTCAGACGTTTTTCTCGTGCCGAGCCAATCGCAGGTGGGCAGCAGGCTGAGCGTCGATTTGTCTCCCCAAGACGGCACAGCCGCATCCATCCCGCTCGTTTCGGCGAACATGAATGCTGTCACGGGTCCGCGGCTTGCGGCGGCGATGGCTCGCCGTGGCGGGCTCGGTGTGCTTCCCCAAGATCTGACGATGGATGCGGTGCTCGGTGATATCGCCTGGGTCAAGTCCCAGCCGACGTTCTGCGACTCGGCGTTCACCTTCGGACCAGACGCGAGCGTGGTAGATGTGCGTTCGGTCATTCCCGCTGTTCCCGGCCTCGGGGTCGTCGTGGTTTCGGAGGACGGCGAGCTCATCGGTGCGGTCTCGGCAGAGCAGATCGGGCGTGCAGTCGACGATGCGCGCATCGCAGACCTGGTGCACAGCGACGCGACGGTGCTCACGGTCGACGAGGCGAACGATCCACAGGTGGCATTCACGTTGCTCGAAGAAGCCGGCCCTGGCGCGTTCGGCGTCGTGCTCGACGACGGCAGGGTCGTTGGCACGCTGACATCGAAACAGGTCATGCGCTCGACCGTGTACCAGTCGTTCACCGACCCATCCGGCCGGCTCGCGGTCGCGGCAGCTGTGGGGATCAACGGCGACGTGGTTGGTCGGGCGAGGACCCTTCTCGATGCGGGCGTGGATGTACTTGTCGTCGATACGGCTCACGGCCACCAGTCGACGATGTTGGATGTGCTGGAAAAGGTTCGTGCTGTCACTCCCGACAATGTGCCCATCGTCGCGGGCAACGTGGTCACTGCCGCCGGTGTCACTGACCTGGTCTCTGCAGGGGCAACGATCATCAAGGTGGGTGTCGGGCCAGGTGCCATGTGCACGACCCGCATGATGACGGCTGTTGGCCGTCCACAGTTCTCGGCTGTGCTTGAGACGAGCGAGCGAGCGCGCGAACTCGACGCGGCGGTCTGGGCCGATGGGGGAGTGCGTTATCCTCGCGATGTCGCGCTCGCCCTTGCGGCAGGCGGCGCCTCGGTGATGATCGGCTCGTGGTTCGCCGGCACCGTTGAGGCTCCTGGCGAATATCGAACCGATGAGCACGGACTGCTCTACAAGACGAGTTACGGAATGGCCTCCTCGCGAGCCGTCGCACAACGTTTCGCACAGATCGACCCTCTTGAGCAGGCGCGCAAGATGTTGTTCTCGGAGGGCATCTCCGAGTCGCGTATCTATGTGGATGTGGAGCGTCCGAGCGTCGAGGATCTGATCGATCAGATCACGGCCGGTGTACGCAGCTCGTGCACCTACGCGGGTGCCTCCACGTTGACGCAGTTCTCGGCACGGGCCCTTGTCGGCATCCAGTCGGCCGCAGGTTACGACGAGGGGCGTGCACTGGCTCAGTCGTGGTAAAAACCGTGGCGCTTCCAACATCGGCCCCGCTGGAACCGGGTTTGCTCCGTGGCCCGATACCGAATGCGGTCTCCGTGTTAGGTTGGGGCGATGTCGAACCACTCCGTCGCGGTTCTGGATGCCGTCACAAAGCGGTATGCCGACCAGGTCGCGCTTGACGACGTAAGCGTCGATTTCGCCCCGGGCGAGATCGTGGGCCTTCTCGGTCCGAACGGCGCGGGCAAGACCACTCTCGTGTCACTGATCCAGGGACTGCGGCGACCCACTTCCGGCCAGGTGTCGTTGTTCGGCGGCGACCCGCGCATCGCGGCCAATCGCCAATCGCTTGGCTGTACTCCCCAAGAGACCGCATTGCCGGCCATGCTCACGGGCCGCGAGGTCATCGATTTCGTGGGCCGCAATTTCGACGAACGACTCACGCCGACCGAGCTCTCTGGGCAGTTCGATCTTGACGACATCCTGGATCGCAGAACTGGTGTGCTTTCGGGCGGCCAACGGCGCCGCCTGAGCGTGGCGCTCGCATTTGTGGGCAGGCCTCGGCTCGTGATTTTGGACGAGCCGACGACCGGATTGGATGTGGAGGCCCGTCGCGCGCTCTGGGATGCACTGAGGCAACGGCACAGAGATGGGGCAACGCTCGTCGTCTCAAGCCATTACATCGAGGAGATCCAGGCCCTCGCGCAACGGGTCGTCGTGCTCGACCACGGCCGGGTGCTTGCAGATGAGCCGCTCAGCGACGTGCTCGAACGGGTGGGGCGGCACCTGGTCGAGTTTCGGGCAGACGACGTTGCAGCCATTCTTTCGGCGGCAGGCGCGAATGTGCTCGACGCTGTGACGGATGCCGTTTCGGGCACCACCCGGATTGCGGTGAGAGATTCTGACAAGTTCGTTCGCGATCTCGTCACGACGGGCATTGCGTTCAGCGGCCTTGCGGTTCGCGCCGCCAATCTCGAAGAGGCTTTTCTCGCTCTCACGCATGGCGATGAGCCGACGACAGGGTTGGCGGGTGATCAGGCATGAACACGCTCCGGTTTGCCGTCCTGTATGCCAAATACAGCCTTATCGAGACATACCGCATTCCCATGTCTTGGATCGGAAACTTGTTTTTTCCGGCTCTCGCGCTGTGTTTTTTCGTGCTTCCCCAACGTAGCATCGCCGATAATCCGCAATCTGCGACGGCTGCGGTGATTTCTATGGCGACGTTCGCCATCATGACGAGTTCACTGTTCGGGTTCGGTATCGGAATTTCGCAGAGCAGAGAGCTCCCGTGGGACGCGTACCGTCGCACGCTGCCTGCGCCGGCGCTGGCCCGGATCCTGTCTGAAGTCTTCTCGACAGGCCTTGTCGGCCTTGTCGCGGTAGTGCCGCTCGTGGTGATCGGCAAGCTGTTTACCGCGGCGACCGTGCCGCTTCCCAGCCTTCTGTTCGGCTATCTGGTGTTGGCTCTGTGCGCTTTGCCGTTCATGTTCGTTGGCATCTGCGTCGGGTATGCATTCCCATCTAAGGCGGCTATCGCCGTGGTGCAGATCCTCATGTTCGCGCTCGCGTTCGGCGGAGGTCTGTTCTTGCCGCCGCAGCTCTTCCCAGGATGGCTTGACGTGCTGTCGCAGATGTTGCCGTCGCGTCAGGCCCGCGAGATCGTGATCTGGGCGGCACAGGGCACGCCCGTCAGCGGTTGGCTCGTTGCTGGCTTGGTCGCATGGACGCTCGCCCTGCTTGGGCTGGCACTCGTACTTGGCCGCCGCGACCAAACCCGGCGGTTCGTATGAGGGCGTGGCCGCACCGGCCCGAATGAACCCATGCAGGCATGTGGCAGCCCAAGCCTGGTAACGCGTTTCTGTGTAGTCCGTTCGGTCTGGGGGAGTGACCTGTATAATTATGAGTTCTATGGATGAACCTCCGAGTACCAGCATGGCGACGCGATGAACGAATGGTTCCTGCTCGCCATCGGCGTTGTGCTCACCGTCGGCACCGGATTCTTCGTGGCGGCTGAGTTTTCGCTCGTCAACCTTGATCGTGCCCAGCTCGAAAACGATCGTGACCGTGGCGTGAGCGGTCTCACATCCACCATTTCCGCACTCAAACACACGTCAACGCATCTCTCGAGCGCGCAATTGGGAATCACGATCACGACCCTGCTTGCCGGGTACACTCTTGAGCCTGCGTTCTCGCGCTTCCTGTCTCCGTTGTTTCATTTGATGAATATCGGCGAGCCGTGGTCGACAACGCTCGCCGGGGTTCTCTCTATTGCGATCGCCACAGTGCTTTCGATGCTGTTCGGGGAACTCGTTCCCAAGAACTTTGCTCTCGCGCTTCCCGAGGCGACCGCCAAGGTCGTCGTGCCGTTTCAGGTGGCATTCACGACGGTGTTTCGTCCGATCGTCTCGGTCCTGAACAATTCGAGCAACGCGGTATTGCGCCGGGTAGGCATCGAGCCAAAGGAAGAGTTGTCGAGCGCACGCACCGCTGAAGAACTGTCGAGTCTTGTGCATACTTCTGCACTCTTCGGCAGCCTCGACGCGCAGACCGCAACCCTGCTTGAACGCACCCTCGACTTTTCTGAGCACACGGCGAGCGATGTGATGACGCCTCGCCCGCGCCTCACTGTGATCGAACGAGACAAGTCTGCCGCCGACGTTGTCGAACTGGCGCGAGCCACAGGCCATTCGAGGTTCCCGATCATCGACGACGGGCTCGACGACGTGATCGGCCTGGTGCATGTGAAGCAGGCGGTCGCGATACCACGGGAACGCCGGGCTGATGTTCCTGTGACGGCGTTGCGTACCGATCCGCTGCGCGTGCCCGAGACCATGACGTTGGATACCCTGCTCGGGCTGCTGCGCGGGCGAAGCTATCAGATGGCGATTGTCGTCGACGAGTACGGCGGCACTGCCGGGGCGGCGACCCTCGAAGATCTGGTCGAGGAACTCGTTGGAGCGGTGTCCGACGAGCACGACCGGATCGGTGCAGAGGTCATCACGTTCCACACGGGGGAGCGTTCCATTTCCGGCTTGCTTCGCCCGGATGAGGTTGACGAGCAGATTGGGCTTTCCGTGCCGGACGACGGGCCGTACGAGACGGTCGGCGGGTATCTGATGGCGCGACTTGGCCGCATTCCGGTCGTCGGCGATGAGGTGGTTGTCGATCAGGCTGTGTTGCGGGTAGAGCGCATGGATGGCCGCCGCATCGATCGCATTCGCGTCACTGCCCTTGTCGATGACACGAGCGATATGAGCGGGCCGGATGCGAGCGGGCCGGATGCGAGTGTGCCCGAGGCCGCTGATGGCTTCGCGTCTCGGGATGCCAAGGCCGATGCCGCTGGGGCGATGCAGGGCACCGAGGCGGATACGGCGACAGCCGCGAGCACGGGGACGGAAGCTGCTGACGATTCTCAAGCCGAGGCTGCGCGCGTCGTCGACCGGCAGATCCTCGATCAGCTTGCGCCCATTGACGTGATTGTTCCCATCACTCCGACTGCTCGCGTTTACCCGGTCGCCGATTCTGATGCGGCAGACGCCGAGGCTCCACTCGATGACATCGGACGGTTGACAGGTTGGTACGTCGATCTGACTGAAACCGATTCGGCGCAATCGGCAGAGCAGGAGTCGGCGTCCTCTTCCGATGACGAGCCAAAGCGTGGTGACGCCGATGTCTGATCTCGCTGGTATTTTTTGGCTAGTCGTCTTGCTGGCGCTGAACGGATTCTTTGTGGCCGCCGAGTTTGCGATCATCGCTGCGAAACGTGCCCAGATCGAGCCGAAGGCGGAGCAGGGCTCACGCCGAGCGAAAACCACGCTGTGGGCGATGGAGCACGCGACCTTGATGCTTGCGTGCACGCAGTTGGGAATCACGATCTGTTCGCTGCTGATCTTGAACGTATCCGAGCCTGCGATTCATCATCTGCTCGAATACCCGCTGTTCTGGCTGCCTGAAGAAGTCAGTGGCGTCGCGGCTTTCTTGATCACTTTGGTGCTCGTCTCGGGCCTGCACGTCGTTTTTGGTGAGATGGTTCCCAAGAACATCGCGTTCTCGTCTCCCGATACCACGGCGCTCGCGCTCTCGCCGGTTCTGGTCGGTTTTGGCAGGGTCTTCGCCCCGGTGGTGCGGGTACTCAACGGCACGGCCGACCTGGCGCTTAAAGCGTTTGGCGTGACGCCGCAGCATGCGGTGACGAGCGCATTCACGCTCGATCAGGTCGCGACTATTGTGGCCGAGTCACGGCGGGAGGGAGTGCTGCGCGACGATGCGGGCACCTTGGGCAACGCGTTCGAGTTCACCGAGAAGGTGGCGTCCGATGTCGCGGTGCCGACGGCTGATCTCGTCACCATCGGGGCTGATGGCTCGCCAGCGGACATCGAGCGGGCGGTCGCGAAGCATGGTTTCTCGCGGTATGTGATCGTCGACGAATCCGGCAGGCCTGCCGCGTACATCCATCTCAAGGATGTCATCGACCTCGAAGATGACGACGAGTACAGCGAGCCGATTCCAGCGAAGAGGTGGCGCACGTTCATCTCGGTGACCACAACCACCGAACTCGAGGATGCACTTGCCACGTTGCAGCGAGCAGGCGCCCATCTGGCGCGAGTCGTCGACCCGCTCGGCTCGATCGTCGGTGTGCTGTTCCTCGAAGACATCATCGAGGAGCTTGTCGGCGAGGTTCACGACGCGACGCAGCGCGACTAGCGCGGCGCCTGCCGCACTTCAGGCTGAACCGAGCAAAACCCGACAGCTCGCCCTCGCTCCTTCTCCCGAACCGAGCAAAACCCGACAGATCCGGCCCGTTATTGTCGGGTTTTGCTCGGTTCAGATGACTTGGGTGAATGCCGGTGTCGGGTTTTGCTCCGTTCAACTCGCGGCGACGCGCACTCCGGATCGTTTACGAAAACGGAATCCCTGAGGCTTTCAGAATCGTCGACAATCTTGTACGGTCGAGCAGATCTGCCCAGATGAGCCGGGCAACGCGGTATCCACACGCAGCGATCGCGCTTTCGCGGATCTTCTCCGACATGATCACTTGTGCAGGAGTGAGGTTTCCGAGGATCGTGGGGTCGTGATATTTCTGCATTCCGTCGAACTCAAGCACAACACGTTCGATCGGCCAGCAGAAATCGACCCGATATTTTCCGCGGTCGGTGGCGATTTCTTGTTGCAGAACTGGCGGTACCACCCCCAACTCGTCGAGCCGCATTCGAAGGAACGATTCGCCGGGGGATTCACTTTGCCCAGACGCCAGTTCGATGATGCGTGCGGCGACTCCTCGACCCCGTCGTGCCGGAACCGATTCCAGCACCTCGAAAAGCGTTTGTCGTTGTTCCTCCATTCGGCTCCCGGCTTGCCTGAGCAGTGCATCCACCACACCGAGGGAATACTCTTTCTGCGCGGTCAGGCACAGGTCGATGGCGGTGCGCTCGGGCGTGGTGACTGTCATACCTCTGACCTCTGTGAGGTCTTGCACATCGATTTCTGCGAAGTGGGGCACGATCGCGCAATAACGTCGTGCTCGTGCATCTTGCGAGTACGTGAGGTGTATCTGTTTGAGCATGTGCGTGCGAGTAGGCATTCCGAGAATGGCGGCAGCGCTACTGAATGACAACGCTATGGATGCGGGTCGCGCCTCCAATGCGGCTCGGCATTCTTCTTCGTAGCGTATGGCGTCTGCCGAGCTACCCCAGGTCTCAGTGTCGATGTAGTGTCCGGGGCGCAGCTTATGGTGCGTGCTGCGGTGATAGCCACGCTGCACGGTACGTGCTTGTCCTAATCCTGGATGTGTGCGGAGGTGTGCGGCGCGTGCCGATTCGTGCGGCTGGTCTTTATGCATGGCTATTTGTACCCTCGGGTGCGTCTGCCGATTGACAGCTTGGGGACGGTTGCGTGTAGCTGTGGCGATGTGAGGGGATGTCCCTTTCTTGCCTCAACCGAGCAAAACCCGACACTGGTATCCACCCAAGTCATCTGAACCGAGCAAAACCCGACAGATCCGGCCCGTTATTGTCGGGTTTTGCTCGGTTCGGGAGAAGGCGCGAGGGTGAGCTGTCGGGTTTTGCTCGGTTGACGGCAGAGAATCGGTGGATGCCGGCGGCGGCTCCGGCGCACAGCCCGACCGGATACGACGCCCCGGCCCGCACGGCCTAGAATGGAGGTCATGCCCGAGATCACTACCGAACAGGTCGCTCATCTTGCTGAGTTGGCCCGCATCGCACTCACCCAAGACGAGATCGACCACCTGGCCACCGAACTGCAGCAGATCGTCGGCGCGGTCGAAGCCGTCAACAAGGTTGCCACCCCCGACGTGCCTGCGACAAGCCACCCTATCCCGCTCACCAACGTGTTCCGTGCCGACGTGGTGCAGCCGTCGTTGACTGCTGCGGAGGCGCTTTCCGATGCGCCCGATGCGCAAGACAACATGTTCAGAGTTCCAACGATTCTTGGGGCAGAGTAGTCGCGATGACCACACACGATGAGACGATCATCCATCTGACTGCATCGGAGTTGGCCGCCAAGCTGACTGCTGGCGAGATCAGTTCTGTCGAGGCGACGACGGCGCACCTGAACCGTATTCGCGCGACCGATGCAGACATCCACGCCTTTCTGCATGTTGCCGACCAGAATGCGCTCGCGGCTGCGGCCGACGTCGACGCGCGACGTGCCGCCGGCGCGGAGCTCGGCCCGCTCGCCGGTGTTCCACTTGCGATCAAAGACGTGCTCGCCACGCGCGACATGCCTTCGACGTCCGGATCGAAGATCCTTGAGGGCTGGGTGCCACCTTACGACGCCACGGCTGTCGCCAATGCCCGCAAAGCTGACCTGATTCCGCTCGGCAAGACCAATATGGACGAGTTCGCGATGGGCTCATCCACTGAACATTCGGCGTACGGCCCCACCCACAATCCTTGGGATCTGGATCGCATCCCTGGCGGGTCGGGCGGTGGATCGGCTGCCGCAGTCGCGGCATTCCAGGCTCCATTGGCGTTGGGCTCGGACACTGGTGGCTCGATTCGCTTTCCCGCATCGGTGACGGGCACGGTAGGCGTCAAGCCGACATATGGCGGTGTTTCGCGGTATGGCGCGATTGCGCTTGCGTCGAGCCTCGATCAGATCGGCCCGGTCACGCGCACGGTGCGTGATGCCGCGCTACTCCACGACGCGATCGGCGGCCACGATGCGCACGACTCGACGAGCCTCGACTATGCATGGCCATCTTTCGCTGCGGCAGCGGTCGCTGGCAGCGCCAACGGCCTCAAGGGTCTCAAAGTCGGCGTCGTCAAAGAGCTTGGCGGGGACGGTTTTCAGCAGGGCGTGCGCAACCGGTTCTCCGACGTGCTTGAACTGCTCACGCGCGAGGGCGCCGAGATTGTTGATGTCAGCTGCCCTCACTTCGAATACGGAATCGCGGCGTACTATCTGATTCTTCCTGCCGAGGCATCCAGCAACTTGGCCAAATTCGATGGAGTGCGGTTTGGCCTGCGGGTGCTGCCGGATGGCACCCCGACGGTGGAGAACATGATGGCGGCCACCCGCGAGGCGGGGTTTGGCGCGGAAGTGAAGCGTCGGCTCATTCTTGGCACATATGCGCTATCAGCCGGCTATTACGACGCTTATTACGGCAGCGCGCAGAAGGTGCGCACGCTCATCCAACGCGACTATGCTGCTGCATTCGAGCAAGTGGATGTGTTGATTTCGCCAACCGCGCCAACGACGGCTTTCAAGCTGGGTGAGAAGCTGAACGATCCGTTGGCCATGTACTTGAACGATGTGGCGACGATCCCGGTCAACTTGGCGGGTATCCCAGCTATGAGCCTGCCGATGGGTTTGGCCGATGAGGATGGCTTGCCGATTGGATTGCAAGTGTGTGCCCCGGCGTTCGCCGACGACCGTTTGTATGCGTTCGGTGGGGCCATCGAGCCGCTGCTTGAGGCGACTTGGGGTGGGCCGATTCTTGGCAAGGCCCCGATTCTGAGAGAGGCGGTTGCCTGATGGCGCGCGACGCGTTGATGGATTACGACAAGGCGCTTGAGCTGTTTGAGCCGGTGCTCGGTTTCGAGGTCCACGTTGAACTGAATACTGTTACGAAAATGTTTTGCGGGTGCGCCAACTCGTTCGGATCTGGGCCCAACACGAACGTGTGCCCAGTGTGCATCGGCCTGCCTGGAAGCCTGCCGGTGGTCAACGAGAAGGCGATCGAGTCGAGCGTACGCATCGGCCTGGCGCTCGGCTGCTCTATCGCCGAGACGTGCCGGTTTGCACGCAAGAACTATTTTTATCCCGACTTGGCGAAGGCCTATCAGGTGTCGCAGTTCGATGAGCCGATTGCATACGAAGGATCGGTCACGATCGAACTCGACGATGGCACCTCGTTCGAGATTCCGGTTGAGCGGGCTCATATGGAGGAGGATGCAGGCAAGCTGAACCATGTCGGCGCCACCGGTCGCATCCAGGGCGCTCAGTATTCACTTGTGGATTACAACCGCGCCGGGGTTCCGTTGGTGGAGATTGTGTCGAAGCCGATTTACGGCACGGGTTCTCGCGCACCTGAGGTGGGCCGTGCCTATGTGGGCGCGATTCGGGATATCGTGAAGTCGCTTGGTGTTTCGGATGCGCGCATGGAGCAGGGTTCCGTTCGTTGCGATGCAAACATTTCGTTGCGTCCCCGCGGTCAGAAAGAGTTGGGCACACGCACTGAGACGAAGAACGTGAACTCGTTGCGTTCGGTCGAGCGCGCGGTGCGCTATGAGATTCAGCGTCAGGCTGCTGTGCTTGCCGCTGGCGATTCGGTGACGCAGGAGACCCGGCACTGGCACGAAGACACGGGCGTGACGAGTTCAGGCCGCGTCAAGTCTGATGCCGATGACTACCGTTATTTCCCTGAGCCGGATCTGGTACCGGTCACCACCACGGCCGATGTGGTCGAGGCGTTGCGTGCAACGTTGCCGGAGCTGCCGTTGGCGAAGCATTCTCGGCTGAAGGCTGAGTGGGGTTTCACCGATCTTGAGTTCCGCGACGTGCTCAACGGCGAACTGCTCGACGTGCTCGAGGCGACGGTTTCCGCCGGAGCGACTCCGCAGGCGGCCCGCAAATGGTGGACGGGCGAGTTGACTCGGTTGGCCAACGCCGAGGGGGTAGAGGCTGCGGCATTGCCGATTGCCCCGGCTCAGGTCGCTGAGCTCGCCGCGCTTGTGGCCGAGGGCACGATCACCGACCGCATTGCGCGCACGGTGATCGAGGGGGTGCTTGCTGGTGAGGGCGACCCTCGGGCTGTTGTCGAGTCTCGTGGTCTTGCGGTGGTGTCAGACGATTCTGCATTGCTTGCCGCCATCGATGAGGCTTTTGCTGCACAGCCGGACGTATTGGCGAAGATCCGTGACGGCAAAGTGCAGGCAGCCGGTGCGATTATCGGCCAAGTGATGAAGGCGATGCGCGGCCAGGCTGATGCGGCGCGAGTTCGCGAACTGGTGATCGAGAGGGCGACTGGCAATTAGCTGTCGTCGCGTGCGGTCGTGCGGCTTTATCTGAGTGCGATCGACGAACCCGCAACCGTGTCGATTGAACCGTGAGCCGCGCACTTTCGCGTGCGATTATTGTTCGTGAGCATCACCGACGAGGCTTTGGGCGCCTCTTGAATCGGGGGAAGCAGGTTGATCCTGTTATCGCCACCAGGCTCTGGCTCAGGCGCTCCATTCGCATGGTTCACCATGGCCAGAGCCTGGTGTTTATTTAGGCTGTAGTTTCCGCCTCAGGCTTCAGTCGCCTGCCACGATTTGTGAGAGTTCGACGAGGCGATTCGAGAAGCCCCACTCGTTGTCGTACCATCCGAAGACCTTCACTTGGTTTCCGACGACCTGCGTCAGCGGTGCGTCGAAAATGGTGGAGTGCGGGTTGCCGACGATGTCCGCAGACACGATGGGCGCCTCAGAGTATTCGAGGTAGTGGGAGAGATCTGAAGATGCTGCTGCGGCACGGAATGCGGCGTTGATCTCTTCGACGGATGCTGGCCGGGTGAGCACCGCAGTGAAGTCGGTGATCGATCCAACTGGCACTGGTACCCGCAGCGCGAGGCCGGTGAGCTTGCCGTCGAGCTCGGGGATGATCTTGCCTATGGTGGTGGCAGCGCCCGAGGATGTGGGGATGGTGGAGAGTGCGGCCGCGCGTGCCCGGCGCAGGTCGCTGTGCGGGGAGTCCTGCAGGCGCTGATCGGCGGTGTATGCGTGCACCGTCGTCATGATGCCGGACTCGATGCCGAAGGAGTCGTTGAGTACTTTGGCAAGCGGCGCGATGCTGTTCGTCGTGCATGATCCGTTGGAGAAGATGTTGTCGGAGGGATCAATGGCGTCGGTGTTGACGCCGAGCACGATCGCGGGAACGTTGCCTTTCGCTGGAGCGGAGACGATCACTTTGCGGGCCCCGGCGGCGAGGTGTTTGCTCGCGTTCTCGGCGTCGGTGAAGCGGCCCGTGGACTCGATGACCACATCCACACCCGACTCGGACCATGGGATAAGCGCGGGGTCGCGCTGAGCGTATACGGTGATGGGCTGGCCTTTGACGACGATCTTGTCGTCTTCTACGGACACACCCTCGAGGTGCCCTGAGACCGAGTCCCATTCGAGTAGCGATGCGAGCGTTGCGACGTCGGTGATGTCGTTGATTGCGACAACCTGAACATCTGCATCACTGGCGAGTGCTGCCCGCAAATAGCTGCGGCCGATGCGGCCGAACCCGTTGATGCCGATTCGTACGGTCATTGTTTTTCCTATCTGATTGATTCTGGTTGATGCGGCATGCCCGATTAGGCGTGCCCGTCTTGGGGTGGTGATTTATTCTGTGGATGCAGCTGCCTGGGACTTCGCTGTATTGAGCAGCGAGATCGCCCCAGCAATGGCCTCATCCATGGGCTTCTGGCTTCGATATGCGCGGGCAAGCACGTAGCCGCCCTGCAGAACCGACGCAAGCGTCATTGCCAGTTGTGTGGAGTTGGTTTCTGCGGGCAGTTCGCCGCAGGCAATGGCCTCATCGATGACCTTAGTCCATTTGGATAGTGCGACGTCGAACGCGCCGGCGACGAGCCCGATCATTTCGTCGTCGGCAAAAACCTGTGGGTCTTGGGTGAGACGGCCGACTTTGCATCCGCGTAGCCCGGGACGTGGCTGCATCAGATATCGGCTTATGCGG
The DNA here is from genome assembly GCA_015654475.1 of Actinomycetales bacterium. Classification (GTDB taxonomy): domain Bacteria; phylum Actinomycetota; class Actinomycetes; order Actinomycetales; family Microbacteriaceae; genus UBA3913. The sequence goes on from JAATGV010000038.1 coordinate 85,059, forward strand.
TCGAGAGGTGGCGCGTCTTCGTCGAGCACGCTGGAGTTCTCGACGTATTGGTCTGCGAGTTCACGGATTGCTTCAACCGCAAGCTCGTGTTTGCCCGAAAAGTAGTGGTACATGCTCCCTTGGCCGACTCCGGCGCGGGTGAGCACCCTCTTGGGGCTGGTCGCGGCATACCCGTCTTCCCACAGCAGATCCGCCATCGCGTGGGTGAGCTTTTCTCGAGAGCGCATGTAATTATTGTACCTACTAGTATGCACAAAACCAAAACTTCGTAACTACGAAGCCGAATCGGGGCAGGGGGAGTGGAGTCGGGCGGTTAGCGCCCGCTCTGCGGCCTTTGTGTCACGAGGACAAGAAGAGCCAAGACAGTGCTCACAACAACGGTCCACACAACCGTTGAGACGCTCAGCGGGCGCGCGAAGGCAAGTGTGAGAACACATCCTGCACCGATGGCAGCGAATGCGGCGTATCGAAAACGGTACAGTTGCTCGCCGAAGCGACCCGTCGTGACCCCTGCTTTTTCCGCACGGGATCGTGCGCGCTGCAGACTGGTGGCGACGGTATCGCGAAGCTTGCGCGGCATCGTGAATGGCCCAAGGATCCACGTCATCACGGCGGTGAGCCCTGCCAGGAGCGCGATGACCGCAACGAGGCGCCGGAGTTCAGCGGTTGCGTCATCGAAGAGAAGCGTTGCCACAGAGACAGGCAGCCCAGCCGAAGCGGCGATAGAGGGCATGGCAATGCCGGCGCCGTCAAAGAGAACGGCACAGATTGCCATTGCTGCCAGCACTCCGATTGCCACACGAATCGTTGCCTTGGCTCGGCCGTGCGCTAGCAAGATGCCGACGATCAACAGCCCGACCACGACGAGGGGCAGCCAGTATCCGGCGAGTGTAAGCAGGTTAAGCAACACCTGCGCCGCTGGGATGGCGTCGCTTTGGGCGATCACGACTGTCGGATTGATTGCAGGCAGAAGAGTGGCGACGGCAACCCCCTGCGCGGCAAGGCGCGTGCGCACTGCGTCGATGATGGGGCCGAAGTTGAGCGTCAGGTCCCCGGCACTGCTCGCCGTGACAACCCCCGCATTCCTGCCGCTCAACACTCCCACGACTTGAGCGTGGGACTGACGCAACACCTGCTCCCACACAGCCGGGAACTGATCTGATGTAACGAAAGAATCGATGCCGTCGCGAACGGAGTTTCGCAACGTGGATGCGAGCGGAGCTACGGTCAGTTCGAGCAGTTGGGTTGTGCGATCGCCTGTTCCGAGCGAAGTAAGGCCATTCACCGCCGATGCGGCGAGATCGTCGAAGTCGACCCGGCTCTCGATGGCTTGCATCGATCGGTCGACAATGAAGTCGGTCATCGGCTCCTCGTGAGCGAGCGGTGCGAAAGTCGCCACGAAGGTGTCGGTATCGGTGATCGTCGCGTGCGCCCACGGGGCCGCGACCGCGAGCGGCGAAAGCACCACCGCCAGGACGAGCAGGGGGGCTGAAACCCACGTTCGCCATCCGCGGCGGGGCTCGGTGCGTTGAACTTCAGGTAGTGCCATGCCCCTACGTTACTGGCTTGCGTCCGTGCGGTTCGTGGACATGCCACGAGTCGAACGCCGTGCCCCTCTGCGCTACCGACTTGTGAGATCCGGTCAATGGTGACGGTACCCGGACAGCACGCACCCCAGCTCGAACCTGCATCCGGTCTGCCATATCTCGCATGCTCGCATGTTCTTGATTCGTATGTTCTTTGCCTGCATGTTCTTGATTCGCACATCCCACGCCCGAGTCCTTTTTCCTGCATCTCTCTCGCTTCCCTCCCTCGCCGAGTCGCTTCGCCTGCACGTTCTTCGCCCGAACCTCTTCGCCTGCAGACTGATCCACATGCCTCCCGATCTGCGTACTTCCTGCTCAGCTGTTCGCGGAGGCGCGAACCCTCCGCGATGTGGGCGATGTGGGTGGGGTGGCAGATGAGTTGACGTGAGGTGACGTGAGTGGCCTGAGTGAACTACGTGACGTAAGTGAGGTATTCCGGGGCCACCTTCCATCCCGACAAATGCAGACGCCCCCATCCGAAACTCTTACGAGCGGTACGCACTCAGCTTATGGCCCGGTATTTCGGGCCTTGAGTACCCAGCTACGGGGGAGGGAGGAGTTCGAGTGGGGGCGTCTGCACAAACAGCGGCGCAAGGCGCAAGAAAGGGAAGAAAAGAAGAAAAGAAAAAGAGGGGTTGGGAACCGGGATCACGTTGGCTTGAGAGGGAGGGGGCACGAACCACACGACACGTCTTGGCACGAGATAACCGAGGCCAGGAGCCTAGGTCTCGAGCTCACCCCGACGCCAATGTCCGAACGCAAGAAGGCCCCGAAACCGTTGGTTCCAGGGCCTTCGCATCTTCGGGTGGCTAAGGGGTCTCGACTCCCTGCGCTTCCCTCACAACGCGGCGCATTGTGTGGGGCCCTCGCGCAGGGACCCACGCTTCGCGGGTCCGACCCCCGAAGCCAGCAGGAGCCCTCAGACCTGACGATCCGAGGGCTCCTGCTCTCAAGGGTGGCTAACGGGTCTCGAACCCGCGACCTCCTGGACCACAACCAGGCGCTCTACCAACTGAGCTATAGCCACCATGCAACACCCAACAGGTGTACAACCTGAAAGAGTTTAGCGATAATTCGTCGCGACTGCGAACCAGACCGCATGGATCGCATCGATTCGTGTCGCATTTCCCAAGTTGCACCACTCCTCACGTTGCCGCGCGTGATGAGAGGGGTACAAAGCGGCAAAGCAACAAAGCGGCAATCAACCAGTCAAGGGAGCGGGCTAGGCACGACCCGCCGCCGCGCCACCCGCCGCGCCACCACGCCTAATCATCCCCGCCTGGCGCGGAAAGCAGCGACGTGTGCGCGATTCGCACAGCCTCCGGTGGCGCAGAATCGCCGAGACCGGTTCTTCGTGAAGTCGAAGAGGATATTGTCGCAGTCTTCGGCTTGACAGACGCCGAGTCGCTCGGTTTCTCCTGCACGAACCACATCGGCGAGTGCCATGGCTGCCTCAACGGCTAACCGGTCGACCAGTGGCGCATCGAGCGGCGTGGCGTGGAAATGCCAGCTGTAGCCGTCGTGCTCGAGTAGCTGGGGCGTGGCGTGATGGTGGGCAAGGATGCGATTGAGGGCATCGGTGAGTTCGTCTTCATCAAATAGCCATAGAGCACGCAGCTGGTCTCGCCACTTCTTGACTTCCTGAAGCTCACTCTGGGTATGGTCGCGTCGACCGGTGAAACCGTATTCGTCGAGGGTGCGGTCGAGCTGGTCTGGGGTCTGTAGTTGCTCGATGCCGCGCCGGTTTGTGTTTGCGATGTGGACTGCGAACTCGAGGGCCAAGTTGTTATCGCTCGTGAACTGCATGTCGACACACTATCCCCAAACGAGGCGAAATGTAATGGTCTAAATGTCATTGACGGCTTACTTTGGCGGGTCGTAGTGTGAGGTCACATATCTCACACGTACCCCGTACCGCGTGCCCATCCTTAACACCCCACACATCAACGAAAGCCGGCTGTGTCGACAAACACCGCATCCATAGCGACCGTCACCTCCGCCCAGCCGCAGCGTGGTCAATTCGGCGGCACCGCCCTTGCCCTCGTCTCGGCGCTGAGTTTCGGTGTCTCCGGGCCGTTCGCCAAAGCTCTTTTCACACTTGACTGGACGCCCACAGCAGCCATCCTCGTTCGCATCGGGGGCGGGGCGATCATCCTCACTGGCCTAGCGCTCGTGACGGCGCGTTTCCCCTGGCGTGAGTGGGCGAAGGCCCCTGGATTCGTGATCGCCTTCGGGCTGACTGGCCTTGTCGGCGGCCCGCTCTGCTATTTCAACGCGATCACCTATCTGCCTGTAAGCGTGGCGATGCTGATCGAATACACGGCCCCGATCCTTGTGTTCGCGTGGGTATGGATGCGCTCGGCCTCCCGTCCGTCGGCTCTTACTATCTTTGGTGCGGCGGTCGCGATGATCGGTCTGCTCATCGTCGTCGGGATGTCCTTTGACGCAGAGGTGAACCCGATCGGCTTCGCCTGGGCGTCGGGCGCGGCAGTATGCACTGCGGCATATTTCATCCTCGCCTCGCGCTCGTCGGGAACGATCGACTCGGTGAGTCTCAACAGCGGCGGGCTGATCGCGGGCACTCTCGCGCTGCTGATACTTGCGTCGACCGGGGCGTTGCCGCTGCACGCGAGCACAGGCACCGCCCATGTCGGTGCTCTGGCCATCCCGTGGTGGGTGGCATTCCTTGTCTTAGCGATCGTCACATCAAGTGTTGCGTTCAGCACCGGGATTCTTGCGGCCAACCGGTTGGGCGCCCGGGTGGCGTCGTTCCTTGGCCTTACCGAGGTGCTGTTTGCGATCACGACCGCGTGGCTTCTGCTTGGCGAGACGCCTTCTGCCGTTCAGGGCGTTGGTGCCATCGTCGTCATTGCAGGGCTGGTAATCCTCAATCTCGGCGAACGCGGGGAGCACGGGAACAGACCAGCAGACACACCAGCACTGCCGCACGGCCACTCTCGCTAGGCACTATCTGGCGACTGCCGCAGGGGACTCCTGCGAACCGTCAGTCAGCAGTCGGCTCGTCAATTCGTCGAGACCGTGGCCTCGGCAGATACGGCTTCACTGATGGCCTGAGCCTCGTCGGACGATGGACCCGGCTCGGCTACGAGCACCGCCCGGCGGTAGTAGCGCAACTCGATGATCGACTCGACGATGTCGGCAAGGGCGCGATGTCCGCCCACCTTCTTGGGGGCGTGAAAATAGGCGCGCGGGTACCAGCGGTGCGACAGCTCTTTGATCGTGGAGACATCGATGTTGCGATAGTGCAAGTAGGTGTCGAGCGCGGGCATGTACTTGGCGATGAACATGCGGTCGGTGCCGATGGTGTTTCCGCACAGCGGCGCGGTGCCTGCCTCGGTAACGAACTGCGCGATGTATTCGAGAGTCTGTTTCTCGGCCTCGGCGAGGGGGAGGCCATCGGCGATCTCCGTGATCAGCCCTGACGTGGTGTGCATGTTGGTGACGAAGTCGTTCATGTTGTCGAGCGCCGACTTGTCTGCCTTGATGATCAGGTCGAGGCCGGGATCGAGGATGTTCAACTCTGCGTCGGTGACGACCGTGGCAATCTCGACGAGTTGGTCGACCTGTGGATCAAGTCCGGTCATTTCGCAGTCAATCCAGACAAGTCTGTCGAGTTTGTTGGTCATCTTTCCTCGCCTTCACGTTGCCTTCGACTGGCGCCGATGCACCAGTCAAGCTTACCCGTGTCACTATTGCGGCACGATCAAGGCTTCTTGTGAAGTGAATGTGGCCCGCGCGTGCGCCAATCAGCAACCGGTCGGGCGGATCTCGACGCAGTCTCGCATCCGTAGGGTCAGTAGGGTCAACGGCACATCCATAGAGTCAGCTGGTCCAGAGCGACCCGCACCGGACGTCGCACCATGGCTACGCGTCCTGCTTCGCGAGCTCTGCTTCAATCGCGGCAACAACTGCCGGATCGTCCGGCTTTGTTGGTGGACGGAACCGCGTCACGGAGTTGTCGGGGCCGATGATGAACTTCTCGAAGTTCCAGGCGACGGGGCCACCAAGCCCATGGCCGTCTTTGACTGTGACCAGCTTCTTGTACAGCGGATGCCTGAGACGCCCATTGACCGCCGACTTTTCGAGAAGCGGGAATGTGACACCATATGTCGCCGAGCAGAACTCTTGGATCTCCTCGCTTGTGCCTGGTTCTTGCCCCATGAACTGGTTCGATGGAACGCCGAGTACGGTGAAGCCGCGCTCAGAATAGGTGCGCTGCAGCTCTTCGAGTTGCTCGTATTGCGGTGTCAGGCCGCACTTCGACGCCACGTTGACGACGAGCACGGTTTGGCCTGTGTATGCGGCAAGGCTGGTTGTTTCTCCCGTTATCGTTGTCAGCGGGATGTCTCGAATGTCGTTGAGAGTCTTAGTCACCCTTGATCCTTTGAGAGTATGTGAGTTGAGAGAAGCGGGCGGTGCGCGGCAGGAGCCTGGCATCTTCACCGTGGGCTTCAGCATATGTCTAATTAGCCCGCATGTTCGGAAACATCCAGCGAATTATGAGATCGTCTGTCGAGCCCGTTGCCAGGCGGACTCGCAACCGAAAGACTTGCGCTTCTCTAGCGCCCCGCGGACGTACCGTCTTGCCGATCATCGGCGGGTGTGCGGCGTTTCGTGACGTAGACTGACCGGGCTTATCTTCGCGCCGCACGTGACTGTCCCTCGGGGCTTGCGCAACTGGAAGGCTAACCTAATATGGGTACGCGACCGTATCGTACGTGTCCGTATCGATATCGATGGAGTCCTATGTCTGCTTCCGTTCCTGCCATGAGCCGTTCGACGACACAGGGTGCCTTCCCACATGCTTGGCGGGCAGTCATCGTTCTGCTCATCGCGATGTTCATAGCGTTGCTTGACACGACCATCGTCAATGTGGCGTTGCCGACGATCCGAGACAACATCAATGGCGCTGGCAATGCACCGGCAGGTGAGGATGTGCTGTCCTGGGTGATATCCGGGTATTCGCTCGCCTTCGGGCTCGCCCTCATCCCGGCAGGCCGGTTGGGCGACAGTATCGGCCATAAGTGGGTCTTCTTCGCCGGGTTGGCGCTTTTCACAGTGGCGAGTGTCGCCTGTGGTTTGGCGCAGTCAGATGTTCAACTCATCGTGTTCCGCGTGATTCAGGGTCTGGCCGGAGGTATCTTCGTGCCGGCAGTGACGGCGTTCATCCAGCTTCTGTTCTCGGGCCGTGTCCGCGGCACGGCGTTCGCTGTCATGGGGGCGGTCATCGGCGTCTCGACCGCACTCGGCCCCATTATCGGCGGCTTGATCATTCAGTGGTTCGGTGAGACGGATGGATGGCGTCTGGTGTTCGGCGTCAATGTCCCGATCGGGGTTGTCGCGCTGATTCTCGCGGGCGTGCTTCTTCCCGGACGGAAACGCCTCGCGGCCGTCGCGGGCGAGCCCACCTCAGGTGCTCGCTCGGGCGGAGTGGATTGGTTCGGTCTGTTCCTGCTGACGGTTGGCTTGGTGGCGGTGCTCGTGCCGTTGATCGAGGGCGAGACCACGGGTTGGCCGCTGTGGACGTACCTGAGCCTTGTTGGCGGAATCGTCCTTTTGGTGATGTTTGCCTTGTGGGAGGTGTTCTATACGGGGAGGGGTCGGAGCCCACTGGTACCGCCACGATTGTTTACGCATGCCGCATTTACCGGAGGAGCCATCCTCGCACTCGTCTATTTCGCCGCATTCACTAGCATCTTCTTCACGATCTCCTTGCTGTGGCAGTCCGGCCTTGGGCACACTGCGTTGGAGACGGGGATTGTCTCCGTTCCGTTTGCGATCGGATCGATCATCGGGTCCTCGCAGAGCAACCGGCTGGCCCAGCGGCTTGGGCGCACGGTTCTGATCATTGGCTCTGCCCTGCTTGCGGCGGGTCTCGGGGTGATCTGGCTCATCTTTTCGAATGTCAGCGGCGCGGATCTCAACAGTTGGGATCTGCTCGCCCCGCTGTTCTTCGCCGGTTTGGGGAACGGCTTGTTCATCGCGCCGAATATGCAGTTCATCGTTGCCACCGTCAACCCAGGCGAGGCCGGCGCGGCCAGCGGCGTCATATCCACTGTGCAAAGGGTTGGCAGCGCGGTCGGTATCGCCGTCATCGGGACAGTGCTTTTCAGCGTCGCCAATCTTTCCGCTGTTCGCAGCAAGGAGGATGTGGTCTCCTCATTCATGAACGGTGCGACCAGTGCGCTCGGCCTCAGCGTGATTTTCGCGATCGTCGCCCTTGGCCTTGTCTTCACTCTTCCTCGCAAACTTTCTCAGCAGCGCCTCGAATAGTGAACTGGTCTTGAGCCGGGAGTCGGTATGGGAGGACTCCGGATGGGACGTGAGGAATGCTAGCGTGGTGCTCAGTGACCGTACCTATGTCGAAGGGAGCCGTCATGCCTGCGTCTCCTCCTACCGAGCGTCGTAGGGGCAGGACACAGGACGCCGCACGTAATGCTGCATTCCTGCGGGCGACACAGGACCTCTTGATCGAGGTTGGATACGACAAGTTGTCGATGGAATCAGTCGTGAAGCGTGTCGGGGCAAGCAAGTCGACTTTGTATCGGCGCTGGTCGTCGAAGGCGGAACTGGTTTGTGCGGCGATTTCAGACTTTCGTTGGGACGCCGAGACCCCCGATACTGGCAACCTGCGCGACGACTTGATTGAGCTGTGCTCGACATGGTTCGACTGCGATGGGGGTCGCGACCGGTTGTTCGTTCGGGCTACGGTTGCCGCAGTCGATGACGAGCGCGTGCAGAAGGCGTTTCGCGCTGTGGTCAGCACACCATGGTCTCGAGCATTCGAGGAGACCGTGCGACGCGCGGAGGCCCGCGGGGAGATCTCGGTGGCGCAGAACCTTGACGTGCTCGGACGGCTGATTCCTGCGCTGGCGTTCCAGCAGCTCGCCATGCTCAAGCGCCCGGTCGATCGGAGTTTCATTGTGGGTGTGGTCGACCAGTTCTTGCTTCCGAGGCTAACCGTCGGCTTCGGAGCGGCTTAGATCTCACCATCCCAGTTCGCCTGCGCTGCGGATTGGGGCAGCGCTGCCTACGCCTTAGCCCGATGGGGGGATTGCGGTGTACGTCTGGTAGCGACGTGCTGATACCGGCCAGTAACGGCGATGATGGCCCCGTCTGCCGGTGCTCGATTTCGGTTGGCGCCTCAGAGCAGCCGCCTGTAGCATCCAGTCGCTACCGGATGTCGTCGCCCGACTGCAGAGTGATCGTGCGGTGGGTCGTCCACACCGCAATGGCCACAGCGAGGGAGTCGCGCACGATTCGCATGTGCCCGGTGACCGGCACCTCAACATTGGCCGCGGCGCCCTCAAGCCGACTGCTCTCGGGAATATGCGGATCGAAGCGGCCGTAGATCGATATGATTCGTGAATTGAGACTGGTGTCTGCGTCGAGTTCCTCAATGGTCGTGTCGCTTGGCTGGAATTGGCGCAGCGCCGGAGCCAGCATGAGTCCGGCGTAGCTCGACCCGTGGAATGGCGTGGCCAAGGCAGTCATGCCGAGAATGCGTGGCGTGGATGTGGGCGCCTGCGCGTTGCCGTCGGCGAGCGCGTCGCGCTCACGGGCATTGTCGATGAGCGCGCGTTTGCCGATCAGGCCGCCCTTACTGTGAGCAACTAGATAGCAGTCGCCGATTCCGCGCGCGGTCAGCTCTCTGCGCACGAGTTCGGCACTGGCTGCGATGGGACGACGATTGTGCCCTAGAGCTGGAATCGCGTGGATCCGGTAGCCCAGATCATGTAACCCGTCCGCAATCCAATGCAATTCGACCCACGTCTGATAGACGCCAGGGAGCAGAACGATGTCGGGTCGATCGGTGTTGCCAGCCGCCATCTCCGCGGGAACATCAGGGAAGAAAGGTTCCAGAAAGTGCACCCACCCGCTGGTGGCATAGTCGATTGCCCAACGTGGTAGGGCCAATGCGAGGCGGCTCATGCCGCCGACCGGTGTGCGTGGCATCTGGAATCCTGGCGTCTGTTTGGTGAGTGAGGGTCAATTCTATGGTGCGGTGTTGAGATGGCGCTGCCTTCCTAACTTTGGCCAGCTGTCGCGTCCCAGTGTCGGTTGAAGCTAACAGAGGAAATGCGGCGGGTCTGGCCCACTATTCGCTCTGACCGCAAGCATTTCCTCTATTAGCTTCAACGTCTCTTCTCCACAATTGCCCCGAGCCTGGATTTGTTCGACTCAGCTGTGAGCAAGGTGCTCGAGCCGCTGGCTCTCGCCTATTTTTCTGGCATGCCTTCTTCGATCGACTATGACTACCTCATCGCTTTGGCCAGGCCCGCATTTTTCGACTGCGGCAATCTCGCTACGCGCGCGAACCTGAACGCCGCAGGCCTGACACAGCGTGGAATCGAGCGTTTGATCGCCACGGGTGACGTCGTTCGGGTTTTTCATGGCGGGTATGTGCCGCGTGGCCTTGATGGCGATCAACTGCATGCCGCCCGTCTCGGCGCACGTCTCACTGGGCCTTCGTTGTTCGCCCGACTTGGTGCGTGGGAACCGAATGGCGACCGGCGACTACACATTTCTGTGCCGCGTTCGGCGGATCGTCCCCGCGTCGGCCCGGCGGTGCGCGTGCATTGGTCGCCGGTTTCTGGCGTGATGCTGAGCGAGCCCCTCGAGTCCGCAGTGGGACATGTTGTCGCGGGTCTGGCACGCGACGAATGCGTTGCCGTTCTCGATTCGGTGATTCGTAGGCGAATCATGAGCAGGGCGCAGGTCGCCGCAGCTCTGCGCGGGTGCGCCTCGCGCGGCGGAAACGCGGTCCTCTCGCAGGTGGATCCGTCGGCCGAGTCTGGCGCTGAGACTTTGCTGCGCCTATGGTTGCGGCGGCGAGGGGTGTCGTTCAGGCCACAGACAAAGATCGGGCGCTTTCGTGTCGACTTTTTGCTCGGCACTCGACTGGTCGTGGAGGTCGTCGGCGAGAAGTATCACGCCAGCACCGCGGCTTTTGAGGCCGACTGCGAGCGCGAGGCCTATTTGCAGGGTCTGGGTTATCAGGTGCTTCGCATTTCGGCTAGACAGGTCTACAACTCTGACGAAAGGGCGTTGTCGGCCTTGTCTACGATGATTCGCCGGCACCAGCATGTGTACGGCGTGAGGCCGGTTGAAGCCAACAGAGGAAATGCGGCGGGTCTGAGCGACTATCCTCTCTGACCGCAAGCATTTCCTCTGTTAGCTTCACAACCCTTAGGCGAGGCGCACGGTCACCTGATCATCGAGTGCATACTCGACATCACCGACCCAGAGCATCGCAGCGTCGCCGTCAACACGCGTGAATTGTGCGCTCGCTGCGTCCACCTCGACGCGAATCACGGATCCGCGGTAGTTGATCGTGAACGCGTAGTCGTCCCAGTCGGGCGGGCAGAATGGCGCGAATGACAGCCGTCCGCCATACACGCGCATGCCGGCGAACCCTTGCACGATGGCGAGCCATCCGCCGCTCATCGACGTGATGTGCAGCCCGTCGTCGGTGTCGTCGTTGTAGTTGTCGAGGTCGAGCCGCGCTGTATGCGTTGAGAAGGACACCGTCCGATCCCGGTCTCCGATGCGTGCCGCGAGTACCGCATGAATCGACGCAGACAACGATGACTCGTGCACGGTCAACGGCTCGTAGAACTCGAAGTTGCGGGCGATCTCGTCCACATCGAAGTGGTTCTCGAAAAAGTACATGCCCTGCAGCACGTCGGCCTGTTTGATGTAGGGGGAACGCAGTATGCGGTCCCACGACCAGTGTTTGTTGAGCGGCCGGATCGCCGGGTCGAGTTCGGCCACCGGCACGAGGTCTTTGTCGAGGAATGTGTCGTGCTGCACAGCGATGCCACGAGCATCATCGTGCGGGAGGTACATGCCGTCTGCGATTTCAAGCCAATGCGCGATCTCATCGGCAGCGGCAGAGGGATCGCGTTTGTCGGCACTAAGCCCATTCAGCAGTTCCGCGGTGTACCTCAGCACCCAGGCCGCCAAGTAATTGGTGTACCAGTTGTTGTTGACATTGTTTTCGTATTCGTTCGGCCCGGTCACGCCGTGGATCATCCACGCGCCTGCCTGTCGCGAGTAGTGCACGCGGTCGGCCCAGAATCGGGAGATCTCGATAAGTACTTCGAGCCCGTCGTTCTCGATGTAGCTACGGTCTCCGGTGTATTCGGTGTAGTAGTAGATCGCCCATGCGATTGCCCCGTTGCGGTGGATCTCTTCGAACGTTATCTCCCACTCGTTGTGGCATTCGACGCCGGTGAAGGTGACCATGGGAAACAGTGCACCTGCGAGTCCTTGCTGGCGTGCGTTATGTTGGGCTTGTGGCAGTTGGTCGTGCCGATATTGCAGGAGGGATCGCGCGACCTCTGGCTTGGCGACGGCGAGGTAAAACGGCACGAGGTAGGCTTCGGTGTCCCAATAGGTCGCACCGCCATATTTTTCTCCGGTGAAACCTTTGGGCCCGATATTGAGATGGGGGTCTTCGCCGTAGTAGGTGGAGAAGAGCTGAAACAGGTTGTAGCGAATGCCTTGCTGGGTGGCGTCGTCGCCGCTGATGGCGATGTCTGAACGCTCCCATCGCGCAGCCCATGCCGCATCATTTGAGGCTCTTTTGGCTTCCCAGTCGCTGTTGTATGCCTCTGCGAGCAGGTGGGTCGCCTGCTTGTCTTGTTCTTTCTCTGGAACGTCTCTGCTTGTGAGTACGGCGGTTGTCTTCTCAAGGGTGATGGTGTCCGCCTCAGTACCTGCTGACACTGTGCCCTCGTAGAGTGTTCCCACTGTGAATGGGCCGTCGATGATTCCACTCAGCTCCGCGCCCATGAGCTTGCTTCTGGATGCGGCTGTGACCGAGAACTGGGGTGTGCCGAATGTGTTTGGTCTGGTTTCGGTGGTCAACACGCTTGTTTCTCCTGCGTGCCTGTCTTTTTCCACCCAGAATTGTTCACCATAGTTTGAGTCGAGATTGTGCACGTCACCATCGAGTTGTGGCGAGAGTGTGACGGTTGCCGCTCCATGGACAGCAGTGATCTGGATGCGCTGTTCGAGTAGTTCTGGTGTGGTGATGCTGAGGTAACGTTCAAAGGTGAGCGCAAGCACCGTGCCGTCGCCGACATGCCAGTGGAATGCGCGGCGCAATACTCCTGTTCGCATGTCGAGTTCGAGCGAGAACTGCTGAATCTGCGCTGTTGCGGTGTCGAGCGCGATGTTGTTCGCGGTTATCGGCACGGCGATAAGGTTCATGGCGTTGATGACTTTGCCGAAGTAGAGCGGGTAGCCGTTTTTCCACCATCCGACGCGAGTTTTATCTGGAAACCACACGCCCGCAATGTAGGTGCCTTGATGGCTGTCGCCACCGTATCCCTCATCAAAATTGCCTCGCATGCCCATGTGCCCGTTCCCCGTCGAGGTGATGCTTTCGATGAGCCGGATGTTGTCGTGGCGAAGCTCGCTCGTGCCGACGATCCAGGGGTCGATGTTGAACAGCCTTGTTGTCACAGGTTTTCCTCGATCGGAGTATGCGTGGGGGGACTCTCCGATCATACGCAGGAGCGTGGAATAGAAGAACTTCCGAGGTCGAGGGAGTTTATCCGATTATGCGCAGAAGCGAGGGCAGCGCGTAAATCACCGTAATGATGAGAGAGGCAATAAAGCCCCACTTGGCGAATTTTCGTCCGATTCTGCGGCCTTGCCGTGTTTGATAGAGACCGACGATTCCCGCGACGACTCCGCCGATGGGGAAGAAGAATGCGAGGGCGGGGGTGGCGATGGCGAGCCAGCTGACGGGCTTCGACTGTTGCGCTGGCCGTGCATTGGCGTTGTTGAACGACCACGCTGCGGAGGGCCTGAATTCTTGCCAATAACCGGGTCGCGAACCGGCTGGGCCACGTTGTTGCTGTTGCGCTGCAGCGGCCGCAGCCCTGATGAAGGTCTCGAAGTCGATCGTGGTTGCGTATGGGCCGCTCGATGAGGCCGCGTACCCGCTGGTTGTCGGGTTTGCCGCTGCGTAGCGTTGTTCGTTGTCGTACTTGATGCGTGCGTCTTGTGTCCCGATGAGTTCCCAGGCTTGTTGGACCTCAGCGAATTTGGTGGCGTCTCCTCCGACGTCGGGGTGGGTCTCACGCGCTTTTTTTCGATACGCTTTGCGTATCTCGTCGTCTCCGGCGCTTTTGCTTACGCCGAGCACGGCGTAGGCCGACTCGGTGAGCGTATAACGTCCCGCCATAGTCGCCTCTCTTTAAACTCTGTGTGGTGTTGGATGCTATTCGGTTTAGCTGTGCGACGGCTGGGCACTTGCGGTGTGCTCACCGAGTCGGTGGCTCAGGCGTCGATTGCGGCGATTTTGGCTTCGACGATGGTGCGGATCAGGTTGTCTGAGAGCGTGGATCCGTAGGGCAATTGGATGGCGCCGGGTGTGGTTGGTATGCCGTCAGCGGCGAGCTCGGCGCGCACGATGGAGACGACAGCGCTGCTGTACGGATAAATGCCGATGTGCCTGTTCGTGGCGATGACGGCGATGAGTGGTTTGCCTCGCCAGGTGAGACAGGGCATGCCGTAGCTCATCGCCTCGCTGAGGCCGTCGCCGTGTTCGCGGGCAACACCCGCTGCTCGATCGATGATGGCCCGGATTTCTCCGAGTGTGGGAACGTCGAGCGTCTCAAGGTAACTCGAGACGTCTTCCACCCCATCAAAGTTCTGGCTTGGCATGATCAGATTCTACCTGGGCAATGCGAAACCGTGCCGCACCGATGGTTGGAGGTTGGAGTCCCCCCGGCGCGACTCGAACGCGCAACCTACGGATTAGAAGGCCGTTGCTCTATCCATTGAGCTACGGGGGGCTACAGGGAATTCTACTTGGGCTCTAGCTCTGACAGGATCAGGTGGGTCAGCGCGGCGAGAGGATATGGCAGCGGTGGGGATTCGCGAGCACCCGCCGGGTCGATCCATATCAGTTCGGCGATTTCGGCGGACGCCACCGGCTCCTGCTAGCCGACATCCACCACATATACGTCCGCAGATACTGAAACACCCGGCTCATTTGCAGCAGGGGCGCTGAGGCTTGCCACAAACCTCACACCGAGCGCAATGACACCGAGCTCCTCGTGAACCTCTCGACGCACGGCGTGTTCGGAGGTTTCACCCGGCTCGATTTTGCCGCCTGGTTGCAGAAGAAAGCCGGTGTTCCGTTTGCGTACTGTGAGAAATCTGCCATCGGCACTGGTCACGATAGCGGCGGCTAGCCTCAGCATGTCGTTACCCGAAGTTTCGACTGTCATGGTCATCAATCGTAGGCTTGGGTTATGCGTCTTTTCTTGGTTCGTCACGGACAAACTCCCGCCAACGTCATTGAGAGCATGGATACCGGAATCCCGGGGCCAGGATTGACTGCCCGCGGGCACTTGCAAGCAGAAGCCCTTGTGGACCAATTCCGGGATGTGGAGATCGGTGGGATGTGGGCTTCAACTCTGGTTCGCACCCAGCTCACCGGTGCTCCGCTTGCCGCCGACCGCGGCATCCGGCCGACCATCCTCGATGGTCTGCGCGAGGTGGATGCCGGAGAGCTCGAACGCCACACGGACCTTGAGTCGCATCAGATTTACCATGACGTCGTCACGGCATGGTTGTATGGCGACCTCGACCGGCGCATGCCTGGCGCCATTTCGGGGCATGAGTTTTTGGCCCGCTTCGATGCATCCATCGCCGAGGTGGTTGCTTCAGGCGTTGACAATGCGGTGGTGGTCAGTCACGGAACGGCTATCCGGCATTGGGCCGGAATTCGCGTTGCCGGCGTCGAGCCTGAGTTCATCGAACATAATTTTCTTCCCAACACGGGCGTCGTCGAGATCGAGGGGGAGCCTGGGGCTTGGTCGTTGGTGTCGTGGATGCAACGCTCGGGGCATCGTGCGGGTGAGACTGTCGATGGATCAGATGCTCCTGACGAGACTGGAGAGATGGATGCCGTCGCGAGTGACGGTGCGGTCAATGGTGTTTCAGGTTCGACGCCGCAATGACGCGAGCCTCGGCGAGTAGAGCTTGGCCACTGCTTGCGGTTGTCTTGGCGAGTGTGCTGTTCGGCACGACTGGTACGGCGAAGGCTCTCGCTCCTGTGGATGCGTCCGCTTTTTCCATTGGTATGGCTCGTATCGTGGTCGGCGGCCTCGTGCTCGCGGCGATTGCTTTTGGCTCGCACCTGCGTGTGCGGTCTAGCGCGCGTGCAGGCACTGCCGCACAGCGGACGGTAGACGGGAAGCTTGGCGAGCACTCGCGTCCCATCCACTCCGATTCCGGTAGTTTCGCGGCGCGACTCGCGCCCGCGGGAATCGTGTTGGTTGGTGCGCTTGGCGTGGTGTGTTACCAACCCACCTTTTTCGCGGGAACTGAATCGAACGGGGTGGCCATCGGCACGGTTGTGGCGCTTGGCTCTGCACCACTGATGACCGGCTTGCTCTCCTGGCTTGTCTCACGCGTCGTGCCTGGGGCGGCATGGTGGGTGGCTACGGCGCTCGCGATCGTCGGCGTCGCGCTGCTCTCTGGCGTGGCCCGACCAGTCGGCGACTCGGGAGTGAGTATGGTCGGCATTGGCGCGGCGATTGCGGCCGGTGCCTCGTACGCCGTGTATACGGTGGCGGCTAAGGCTTTGATCGGCCGAGGCTGGGGCTCGATGCAGAGTATGGCTGCGATTTTTGGCGTGGCCGCCCTGCTCGCGCTACCCGCGTTGCTTGCTTCTCCGCTTGGGTGGCTGGCGCAGCCGAGCGGTGTGTTCGCGGCGTTGTGGCTTGGCCTCGTTGCCACGACGCTTGCGTATCTTCTTTTCGGCCGTGGCTTGCGCGACCTGGCCGCTCCGACGGTTGCGACACTGACTTTGGTTGAGCCGGTGACTGCGGCGCTGCTCGGGGTTGGTTTGTTGGGTGAGGTCCTTGGCCTGGACGCGGTGATTGGCATCGCTGTGCTCGCGTCAGGAATCGTGGTTCTCTCGGTATCCTCAGCGAAATCTCAGGGGTTACCCGACTCATCCATTGCTTGACGTTTCTAGTATTGGACTCTGAGAGTTGACAGTTTCCCGATCGATAGGAATCACATCATGCCGAATGCGCACGACGCCCACAAAGCTCACACGTCCGACACAACCCTTTTCCGCCCCCGCAAGGTTGCCGCTGTCACCTTTGCCGGATTCACTCTGCTCGGTGCAGTCGCGGGCTGCAGCTCCCAGTCCAACGTCCCGGCGGCCGACGCATCCACGTCAAGTGACGCGGCGACGGCGACAAGCTCGGCCACTGCCTCATCAGGCGCGACGCCCTCAAGCACGGCCCCCACGAGTGGATACACTGACGGCACATACAGCGCCGATGGTAGCTATGCTTCGCCGGGCGGACAGGAGTCGATCTCTGTAAGCATCACGCTTGCCAGCGGTGTGGTCACCGCAGTGGAGGTCACCCCCGAAGCTTCGAGCGGCAATGCGTTGCAATACCAGAAGCAGTTCGCCTCAGGCATTTCGTCAGAAGTCGTCGGCAAAGATATCGACGACATTTCGGTATCTCGAGTCTCAGGCTCGTCGCTGACGTCCGCCGGTTTCAATGCGGCGCTCGACGAAATCAAGTCTGAGGCCAGTGCCTGATCGGGAGCCTCAGTTCTTTTTCGAACGCGAGGCGATTGGCACCCACTGGTATATCGAGTCGACTCGTCCCATCAGCGGATTGACTCAGGCGAAAGTCGACGCACGTATCGACGAGTTCGACGTGACCTATTCGCGGTTTCGCAGCGATTCCCTCGTATCTGCTGCACGCAAGACACCGGGCAGGTACCAGTTTCCTCCTGACGCCGCCGACCTTTTCGCGCTTTATGACACGCTTGACCGTTTGACGGATGGGGCGGTCAATCCGTTGGTCGGTGAGGGTCTTGAGGCCCTCGGCTACGACGCAGAATACCGGCTCACGCAAGATCGAACGCGTGCCCCTCACGCCGCGCCGTCGTGGCAGCAGTCCGTTCACCGTGACGGCACCGTTATCACCACAACGCCTCAGACGGGGCTGATCGATGTGGGGGCGGCGGGCAAAGGGTATCTCGTCGAGATCGTCTCCGCGCTGTTGCGTGCGGAGGGGCATGACGACACCATCGTTGATGCAGGCGGAGACATCGTGGCAACGGGCGCGCCGAAAGTAATCGGGCTTGAGAACCCGTTCGATTCGCATCAGGCGGTTGGCACCATCGAGATTCAGAATGCCGCGGTGTGTGCGTCGGGAATCAATCGGCGGTCGTGGGGCGTTGGGTTGCATCACGTGGTGGATGCGCGAACCGGCGTGCCCACCTCAGGTGTTGTCGCAACGTGGGCGGTTGCCGAAAGGGGGCTCGTCGCCGATGGGCTCGCCACTGCCCTCTTTTTCGCCGACCCCGTCATTCTGGAGGGGGCATTCGACTTTACGTGGGTGCGTGTCTTTGCGGATGGAACGCTCACCTACTCCAGCGGCCTTCGTGGGCAGATTTTTGAAAGGGATGATTCGTGAAGATTCGCCGTAGGTTTGATTCACTGCTCGGTCAAGTGAGCATGTACCGTCTGGTTACTCTGGCGTTGATCGTTCTGATTATTCAGGCATTCGTCCTTTCGGCTATCGGGATAATCTTTTACAGTCCTACCGCGCTCGCGACCAGTCTTGCCACGCTGCTTATTGCGAGCTATGTGTCTAACTGGGCCTGTGCGGCGGTTATGCGGGTGCACCCCCACTCTGAGTCAGCCATTATTACGGCGTTGTTGTTGTTTTTTGTCGCTTTCCCGGCAAGCGCACCGATCGATCTCCTGGTTTTGGCGTTCGCGGCTTTCGCAGCCAACGCATCCAAATATCTCATTACGTACCGTGGCAAGCATGTGTTGAATCCAGCGGCATTCGGGATTGCGCTTGTCACCGTTGTGCCGCTGACCTCTGCCGCCTGGTTGATCGCAACACCTGCTTTCCTGCCCCTGGTCGCGTTGGCGAGCTTCGTTATCTTGTACCGCACGCGTGCGCTCGGCACCGGGTTGTTGTTTGTCGCCTTCGCCTTCGCCCTGCATACCGTCCAGATGGTATCGACCGGCTTCTTTGGGATCGGTGACGCATTGTGGTGGTCGATTGGGTCGTACCCGCTTGTCTTTGCGGCCGGATTCATGGTGAGTGAGCCGCTCACGTTGCCGTCGAACCGCTGGCATCGTGTGGTGGTCGCGGTCGTGATGGCAGTGTTTGCCGCTTTCCCGTTTGCCGTGGGATCGGTGCTGCTCGGCCCGGAGTTTGCGATCCTGTTCGGCAATGTGGTTGCGTTTGTGTTGCGCCGTCAGCGTGGCCTGAATCTGCGTCTCGTTCGACAGACTCAACTCACCCCGACCAGTTACGAGTTTGAGTTTGAGGCTCGCAATGCTGTTGATTTTGTGCCGGGGCAGTACGTCGAGCTGACATTGCCGCACCGTCGCGCCGACTTGCGGGGCCTGCGTCGCATGTTCAGCATCACTTCCGTGCCCGGGTCACAGCGTCTGAGTATCGGGGTAAAGGTTCCGGCAGATCACCACAGTACGTTCAAGTCGGCTCTGCTTGAACTCGAGGAGGGCGATCGCGTGCAGGCGACCGGCATATCGGGCGGAATGGCGCTTCCTGACAACTCCACCATTCCGGTGCTTTTGGTTGCCGGAGGAATTGGGATCACTCCGTTCGTCTCGCAGATCCGCACTGCGGCACAGCTCGCTGGTGCGCACGAGCGAGACATCGTGCTGCTGTATTCGGTCTCTGACCCAAGCGAGATCGCGTATACCGAATTGCCGGGCGTCCGCGTCTATGTGTTGAGCCCGACCGCCCCAGAGGACATGCCAGAGGGTTGGTCATATATTGGCGACCGTCGTATCGACGCTGAGGTGATCGCCAGCGTTGTTCCGGATTCTGCACAAAGGCACACCATGGTTTCGGGTTCGACGGGCTTTGTGGATACGGTGTCAGTCTCGCTGCGCGGTGCCGGGGTTCGCCACATCACGACCGACCCGTTCTTCGGGTCATAGTGCGGTTTCAGTTTCACAAGAGTCCCCAGGGCGGGGGAGCGTGTATCGCTGATGCAGATGAAGCGTTGGACGGGGGAGTATTCCGCCTCCGCAGTCGGGGCAGAACGTATGAGCCTTGCGGTTACTTGGCGGTTGCCGAGAGCGAGTCAAACGCCTGCTGGTACAGCGTCGTGAGCTTGTCGACCGCTGCACTGTCGGCGGGGCACGTTTCGTTCGGGCTGAAGAACGTGTATGTCTTCCCGTTCACCACGCGGGCACCGGCGTCGTCAGACGACTTGGTGCTGCGCACAATTCCCCAACTGCCTTCGAGCCCCGAGCACTCCGATGGCAGCGCCTTCTCGAGAGGCGTTGAGAAAGTCAGCGTATTCGATGAGAGCGTGAACGACGGGTAGCCGAGTTCCTTGGGAACGCTGACCTGAACCTTCCACGCCTTAATCGGCAGATTGGACGTCCCAGTCGCGGTCGGCGCTGAGGCAGCGGCACTTGCGCTCGTCGACGTGCTGGTGTCGGTGGCGGCGGTTGAACTCATGCTCGTTGACTGAAGAGCGGAAGCGGACCCGGTCGGCGATGCAGCATTGTTCAGCCGAGCAACACCGACGATGAATATGGCGATGATGAGCGCCACAAGCGTGATGATTGCTACCACCAACCACGGTATCGTTTCACGCCGATTCACTGGCGGTACCTCATCTCCTTGAACGCGCTGTTGTGCCACTATCAGGTTACCGTTTCCCCGAGTGCTTCAGCCTGCACGGCTGTGAACGGTTTGGCAACAAAACGATGGCCATCGCGAAAAACGCGGGCGCGATCATCCTGAAGGCTTGACTCTCGCGCATTTGCACAGCGCTCGTTCGCGCGGGTCTTATTCGCGCCGATCGGCGTGCTTCTGCGGGATGGGCGTGGCCGATTCGATCGTGGGATCTCGCTCTCGCGCAACCACCGGAATCGGCATCGTCACCGGACCGAGCGCCATCGGGTCGGGGGATTGCGGCGCCCGTGCCGTCTGGGCAATCACGATTCCGGTCGCGACCACTACGACACCGAGCACCTGGCTTGGGGTCAATGATTCACCTAACCAGACCCACGCCACTGCGAAGGCCCAGATGATTTCTGACGACGCGATGATGCCGGCGCTCGTCGCCGACATGTATCGCAGAGCCGTGTACGAGAAGGCAAACGGCACGAAGGATCCCATGGTGCACGCCCATAGCAGCGGCATCCACAGCGGCAACTGCATGTCGGCGAGATTCCCATCAAGACTGACGGGCGTGACGAATATTTGCGGGTCGATCGTCCACCAGCCAGAAAGCACCGCCCACAAGAGTGCCGCCCACAGCATCGACCAGAAGGTGACGGAGAGCGGATGCCGGGCGCCCACTTGGCGTTCGGCAAGCAGAAAGTAGCTCGCGTACGAGATGGCGCTCGCAATGGCAAGCATCACCCCGACGGGGTTGAGCCCTCCTCCAGATCCGCTTTGCACGGCGACGACGGCCAGCCCGACAAGCACGAGCCCGATTGCACTCCACAACCGCTGCTTGACATGCTCGCGAAATACGAACCGGGCGACAAGCGCGACTATCAGCACAGCCGTGTACTCGATGAGCAGCACAATTCCGACGGGAAGCAGCGTGATCGCCGCCGCATAAAACCATTGCACACAGGCCACCCCGACGATGCCGAGTGCGATGGTCATGCCAAGGTCGCGCAGGTTCAACCGGAACCCGCAGCCGCGATCCACAACAAACACGGCGACGCCGGCAATCAACATCGTCGACAAGCATCGGAAAAAGGTCAGCTGTTCGGGGGATATCCCGGCGCTCATGACCACTTTGACAACGGTGCCGTTGCTGCCGAAGAAGAAGGCGGCCAGGAAGGCGGCTAGATAACCGCGCAGCGGGATTCGAGTAGGAAGCGGCACGGAGACAAGGCTACGTCGTGTGAGCATGCTCCAACCAATTTGCGTCCTGGATGTCGTTGCGCGACATTTCCTCACAGGTGCGGGGACCGGCGAAGTTGTTCGGGTCTGCGGCTTTTGGAGCAGTGCTGGCGGTCTGTGGATGCGATGGTGGGTTATCCAGGTACCTCGACTAAGCGAGCGCCTGGTGTCATCCACTACCGAATACCTTGAAGGAGTTGCCATGAGTGATGATCGAATTTCTGTGACCGGGGTTGTCGCCTCGACCCCCAACCACATCGTGACGAGTGAGGGGCTGCACATCAGTTCATTCCGGCTCGCCTCGAACAGCCGACGCTACGATCGTGCCGCCCAGCGGTGGATCGATGCCGACACCAACTGGTTCACCGTAACCACGTTTCGGCAGCTTGCGTCGAATATTGCCACCTCGATCACGAAGGGGGAACGCGTTGTCGTGCATGGCAGGCTGCGCGTGCGACCGTGGACGAGTGGCGAAAAATCGGGAATTCAAGTCGAGATAGAAGCCGATGCCGTTGGGCACGACTTGTCGTGGGGCACTAGTTCGTTCACGCGTACCATCGTTCGAGCTGAGCAGCCGGCGGCGAACGGGCAAAGTGACGAGTTCACCGCTGACGGTCAGTCGGAGCACGGCGAGGGGGCTGCGCCGTTCGAACGCCACGAGCCAGAGGGCAATGCGGAACTGCCCGAGGCATGGCCTGCGGCGAACGAGTCGTCGCAAGCGCAGCACGATCGCGCCGCAGTATGAGGTGAGGGTGGCGCCGGCTTCGGCGGAGCCGGCCGTGCCCCCGTAGACTGGAGGGCATGGCTGAATTCATCTACCAGATGGTGCACGCGCGTAAGTCCGTGGGCGACAAACTGATCCTCGACGATGTGACGATGTCGTTTTTCCCCGGCGCGAAGATTGGTGTTGTCGGGCCGAACGGCGCAGGTAAGTCGACGATCTTGAAGATCATGGCGGGTATCGATCAGCCGAGCAATGGCGAGGCCAAACTTTCTCCTGGTTACAGCGTCGGCATCCTGATGCAAGAACCTGAGCTCGATGAACACCTGACGGTGCTTGAAAATGTGCAGCAGGGTGTTGGCCCGATCAAACAGAAGATTGATCGGTTCAACGAGATCTCTGCCCTGATGGGCGAACCGGATGCAGACTTCGACAAACTGCTCGATGAGATGGGTAAGCTGCAAGAGCAGATCGACGCGGCGGACGCCTGGGATCTGGATTCGCAGCTTGAGCAGGCCATGGATGCGTTGCGCACCCCGCCCTCCGAAGCCATCGTCGCCAACTTGTCTGGCGGCGAAAAGCGCCGTGTCGCGTTGTGCAAGCTGTTGCTGCAGAAGCCCGACCTGCTGCTGCTCGACGAGCCGACCAACCACCTCGACGCGGAAAGCGTGCAGTGGCTGGAGCAACATCTTTCCAAGTATCCGGGTGCCGTGCTTGCCGTCACTCACGACAGGTATTTCCTCGATCACGTTGCTCAGTGGATCTGTGAGGTCGACCGAGGTCGTCTTTACCCGTATGAAGGCAACTACTCGACTTATCTTGAGAAGAAGGCCGAGCGTCTGAATGTGCAGGGCAAGAAGGACGCGAAGCTTGCCAAGCGCCTTGCCTCTGAACTCGAGTGGGTTCGCAGCAATGCGAAGGGCCGTCAGACGAAGTCGAAGGCTCGCCTGAGCAGGTACGAAGAGATGGCCGCAGAAGCCGAGCGCACGCGCAAGCTCGATTTCGAAGAGATCCAGATTCCGCCGGGACCGCGCCTTGGCGACATCGTGCTTGAAGCGAAGAACCTGCAGAAAGGTTTCGACGGTCGGAGTCTGATCAGCGGCCTGTCGTTCAGCCTTCCTCGTAATGGGATCGTCGGGGTGATCGGCCCGAATGGTGTCGGCAAGTCGACTCTGTTCAAGACGATTGTGGGGCTTGAGCCGTTGGACGGTGGCGAGTTGAAGGTCGGTGAGAGCGTTGAGATCTCTTATGTCGATCAGAACCGTGGCGGCATCGACCCCAACAAGAACCTGTGGGAGGTCGTCTCTGACGGGCTCGACTTCATCCAGGTCGGGAAGGTCGAGATCCCCTCACGCGCGTACGTATCGCAGTTCGGTTTCAAGGGGCCGGATCAGCAGAAGAAGGCCGGTGTGCTTTCCGGCGGTGAGCGCAACCGGTTGAATTTGGCTCTTACCCTGAAACAGGGTGGCAACCTGCTGCTTCTTGATGAGCCGACGAACGACCTTGACGTCGAAACGCTTGGTTCGCTTGAGAACGCGCTTCTGGAGTTCCCGGGTTGCGCCGTGGTGATCACTCACGATCGGTGGTTCTTGGATCGCATCGCGACTCACATCCTCGCCTACGAGGGCACTGATGAGCATCCGGATGCCTGGCACTGGTTCGAAGGCAACTTCGAAGCATACGAGCAGAACAAGATTGAACGTCTCGGCGCGGATGCGGCGAATCCGCACCGCTCGACGTATCGCAAGCTTACGAGGGACTAGCTCGGCGGGCTCATCGCGTCAGCCGTGCCGCCGCGATGAGCCGGCTTACCGTCCCTTGATCTCAGGAATGCGCACCATACCCTCTTGGGCGACAGAGGCAATGAGGTTGCCTGCACGGTCGTAGATGCGACCCATCGAGAGGCCACGACCGCCTTGCGCGCTTGGCGACAACTGCACGTAGAGCATCCATTCGTCTACTCGGGCATCTCGGTGAAACCACATGGCGTGGTCCAGGCTTGCAGCATTGAGGCCGGGGTGCACCCAGGAGATTCCGTGACGCCGCATGATGGGTTCGAGAATCGTATAGTCGCTGGCGTAGGCAAGCGCGGCCCGATGCAGCGCTTGGTCGCCCTCGAGCCGCCCAAGAGTTTTCAGCCATACCGCCTGGTGCGAGGTGCGTTCGCCCTCGACCGAAAGGTAGATCGGTGATGGCGTATGCCGAATATCGAACGCGCGGTACCCATCGAATGCGAGTTGCGTGATCGGCGGCGCCGATGCGAGCAGACTCGCCGCGGTGGGCAGGTCTTCAGGGCCGGGGACGTCGACGGTGAGTGGCTCCTGGTGCTCGACGCCGAAGTCTGGCACCTGGAATGAAGCGGTCGCGGCAAGAATGGGAGTGCCTCCCTGCGAGGCCAACACGCGTCGCTGACTGAACGAGCGTCCGTCGCGCAGCACCTCGACTTCGTACTCCACGGGCTTTGACAGGTCCCCGGAGCGCAAAAAGTAGCCATGCATGGAGTGCATGAGCCGATCGGAGGCAACGGTCGTTGCGCCGGCGATCGCACCCTGTGCAAGGATCTGGCCGCCAAAAACGCGACCGGTTGGCATCCAGTGCGATGGGCCGACAAAGCGCTGACGCCCGAATTCGTCGGCGGGCAACTCGGCGAGGGTGAGCACTTCGCGAAGCCGCTCCATGGGGTCCAAGTCATCAAGCATCGATCCCAACGACTCGACCATTGGCATGTCTCCCTCACTAGTTGTCCGACTATTTTAGATGGGTGACCTCTACGCGACTTGTACTTGCCGATCCTGCCGCCATCAGCGATCTGACCACCTTCGCGGGACGGGCCCTGCGGCTCGATGGCTCAGGTTCGGTGCGCATCCACACCTTCCCTGGAGGAATCGCCTGCTACGTCGCGCCTCTATACCCTACGGGGCTGGCGGACCCCACGCCGACCGTGCTCGCCGTGCGCACGGTACCGGGTGCGTGCAAAAGCGATGTCACCGACGCAGATGTCGACCTCGACGTGACCGTTGCCCTCGATGCTTTCGTTTCGGCTCTCGGCGAGACTGATGCCAGCCGTGAGGTGGTCATGCCGCCAGAGGCTTCTCTTGTGGCGTGGACGGCGGTGACTCCGCCGCGTACAGGATGGGAGTCGATCGGCTCGACCACCGAACTGATGCTGCACACGGTTCTCGATGATGGCATTGCTGAAGTGGCACGAGGCTCGGGCTCGACGGGCGGCACGCCTGCCTCCGGAGCCTTGGCCGTGCAAAAGCTTCGCGGCCTGGTTTGGGGGAGGCCCGTTGAGGCGTGGGGAGGGCTGCCCGCGGGAGCAGCGTGGGCTCTCGACGGGCTTGGGTTCACTGCGCCGGGCGGGACCGTGAAGTTGTACCGCTCCGGCGTGTGGTTCCGCGCGTCAGCCCAGTTCGGCGACGTGCTTGCTCGCAGTCGGCCCACCTTTTAGTGCCTGCGTTGACGCTAACTGAGGAAATGCCGGCGGTCCGCGAGAATAGTCGTCTTGATGCCGGGCATTTCCTCTGTTAGCGTCAACCGCCCCGTCATGTGTGGGGTCGGAGTAGGCGGGTGCGGGAGTCTCGCCTTATTCGAAAGTGTTCACCATGGCGAATGCCGCGCGCGTGACGTAGTCGACGAACTCATCTCGAAGCGGCTCTGGCAACCCGGCGTCGTCGATGGCACCGGTCATGCAGGCGAGCCAACGGTCACGAGCATCCGGTGTGACAGCGAACGCCATGTGCCGCATGCGCAACCTCGGGTGACCACGTTCTTCGCTGTACGTGGTGGGCCCGCCCCAGTATTGTTCGAGGAACATGCGTAAGCGCACCTCGGCGGGTCCGAGATCGTCCTCGGGATACATGGGTTTGAGCACGGGGTCGGCTGCCACTCGACGATAAAAGCCGCGGGCGATCGTCGCAAAGGTCTCCGCCCCGCCGATAGCCTCATAGAAGGATGCAACCTCTTCGTGGCCATCTTCGCCACTGCCACTGATATCCACCACAGACAACCTATCCTCGATAACGATCTTCGAGAGGAGCAGAGTCGTCCGGCACATCGTCGTCGTCGTTGTCGATTCCAGAGGAGAGCACAGTCGTCGACCCAGGTGCAACCTGATCTGTCGGCCCTCCTGGGATCGGCGTCGGCTGCGTGCGCAACTTCGACGATCCAGTCTTGGCCGCTGCGGCATCAGCAGGCTTCTGCTCCGCATTTGTAGCCTTGGCGGCCCCTCGCTTGGTCTTGCGGGCAAGCAGTACTGGGGAGCCGTCGGCGGTCGCTAGTGGTATGCCCGCTTCGGCGAATCGATCATGGATGTGCCGACGTAGCTCGCGCGAAACCTCGGTCTGCTGCGCTGGCCGGGTCTTGACGGCGAGCTTGAACACCATTCCCGCGCCGCTTAGGCCGTCGAGTCCCCACACCTCCGAGGCACCGATGGTCTTGCCCGCCCACACCCGCTGGCTCAGCACCTCAGCGGCCGATTCCTTGAGGATCTTCTCGACCTCGTCAAAGTCTTGATCGCTCGGAACCGTCACCTCGACCACCGCGCGACCCCACCCCTGTGACTTGTTGCCAACCCGAACGATCTCGCCATTACGCACGTACCAGAGCGTGCCATCGACGTCGCGAACCTTCGTGACCCGCACGCCGACGGCTTCCACAAATCCCGTAGCGAGGCCGACATCCACAATGTCGCCGACACCAAGCTGGTCCTCGAACACCATGAACATGCCTGTCAACAGGTCTTTGATGATGTTCTGTGCGCCGAACGCGAGGGCGGCTCCGATAATTCCGGCGCTCGCGACGATGGTAGACACATTGAAGTTCAGTAATGCCAGCACCGTGCCGGCGGCGATGAACACCAGAGTCCAGGTGATGAAGTTCTCAAGCACTGACCCGACGGTTCGAGTGCGTTGAATCACCCGCGCTTGCGCGAGAGGGGATACCAGTATCTGAGAGGTCTCCTCGATATGGCTTTTTGTCTTGGCGCCGGAGACGATGCGCTTCACCGTGCGGCGAAGCAACAGGATCAGGATGCGTCGCACCACGATCGTCACGATCAGCACCGAGACGATTGCTACGACGGTTCCCCAGTTGATCACTGTCGTGAAGAATCCGACAAACTGATCCCACCACGTTGGCGTCGCCGCGTCCTTGGCGAGAACAACGATCACGAGCTAGCTGTCCTTGTTTTGGGCGGCCAACGCTCTGCGCACGCTTGCCGCGTCTTCGATGATCATGCGTCGCAGTGCCGCAGGCTGGTCTGTGTGCGAGTCGAGCCACGCGTTGGCGCGCTCGAGCAGTCGTGCGTCAGCCAGTGGCGTCGGGAAGGCGCCGACGATGATGTCTTCGGCGACGTGAAAATTGCGGCTCTGCCACACCTCGACGATGCTGCGGAAGTATGTGTCCACGATGCCTTCGAGCAGTGTCGGGTCGTTCACACGGAGCAGCCCGGCTGCAGC
>JAATGV010000032.1 GCA_015654475.1 Actinomycetales bacterium
CCTCACTGGAGTCGAGGTCGTGTTCACCAAACTCCATGCCGGCGGCAAGTTCGGCAACGGCAACTATGGTGCGGCCGGCGGATTGCATGGGGTTGGTGCCTCGGTGGTCAACGCTTTGTCGCAACGTCTCGATGTAGAGGTCGACCGTGGTGGCAAAACTTATGCGATGTCGTTCCGTCGCGGCGAATCCGGTGTGTTCACCGATGGTGCGGCCGGACCATCCGCGCAATCTCCGTTCACTGCGTACACCGATTCGAGTGAACTGCGTGTCGTTGGTAAGGTCGCCAAAAACGCGTCTGGAACGCGAGTCCGTTACTGGCCGGATCCCGCGATCTTCACGAAGTCCGCCGTTGTCGATCTCGCGGAGGTTCAAGCTCGAGCTCGGCAGACCACCTTCCTTGTCCCAGGTCTGACTGTGAGCATCACCGACCAGAGGGCCGGTGCCGATTCATCCACCGAATCATTTCGCTTTGACGGCGGCGTTGCGGAATATGTCGAGTACCTTGCGCCAGATCGTGGCGTGACGGATGCCTGGCGTATTTCGGGGGCCAAGACGTTTGTCGAAACGGTGCCGGTGCTCTCACCTCAAGGAGACATGGTCGATACCGAGGTCGAGCGCGAGTGCCAGGTGGATGTTGCATTGCGTTGGGGGGAGGGGTACGACGCCACCGTCCGCAGCTACGTCAACATTATTGCCACGCCAAAGGGTGGTACGCATGTTGCCGGGTTCGAACAGTCATTGCTCAAAGTTTTTCGGCAGGCGATCGCCGACAACGCACGCAAACTGAAAGTGGGAAACGACAAGCTGGAGAAGGACGACATTCTGGCTGGCCTCACCGCTGTTGTCTCAGTCCGAGTTCCCGAGCCGCAGTTTGAGGGGCAGACGAAGGAGATTCTCGGCACACCGGCGGTGCGCGCAATTGTCGCCTCCGTGGTGTCGGACGGTCTCGAGGAACGCCTGAGGTCAACGAAACGGGACGACAAACTACAGACTTCTCGCCTGCTCGAGAAGATGGTGAATGAGATGAAGTCACGCGTTTCGGCCCGGGCGCACAAGGAGACACAGCGGCGTAAGAATGCTCTGGAATCTTCGGCGCTGCCTGCAAAGCTTGTTGATTGCCGAAGCAATGATGTCGAGCAGTCGGAATTATTCATTGTGGAGGGAGACTCCGCCCTTGGCACGGCCAAGCTTGCCCGTGACAGCGAATATCAGGCGTTGTTGCCGATTCGGGGAAAGATCCTGAATGTGCAGAAGGCAAGCGTCGCAGAGATGCTGTCCAATGCCGAATGCGCAAATATCATCCAGGTTGTCGGGGCTGGATCCGGCAGAACATTCGACATCGATTCGGCGCGTTACGGCAAAATTATCGTCATGAGCGACGCTGATGTCGATGGTGCGCATATCCGCACATTGTTGTTCACTCTCTTTTTCCGATACATGCGTCCCATGGTCGAAGCTGGACGTGTATTTGCTGCAGTACCGCCGCTACACCGTGTGATTGTGAAGCATTCGGGCTCGAAACCGAACGATGTCCATTACACCTATTCCGAGGCAGAGTTGCATGCGCTGTTAGCCAAACTGCGTAAGCAAGGCAGAACCTACCAAGAGCCGATCCAGCGCTATAAGGGCCTCGGCGAGATGGATGCAGATCAGCTTGCCGAGACCACGATGGATCGCACGCACCGACTGCTTCGTCGCATCACAATGTCCGATGTACAAGATGTTGAGGCGGTCTTTGAACGGCTCATGGGCGCAGAAGTGGGACCGCGAAAAGACTTCATCATGCAGGCGTCCCTTGACGTGTCGCGTGATCGCATCGATGCCTAGGCGACCGCCTTCTAGTCAATTGTTCCGATTGCTGCGATAACACCGGAGACAGGACTGCCTGACCCATCGCGCGCGCTGAGTTTTGTCGGAAGGTCGACCGCGCGCCCCCGCGCATCGAGGCCACCGGGGGATCCTACCCCGACCCACGCGACGCTTAGAGCGGTTTCGCCCTTGAGAAAACGATGGGCACGCACGCCGCCTGTTGCTCGTCCTTTGCTCGGGAACTCCGACAAGGGGGATACTTTCGCCGTACCTGGGTCTGCGCCCGCGAGCACGCCGTCGCTCGAGGCAACGGTCGCCACAAGCGCAGAGTCTGGTTCGGCGAGGACGGAAAAGGCGATGACCTGATCTGATTCCGAAAGATTGATTCCTGTCATTCCGCCAGCCGATCGACCTTGGGGCCGAACCAGGCTCGCGCTGTAACGCAACAGCTTGGCGTCGCTCGTGACAAAGACCAGTTCTGCGCCGTCTTCGGCCTGGTGTGCTGAGACGACCCTGTCACCCGCCTTAAGCGTGATGACATCGAAATCCTGCTTATCTGGCCAATCGGGAACAACTCGCTTGACTATGCCGCGCGCTGTTGCCAGGGCGAGAGGAACATTCGCGGTGAGGGGCACAAGCCCCACCACGGTCTCTTTTTTCCGATCAAGCCCCAGATAGTCTTCAACCAAGTTTCCGGCAGAGAGCTGAACGGATGCGGCAGGCATGTGCGGCAGGCCAACCACACCGAGCTTAATGGCGCGCCCAGCGCTCGTGATTGCCGCAAGCTCAGCACGCGCAGTGGTTTCGATCACCGTCGCGATTGCAT
This sequence comes from Actinomycetales bacterium, assembly GCA_015654475.1. Lineage (GTDB taxonomy): Bacteria > Actinomycetota > Actinomycetes > Actinomycetales > Microbacteriaceae > UBA3913. The sequence continues at coordinate 2,637 of JAATGV010000032.1, forward strand.
CGCAGCTGCGTCGCTTTACTTTGGGCAACGAGTCACCAACAGCCAGAGGTGCGGTGGTTCCAGCCAGCTGGGCTGCCGCGTCGGCTGCGCCCGATACCACGACCTCGGCACGCACGATTCGGCCTGTTGCTCCGAATATCACGTGACACGGGTCGTCAGCAATGTCGATCGGGGTGGAGGTGGCAGAGCGCTTGGGCGCTGCGGTCGCCTCGAGCAGCACTGTGCGTCGAGGGGTGTCGAGCGAGCGAGCGGCCGCAGCCAGTTCGCTGCTTACCTTGTTTTTAAGCAGTTCGGGGTTGGCGAGGATCTCGGTCAATTCTGCAATGGTGGCGCGCAGACTGTCGCGTTCTGCCTCGAGTTCCACTTGGGAGAACTTGGTGAGTCGACGCAATCGCAACTCGAGAATGTGGTCGGCCTGAACTTTGGTCAAGTCAAAGATCGACATCAGTCGTGTGCGTGCCTGCTCACTGTCGTCGCTCGTGCGAATCACGGAAATGACCTCGTCGATATCGATGATGGCGATGAGGAGGCCCTCGACGAGGTGCAGGCGATCGTTCGCTTTGCCAAGCCTGAATTTGCTTCGACGCGTGATGACATCGATGCGGTGATCGAGGTACGTGCGCAGCAGGGGGATGATGCCCAACGTCTGAGGTTGGTTTCCGACAAGAACGACGTTATTGATCCCGAAGTTGCTTTCGAGGGGGGTGTGCTTGAACAATTGTTCGAGCACGGCCTCGGGATTGACTCCGGTCTTAACCTCGATGACGAGCTTCAAACCGTTTTTGCGATCAGTGAAGTCGTTGGCGGCGCTGATGCCGACGATGCGCTTGGCCGTTACGCCATCTTTGATCTTCTCCATTACCTGTTCCGGCCCGACCATGTAAGGCAACTCGGTGATGGTGATGCCGGATTTGCGTGCCGATATGGGTCCGATGGTCGCTTTGGCACGCATGGTGAAGCTGCCGCGACCGGTTTCGTATGCCTCACGAATGCCTGCAAGCCCGAGAATGCTTCCACCGGAGGGCAGATCGGGACCAGGCAAATACTGCATGATCTCTTCGAGTGATGCTGCAGGATTGTCGAGCAGGTATCGTGCGGCCTCGATAGCCTCTCCAGGATTGTGTGGAGCGAGGTTGGTCGCCATGCCAACAGCGATGCCCGAGCTTCCGTTGACGATCAGGTTGGGGTATGCCGCAGGCAGCACCGAGGGCTGCATGAACTGCGCGTCGTAGTTCGGCACCATTTCAACGACATCCTCGTCAAGGTCTTCCACCATGAGAAGGGCAGGCGGGGCGAGGCGAGCCTCGGTGTATCGCGGCGCGGCCGGGCCGTCGTCAAGCGACCCGAAGTTTCCATGGCCGTCGATGAGCGGCACCCGCAGCAGGTTGATGCTTGCCATCCGCACCATAGCGTCGTAGATCGCTGTATCGCCATGCGGGTGCAACTTGCCCATGACTTCGCCGACGACGCGGGACGACTTGACGTGTCCTTTGGTGGGCACGAGCCCCATTTCCGACATCTGGTACAAGATTCGGCGCTGAACCGGTTTCAGCCCGTCGCGAGCATCGGGGAGCGCGCGGGAATGCACCACCGAGAGCGCGTAGTCGACGTAAGAGTTCTGCATCTCGACGATGACATCGACATCGTCAATGCGCTCAGTGCCGGCTGTTGTGTCTTCAGTTGATGCCATGGTGCTTTCACGTTGTCTGCTGTGGCGCGCATGAGTCATGTGCCACACTGGATGCAATGGGCACAATGTTACCGACGTTTCCTAGCGCCAACGTGAGGCTTGCCGATGTGCTCGAATCTGCGCGTTCTGCGGTCCTGGGTACCCCTGGGCGGGTCGAGTTCGCGCTCGGTCGCTCGGTAGTTGTGATCGTTGTAGACGGCCTCGGCGCAGAGAATCTGGCTGCTCGCCCCGGATATGCTCGCACTCTTTCGCGCGCTGTGGCTGCGCAGGGATCCTCAGCCCGTATCGTCGGCGGCTTTCCGTCGACGACGGTTGCACAGTTGACTTCGCTTGCCACAGGCGTGCTGCCCGGAGAGCATGGACTGGTCGGGTACTCGCTTGCCGATCCTGTATCGGACCGGGTCTTCAACCTGATCTCTGGCTGGGGCGATGGCGTCGAGCCGGAGTCGTGGCAGCCGGTGCCGACGATCTTCGAAAGGCTTGCGGAGGCCGGCGTACCGACATTCGCGTTCGGACCGCCCGCGTATGAGGGCTCCGCGTTCTCTCGGGCGTTTTTGCGCGGAGCCGAATACCGTGCTGTCGTCGACATGGGGCAACGGCTCGAAGACGCGCTTGCAACCGCTGAAAAGTCGACCTGCGTCGTCTATGCCTATGTCTCCGACCTTGATGTTGCCGGGCATCGCTACGGGTGGCTATCCGATCAGTGGGCTGAAGCTCTGGAGCAGGTGGATAGTGCACTCGGGGCTGCTCTTCGGTTGCGGCGTAGGTCGACCGTTTGTGTGACCGCCGACCACGGCATGGTCGATGTTACGCGTCATGTTTATCTTGACGAGTTTCCCGGCTTTGCGGCCCATGTACGCGCGGTCGCAGGCGAACCACGTTGTCCTCAGCTCTACTTGCGTGACCCGGACAAGGCGCCTGAGTTTGCCGCAGCGATCAACGCGTGGCTGCCTTCGGGGGCAGCTGTGGCCGTTGTCAAGGACGTCGTGGTGGATTCCGGCTGGCTTGGCAAGGTCACCGCCGATGCCCGCGCCCGCCTCGGGGATGTGCTTGTGCCATGTCTCGACCAGAAGACGGCCATCTACGACAGAACCACAGGCAAGCAGGCGTCGCTGAAGATGATCGGCCAGCATGGCTCGTTCAACGCGCAAGAACTCTACGTACCCCTCGTCGTCTTTAGCGGCTGACGCTGCGCAGCGGCGGCGCTGTTCGTCCTTTCGTCGGGATCGGAATCTAGTTGGGGTCGGAGTCGTCTGAGCTACCACGTGACCCGAACACGATTTCGTCCCAGGACGGCATCGACGGACGGTTGGTGCGTTGCTTCCCATGCGATGCGGGGGAGTCAGAACGGCCGTCAGGCGTCGACGTGCCGTCGGCAGGGGGAGCGAAGGGCGAAGGAGCGGGTTCAGGGCTCTGCGCTGATGCCCCGGGGACGATTGTCGGAATGAACCCCTGTTGCGGCTCCTCGGGGGCCTCAACGTCCCCGTCGAGGCTTTCCGCGGTGAAGGCGAAGTCGTATTCGGAATCTTCCGAGGGATCGGATGTTGCCGGCTGACGTTCACCTCTGCGCTGGCGCAATGCATCGAGAAGATCGGCTGTTTCGACGACATCACCGATCTCTCCCGCATCATCGCGACGCGAACCCAAAGGGGTCACGGTCGCAACGCCTGTCGGCGCAGCCTCGAACGGTGAATCTTCTGCGCCGTCGAAAAGCGCTCCTGTGTCGAGCTCGCGATCATAGATAGCCGGAGCGGACGGTTGCTGTTCTTCATGATTCGGAATCGCGCGAAGTCGCACAGCACGCGTCGGAACAGATGACTCCTCGCTGGAAATGCTGCGCGCATCGTCGTTGGTCGGCATCAAGCTTTTACGCTTCGGGTCAAACGACCAGCGGGCATCCAGATGAGCGCCGCCGGAGGTGAACTCAAGCTGAATGATCCACCCGGCGTCTTCCTTCCAGGACGACCACGTCGCGTCGGTGACCTCACGGCTTGCAAGACGCGAGTCGATGATTTCACCAAAGCTCGAGCCCTCGTCGGATGAACCGGAACCAGAAAGCCGAAGTGCCACATCTCGAGCGTTGTCGATCATGTATGCCAACTCGGCGGCGATGGGTGCCTCGAAGCGACGGATGTCGTCAATGCTCACGCCTGTTTGTTCCGCAACCTGTTCCACGGAAAGCCCTGAACGAAGGAGGGCCTGCAACTCCCGCGGACTCGGGCTGTTGCGTGACTTGTGACTCGGCGTGACGGGCGGCCGGACCGCCGCCTCCACCATCGCGGTGATCTGGAGCCGAAAAGTCGCGCCGTCGTCGGCTGCGAGGATAAGTTCGCGGTCTTCCACTCCGATGAGCTTGAGTTCCTGCATGGCGTTCCGTCCTTCGATCCGTGCATCCACTGTGCCATCGTTCCCAGCATTTTTGGGGAATATTCGGGGCGCGCCGCGAGTTCGTCCAGTGTCGGTTTGCTATTACCGATCAGATGCGGCAAACTATCGCCGCTGAACCGAGAAATTGAGAAGTTGTGAGGAGCCACATGGCGACGGATTACGACGCCCCACGCAAGACGGACGACGATACGGAGTCCCTCGATGCGCTTAAAGAGCGGGTGCCGGATAAGAACTCCGGTTCCGTAGACTTCGACGACGCTGACGGGGAGTACGAAAGCTCAGGTTCCGATCTCTCAGACGTCGAGCTAGAAGTTGTCGTTCTTCCACCACAGGAGAACGAGTTTACGTGTGTGCAGTGCTTTCTTGTAAAGAATCATTCGCAACTCGACCACATGGAGGCATTTGGCGGCGTGTGCCGTGAGTGCGCCGCGTAGCACTCCGCCGAGTCGTCGAGTAGTCTGCTTGGCTGACGGATTCGAGGAGAGCCCAGCTGGCTACAAGACCTCGGTCGGCTTTGCGGAGCGGATTTTTGCGGCGAGTTCTTCGGGCCGTCGAGTTGAGATGAGCCAGTATGGGCATGGGTCGTTCGCGTCGGCGATATCTACTTTGAGCACGGGCAACGCGCCACGGATGTTCAGGAAAGCCCTCACGTCGAGTTCAGGTCCACGCGCCGCCTGCGCCTCCTCGCCGCGAAAATACATGACATCGCCCAGAGCCGAGACGGGAATGTGTGCCTTGCCCGTTGTGAGCACATGGCCATCGAAGTTGGTCTGTGGGCTGAGTGCAGTCGTTATGCCCGCAAAGAACAGGTACAACGCGGGCCCAAGGATCCATCCAACCGCCGGGTTGATCGTCGTGAAGACCACGACAACCGCAGGAACGAGCAGAAGCAATGCGATGTAAAAGCCGGGGCCTGGGATGATGCGTTCGTGAAATGAACTGTTCACGGTGAGTGGTCCTTTGGTCTGCCGAACAAATGCTTGTCACTCTATTCTCGCCTACATCTATGCTGAGCATGTCTCTCGCGGCGGCCAAGATGCTCTAATCTTGGGAGGATGTCAGGTAAAGCTGTCGAAGTCTTAGTGACTGGGCCAGGAACCCTTCCCGTCTATGCGCGGCCCGGGGACGCGGGTGCAGATTTGTGTGCGTCTGAGAGTGCTGTCGTTCCTCCTCGTGGCAGATTGATCATAGGCACGGGCGTGTCTATCGCGCTTCCCGATGGGTACGTCGGGCTCGTGCATCCGCGCAGTGGCCTCGCAGCGAAACACGGTGTGACGTTGCTCAATACTCCGGGTACCATTGACGCCGGATATCGTGGCGAAATCAAGGTGATTTTGTACAACTCGGCCGACGAGCCGTTCGAGGTCCAGAGTGGCGATCGAATCGCGCAGTTGCTCGTACAGGAAGTGTGCCGGGCAGAGTTCTATCCCGTGCAGGTATTGCCAGGCAGCGATCGAGGCGACGGTGGTTTCGGTTCAACAGGTGTCTCTGGACCGGCCTAGCGCGAAAGTGTGGTTTTTCGACGACGCGAGGTTCGCGGCCGTCGACTGAGAGAGATTAGGCGACAAGATGTCAGATTCCATGACTGCGAGAGTTGAGAAAGAGTTTCCCAAAGATCGTGACGTCTCTGGGCCGTTCGATGCGCGTGAGGCGATTGACGTGAAGCCGTACGTCGACTTCGGCGGGTTGTTGATTCTGCCACGTGAAGGCTTGCAATTGCGGCTTGAAGTGGAAGAGGAATCGAAACGGGTGGTTGCAATCACCACCGAAATCGCCGACTCGACGTTGCAAGTCCAGGCTTTTGCCGCTTCGCGCAGCGACGGCCTGTGGTCAGAGATTCGTGCCCAGATCGAAGATCAGATCGCGGGCCAAGGCGGCACTTCGTCAAGAGGCGAAGGAGAACTTGGCACCTTTGTGCGCGCAACCTCGTCAAAATCCAAGGGTTCGCAGCCTGAGGAGGTCACCATCTTCGTCGGGGTGGATGGGCCACGGTGGTTTTTGCGCGGTGTCATCTCTGGCAAGGCCACCAAGAATGACGATGCGATGGCGAGCGTGATCGAGGTGTTCAGGAGCATCGTCGTGAACAGGGGCACCGCCCCAATGCCACCGCGCGACTTGATTCCGTTGCGGATTCCTGCTGCTACCGTCGCGCCGAGCCCGCATTCGCAGAAGGCCTGACCAAGACCATGACCGATGAGACTCCCGCACCCGATCCTGCCGCGCGTAGCCAGGCTGAAGAGGTATCGCGGACGTCGTCCGACGAGACGGCGGCGAAGCCTGGGAGCCAGTTCGCACAATTGTTGGGAAACGTGACCGAGGGAGAGAAACTCGACAAAGGTGCTGTCTGGTCTGCGCTCGGTGGCACCTGGGGAGTTGTGGAGTCGACTCTTCCGGCCGTCGTGTTCATCGTGGTGCAGACTTTCGTGCGTTCAGTTCCGGTGTCTGTTGTGGCAACCGGAAGCGTTGTCGTGCTGCTTGCACTCATCCGCGCGTTGGCCGTCAAGGGAACGTTTCAATCGGTGGTGTCCGGGGCGATCGGCGCGAGCATCGGCCTGATATTCGCGCTGTCGAGCAATGATGCGAACAATGTGTTCGTGCCAGGATTTGTGATCAACGCGGCGTATCTGGTCATCCTCGGGGCGAGCGCGATCGTAGGTCATCCTGTGTCTGGCTACCTCATCGGGGTCTTTCGCGGCGACATGTCCGGGTGGCGCAGCGAGCCGATCCTGCGTCGGGCAAATGTTCTTGCAACGCTCGTTTTTGCTGCTCCTTCGTTGATCCGGCTCTCCGTTCTGTTCCCCATGTGGCTTGCCAAAGTGGATGTCGCGGTATTGGGATCCGTCAAGCTCGCGCTCGGACTCCCATTGACCGGTGCCGCCCTGATCGGGTGTTATCTCATTCTCCGGCCGGCGTACGTTGTGAGAGATGAAGCGGCGGTCGAGGAGGCGGAGACGCTCGATTAGGTCCCGCTCGGTTGGCCAATCCTGCCTGTCCTGTGACAGTGCTGTTACATGAACGAGATAAACTGTGGCCAGTGCACAGCAAAGGTGGGCAATTTGGCCCACGGCATGTATGTTGCGTTAGGTAGTCACGGCGTGTCCATGGCCTGCAAGAAGGGGCAGCGATGTCAGAGATCAATAGTTTCGGATCACTCAGCACTCTCACGGTCGGTGGTACAGACTATGAGATCTTTCGGCTCGACCGCGTGCCCAACAGCTCGACGTTGCCTTTTTCTCTGAAGATCCTGCTTGAGAACTTGCTTCGTACCGAGGATGGCACCAATATCACCGCCGCTCACATCCGTGCTCTCGCAGACTGGGACCCAGGCGCCGAGCCGGATACCGAGATCCAGTTCACTCCCTCCCGCGTGATCATGCAGGACTTCACAGGAGTGCCGTGCGTTGTCGACCTTGCGACCATGCGCGAGGCGATGCGCGAGCTTGGGGGAGACCCGGCGAAGATCAATCCGCTCGCGCCAGCAGAACTGGTGATCGATCATTCCGTGCAAATCGATGTGTACGGAGTTGAAGACGCGTTTGCCCGCAACGTCGCGATCGAGTATGAACGCAACGGCGAGCGCTATCAGTTCCTGCGGTGGGGCCAGACGGCCTTCGACGACTTCAAGGTAGTCCCGCCAGGAACGGGCATCGTGCATCAGGTGAACATCGAATACTTGGCACGAGTGGTCATGACGCGGGAAGTCAACGGGACGCTTCGGGCGTATCCGGATTCATGTGTCGGAACCGATTCTCACACCACGATGGTGAATGGCCTCGGGGTCCTCGGGTGGGGCGTCGGGGGCATCGAGGCCGAGGCTGCGATGCTCGGCCAGTCGGTGTCCATGTTGATCCCCAAGGTCGTGGGTTTCAAGCTCTCTGGGTCGATCCCGTCCGGAGTCACTGCTACGGATGTCGTGTTGACCATCACCCAGAAACTTCGCAAACACGGAGTTGTGGGCAAATTCGTCGAGTTTTATGGCGACGGCGTTGCATCCGTGCCGCTCGCGAATCGCGCGACTATCGGCAACATGAGCCCGGAGTTCGGTTCCACTGCCGCAATTTTCCCGATCGATCAGGTGACCCTCGACTACCTCGCACTCACCGGTCGGCCGCAGCAACAGATCGACCTCGTGCGCGAATATGCTCAGGCGCAAGGCCTCTGGCACAACCCGGATGTCGAACCCCGGTTCAGCGAATACCTCGAGCTCGACCTGTCCACCGTCGTTCCATCCATTGCAGGACCGAAGCGGCCGCAGGATCGTATCGAACTCACTGCGGCGAAGGCTCAATTCGGCCAGGATATCGACAACTATGTGCCGCAGAGCGCACAGGCGGTATCGGTCCCCGTGACGTATCGCAATGAAGAATTCGAGCTTCGCAATGGTGCTGTGACGATCGCCTCGATCACCTCGTGCACGAACACATCGAACCCGTCTGTGATGCTTGCGGCCGGGCTGCTCGCCCGAAATGCAAGTCAAAAGGGCTTGAAGTCGAAGCCGTGGGTCAAGACCTCGCTGGCCCCCGGCTCAAAGGTCGTCACCGACTACTATGACAAGGCCGGTCTCACTGGGTATCTGCAAGACCTGGGTTTTCACCTGGTCGGTTACGGGTGCGCGACATGCATTGGCAACTCCGGACCTCTCCCCGCTCCTATTTCGCAGGCGGTGCAAGACAATGACCTCGCAGTGACGGCAGTGCTTTCGGGCAATCGCAACTTCGAGGGACGGATCAACCCGGACGTCAAGATGAACTACTTGGCCAGCCCACCTCTCGTCATCGCGTATGCGCTTGCGGGATCAATGGACTTCGATTTTGATTCGCAACCGCTCGGCGTTGGTTCGGATGGCGCAGATGTGTTCCTGCGGGACATCTGGCCTGGTGCGGACGAGGTCCAGGCGACGATCGATTCGTCCATCGACGACGGCATGTTCATCAGCAAGTATTCGGGAGTGTTCGACGGCGACGACTTGTGGCGTGCGCTGCCGACGCCTGAAGGCGACACATTCGAGTGGGATGCTGCATCCACTTATGTGCGTAAGCCTCCCTACTTCGACGGCATGACGTTGTCGCCCGAGCCCGTGAGAGACATAGCAAACGCTCGCGTTCTCGCCTTGCTCGGCGACTCGGTCACGACGGACCACATCTCGCCCGCCGGATCCATTAAAGCCGACTCGCCTGCAGGGCATTACCTCACTGAGCACGGCGTCGACCGCAAAGACTTCAACTCGTATGGCTCACGGCGTGGCAATCACGAGGTCATGATCCGAGGCACCTTCGCAAACATCCGGCTGAAGAACCTCTTGCTCGACGGGGTCGAAGGCGGCTACACGGCCGACTTCACCCAGCCGCTTGCGCCGCAGGGCTTCATTTACGATGTCGCCCAGAACTACCAGGCCGCCGCGACCCCGCTTATCGTTCTCGGAGGCAAGGAGTACGGCACAGGATCGAGCCGAGACTGGGCAGCTAAAGGCACTGCCCTTCTTGGAGTGCGTGCCGTCATCGCTGAAAGCTTCGAACGTATCCACAGGTCGAATCTGATCGGCATGGGCGTCATCCCGTTGCAATTTCCGGCCGGCGAGAGCGCAAAGTCTCTCGGCCTCGACGGCACTGAGGTGTTCTCGATTTCGGGCATCACGGAGCTCAACTCTGGTACTACTCCCGAGACCGTGCACGTCGTTGCAGTCCCATCTGCCGAGCATTCGGCTCCTGGCCGGCGACCCGTCGAGTTCGAGGCTGTCGTTCGCATTGACACTCCAGGTGAGGCCGACTACTACCGGAACGGCGGCATCCTTCAGTACGTGCTGCGTTCTCTGGTCGAGCGCTAGGCAGCGAGAGTGGGAATACTCGACGGAATTTCGTCTCCCCGCGACCTCGACGGACTGAGCGCCGATGAGCTCACGGCGCTTGCGGGGGAGATCCGCGCGTTCCTTGTCGACACTGTTTCCCAAACCGGCGGTCATCTTGGACCGAATCTTGGTGTCGTCGAGGCGACTATCGCATTGCACCGGGTGTTTCATTCGCCCGACGATTCCATTATTTTCGATACGGGGCATCAGGCCTATGTGCACAAGCTGCTCACAGGTCGTCACGATTTTTCTCACCTGCGTGAAAAGGGCGGTCTCGCTGGATACCCGCAACGCGCAGAGTCTGCTCATGATGTTGTCGAGAATTCGCATGCCTCCACGTCTCTCTCCTGGGCAGACGGTATCGCCCGGGCGTTCGAAATCACCGGCCAGCACGATCGGCACGTAGTTGCCGTCGTTGGCGATGGCGGGCTCACAGGAGGCATGACCTGGGAGGCGCTGAACAACATCTCCGATGACAACAATCGCAAGCTCGTCATCGTCGTCAACGACAACGGCAGATCGTACGCGCCAACAATCGGCGGGATGGCCCGCCACCTGAGCGAACTGCGCACTTCGCGGCTCTATCGTTCGGCGTTTCGACGCAGCAAGCGCTTATTCGACAGACTCGGAACGCCGGGAAAGACCATATTCGAGGGCACACGCGGCGCTCTGCGCGCACTACGGAACCAACCGACTGACCTCTACTCCAACCTCGACATCAAATACATCGGCCCGCTCGACGGCCATGATATCTCGTCGATGGAGGCGGGTTTCCGCGCCGCTCGCGATTACGGCCACCCTGTCGTCGTGCACATCATCACGGAGAAGGGCCGTGGATATCCGCCCGCCGCCCAGGATGCGGCCGATCAGTTTCATGCCATTGGCAAGTTCGATCCGGTCACGGGCAGGCCTGTCAACCCATCGACAGCAGTGAGCTGGACGAAGGTGTTCTCCCAAGAGCTCCTGACCATTGCAGAACACAACGATCGCATTGTCGGCATCACGGCTGCGATGAAGATCCCTGTCGGGCTCGCGCCGATGGCCGAGAAGTTTCCCGACCGGGTGATCGATGTCGGCATCGCAGAGCAGCACGCCGTGGCCAGCGCCGCAGGCCTTGCCTTCGGTGGACTTCACCCAGTTGTCGCGATCTACGCAACCTTCATGAACAGAGCTTTCGACCAGGTGCTGCTCGACGTTGCATTGCATCGGGCCGGGGTGACCTTTGTGCTCGACCGGGCCGGAGTCACGGGCCCAGATGGACCGAGCCATCACGGCATTTGGGATATGGCGCTGCTGCAGCTTGTCCCTGGCATTCGCATCGCCGCTCCGCGGGACGCCCTAACACTCGCGCTGGAACTGCGCGAGGCGGTAGTGGTTGATAACGGACCCACCGTGATCCGTTATCCAAAGGGTGCGGTTACTGCGGAAATCCCAGCCGTTCGCACACTCGATGACGGTGCCGAAATTCTCCGCGAGGCGGCACACCGGGACGTGCTGATCGTTGCCGTTGGGGCGATGTCGGGTATTGCCCTCGAGGTCGCTGAGGGATTGGCGAAGCAGGGGATTGGAGCAACCGTCGTCGACCCGCGCTGGGTTGTTCCCGTACCGGCCTCCGTGATCGAACTAGGTGGGGAGTATCGCCTTGTCGTGAGCATCGAGGACGGTATTCGGGTCGGCGGCGTCGGCACTCGTATTCGGCAGGATCTTCGTGCCGCCGGCTATGACACGGCGCTCACCGAGATTGGTTTGCCAGACGAATTCTTGCCGCATGCTTCGCGAGAGGAGCTTTTCGCCGAGGTCGGGCTGACGTCACAGCAAATCACGCGTGACGTTGTGGCAATGGTGCTTGGCACGGCGATCCCGCGGGCACGTCCATTGGCTGAGGAGCCGGGAGGAACCATCCCCGCAGACCTCGGTGAAATCTTCCGAGATCATCCGTAACGAGTGGGGTCACTCTGCGGTTTCTGCGTCAGCCGACGACGTTGCGGACTCAGCTGCGGCCTGGGCAAATGCGTTGAGAATGGGTGCCCGGGTCAATGACACCTGCCAGTTGCGCGCGCCATTGGTGATCATCAACTCTGCCAATTCGGCTTCGGTCGTAGTGCCTGTCCATGCGGCGCGACGCAGAATTCGCGGACTCAACAAGTTCTCTGTTGGCATCGACAGCGCTGATGCGAGGGTCTCCAGTGCTGCGCGGGCGTGCTCAAGTCTTCCTGCCGCCTCTGGGTTTCGGTGCTTCCACGACTTGAGGGGCGGCACGGCCGATTCGGCGGCTTGGGCCCGCAACGCCGGTGGTTCGGCCTCGCGTCCCTCTTGGATGGCGGTGAACCAATAGTCCAGATCGGTCCTGCTGTTTTTTCCGGTGAACGCGGATAGCTGCGCCAAGTCCGCTTTGGTTGCCGGCATCGCGCTAGCGGCGGCGATGATGGCGGAGTCGTGGATGATGCGTCCAGGGGCGATATCGCGCTTCTGTGCGAGTGCGTCGCGCGACTGCCAAAGCGCGCGGACGACTGCGAGCTGCTGAGCCTTCTGGAGGCTGTGAATCCCACTGATCCGCCGCCAACGATCGGCGTCCGGCTTTTTAGGCTCCGCATGCAAGATCGCGTCGAAATCTTCGAGGGCGTACTCCCACTTGCCCGAATCACGGAGTTGCTGTGCCATGATCTCTCGCAGCTCCGGCAACAGTTGGACGTCCAGTGCCGCGTAATTGATCCAGCTCTCTGGGAGAGGTCGCGTCGACCAGTCTGCGGCAGAGTGTGCTTTGGCGAGGTGGATGCCGAGAAGCCGTTCGACCACAGCACCGAGGCCCACTCGATCGAATCCGAGCAAACGAGCACTCAGCTCGGTGTCGAAAATAGTGCTCGGCTCGTAGCCGGCCTCTTTGAGCGATGGGAGGTCCTGGCTTGCAGCGTGAAAGATGTGCTCGACATCTTTGAGCTCTCTACTGACGTCTGTGAGGTTATCGAACTGGATCGGATCGATGATGAACGTTCCCGATCCCTGCCGGTACAACTGGACGAGATAAGCACGCTGGGAATAGCGATAGCCGCTGGCCCGTTCGGTATCGATCCCAACCGGTCCTGTGCCGCTCCGAAGCAACTCGATTGCCTCATCGAGTTGCTTCCGAGTGACGATGAGGGGAGGCACCCCACCTCGTGGAACTGTGACATCGATCAGTTCGGATGCGGGGGCGTTCTCGGTGTCGGGCGTCGCTGGCTCACTCACCTCGGTGTCCTTGGTGCACGGCGCGACGGTGCCCCTCGATCGGTGAAATCCCGTCCGGCAGTGGCGGTGTGCCCGCTAGTTGGCGGAGGAACATGAGCCATGCTTCCACATGAGCTGCCATGTTTGCCCCTTGCGGGCTCCATGACGCGCGAACTTCCATCTCGGTGCCTTCACTGCCGGTGGCGAGTTCTCCAAAACCGGTGTTGATAGTTTTTGTTGCGGTTCCCGACACATGCAGATACTCGGCCTGCGTGTCAAGAAGTGCGTCGATCAGCCACGACCAGGCCACATCGGCGAGAAACGGGTCTAGGCCGAGGTCGGCTTCAAGCGGGGCGCTTGCAAAACACACTACCCGCATTGTTCCTTGCCATGCGTCGTTGCCCTCTGGGTCATACAAAAGAACAAACCGGCCGGTGCCGCCGTCAGAACCGTGCGCGGTCAAGCCCGGCGTCATGTCTGCTGCAAACGCCTTGCTAAAAGGGGCGAGGTTGCGGGGCGCAGGGATCTCCGTCAGCCGAACGTCTGGGGGAATCGCCGCTGACTCGATGGATTTTTCCGCTAATCGCCACTCGATAGGGGCGGTCACTGACACCGAGGGTTCCGACATGTTTGAACATTAGAATGGAGTTGCCGCCTTCGCGGTGAGACTCGCCGACTATGGCTGAAGGGTGACGTGATGACTGACGCTGATGGCAATGCCGAAAAGAGCCGCCATTCCGACACACCGAAATCGGTTTTCCGTCGAATTGTCGAGGGAGGCGCGATCGCTACTGTGGCTGTTGCAGCCGGCGCCACGGCGCTGGTAGTTGGCTCGGCCGTCGCGATGGCCCGGCGGGTCGTTGTTCCCGAGAAGCACTCCGAAGAGGACATCCGGATACTCGGGGTTGATCTCGAATCAGAGTCACCGACGATCACGCTATCGCTCACCCCGATGTCCACGCTTGCCGGGACACCGGGGGAATACAGCCTGTGGTTCGCAGATGGGGCAGGACATCTGGTGGTAGGTGCCGTCGTGGCGCAAGACGATCATTCGGTGACTCGAGTCATCGTCCGGCAGGGCTTCGGTGATATTCGGGCTGGCAAACGTGCTCGAATGAACGGGTGGCTGTGGCTCAGCCCGGCCGACGCAGGGCTTGAATTCAAGCCCGTCGCGGTGCATGCCGTGCATGGTCTCAACCCCGCGTGGGTTCTTCCGGGCGGCTCGGCCGAGACAACCTGGGTCATCCACATCCATGGGCATGGAAGCAAACGCGCAGAGACGTTGCGGGGGGCAATTTCGCTCAAGCCGTGGGGCTTCACACAGATCATCGCGTCGTATCGCAACGATGGTGAGGCCGAGCGTTCGGAAGATGGCCGCTATGCGTTGGGCGAGACCGAATGGCACGACATCGACGCGGCTATTGAATTTGCGCTTGCACAGGGTGCGCAGAAGATCATTCTCGTGGGTTGGTCGATGGGCGGAGCGATCGCGCTGCAGACGGCCGAACGTTCGGTGCACCGCGACCACATCGTTGGCCTCATCCTCGATTCGCCTGCTGTCGACTGGATCGATGTGCTCAATTACCAGGGCGAGGCGATCGGCTTGCCTGGTCCCGTTCGTAATCTGACCATTGGCATTCTTGGTTCACCAGCGGGCCGCGCCGTCACCGGGCAGCACGAGCCGTTGGATTTCTCGCGGCTCCGGTGGCCAGAGCGTGCCGCCGATCTCGCTTCTCCGGTCTTGTTGTTGCACAGCGACGACGACGTCCTCGTCCCCTCTGGGCCGTCTCGCGAGTTCGCGGCTGCGCGTCCAGATCTGGTCACGTTTGTGCCGTTCAGCGTTGCTTTGCATTGCAGGCTGTGGAACTACGATCGACCACGTTGGGAGTGCGCGGTGGCATCGTGGCTGCAGTCGTTGGGGTACTCGCTCAACACCTAGAGTCTTAGCTGGCGGCGACCCAGCGCGTGTAGATGGCACCGCTCTCAGTGTCACGCAACATGTGGCCGAGGTCCAGTGTCTTCTGGGCCCCAGGCGTCTGAGCGGAATTCAGCCATGGCGTGCCAGACGGGATGGTGCGGGGAGAGAGGCTGAGAAACAGGTCGGTCAGGGCGGCGCTTGTTCCGAAGGACTGAGCGATTTTTCCTCCGCCTTCTCCCAGGATTCGCTCAAACCCGTGATCGTGCAGTCTCGAGACGATGCCATCAGCCATGGATAGGTGGTCGCTTTTCCTCGGGATCGTGATCAGCGTCGCGCCACGTGCCTCGCGGCTTGGAACCACGCCATCGGGCGCAAGCAGGATCGTTGACTCCCAGTTCGAGACCGCGAGCCCGCTGAGGTCTCCTGACGCTGTCACGATGGCGAGAGATGCGTGTTCGGGGCTTGTGTACTGTTCCTTTCGCGCAGTGGTCGCGCCGACGACGATGACGTCAGCCGACGAGCGAATGCGTCCGAGTATTCGTCGATCTTCGGGGTTGCTCAGCCCGTTCGACGTGCCCTCGGAATCGGTGAGCGAGCCGTTGAGAGTTGTGACGATGTTGAGAGCCACTCTGTGTCCTTGAGACCAGTTGTATGCAGCGTCAAGCTCGTCGTCGGTGAGTGCGGTCTCCGCAGTGTCGTGTGGGTAAAGACGATTCAGTGTCATAATCTCAATCCTGCTGGATTATCTGGGAACAGAGGGAGCGGGCGATGCGACGGTGATTTTGAGCCTAACCGAGTGCTTCCCTCAAGTCACTGGCGAAGAGATGGCAGCCGCCCTCACGCCTCCGCCCCATTTTGCCGCGGTTTCGCTCGAGAGCTATATCCCCGATCCACGTTTCCCTTCGCAACACGAGGCGGTGGATGCCGTGCGGGATTTTGTCACCGGCATCGCATCGTCGCCTTCTCGCACGGGTCTGTTCGGGCGGAGGCGCAAACAGCGTCAAGGCCGAGGGCTGTACCTCGATGGTGGTTTCGGCGTGGGAAAGACGCATCTGTTGGCGGCGGCGTGGCACGCTTTCGACGGAACGAAGGTTTTTGGCACCTTCATCGAGTTCACCTCGATCGTCGGAGCGCTTGGCTATTCGGCTGCGGCCGCACGCTTCGCGGGCATCGGCCTTGTTTGCATCGACGAATTCGAATTGGATGACCCAGGCGACACACTGATCATGTCACGCTTGCTCTCAGAGCTTTCGTCGTCTGGCACATCGATCATCGCCACATCGAACACCCCGCCGAATGCACTTGGAGAAGGACGTTTTGCGGCAAAGGACTTCGCGCGCGAGATTCACGGATTGGCCACGATCTTCGACATGGTGCGCATCGACGGAACCGATTATCGCGTGCGGCACACAGCGAGTTTTCACCGCTCAATGACTGACGAGCAGTTCGCGGCGGCGGTGACTGCTCGGAGCGAGTCGGGGCTGCGGGTCGCTGTCGATGATTTCGATCGGGCACTTGCCCATCTGTCTCAACTGCATCCGGTGAGATATGAGCGCCTTGCGGGGCTTGTGGATGTGGTGGCTTGGCGGGCCGTCCGCCAAATCGAGTCGCATAACGAGGGATTGCGGCTTGTCGCATTTGTCGATCGACTGTATGACGCAGGTCGGTCGGTCATTATTTCGGGAATTACGGTGGGAGACATATTTTCTGCTGAGATATTGGCAAGTGGCTATGCCAAGAAATATCAGAGGACCTTGTCTCGGCTGGCGGCACTCATTATCGAGGAGCAAGCTAGTTAGCGACAGGGGCGATTGATTCTCAATGTTTTTTGAGTATTCGCATCTGCTGTCGGGATTGCTGAAATCAACACGTAACAATAAAGCGTTCAGCGTAACATTCCCGAAACACTGTTGGCTGGATCGCGAAACGTCGCGCCCCGAGAATGTTGTGTGATTCGAAACTGTGGGTCCATTCGGGTCCACGATGATCCCCATCGAACATGTAAGGAATCTCTTTATGGATAGCGGCAATATTGCCTGGCTGGTTGTTGCATCAGCCCTTGTGTTGTTTATGACCCCTGGCGTCGCATTCTTCTACGGAGGCCTCGTCAAGGCGAAGAGCGTGGTGAGCATGCTGATGCTCAGCTTCGGCGCCATGGGACTCATCGGTGTGCTGTGGGTGCTCTATGGGGCAAACATGACCACTGTGACCAGCGTGGGAAACTTCTCGGGAAACCCATTCTCAGACTTTGGCCTCAGCAGCCTTGCAACGCCTGAGGGCGACACCGGTTTGTTGCTATCCCTTTATGGATCGACATTCGCCATCATCACAGTCGCACTGATCTCTGGTGCGATCGCCGATCGGGCAAAGTTCGGCTCATGGCTGATCTTCGCAGGTGTTTGGGCAACGCTCGTCTACTTCCCAGTTGCAGCTTGGGTCTGGGGCGGTGGCTGGATTATGAACTTGGGCACGACCCTTTTCGGTGAGGACTCGGCTGTTGCCGTCATCGACTACGCCGGTGGTACCGCAGTCCACATCAACGCTGGTGCAGCCGCCCTCGCTCTTGCGATTGTGCTCGGTCGGCGCGTTGGTTTCCAGAAGGGCTTCCAGAAGCCGCACAGCGTACCCCTGGTCGTTCTCGGCGCATCCATTCTGTGGTTCGGCTGGTTCGGCTTCAATGCTGGCGCACAGGCCAGTGGCGACATGAGCTCCGTCGGGCTGATCGCGATCAACACCATGGTCGCCACGGCGGCTGCAATTCTCGGCTGGCTTTTGATTGAGAAGATTCGCGACGGGAAGGCCACCGCCGTCGGCGCTGCTTCCGGTGCCGTCGCCGGTTTGGTCGCCATCACGCCTTCCTGTGCAAACCTGACTCCCGGTTGGGCCATCGTGCTTGGTGTGGTCGTAGGTCTTGTCTGTGCTCTCGCAGTCGATCTCAAGTTCAAGTTCGGCTACGACGATTCGCTTGACGTCGTCGGTGTGCACTTGGTCGGCGGGCTCGTCGGCACCTTGTACCTGGGCTTCTTCGCGACCGGCACCGGCCTGTTCGTGGGAGGCGATTACAAGCAGCTCGTCGTCCAGGCGATTGCAGCGGTTGCAGTCCTCCTCTACTCGTTCGTCGCTGCCTTCATCATTGGCTTCGCCATTGAAAAGACCATCGGATTCCGCATCAAGAACGAAGACGAACTCGCTGGTGTTGACCTCGCCGTACACGGCGAAGAAGGTTACGAGATGTAATCTCACTGCACTACCGTTTGGTGAGGGTCCTGTCTCAATGGCAGGGCCCTCATTGGCGTTTATTGGGTAGTCAATGGCGGCTTCCTTCAGCATATTGATCGCCGTCGTCCTACTGCCGTCCCTCACCCTCGGTTCACGTGGGACGCGCGATGTCAAAGTGGCGTTGCTGGTTTGCGAGGAGCGGATCAATCAAGTAGTGTTCTTTGAGCACCCCGGTCGGGAGTGCGAATGCGGATGTGGCTCAGTGGTAGAGCATCACCTTGCCAAGGTGAGGGTCGCGAGTTCGAATCTCGTCATCCGCTCGAGCGCTGGATCTGGTTTTTGCAGATTCACGCTTGGCCCCATAGGGCTTTCTTGGGCCAACGGTGGAGTGGCCGAGAGGCGAGGCAGCGGCCTGCAAAGCCGTACACGCGGGTTCAAATCCCGTCTCCACCTCCATTCCCGCGGGAATGATCCCAGTCCCTTAGGGGAGTGGTTTGGGCGTTTGGCGCAGCCTGGTTAGCGCGCTTCCCTGACACGGAAGAGGTCATCGGTTCGAATCCGGTATCGCCCACTACGGTCACGGTCGACTCCGTGCCCCAGAGGGGCGATTGGCGCAGTTGGTTAGCGCGCTTCCTTCACACGGAAGAGGTCGCTGGTTCGAGTCCAGTATCGCCCACCCAAATGTCGATGTTCAAGACCATGACATGATGGGCTCACGCATGGGGCCTATGTAGAGCGATGGCGTGGCTGTCGCTAAATAATTCTTCTAGGTGGGCTTTATCTGAGCCATATCCGATCTGAACGGTCTCGATGCGCGCATTGAGGAAGGCGAGTCGCCTAGAGAGCCGGGTCCTGTTCCGCTTTGAGCAGGTCGCATGACACGGATCGTGAACGACGAGCGTCGTGGCCTATGCCTGGGGCGCAGTTCCGGACTCCGCCGAGTAGGTCTCAGTCGCTGTTGAGACCCAGATGGCGTCGGTTGCGTCCCGGCCAAGGCTGATTACCCCAGAACTGCCGTGTACTCGTACGTCGATGGCGTCAGAGTAGGGGGCACCTGGGCTGGTGTCGAGGGCCGTGCCAACGCCGATACTGCGGTCGGCGAGGAACTGCAGAAGGTCGGGGTCGGCGTCGGAGATACGCTCGACCAACACGCTGGCCTTGCTCGAGATCAGACTGAGCTGGACAGCGGTTGGGCGGTGGACGGTGCCGTCGGCTGCGGGGATGGGATCACCGTGCGGGTCGCGGCGGGGGTGCTTGAGAAGATCGTCGATGTGGTCGATCATCATGTCGGAAACGGCGTGCTCGAGATGCTCGGCCTCATCGTTGACCTGGTCCCACCGGTAGTGCAGGACCTGCACTAGGAAGGTCTCGATGAGGCGGTGCCTGCGCACCATCGCCACCGCATGGCGATGCCCTCGCGAAGTGAGAGTGACGCTGCCATAGCGAGCGTGATCAATCAATCCTTGCTCTCCTAATTTGCGAAGGGCATCCGAGACAGTGGACAGTTTGAGCCCGATCTTTGCGGCGATCTTGGTGGCGGTCACGGGATCGGTGGACCATTCCTGCAGACCCCAGATGACTTTCAGATAGTTCTGGGTGCTGACAGGCAATTCCGATACGGACATAGACCCATGCTAACGACGAACTCTGGACTTCGCCTCTACGAACTCTCGGTTTTGAATCAATCCTCGTCGAAATCGATCTCCTTGGTGAGGGTGAGCTGGTGCCACCGCAGGATCCGGGACTGTCCATGCCCATCCCATTCGGTTGAGGGCAGCTGCTCACGAGGCAATTGCCAGCGAAGCTGACGCCACAGAGCCAACTGACCTATCGACGTGACTTAGGCCCGGAAACTTGTCGATATCCGAAATGTTCGGTTGCCCAAACTATCAGTGTTAGTCTAGCCAAACATAGCGAATACTTGAGCGAATGAAGGAATGCGGGATGACGGCGCAGCTGGAAGCGGAGCGGGTGCGTGCAGGTAAGCCAGAACGGCGCCTGATCTGGCTGCTTGGACCGGCGTTTGTAGCGTCGATAGCCTACGTCGATCCAGGCAACGTTGGCGCGAACCTTTCCGCTGGTGCGAGCTACAAATACCTACTGGTGTGGGTACTCGTTGTTGCAAATGCGATGGCCCTTGTGGTGCAGTACCTGTCCGCGAAGCTGGGCCTTGTCACCGGGCGTAGCCTACCTGAACTCCTCGGCGACCGGATGCCACGGACAGGGCGACTCCTTTTCTGGGTTCAGGCGGAACTCGTGGCCGCCGCCACTGACCTAGCTGAGGTAATCGGTGGAGCGATAGCACTGCATATCCTGTTCGACATCCCACTGCTTCTGGGCGGACTAATTCGTCGGAGTCGTATCGATGGGCTTGCTCGCCATCCAATCCCGCAGCGGACAGCGGCCATTCGAGATGGTCGTGATGGGACTGTTGGCGGTTATAACCATCGGCTTCGTCGGTGGCCTCGTCGTTAGCCCCGTTGACTGGGGAGAAGCTGCCGCAGGCCTCGTGCCGCGGTTCCAAGGCTCCGAGACTGTTCTGTTGGCGGCCAGCATGCTTGGTGCCACGGTGATGCCGCATGCGATCTACCTGCACTCTTCCCTCACCCGAGACCGACATGGAGTCACAGAGGATCCGACCCGGATCCGCCGGCTGCTGCACGCGACCCGCTGGGATGTCGCCCTCGCGCTCGTCATCGCTGGCAGCGTCAATGTCGCCATGCTTTTGCTGGCGGCAGCATCTCTGCCCGGCGTTTCCGGCACCGACACCATTGAAGGTGCTCACGCCGCGATCCAGAACGCCCTCGGACCGGTCGTCGGCGTCATCTTCGGCATCGGCCTGCTTGCCTCTGGGCTGGCCTCCACCTCCGTCGGCTGCTACGCCGGCGCCTCAATCATGTCCGGCCTGCTCCACATCAACATCCCACTGCCGCTGCGCCGTGCCATCACAATCATCCCGGCTCTCGTCATCCTCGCTCTCGGTGTCAACCCCACCTGGGCGCTTGTGCTCAGCCAAGTCCTCTTGTCCATCGGCATCCCATTCGCACTCATTCCACTGACCTGGTTCACCAGTAGCAAGGGCCTCATGGGTAGCTTTGTCAACAAGATTCCACTGCGCATTATCGCAACTGCCGTCGTCATCGCGATCATCGCCCTCAACGCGCTCCTGCTTTACCTCACATTCACCGGCGAAGCATGAGGTTCTTTCCGGGCTCAGTTCAGGCATTGGTGAATGGGCATGTCTGCGCTCATCATCCGCTCAGCCGTCGGCAGTTGCGGATCGCGGCGCGGTGCCGGAAGCGGTGTTCGGGACATGTCTGAGGTGCTGGGAGGCGTGCCGGAGAGCTCGCGCTGGGTGGGGCCTGGGCGCCGTCCTTAACAGGTACAGTGGATAGCGCATGTCGCGAAAGCCTGAAGGAGAACATACCGGTGGTTGAGGAGTCAAATATTGATGTCACGCTCGACGGGGAGAATGTTTCGCTCGAGTCTGCAACCACAGGAACACAGCTTTTCTCAGATGATCGAGGGGTCGTCGCGCTCCGAGTGAATGGTGATCTGCGCGACCTTGCATATTCGCTCAGTGATGGCGACACGGTCGAGTCGGTTCGGCTCTCCGATCCCGATGGCCTGAGCATTCTTCGGCATTCAGCAGCACACGTATTGGCTCAGGCTGTGCAATCCGTCAACCCCGAAGCGAAGCTCGGCATCGGTCCACCCATTACGGATGGCTTTTACTACGACTTCGATGTTGCGGAACCGTTCACGCCAGATGACCTCAAAACCTTGCGCGCCGCCATGCAGAAGATCGTCAATCAAGGGCAGCGGTTCGTTCGCCGGGTCGTCACCGAGGCAGAGGCTCGCGAACTCGCATCCGGCGAGCCATACAAACAGGAACTCATCGGCATCAAGGGGCATCCCGGAGAGGATGGTGAAGATGTCGAGGTGGGCGGTGCAGAACTGACCTACTACGAGAATGTCGACCCGCGCACGGGCGAGGTCGTATGGCGCGACCTGTGCCGTGGCCCGCACCTTCCCACCACCAAACTGATCGGCAACGGTTTCGATCTCATGCGCGTCGCGGCAGCCTATTGGCGCGGCAGCCAGGAGAACCCACAGCTGCAACGGATTTACGGCACAGCATGGCCGACAAAGGATGAGCTGGTCGCATATAAGACCAGGCTTGAAGAGGCTGCAAAGCGTGACCACCGCAAGCTCGGCGCAGAACTTGATCTGTTCAGCTTCCCGGAGGAGATCGGCCCGGGTCTTGTCGTGTTTCATCCCAAGGGCGGCGTGATCAAGCGTGAGATGGAGGACTACGTGCGCACTCGCCACGTCGAGGAGGGGTTCCTCTACGTCAGCACGCCGCACATCTCGAAAGGCACGCTTTTCGAGACATCCGGCCACCTCCCGTACTACGAGGACACCATGTTTCCCGCCATGGAAGTCGACAACGCGAAGTATTACCTCAAAGCGATGAGTTGCCCAATGCATAACCTCATCTACCGGTCGCAGTCACGCTCATATCGCGACCTGCCGTTGCGCTTCTTCGAGTTCGGTACCGTGTATCGCTACGAGAAGTCTGGTGTCGTTCAGGGGCTGACGCGGGTGCGTGGACTCACTCAAGATGATTCGCACAGTTACTGCACCAAAGAACAGGCTCCCGCCGAGATCGCGAAGCTGCTTGACTTCATTCTTGGTCTATTGCGCGACTTCGGCCTGTCCGACTTCTACCTTGAGCTGTCGACTCGCGGTGATGGTGCCAAATTCATTGGTTCAGACCAGGAATGGGATGAGGCGACGGCGGTCTTGAGCCAGGTCGCCGGCTCGACGGGGCTCGAACTCGTCCCCGATCCGGGCGGCGCAGCGTTTTACGGGCCGAAGATCTCAGTACAGGCGCGCGACGCCATCGGCCGCACCTGGCAGATGTCGACCATTCAGTACGATTTCAACCAGCCTGCGCGTTTTGGACTCGAATACATGGCACCAGACGGAAGCAGGCAGCAGCCCGTCATGATCCATTCGGCCAAGTTCGGTTCGATCGAGCGGTTCTTCGGAGTGCTCACCGAGCACTATGCGGGAGCATTCCCGGTGTGGCTTTCTCCTGTGCAGGTGCAGGGCATCCCCGTCGCCGCCGAATACGACGAGTACTTGCTTGGGGTCGCCGCCGAAATGAAGGCGGCAGGGATCCGTGCCGAGGTCGATACCGGAGACGATCGGATGCCGAAAAAGATTCGTACGCACAGCAAGCAGAAGCCACCGTTCATTATGATCGCGGGCGAAGATGACCGGGTCGCTGGCGCAGTGAGCTTCCGCTTTCGGGACGGGTCGCAGCGCAACGGCATTCCGGTTGCCGAGGCGATTCGCATTGTGCGTGAGGCCATCGATACCAAGGCACAGGTGTGACACAAGAATTTCCGGACCCCATCGGACGCCCCGTCGAGGATGCGGCGCAACTTGCCGGGGTCCCTGATCACTTCCAACGGCTGTGGACTCCGCATCGTATGGCCTATGTCAACGACCATACGCAGCCGGGGCAAGACGATTGCCCGTTCTGCGCCGCACCTCGCCTGAGCGACGAGGAAGCCCTGATCGTGCATAGGGGAGAGCACGCGTTCGTCTTGCTCAACCTGTATCCATACAACTCGGGCCACCTGCTTGCCTGCCCATATCGTCATGTCTCGCTCCTGGATGAGGCAACCGACGACGAGGCCATCGAGATCACGCGTCTGGCAAGGACAGCCATGCGGGTACTTCGTGAGGTTTCGCATCCCGACGGCTTCAACCTCGGCATCAACCAAGGCGCGGTTGCTGGCGCCGGAATCGCTGCGCACCTGCACCAGCATGTCGTTCCGCGGTGGAACGGGGATGCGAATTTCTTTCCCATCATCGCCCAGACCAAGGCTTTGCCGTATCTGCTTGGGCAGACCCGCCAGGACATCGCTGACGCCTGGCGCAAATACTGAGTGTGGCCTTCCGCAAGGACGCTTCAGGCAACCGCCTGAAGCGGATATTGACCGATGGCCTAGGATTGATGATGAACTATCACCGCGTAGAGGAGACGTATGTCCGGGCATTCCAAGTGGGCAACGACCAAGCATAAAAAGGCAATCATCGATTCGAAGCGCGCGCAGTCGTTCGCGAAGCTCATCAAGAACATTGAGGTTGCAGCCAAGATGGGTGGAGCCGACATGAGCGGCAACCCGACCCTGGTCGACGCTGTCCAAAAGGCGAAAAAGACTTCGGTACCCAACGACAATATTGACCGTGCAATCAAGCGCGGCGCCGGGCTCACAGGCGAGTCCATCGATTACCAATCCATTATGTACGAGGGCTACGGCCAGGGCGGCGTCGCCATTCTGATCGAATGCCTCACCGATAACCGCAATCGTGCAGCCGCCGATGTTCGCACATCCTTCACTCGTAACGGTGGGAGCATGGCCGATCCGGGGAGCGTGGCATATAACTTCAGTCGAAAGGGCGTCATCGTCGTGCCCAAGGGCGACGGGCTCACCGAAGACTCGATTCTTGATGCAGTGCTCGAGGCGGGAGCAGAGGAAGTCGAGGAACGTGAAGACGAGTTCGAGATTCAGACCGAACCCTCGGATATGGTCCCCGTGCGTGTCGCCCTTCAGACAGCACAGATCGAATATGACTCGGCCGACGTGGAATTCGTTCCAAACCTCACCGTCGATGTGGATGCGGAGACGGCTCGCAAGCTTCTCAAACTGATCGATGCGCTGGAAGAACTGGACGACGTGCAGAATGTGTACTCGAACATGTCGATTCCGGCTGCGGTGCAAGCGGAGCTCGAACAAGACAGCTGATGCGCATCCTCGGCATCGATCCGGGACTGACCCGATGTGGTCTTGGCATAATCGACACTGATGACCGCCGGGGCGTGAAGTTCATCGATGTTCGGGTTGTGAGATCCGCCCCTGGCGCGGATATCGCCGAGCGAGTGCATCATGTAGCAGCCGGCATTGCCGAACATCTCGACGCTTTCAGGCCAGATGCGGTCGCCATCGAACGCGTGTTCGCGCAACAGAACGTGTCGACGGTGATCGGCGTCGCCAATATTTCCGGCGCGGTCATGTTCGCGGCGGGGGAGAGGGGTATCCCCGTAACGATGTATACGCCGTCCGAGGTGAAGGCGGCTGTCTCCGGATACGGGAGCGCGGACAAGGCCCAGGTGCAGAACATGGTGTCACGGGTGCTGAAGCTAGATGTCGTGCCGAAGCCAGCGGATGCGGCGGATGCGCTGGCCATTGCGATCTGCCACGCATGGCAGAATACGTCGAGATCGACTGCGCGAGCGCAGGGCGATGAGACGATGGCCCAGAAAATATGGCGAGAGGCCGAGAGTCGCGCCGGTCGGCACAACTGACTGGCGCTATTCTGGGTCGGTGATCAGATCTCTACGCGGTAACATCCTTTCCGTAGAGCCTCCCAACGTAGTCGTCGACGTCAACGGCATCGGGTATCTCGTCTCCTTGACGGAGAATCACGCGGCGCTTCTTAGTCCGGGCCAAGAGGTGCAGTTGGATACTGTGCTTGTGGTGCGGGACGACGGGTTCACGCTTTTTGGTTTCGCCGACGATGGACAGCGAACCTTGTTTGATGCCCTGACCGCCGTTTCGGGGGTCGGCCCGCGGCTTGCAATGGCGGTGCTCAACACGTTGACACCTGCTCAGATTTCCCACGCCGTGCTCGACGAAGACGACAAGCCGTTCCGGTCTGTGTCAGGTATCGGGCCCAAAATGGCCAAGCTCATTGTCGTTTCTCTCGCGGGTCGCGTCGCACTCATCGCCGCGGATGACGAACCGAAGGCGGCACCGGCAGACTCAGCAATAGTGGATGAAGTCGTCTCAGCGCTCGTAGGCCTTGGCTGGCGTCAGGATGCAGCCGTCAAGGCAGTGACAGAGGTTGCAGCACCAGGCAAGTCGGTTGCGTTGACCTTGCGTGAAGCGCTCGTCGTTCTCGGTGGCACTCGTGGCTAGCCCGGGTCCACTCGACCCCGCAGATTCCGTGCCTGGCGACGAGCAGTTCGATGCGGCACTGCGTCCGGCCCGACTGGACGATTTCATCGGTCAAGACCTCACGAAGAGACAGCTTTCTGTGTTGCTCGAGGCCGCAAAGCGAAGGGGAGTGAGCCCGGATCACATTCTGCTCGCCGGTCCACCGGGGCTTGGGAAAACCACGTTGTCGATGATCGTGGCGAACACTCTTGGCGCTTCGCTGCGTGTCACAAGCGGGCCAACGATCACACACGCGGGTGACTTGGCCTCGATTCTCACCTCGCTTTTACCCGGAGACGTGTTGTTCATCGATGAGATCCACCGAGTCGCAAAGCCCGCGGCAGAGATGCTGTACTTGGCGATGGAGGATTTTCGCGTCGACGTGATCGTCGGTAAGGGTCCTGGTGCCTCGTCCATCCCCCTCGAAATATCGCCTTTTACCTTAGTTGGCGCCACTACTCGTTCTGGCTTGCTTCCTGCACCGCTGCGCGATCGTTTTGGTTTCACCGCCAACCTGGAGTTCTATCCGGCTCACGAGCTTTCGCAATTGGTTGCCCGAACGGCCGCGATCCTCGAGGTAAATTTGGACGAATCGGCGCTGGACGAGATCGCCCGTCGCTCGCGCGGCACCCCGCGTATCGCCAACCGCCTTGTCCGCAGGGTTCGCGATTACATTACGGTGCATCCAGGCATGTCTGGCATCAATGCCGTTTCGGAGACGCTCACTCTCTACGATGTGGACCAGGCCGGACTCGATCGACTTGACCGTAGTGTGCTGACGACATTGATCGATTCTTTCGCAGGTGGGCCGGTCGGTCTTGGTTCCCTTGCGCTGGCCGTCGGGGAGGAAGCAGAGACGATCGAATCTGTGGTCGAACCGTTTCTTGTTCGAGGCGGCTTCGTGGCAAGGACAACCCGCGGCCGTGTCGCTACCGCACTCGCATATCGGCACCTTGGGCGGCGTGAACCGCACAGACCGGAGGGCGAAGCACTCTTTGACACTGATACCCTATAATTCTTGAGGCTCGCGCATGTTGCGTAGCCCCTTAAAAATGACTCGGAGATAGTTGCTGATGGAGATTTTCCTCGTTCTTATCGTTGTCGTGATGATCTTCTTCATGTGGCGAAACAACAAGAAACGGCAAGCAGAGACGCGTTCTCTGCGAGATCAGACGCAGGTTGGTGCTGATGTGATGACCAACTTTGGCTTGTTCGGCACCATCCTCGAAATAAACGAAGACGACAATTCCGTCTTGATCGAGTCGACCCCGGGAACCGTTGTTCGCGTGCACCGTCAGACGATCTCGCGTGTCATCACAGAGGATGAAGCGCCAGCTGAGGACGACGAAGCGATCGTTGATGAGTCGGATCCCGCCGAGAATCCGATTCTCAATGGCGAGCCGCAGTTCGGCGAGATTCGCAATGATCAAGATCCAGGCAAGTCAGACAACTAGTCTCACGGAATTAGTCGGTGGGCGCTCCATGCGCTTCGGCGGAAAGTAGTTCGTTGTGGCCAAATCGGCTGCCGTAAAAAAGGCGTGGCGTTCACTCACCTGGTTGCTCGTTATCATCATTGGATTGACAGGCCTACTTGCCTATGGTGTGGTTTTTCGCGATGCAACGTGGACACCCAAACTGGGACTCGACCTGGAGGGCGGCACCGAGGTGATTCTTCAGCCAGTGCTTGCCACCGGTGAAAATCCTTCCTCCGACCAGCTCACCCAGGCTGCAGATGTGATCAAACAGCGCGTAGATGCGGGTGGGCTGTCTGAAGCGCAAGTTCAGGTTCAGGGTGGCCGCAACATCATCGTCACGATCGCCGGCTCGCTCAGCGAGCAGATGCGCAACCTCATCAGCTCTTCGGCAAAACTTGAGTTCCGGTCGGTTCTGTACACATCCGCCGCAACCAATTCGATGGCTTTCCAGGCGGCTTCAACGGGAAATTCCGCGCTTGCTACTGCCTCTCCTTCGGTCTCTCCGACTGCAGATACCGACATTGCGGTCGGTTCAGCTTCTCCGTCGAATCCAAGTGACGTGAACTGGGTGGACGCCGACTTGAAGAAGCTGTACGACAGCTACGACTGCTCGGCGTCGACATCGGAGACAGCTGCCGACCCCGACAAACCCTTGGTCATATGCGACAGCGATGGACTTTACAAATTCTTGCTCGGGCCAGTCGATCGGCTGGGCGGCGCGTCCGATGGGACTCTGCTTGACGGTGAGGCGCTCACCGATGCGACCGCCGGACTGCAGGTCGAAAATGGAGTGACGACGAGCAACTGGGCGGTCAACCTCAGCTTCAACTCCGATGGTTCGACCATCTTTCAGGACGTGACCTCACGCATCGCGACGTTGGCCGATCCGCAGAACCGGTTCGCTATCGTTCTCGACAACAAGGTCATCGAGTCGCCGTCTGTTTCGACTGCGATCACGGGAGGAAAGGCCGAGATATCCGGAAGCTTTACTCAGGACACGGCGAAGACACTTGCCAACCAGTTGAAGTATGGCTCGCTGCCGATGAGTTTCTCGGTTCAAAGTGAAAGCACGATTTCGCCGACGCTTGGTAGCGATCAGCTTGTCGCCGGTCTTGTCGCCGGTCTGATCGGATTGATTCTGGTTGTTGGCTACTCCGTTGTTCAGTATCGAGCACTAGGGTCGCTGACCATCGCATCGCTGGCGATAGCTGCGCTTGTCACCTACCTGCTCATCACGCTTCTTTCGTGGCGTCAGGGCGTGAGGTTGTCGCTCGCAAGCATCGCCGGACTCATTGTCGCGATCGGTATTACCGCAGACTCCTTCATCGTCTATTTTGAACGCATTCGTGATGAGTTGCGCGAAGGCCGCAGCCTCGTTTTGAGTGTTGAAACGGGATGGAAGCGCGCATTCCGCACCATCATCGCCTCCGACTCAGTGAACCTGCTCGCGGCCGTTACGCTGTTCCTGCTCACTGCAGGCAGCGTTCAGGGATTCGCGTTCACGCTCGGCCTCACGACTTTGGTTGATGTTTTCGTTGTGGCGTTATTCACCCATCCGATGATGCGGCTGATATCCACTACGCGCTTCTTCGGGGAAGGACATCATTTCTCAGGTTTGAGTCCTAAGTTGCTTGGTGCAGCATCGTATAAGGGTCGTGGCCGATTCGAACGAGCCGACAGCATTCCTGTCGGCAAGGCAAAGTCGTCCGCTGGTGAGGCAGCTCGCCGCCAGTCGATCGCCGAGAAGAAACTCAACCGGTCGCTCTCGACCGAAACGGATGAGAAGAAGGGCAAGAACTAGTGGCTAGCTTCGCTAATTTCGGCAACGATCTCTATACGGGCAAACGCTCGTTCGACTTCGTTGGACACCGCAAGCTGTGGTTCACCATTTCTGCCGGTCTCATTCTGATCGCGATCGTCGCCCCGCTCCTCCGGGGTGGTTTCAACCTCGGTCTTGAGTTTCGGGGAGGCAGCGAGTTCCGGATCTCGGGAACTCAGACAACGGATATTTCGCTTGCTGTGGATGTTGTGCAAGATGCCCTCGACTCGTCATCTGTCGTTCCTGAAGTAACCATTGTCGGCAGCAACGGGATTCGGGTACAGACAGACACCGTGACGTCGGTGGAAAGCGACGCAATCGTTTCTGGCCTCGCTACTGCCTACGGTGTCGAGACGTCAGCGGTTTCGCCAAGCGTTGTCGACGCTTCCTGGGGCCAGAGTGTGACCGAAAAGGCTCTTCGGGCCCTCGTTGTTTTCATGCTCCTTGTCGCCGCGGGGATGGCCCTCTACTTCAGAACCTGGAAGATGTCGCTCGCCGCGCTGATCGCATTGTTGCATGACATGATCATCACCGCGGGTGTCTATGGTGCAACCGGGTTCGAAGTCACGCCGGCCGCCGTCATCGGATTTTTGACTATTCTCGGCTATTCGCTTTATGACACTGTTGTTGTGTTTGACAAGATTCGAGAGAACACTCGAGACTTCGAGGACAATACGCAAATGACGTTTGTGGAACGCGTGAACCTTGCCGTCAACCAGACACTGGTGCGCTCGATCAATACCTCGATCGTCGCACTCCTCCCAGTGGCATCCATCCTTTTCATCGGAGCCTTCTTACTCGGGGCCGGTACTCTGAGGGACATCTCTCTTGCACTGCTCATCGGCATCCTCGTTGGCACATATTCGACGATATTCGTGGCGTCTCCGCTGTATGCACAGTTCCGCATCAATGAGAAACGTGTCGTCGATCAAGCAGACAAGGTGCACAAGATCCGTGAAGCCCAGCCGGCGTAGGTCGATCCAGTGCCTGTCTTAGCTGTGTCACGGGAATACCATAGGGCGAAGGATTGCTTCACACTGTGACGGGAGGGGCGCGTGGCTGATAGCTCACCAATCACAGGACGGCGCAGGACGTTGTCGCGCGTTTTTGGTCGACAATTAGGTGACCCCGGGCTTGCTGCGCTACTCAAGACCGCTCGCATCAACAATCCCAAAGCCGACATTGGACTGTTGGAACGAGCGTACAACGCCGCGGCCGGTGCCCATGAGGGCCAGTTCCGGCAGAGCGGCGAACCGTACATCACACATCCGATCGCGGTCGCGCAGATTCTGGCCGACCTGGGAATCGGCACCACAACACTTGCTGCGGCATTGTTGCACGACACGGTCGAAGACACTGCTTACACGTTAGAGATGGTTCGGAACGAGTTCGGCGAAGAAATTGCCATGCTTGTCGACGGTGTAACCAAGCTCGACAAGGTCAAATACGGCGACAGCACCCAGGCTGAGACCGTACGCAAGATGGTCGTCGCAATGTCCAAGGACGTGCGCGTGTTGATCATCAAACTTGCTGATCGTTTGCACAATGCACGTACCTGGAAATACGTGCCGCCAGAAAAGGCGCAACGGAAGGCGCTTGAGACTCTTGAGATCTACGCGCCGCTGGCGCATCGCCTCGGAATCAGCGCTATCAAGCTTGAGCTCGAAGACCTGTCATTTAAGATTCTTTACCCCAAAGTGTATGAAGAGATCGAGCGCTTGGTTCGAGACCGGTCGCCGTTGCGGGACGACTATGTGAAGAATCTGATTGCAATCGTCAATAACGACTTGCATGAGCAGAAAATTCGCGGCACGGTTGCCGGCAGACCAAAGCAGTACTACTCCATTTATCAGAAAATGGTGGTCCGAGGTCGCGACTTCGACGACATTCATGACCTCGTGGGAATCCGTGTTCTCGTGAACTCGATTCGGGATTGCTATGCCGTGCTCGGGTCGATCCACGCACGGTGGAATCCAGTGCCAGGGCGGTTCAAAGACTACATTGCGATGCCGAAGTTCAATCTCTATCAGTCGTTGCACACCACCGTCGTGGGGCCAGAGGGCCGCCATGTCGAAATACAGATTCGTACCTTTGACATGCACAATCGGGCCGAGTTCGGTGTTGCTGCTCACTGGAAGTACAAAGAGAACGTCAACAAGAACGCCGGTAATCAGGCCACCGGTGCGTCGGGGGACGATCTTGCATGGCTGAAGCACTTGAGCGACTGGCAGTCGGACACGTCGGATCCAGGGGAGTTCCTCGATTCGCTGAGATTTGAAATCGGTGCAAAAGAGGTCTACGTATTCACGCCTCAAGGCAAGGTCATTGGCCTGCCCGCTGGCGCGACTCCGATAGACCTCGCCTATGCTGTGCACACCGAGATCGGGCATCGGGCAATGGGATCGAAGGTGAATGGCCGTCTTGTGCCTCTCGACACCGAGTTGCAGAGTGGCGACTCTGTCGAGATCTTCACATCCAAGTCTCCGGACGCCGCACCGAGCAAAGACTGGCTCCAGTTCGTCAAGAGCCCACGAGCGCGGGCAAAGATCAGACAGTGGTTCTCAAAGGAAC
The DNA here is from genome assembly GCA_015654475.1 of Actinomycetales bacterium. Taxonomy (GTDB): domain Bacteria; phylum Actinomycetota; class Actinomycetes; order Actinomycetales; family Microbacteriaceae; genus UBA3913. The sequence goes on from JAATGV010000032.1 coordinate 34,781, forward strand.
GCAGAGACGAATCCATCGAGCAAGGCAAGGATGCTCTTGTGCGCGCGTTGCGCAAGCAGAGTCTTCCTCTCCAACGTTTGATGAGCACTGAGGTGCTCAATGGTCTCGCACTCGATATGCGCTATGAGGATGTGTCCGCCTTGTATGCCGCCATCGGCGCGGGCCACGTCTCAACGCAGTCGGTCATCGAAAAGCTGGTTTCTCGGCTCGGTGACGACGATGACGACGGCGACACGATAACCGATATCGTTCCAACCAATAATCCGGTTGGTCCGCTGCGGGCAAGCACGTCGAGCGTTCTTGTCCAGGGTTCGGACGACGTCATGGTGAAACTCGCCAAGTGCTGTACTCCCGTGCCTGGTGATGACATCGTCGGCTTCGTGACTCGATGGTCCGGGGTCTCTGTTCATCGGCTCGATTGCAAGAATGTCGAGGCTTTGAGGAAGCAGCCAGAGCGGCTCATCGAGGTGAGCTGGACCGAGAGCTCCACAGGTCTGTTCCTCGTTCAGATCCAGGTGGAGGCACTTGACCGTGCTGGCCTGCTCTCGGATGTGACCCGCGTCCTATCGGAACATCATGTCAACATTCTTTCTGCCCAGGTTTCGACCTCCAACAACCGCTTGGCGATCTCGCGATTTGTTTTCGAGATGGGCGACACTGTCCACCTCGATCGCCTTCTCAATGCTGTACGAAGAATCGATGCCGTGTACGACGTCTATCGAGTGAGCACCACCTGAGCTCTCAGTACAGCTTGAAGCCGGGCAGCTTTCGTTGTTCGGCCGCGAGCACCTCGATCTGCTGATTTCCGTCGAGGGCTGAGAGCTGCTCGATAAGTTTCTGTACCTGCGTCACCATCGTGATTGCTCGCCGACTAAACGGCCCGGTTCCCGCATCATCAAGGAGGTCGCGTTCCTTCTCGAGGTCGATGCGAAACATGATGGCGATGGATGCGGCGATGAGTCGGCCACGAATCTCCTCCCGCAGCGCGTATTGAGCATCGCCCTTTTGGCAGACGACTCTGCACATGTCGCGAAATGTTCGTTCGGGAGTTGTGATTCGCAAATTGTCGAGACGCCATATTTCGTCGTCCGCAATGGAAACCTCTCGAATACGCCCGAGACGTCGCGCGGACGCAGAGCGTTCTTTCCGGGGAAGGCTGCCAGTGAGTGGAGTGGGGACGCGGGTACTGCACTTATAGATCCACGACGCGGTGTAAGTGTCAGCGATCACAGCATCACCGAAATCGGTGAATACCCCTCGCGCACGTAGGCCCGATGTGTCTGGAAGATAGATGGGGCAGTACCAATTGCCGAGACGTTTGAGAAGCCCGTCTTTCACCATCATCTGCATCTCGGGGTCAGAAAAGTCATCTGTGGTCAATATGTCCGGAACGTGAGCAGCCATCCGACAATGATCCCCACCTCAAAAATTAAAAGACAGAGTCTATATGCATCATGTGGAGAACTTATAAGGAGTGATGCAGCAGCACACGCTACCGACTAATGGTCAATCGCCTTCAGCCACTGGGTGCGCGCGTCAATCGCCTCGTTGAGCTCGGCGATCCTCTTCTTGTCTCCCTCGGCAGTCGCCGAAGCCAATTGACCCTCAAGTTCTCGAATCGAGTCTTGAAGTTGTGAAAGCATGCTGTTCGCACGTTCCTTGGTTTCGGGATTGTTCGCCTTCCACCTAGACTCTTCGGCCGACTTGATCTGCCTTTCCACCTTGCGAATACGATCCTCCACGGTGCGAATCGACTCGCGTGGCACCCGACCGATGGCATCCCAGCGGGTTTGGATGGAAATGAGCTGTTTGCGGGCATTGTCGAGGTCGGTCACCGGCAGAAGCTTCTCGGCTTCTTCCACAAGTGCGAGCTTAGCCGTGAGGTTGGCTGCATATTCTTCGTTCTCGCGAGCCATTTCCTGTTTCTTGACGCTATACAGCGCGTCGCCTGCTGCTTTGAAGTCACTCCATAGAGTGTCATCCGCTTTGCCGCCGACTCGGCCCGCTGCCTTCCACTGGTCAAGCAGACCGCGGTATGTAGAAATCGCGGAGCGATCGTCTGGGTTCAGAGCCTGAGCTTTGGCGATGAGTGCCTGCTTGGTCTCGCGAGCCACCTTGTGCTGTTCGTCGAGTTGGCCGAAGAACTTGCGACGCTCAGCTTCGAGCTTCGTTCGCGCGGTACGAAAGCGGGCCCAAAGCTCGTCTGCAGTCGCTTTGGGCAGGCGGGGTGCCGTCTGCTGATGCGCTTTCCATTCGTCGAAGAGCGCGGCGATCGCAGGCGTCACGGTTTTCCACTGATGAGAACCGGGTTCTGCTGCTGCGAGCTCCTCGATGCGAAGAACGATTGCCTCGCGTTCGGCAACAGCGGCGCTGATGGCAACCTTTGCCTCCTCGTGCTGTTTCTCGCTGAGCGCGGTGAGTTTTTCTTCCAACGTGGCAAGACGAGCTTCGAGCGCATCGTAGTTGCCGACTGCGAGAGTCTCGGAGACAGCTTTGCGAATCGCGCTAAGCCCGGACTTGACTGCCGATGCACTCGCCCCTCGGATGGTGCGCTGCTCGAGAAGCGTGGTCTGCGATTCGAGGTCACTGAACTTTCGTGCAAAGTATGCATATGCTTGCTCTGCCGAAACGCCAGGATATTGCCCGACGAAGGTCTCTTCGCCGTGCCTGATCAGATAAACATTTCCGTCGGCGTCTGCACGCCCGTAGGCGGTGGTGTGTTCAGTGCTCACAATGTGATCCATCTTGTGTCGGAGGAGTGTGACGGGGTTATTCTACGGTGACATCCGTCATTGTTACGGTGTTCTTCGGTCTTGTGATGCCGGTTGTGGTGTCAGTTGTATACCCTTCTGCAGCAATATTCTTGACGACGTCGAGCCCACTAGTGACTGAGCCGAACACTGTGTACCCGCCTGCAGAATCGGAACTGAGCGTCGATTCTCCGAAGACGATGAAAAACTGGCTGCCATTACTGTAGGCCGCGTCGCTCGCCCGTGCCATCGCGATGACGCCCTCCTTGTATACCCCGTCGCTAGGCGCATTCTCTACCGGCCCGAAGCTGTAGCCGGGGCCGCCCGTTCCCGTTCCGGTCGGATCCCCGCACTGGAGGATGTGGATGCCCGTGTCGTCGACGAGCCTATGGCAGGTGACGTTTTCGAAGAAGCCTTTGTTCGCAAGCGAAACGAAAGACGCGACTGCCTGCGGAGCTGCCTTGCCGTCGAGAGAGATATCGACGGTTTCCCCGTTCAACTTCATGGAGCCTGTCCATGTCCTGTTCTCGGCAACCGATGTCGAGGGAACGTCGCCGGCATTGGCGGTCGCTGTGGTACTCGAGGCCGCAGCCGCACTCGCTGACGGGTTTGCCGACGCGGAGGGCGAGGCCACCCCTGGTCCGGCGGTGAAGTAGGCGACAGTGAGAAACACGGCTACGCCCAATCCCGCGACGAGCACAATCGCACTCACCAGATTGTCTCGGCGCTTTCGAGCGACGATCTCCTCGTGCACCTGCTGCTTCGCCGACCACGTCTTGGCGCGACGCCGCGCCTCCTTGTCGTCGGAGTTGCGACGATTGGATGGGGCCATCCCAATTGCTCCTTTGTTGTGCCGTGTTGTTCACCGGTACGTTAGCCGCGCATGTCGTACATGTCGGCGTGCCGCATTAACCTTATGACATGACGCCACATTCACCCGCGTTGGGCGGCACCGCACAACCACTGGCCGTACGAATGCGCCCAACAGCACTCGACGAGGTCGCGGGCCAGAAGCATGTGCTGCGCGAGGGAATGCCATTGTGGTTGCTTGCGCAGCCAGGAGACGATCGTCATCGTCTGCCATCGTCGGTGATTCTCTGGGGTCCGCCAGGTACGGGCAAAACCACGATTGCTCACGTAATCGCCCAGTCGTCTGGCAGGCGGTTTGTCGAGCTGTCGGCAGTCACCGCCGGCGTCAAGGATGTGCGGTCGGTAATGGAGGAAGCCGTTCGCCATCAAGAGGTGTATGGGGCGAGCACAGTGTTGTTCCTTGACGAGATTCATCGTTTCAGCAAAGCCCAGCAAGATGCGCTGCTCCCCGGGGTCGAGAACGGCTGGGTCATTCTCGTCGCTGCGACAACAGAGAACCCGTCGTTCTCGATCATTTCTCCGCTGTTGTCCAGATCATTGCTCGTGACTCTTACCGAGCTCGACGATGAGGACATCCGTGCACTGGTGATGAGGGCCGTCGGCTCGCCGCGGGGCCTCGCCGGTGCGGTTTCCGTTTCCGACTCCGCGGTGAACGCGATCATCGAGCTGTCGTCGGGCGACGCCAGGCGAGCATTGACAACCCTAGAGGCTGCGGCGGCCCTCGCGCTATCGCGCGCTGGCAAAGATGCTGCCAACGATGTTCCTGAGTTGAGCGCTGACGACGTCTCCGCGTCAATCGATCGCGCGCTTCTTCGGTACGACAGGCAGGGCGACGAGCATTATGACGTCATCAGCGCCTTTATCAAATCGATGCGCGGGTCGGACCCTGATGCCGCAATTCACTACTTGGCCCGCATGATCGAGGCGGGGGAGGACCCGCGGTTCATCGCACGACGCGTCGTTGTGTTCGCCTCGGAAGATATCGGCATGGCCGATCCGAGCGCGATGCCGCTAGCCGTTGCCGCCGCGCAGGCCGTAAACCTGATCGGGTTGCCGGAAGCGCGCATCAACCTCGCGCAGGCCGTCATCCATATGGCAACGGCGCCTAAGTCGAATGCCGTGATCACGGCGATCGATGAAGCCATCGCAGATGTCAAGGCAGGCCACTTCGGGCCAGTTCCCGTTCACTTGAGAGATGCGCACTACCGCGGTGCCAAGGCTCTTGGCCACGGCGTCGGCTACAAGTATCCACACAACTTCGACCAGGGCGTCGTGCGGCAACAATACCCGCCGGATGAGCTGGTCGAAACACGTTATTACCGGCCGACAACTCACGGCGCCGAACGAGAGATATCCACCCGTGTAAGCAAGCTCCATAACATTGTCGCGCCCGACTCCGACACGCGTCCCGACCCTGATTGAACTTTGCGACGCAACGCTGGTATAGTTTTGGGGCCTACGTCCCCGGCAAAAGCGTGCGGCTGCGCTGCTGGGGTTGATGGGATGCGTTCATTAGCCGAACGGAACCCGGCACACAATGCTAAGACATTTTTGATTGAACCATTTTTGGAACTGTCGCATTTCGCGATACGTTCCGCCATTGAAAGGACATAGTGGCTACTAAGTCGCGTACGCGGGCAAAGACCCGTCTTTCCCGCTCCCTGGGCATCGCCCTCACCCCAAAGGCCGCGCGCATTCTCGAGAACCGGCCGTTCCCACCCGGCCAGCATGGGCGTACCAAGCGTAAGGCCGACTCCGATTACGCTGTTCGTCTGCGCGAGAAGCAGCGTCTGCGCGCCCAATACGGCATTCGTGAAGCGCAGCTTCGCCGTGCGTTCGAAGCTGCTCGCAAAGAGCCAGGCCTTACCGGTGAGAATTTCGTAGAGAACCTTGAAATGCGCCTCGATGCGCTGGTTCTTCGTTCGGCTTTCGCACGCACCATTTCTCAGGCACGGCAGCTGGTTGTGCACCGTCACATCATGGTCGACGGCCAGCGTGTGGACCGTCCCTCGTTTAAGGTCAAGCCTGGTCAGACCATCCATGTGCACGAGCGCAGCGAGGCACTGGAGCCCTTCCAGGTGGCCGCGGCCGGCGGTCACGTCGACGTACTCCCTCCAGTTCCCCCTTACCTGGATGTTGATCTCGAGAAGCTGAGGTCACGCCTTGTGCGCCGCCCCAAGCGCGCCGAGGTTCCCGTGACATGTGAAGTTCAACTCGTCGTTGAGTATTACGCCGCTCGATAGGTCGATGTCAAGTAAGCTACTTGGTGGAGTTGCACTCTGTGCAACTCCACCAAGTGCGTTAATGGCTGATGAGGAGTTCAGGAATGAGTGGCGGAGAAATCGCGGGCCTGATTGCCGCATCGGCGTTTCTATTGTTGGTTATTTTTCTTGCGGTACCTATGCTCAAGCTCGGCAAGGTGCTTGACGAAACGCGTTACACCATCCATGACGTCACAAAAGACGTCTCGCCGCTGCTTAAAGAAGCCACCGACACGCTCGCGACGGCGAACAAAGAACTGGAAAAGTTCGACGGCGTCACTTCGACTCTCGCCAAGATAGCCGAGAACCTCGCTGGCGTCGTCGCTTCGGTGACAGGCGTCGTCAGCTCCCCGCTTGCTAAGGTTGCGGGAATCGTCGGGTCCTTCGGCGCCGGTCGCAAGGCCAAGAAGTCGGCGAAGCAGAAAACCCAGAAAGGTTAGATCACATGGCTCGTATCGTTTGGTTTGGTTTAGGAGTCGCTGCAGGATTCACAGTTGCGCATCAGGTCGCGAAGACCGAGTCGGGACGTTCTTTTCTTGCCGACGTCGATTCTCGGATCGAGAAGTTCAGCTCCGCAGTAAACGATGGCTTCCATCAGCGCGAAACTGAGTTGCGGGATGCTCTCGACGACGCAAAAGCCAAGATCGACAAACTCGTCGATAACGCGTAGTGGCCTGACTGCGCGAGCTCCCGCAGCTTGGGGGAGTTCGCGTTTCAGGCGATGCGTGCGTGTGCACTTCGAGTGCGCACCTTCATTTTTGCGGCAGTAGTCCGTGCGCTCACGGTTGTCGAATCACACTATTCAAAGGACAGTTCCTCTAAGCATGAAAACTGCGGATATCCGTCAGAGATGGCTCACTTATTTTGGCGACAGGGGGCACACGGTCGTTCCGTCGGCCTCTCTGATCTCTGACGACCCGACGCTGATGTTCACCGTTGCGGGCATGGTGCCGTTCGTGCCATACCTGACCGGTGTGGTGCCCGCCCCGTTCCCGCGAGCCACAAGCGTGCAGAAGTGCATTCGGACCAACGACATCGAAGAAGTGGGTAAGACCCCGAGACACGGAACCTTCTTCCAAATGAATGGCAATTTCTCATTCGGCGATTACTTCAAAGAAGGCGCGATCACGTACGCGTGGGAGTTGCTGACCAAGTCAGAGTCGGACGGTGGATATGGCTTCAATGAGAAGGATCTCTGGGTAACGGTCTATCGGGACGACGATGAGGCGATCGACCTGTGGCGACGGGTTGCGGGACTACCTGCGGAGCGTATCCAGAGGTTGGACAAAGACAGTAACTATTGGTCGACGGGACAGCCGGGACCAGCAGGGCCATGCTCTGAGATATTCTTCGACAGGGGCCCGAAGTACGGTATCGATGGCGGACCTGCGACAGACGATGATCGTTACGTCGAGATCTGGAACCTCGTCTTCATGCAGTATCTGGTCGACCAGGTCGTCTCCAAGACTGATTTCCATATCGTCGGCGAACTGCCCCGCAAGAATATCGACACCGGCATGGGTCTTGAGCGCGTCGCCTTCTTGAAACAGGGCGTTGAGAATATGTACGAGATCGATCAGGTTCGCCCCGTGCTCGACGTCGCCTCTGAGTTGTCTGGGCGTCGCTACGGTGCCGTTCATGACGACGATGTGCGAATGCGAGTCATTGCCGACCACATTCGCTCATCCCTGATGCTGATCAGTGACGGCGTGACTCCAGGAAACGAGGGCCGCGGATACATTCTGCGTCGACTGCTGAGACGTAGCGTGCGTGCGATGCGGCTGCTCGGTGTTGACGTAGCCACTTTCCCCGAACTGTTCGGAGCATCGCGGGACGCCATGAAAGATGCCTACCCCGAAGTGGCCACCGATTTCGATCGCATCTCTCAGATCGCTTTCGCCGAAGAAGAGACCTTCCTCCGTACCCTTCAGTCGGGAACAACGATCCTCGATACAGCGATAGAGACGGCGCGGGAGTCTGGGATCCCTGCGCTTGCCGGCGATACCGCGTTCCAGCTGCACGACACTTTTGGTTTCCCCATCGACCTCACCGTCGAGATCGCCGAGGAGGCCGGACTGAACGTCGATCGCGTCGCGTTCGACGAGTTGATGGACGAGCAACGGCAGCGAGCAAAGTCAGATGCGAAGTCTAAGCGCTCCGCACTCGCCGACAAATCGGTCTACTCCGACTTCAGGGCGAAGGGTGAGACCCGGTTTACCGGGTACACCGAGCTCGAGACCGAGACGTCGGTTGTGGGGATCATTTCCGACGGGGTGTCGGTTCCGCTTGCACGCGAGGGCGATGAGGTGGAAATACTCCTCGCCGACACCTCGCTTTATGCGGAGGCGGGTGGGCAAGCGCCTGACAAGGGCGCGATTGTCGGCGACGGCTATCGGGCAACGGTGCGCGATGTCCAAAAGCCTGTTGCCGGGCTGATCAGTCATACCGTGAAGATTGAGCATGGTGTCGTCGCCGTTGGCGATGGCGCCACAACGATTGTCGATCGTGACTACCGCAAGGGGGCGACGCAAGCGCACTCGGCGACGCACATCATCCATGCCGCGCTTCGGCATATCCTTGGCCCATCCGCTCACCAGGCAGGGTCATTCAATAAGGCCGGATACATGCGGCTCGACTTCTCATGGAGTCAGCCTTTGTCTTCCGAGACGAAGTCAGAGCTTGAGGAAGTGGCGAACGCCGCTGTTAGCGCCGACTTCGATGTCGTCACCCGAGTGGTTCCACTCGACGAAGCGAAGCGTCTCGGCGCGATGGCATTGTTCGGCGAGAAGTACGGCCAGATAGTTCGTATGGTCGATATCGATGGCGACTGGTCGCGCGAGTTGTGCGGTGGCATCCATGTCAAGCACACCTCAGAGATCGGCCTGATCAACCTCATCGGCGAGTCATCGATCGGTTCTTCCAGCCGCAGGGTGGAGTCTTTGGTCGGCACCGACGCATTTCGTTCTTTCGCCACTGAACGTGCCCTTGTGAATCAGTTGACGACCGAGTTGAAGACACCCCGCGATCAGCTTGCTCAGCGCGTCTCGGAACTTGCGACCAGTCTCAAGGCCGCCGAGCGCAGAGTCGCTGAGTTTGAGGCACGGGCTGTGCTCGAAAAGGTGCCGGAGCTTGCGAGTGGTGCAACTCGACTTGGCTCGACTCTCGCCGTGATCGCTGACATCGCACAGGTTTCCTCTGCTGACGATCTCCGCCGCGTTGCGCTTGACGTTCGGCAACGCCTCGGGGAGTCCGAGCCGGTGCTCGTCACCCTTTTTGCGCATAGCGCGGATAGGCCGATCGTTGTTTCCGTGACAAACGCCTCCGCTCGTGCCGCGGGGCTTTCTGCCGGCGCGGTGGTAAAGGTTGCTGCCACAGCACTTGGCGGTGGGGGAGGCGGCAAGCCAGACGTTGCCCAGGGCGGTGGCACGAACATCGAAGCGATCCCGTCGGCCATCGTCTCGGTCGAAAAACTTGTGACAGGGTAGGTTGATGCGCTCGGGAGTTCGAATCGGAATCGATGTCGGCAAAGCGCGTATAGGAGTGGCTCGCTCTGACTTCTCGGGGATGCTCGCGGTTCCTGTGGAAACGGTGCAGCGCGAACCTCAGGATCGTGCTCTCGAACGTGTTCGTGCCCTCGTTGGCGAATACGACGCCATGGAGATTGTGGTCGGCCTGCCCATCAATTTGCAGGGAGACTCAACGCCTTCCACTCAAGACGCTCTGAGTTTTGCTGCAGCTCTAAGCGCTGTGACAGATGTCCCGATTCGCACAATCGATGAACGGCTGTCGACGCGTTCGGCTGCGAGATCATTGCGCGAATCAGGCGTTTCAACACGCTCTCAGCGGCCGCTGATCGATCAGCAGGCAGCGGTGGTAATTTTGCAGCAAGCGCTCGAGTTCGAACGCTTGCAAAATACACCGCCTGGAACATCCATCGTTTACCCCGAGAGGCCCCCTGGATGACTGAACGTCCGCACGACGCCAACCGTAACGAAGGTGAAGACGTCGATAACCCGTTGGGGGGGTTGCTGCGGGAATTTGGGGAGGATCCTGGGCGCGTTGACGCGCCAGTACTGACAAGGCGCCAGATGCGGGAGAGCGAGGCCGCGGCGTCTTCTCACAGACGCACCGGAAAGCGATCTCATCGTCGAGGATGGGTTCTGGTGCTCGTCGCTTTGGTTGCTCTCGGTGGGCTCGGAACCGGCGTATATCTTTTCCTCCAGGGCCCCCTGCAGTCGATTATTGCGATGGGAGAACCGGCCGAATTCTCCGGCGACGGGACAAGTGAAGCGACGCTCGTCATCGATCAGGGCGACACTGGTCTCGTTATCTCTCAAAAGTTAGAGGAGGCAGGAGTCGTCAAAAGCGCGTCAAGCTTCTACAGCTATTTGTTGGCGCTGAATAATCAGCCGACGTTCCAACCAGGCACCTATATGCTTCGTAGCCAGATGTCGAACATGGCCGCACTTGCCGCGGTGCTCGACGACTCCAACCGTTCTACGCGTTCGGTGACGGTTCCCGAGGGGTACACCGTCGACCAGATCTTCGTGAAACTTGAGCAGGTCGGCTTCTCCGCAAGCGAACTTGCGGCGCTTCGCGCGGATCCGCAACAGTTCGGGTTGCCAGCTGATGCAATCGACTTGGAAGGGTTCCTCTTTCCAGCGACCTACACATTCGATGCGTCTACCACTGCGACTCAGGCCTTGCAGGCAATGGTGACCCGTTCGTTCACCGCCTTGGATGCGCTCGGTGTCGCCAAGGCAGACCGCATGCGCACCGTGATCCTCGCCTCACTCATCAAGAAGGAGGCGGGCTCGAATACCGGCGATATGGCCAAGATCGCGCGAGTATTTCTCAATCGGCTCGACGACGGGATGCTGCTGCAGTCGGATGCCACGGTGGCATACGGCGTGGGAAGCACCGGGACGGTGTGGACTACTGCGGAACAACGAGCCGATGAGTCGAACCGCTTCAACACCTATGTTCATGCAGGTCTGCCGCCTGGCGCCATTTCCAACCCGGGCGACGAGGCCCTCGAGGCAGCGCTGAAGCCTGCCGACGGGACGTGGCTGTTCTTCACCGTCGTCAACTTGGAGACCGGAGAGACCATATTTTCGAACACCGACGCAGAACACATTGCGGCTGTGGCCGAACTCACCCGATGGTGTCAGGAGTCTGACGAGAATGCCGCTTACTGTGCCTAAGCGGCCTGTGAGTGCCGAGGCGGCCTTATACGTTGTTGGAGACCCGATTTCCCATTCGCTTTCGCCTGCCATCCACAAGGCGGCGTATCAAACTCTCGGGCTGAACTGGGCTTACACGGCCGCACGGGTACCTTCTGGCGGCCTTAGGCGATTTATCGAGACATCATCCCGAGGCTACGACGGCAAACCTCCTATCCTCGGGATGAGCGTCACCATGCCCCTCAAACGCGAGGCATTCGAACTCGCGGACGAGCCATCTGGACTTGCAGCAGCGATGGGTATAGCGAATACGCTGGTATGGCAGTCGACCGGCCAAGGCCCCGTCCGGGCGGAGAATACAGACGTTTATGGAATCGTGCGCGCCGTGGCGGGTTTCCCCGTGCCGAATTCCATTGCCATTTTTGGATCGGGCGCCACTGCCCTCTCCGCCGTCTTCGCCGCAGAACAATTGCACTGTTCTGAAGTGATCATCTGCGCAAGAAATGAGGAGGCGGCCACCGGATTGGCGGCACGGGCGCGGTCGATTGGCCTCGATGCCTCGGTAAAACCACTCGACGCCGCTGTGACAGCGGATGCTGTGGTTCATACACTCCCTGGTGCCGCCGCAAATCTTGGTTTGGCCCATCCGCGGATGACGGGCGGATGGATGCTTGCTGTTGCCTACGCCGGTAGTGGCACGAGCCTGGCCTCCGAAGTATGGACTGCCGGGGGAGGGGTTGTCGTCCATGGCAGCGAGATGCTGCTGCATCAAGCTCTTGCCCAGGTGCGGCTGTTCGTGCTCGGCTCCACTCGCCAGAAGCTGCCAGACGAGGAGAGCGTCTTTTCCGCCATGCGGAGGGCAGCGGGGGTCGAACTCGTCTAGCGCCGCATCGAGTGTGGGATGATCGTAGGTATGCTTCGATGGTTGACTGCTGGTGAATCGCACGGCCCTGAGTTGGTCGCAATGGTTGAGGGCCTCCCTGCTGGGGTTCCGGTGAGCAATACGGCGATCGGTGCTGATCTCGCAAGGCGCCGGCTTGGATATGGTCGAGGAGCTCGAATGGGCTTTGAACAGGACGTCGTCACCATATCTGCGGGTGTGCGGCACGGCTTGTCGCTCGGATCGCCGATTGCCGTTCGGGTGGCCAACTCCGAGTGGCCCAAGTGGGAGGCGATCATGAACGCCGCACCGGTCGATCCGGCCACCCTCACCGGGGCGCGTGCGGCTGCACTTACGCGGCCAAGGCCTGGTCATGCCGACCTTGTCGGAATGCAGAAATATGGCTTCGATGAGGCTCGTCCGATCCTCGAACGGGCAAGCGCGCGTGAGACGGCGGCGCGCGTGGCGCTTGGCGCTGTCGCCCGCTCGTTTTTGGACCAACTGGGTATTGCCCTCGTCTCACATACTGTGGCGATCGGGGCCGCGACCACCGATGTAGTCGACACATTCCCAACGCCTGACGACGTCGCTGCTCTTGACGCAGACCCGGTTCGTTGCTTCGACACCGAGTCGTCGGCTCGGATGGTCGCCGAGATAGATGCGGCCCATAAAGACGGGGACACGCTTGGGGGAGTCGTCGAGGTGCTTGCTTATGGGTTGCCTCCGGGACTCGGGTCACACGTACATTGGGATCGAAGGCTCGACGCCAAGCTTGCCGGTGCCTTGATGGGCATCCAGGCAATCAAGGGCGTTGAAGTCGGGGATGGTTTTGCCACGGCCGCTCGGCGCGGCTCGGTCGCTCACGACGAGATCGTTTCGGAGGATGGCGTGTTGCACCGCAACACGGACCGTGCAGGTGGCACGGAGGGCGGCATGAGTACCGGGGATGTGCTCCGAGTTCGCGCGGCAATGAAGCCCATTGCTACCGTTCCGCACGCGTTGAAGACTGTTGACGTCTCGACAGGCGAGGCGGCCGCAGCGCATCACCAGCGCTCTGATGTGTGCGCGGTTCCTGCGGCCGGTGTCGTCGCCGAAGCGATGGTCGCGCTTGTCTTGGCCGATGCGATGCTCGAGAAATTCGGCGGCGACTCAATCGTCGAAACCCGCCGTAACCTCGACGGATACCTCGAAAACATCCCCAAATCGCTTCGCACCGACCACTGGTCATGATGCCCCTCGGCCGGCCCATTGTTCTTGCGGGCATGCCTGCGGCGGGCAAATCCGCTGTCGGACGTGCGCTCGCTCGGCGCATTGGGGGGACGCACCGCGACACTGATCAGATCATCGAAGATCTGGATGGTCGCCGTGTGACGCAGATTTTTGCGGATGATGGCGAAACTGCGTTCCGGAGCCTTGAGAGCCGGGTCTTGTCCGAGGCACTCAGCGCAACGGTCGTTTCTCTCGGTGGCGGGGTTCCGACTCAAGAGAGAAATCGCGATCTGCTCTCCGAGCGGGCGTGGGTCGTGTGGCTGACCGTCTCCGCGAGCACCGCTCGCCCCCGTCTCGCGGGCGACACGTCCAGGCCGCTCCTAGCCGAAGGGTTCGATACGTGGCAACAGCTTCTTGACGAACGAGAAGAGCTATACCGTCAGATCTCCGATGCAGTCGTTTCGGTCGATGGCAAGACGGTTGGGCGCATCGTGTCTGAAATTGTCGACGCTGCGAGAGCGGCCGGAGTCCTCGAGAGGGTGGACTGATGGAAAATACGATAATCCGAGTTGAAGCGCAACCGGCTGGCTACGACGTGGTGGTCGGGCGCGGGCTCTCAGGGCTCGTGTCTGACTACCTTGGCGACGCAGTGCGACAAGTGCTCATCATCCACCAGCCGACGTTGGCCACATACGCAGAGCAGTTGCGTCAGCAGCTCGCACCGCTCACCGTGCTCCTTGCCGAGGTTCCCGATGCGGAAGACGGCAAGCGCGTCGAGGTGGCCGCCTTCTGTTGGCAGGTTTTAGGACAGGCCGCATTCACCCGATCCGATGCCGTCATTGGTCTCGGCGGGGGGGCCGCAACCGATCTAGCCGGGTGGGTAGCCGCATCCTGGCTGCGCGGCGTTCGCGTGCTGCAGATGCCGACAAGCCTGCTCGGCATGGTGGACGCTGCGATCGGCGGCAAGACGGGCATCAATACGGCTGAGGGGAAGAACCTCGTCGGGGCGTTTTACGCGCCTGCGGCTGTGCTGGTGGATCTGGATCAATTGCGGACGCTGCCCCACAATGAGCTGATTGCGAGCTTTGGCGAGGTCGTCAAGTACGGCTTCATCGGCGCTCCCACGGTTTTGGAGGCGCTGGAGACGGATCCAGAAGCCGCGACGGACATCGCCGGCCCGACCATGAGAGCACTGATCGAAGAATCCATCCGTCTCAAGGCACGTGTTGTCTCATCCGACTTTCGCGAACACGGGGCCCGGGAGTTTCTCAACTATGGTCATACTCTCGGGCACGCCATAGAGCATCGGGAACGGTATCGCTGGCGTCACGGTGCCGCAGTGTCAGTCGGGATGGTTTTCGCGGCAGAGCTTGGCCGCCTCCTCGGTCGCCTCGACGATTCCACAGTGGATCGCCATCGGAATGTTCTCGAATCGATCGGCCTGCCGACAGGGTATGAGCGTGGAGCCTTACCCGAGTTGATAGACGCAATGCGACGCGACAAGAAAGCACGTGGATCGGTGTTGCGCTTCGTCGTTCTCGATAGCGTCGGCAAACCCGGAATCGTCACAGCACCGGACACAGATCTGCTCTTTGCGGCTTACGACGCGATTGCCGAATAGACTCTGAGTATGCCTGAACATCGTGTGCTTGTACTCAATGGGCCGAACCTTGGTCGGCTTGGGGCACGCCAGCCCGAAGTGTACGGGTCGATGACTTTGCTTGAACTCGGTCAGGTGGTCACAGACCAGGCCGAGAAGCTGGGCCTCACCGCCGAGGTGCGGCAGACCGACGGCGAGGCCGAACTCGTCTCATGGTTGCACGAAGCCGTGGATACTCACTCCGATGTGGTTCTCAACCCGGCGGCGTTCACGCACTACTCGTATGCGTTGCATGACGCGGCCGTGCTTGTTCCTGAGGCGGGCTTGACGTTGATCGAAGTGCACATCTCCAATCCCTATGCGCGCGAAATCTTTCGCCACACCAGCGTCATCTCCTCGGTCGCAACGGGGGTCATCATGGGCCTCGGAATCGACTCGTACCTGCTCGCGTTGACGGCGATTGCCAAACGGTTGCCGTCGAGCCGGTAGACTTGGTCGCTGCAAGAACATACGAGTAAGGATGGATACCACAAGTGGCGACGACAAATGACCTGAAGAATGGCACCGTTCTGAATTTGGATGGCCAGTTGTGGACCGTTATCGAGTTCCAGCATGTGAAACCGGGCAAGGGCGGCGCTTTCGTGCGCACGAAGCTGAAAAACGTATTGACGGGCAAAGTCGTCGACCGCACGTTCAACGCCGGAACAAAAATCGAGACCGCTAATGTCGACAAGCGCGAAATGCAGTATTTGTACAGTGATGGAGATGACTTCGTCTTCATGGACAGCACCGACTACGACCAGATCACCGTGCCGGGTGTGACTGTCGGAGACGCGGCGCATTACATGCTGGAGAACCAGCAGGCGATGGTTGCTATTCACGATGGGACACCGCTGTATATCGAGCTTCCCGCATCCGTCGTCCTTCAGATCACTTACACGGAGCCGGGCCTTCAGGGCGACCGTTCGAGCGCGGGAACAAAAGCCGCCACCCTCGAGACCGGTTTTGAGATTCAGGTACCGCTTTTCGTCGAGAACGGAACCAAGGTGAAGGTCGATACTCGTACCGGCGAATACCTTGGTCGTCAGTAGTAGCGTCAGTCGTGGGTGCACGCACTAAGGCGCGTAAGCGTGCCGTCGATATTTTATTCAGCTCTGATGTGGTTGGAACCCCGCTTCAGGAGGCGATCGCTGCTGCGGAGATCATCGCAAGTCGCGAGCCGGATAGGCAGGTTTCCTGGTCATATGCTCGAGATATTCTGACGGGGTATCTCGAGAGTTCCGATGTCGTCGATGAAATGATCTCTTCGTATTCCAGAAATTGGTCGTTGACGCGTATGCCGGCAGTCGATCGCGCGATATTGAGAGTTGGTGCCTGGGAATTGCTCTATGGTTCCGATGTGCCGCATGAGGTGGCAATTTCCGAAGCGGTGGCGCTGGCTTCGGAGCTATCCACCGACGAATCCGGTCCGTTCGTCAACGGCGTGCTCGCGTCGATCGCCGCCGCAACGTAGGGTCGAATCATGTTTTGCCCTTTCTGCCGCCATCCCGATTCTCGTGTAGTCGATTCACGTACCAGCGACGATGGCACGGCGATTCGGCGCAGGAGGCAGTGCCCGAATTGTGGTCGACGATTCAGCACTACCGAGACTGCCAGCCTCCTCGTCGTGAAACGTTCCGGGGTGGTCGAGCCATTCAGCAGGGAGAAGATCGTCGCGGGCGTGCGTAAGGCGTGCCAGGGGCGCCCGGTGACCGAGTCAGACCTTGCTCTACTCGCCCAGCAAGTGGAAGAGACTGTGCGGGGAGCAGGCATCAGTCAGGTAGATGCAAACGATATTGGACTCGCAATTCTGACCCCGCTACGCGACCTCGACGAGGTCGCCTACATGCGTTTTGCCAGTGTCTATCGTGGGTTTGACTCGCTGGCCGATTTCGAGGTGGCCATCGCGGAACTGCGGCAGGTCCACTCTGATCGCAACGAGACCTCTACGCGCTCTCTCGATTAGGGCGCAGTCTCTGCGCTGGCCATAGCCACAGAGCTCCGAATTCGTACCCCTATCGGGGATTGACAGACGCGCCGGTATTACTGCGGGAACTCCCCGCGAGCGTTTTGTGGTTTGGGCGCTCGGAAGCGCCTGAACTGGATTGCTCGCATCGCCGCGTAAAGGGCCAGACCTTTCTCCCGGCGATCTGCGCCGAACTTGGCATCGATCCGCTTCTTGACTTGCCGGCCGAGCACAAACAACTCGACGGCGACCACAATCACATACGCGTACATCGCAAGCGTCATGAAGGCGATGACGTAAGTGTTCTGGATGAGCGATAGCACCAGAATGACCACCATCACCGGGATCAAGAACTCGCTGATGGTGGTTCGCGCGTCAACGTAGCGACGCACGAATGCCCGCTGATGGCCCTTATCACGTGCCATCAGGTAACGCTCGTCGCCGGCGAGCATCCGCTCGCGGATCTTCTCCCGCGATTCCCGTTCGCGTTGCCGCGCCTCTCTACGGTCGTTCGGCACCAACGGACGCTGATTCGATCTCTCGCGATCTTTGCGCTTGGGCGTTGGGCGGCCCTTGCCTACCGGTGGTTCGGGGACGGGTTGTTCAGTGGGCTTTGGCTGTTTCGACACGGGAATCCTTTGTTGGTTCAACCCATCTAGATTATGGCATCTTGCGCCCCGCTGACGGCGATTGTGGGCGAAGGGACGGTTTTTGAGAAGACTGGTTGTGGATTGCCACCGGTTTCGATCGTAGAATACCGAAAGGGTGTGGACGTTGCGTCTTCGGGGTGTGCCCTCTTCGAGATGTTTAAGGAGAAACTATGACTGAGATTGTGACTGAGCGTGGCCACGGGGTGTCTTTGACCGATTCGGGCGCAGCCAAGGTCAAATCGTTGCTCGAGGCAGAGGGGCGCACGGATCTCCGTCTGCGCGTTGCCGTCCAACCTGGTGGCTGCTCGGGACTGATCTACCAGCTGTACTTCGATGAGCGAGTTCTCGACACGGATGCGGTTGTCGAATTCGGTGGAGTCGGAGTTGTCGTCGACAAGATGAGCGTTCCATATCTCGACGGTGCCTCCATAGACTTCCAGGACACAATCCAGAGTCAGGGCTTCACAATCGACAATCCCAATGCGACGGGTACGTGCGCGTGCGGTGATTCGTTCCACTAATGCGTCGCTAAACGATTTGTTGAACTTTTCCACCAACAGAGACGTGGGCTGAGCGCGTCTTTTGTACTTAGTGGCTCATTTCCCATGTAGTCTGGATTAGCCGAGGCCATCCTTCGGTGTTGCTATCTGTTGGGGTTGCCGCGAGGCGGCCGAGGCGATGAGGGTACGAGTGCTCACAAGAATTCTGCGGATTGTGCTCGCCACAGTTGGTGGCGGAATCGTTCTTGCTTCGCTTGCCGGATGTTCGGGCGCGGCGCAGTCTGGCTTTCTGCCCGGTGAGGACGGATTGACAAGCCAAACTGACGGAATTCGTAACATGTGGACGGTCGCCTGGATCGTCTTGCTCCTTGTCGGCGTCGTCGTGTGGGGCCTGATCATCTGGTCAGTGATCGCTTATCGTCGGCGCAAAGGAGAAACGGGGCTTCCGCCGCAACTGCGGTACAACATGCCTATCGAGATCTTCTACACTCTGGTACCGCTCATCCTCATCCTGGGATTCGGCGGCTACACCATGGGTGAGACGGCACGGCTCGAGGCTCGCGCATCCACGAGCGATACGGATGTGGTGCACATTCAGGCCATCGGACAGCAATGGACCTGGACGTTCAACTACACCGACGGTGACGCTCACGAGCCAGATGGTCTTCCGGCACAATATGTTTCAGGCAGTTCGTACGATCGTTCGGAGTTGCCGACATTGTGGCTGCCTATTGGGAAAACAGTCGAGGTCGAACTCAACTCGCGCGATGTCGCGCATTCATTCTGGGTGCCTTCGTTTCTTTACAAAAAGGACATGATTCCCGGACGTACGAATTATTGGACCTTCACGCCTCAGGTCGTCGGAACATATAACGGCACGTGCGCAGAACTGTGCGGGGAGTATCACTCGATGATGCTTTTCAATCTCAAAGTCGTCTCCGTCGAGGAATACGAGGCACACGTCAGCCAGCTCCGCGACGAAGGCTACTCAGGGACTATCGCTGGCAATTACGACCGCAACCAAAACGTCGCGGTCACGTCGTCGGGATCGTCAAGCGCCGAGAGCGAGTAGGGAGAACTTCAATGACAGCGGTAATTGACGACACTGCACTGTCAATCAGCGCATCCGCAAAGCCAAAGGGCAACGTGCTCGTGAAGTGGCTGACCTCGACCGACCACAAGACCATCGGGTACATGTACCTCATCTCCTCATTTGTCTGGTTCTTGTTTGCCGGTGTTCTCGCGCTCATCATCCGCGCCCAGCTCGCGGCACCCGGCCTGACCATCGTGGCGTCGAAAGAGCAGTACAACGAACTTTTCACCATGCACGGGACGATCATGTTGCTGATGTTTGCGACACCGTTGTTCGCAGGCTTCGCAAACGTACTTATTCCCTTGCAAATCGGCGCACCTGATATGGCGTTTCCCCGACTCAACGCACTCGCATTCTGGTTGTATACCTTCGGATCGCTCATCGCAGTCGGCGGGTTTCTCACGCCAAGCGGTGCCGCGGCCTTTGGCTGGACCGCTTATCCGCCGCTATCCACTGCGGGATTCTCGCCAAGCGTCGGGGGAGACCTCTGGGTCTTTGGACTTGCGATCAGCGGGTTTGGCACGATCATGGGCGCGGTCAACTTTTTGACGACAATCATTTCGATGCGCGCGCCGGGCATGACCACCTGGCGCATGCCGATCTTCACGTGGAATGCGCTCGTCACATCCATCCTGATCATCATGGCTTTCCCCCCGCTTGCAGCCACGCTCTTTGCTCTCGGCTCCGACCGCAAGCTCGGCTCGCACATCTTTGATGCGGCCACGGGCGGTGCGATCATGTATCAGCACCTGTTCTGGTTTTTTGGGCATCCCGAAGTGTATGTACTCGCGCTGCCCTTCTTCGGCGTTGTTTCTGAGATTCTTCCGGTCTTCAGCCGGAAGCCCATCTTCGGGTATCGGACTCTCGTTTACGCAACGATCGCCATCGCGGCACTTTCGGTCACTGTGTGGGCTCATCACATGTATGTCACTGGCGCGGTTCTTCTGCCCTTCTTCTCGCTCATGACAATGCTCATCGCCGTACCAACCGGGGTGAAGATGTTCAACTGGATAGGTACGATGTGGCGAGGGTCACTCACGTTCGAGACTCCAATGTTGTGGTGTATCGGGTTCCTTGTGACCTTCTTGTTCGGCGGTCTCACCGGAGTGATCCTGGCAAGTCCACCACTCGACTTTCAGGTCTCCGACACCTATTTTGTGGTCGCGCATTTCCACTACGTCTTGTTCGGAACAGTCGTATTCGCGATGTTTGCCGGCTTCTACTTCTGGTGGCCCAAGTTCACCGGAAAGATGCTCAACGAGCGACTCGGGAAGATCCAGTTCTGGTTTTTGTTCGTCGGTTTCCATATGACATTTTTGGTTCAGCATTGGCTCGGTGTTATGGGTATGCCTCGGCGAATCATGACGTACCTGCCTGAGGATGGTTTCTCGGCGCTGAACCAGATCTCCACCATCGGTGCATGCATCCTCGCAGTGTCGTTTCTGCCGTTCTTCTGGAACGTATACATCACCGCCCGCAAGGGCAAAAAGGTTGAGGTCGATGATCCATGGGGATACGGTGGCTCGCTCGAATGGGCGACCAGCTGCCCTCCGCCGCGGCACAACTTCACCGCTATCCCGCGAATCCGCTCTGAGCGTCCGGCCTTTGATCTGAATCACCCAGAGGTCGCTCCGCTGTCAATTCGCGCCAACGTCCGCGAGGAGGAGGTCGTGAGCAATGAGAAGTAATGCGATAATCCTTGGAGTTCTTGGGCTCTTCTTTCTCCTCGCCGATGCAACGTACTGGATTTGGCAGTTTGCGGCGGGGCAGCCCATTGACTGGGTGGGTTCGCTTGCTATCCTCATGACGGTCGCGCTTGCCTGGTTCCCCGCATACTTCTTGTGGAAAGCTGATAAGAACACGGGGGGAGTGCTACCGGAAGACCTCGACGATGCTGATATCGACGATGGCGAAGGCAATATCGGCTTCTACAGCCCGTGGAGCTGGTGGCCAATTTCGCTTGCCGCTGCGGTCGGAGTGATAACTCTCGGGTTCGTTATCGGCTTATGGTTGTCCGCAATCGGGTTCGTACTCGTGCTTGTCACCCTTGTCGGTTGGTCGTTCGAATACAATCGCGGACACTTCGGCGCGTAGTTTTCGTTGGGTTGAGCGGCGGTTTACCTCGTTTGGAGCAACCGCGCTTCCGAGTGAGTGCTGCGCTAACGAGGTGAAACAGCCGGTGCTGCGGCCGCGACTGGACCGACACGACTGTTTCAACCACCCAAACAACTTCAGCGATACGACTCTACGAGACGCTTCCGGTCAATTGTCTGGAAGCGACTCGGGTTGTTCATGCCCGGATGTCAGCTCCGACGGCTTCACCGGCGAGATCCGATCTTCATAGAACCAACGGCTCAGCGCAGCACGCATGCGCGAACCGAAAGTAATCTTTCCATCGGCGTTGGGGTGCGTCCTTTCAATTGGCGCGTAGCTGGTGAAGTCAACGAGACGCCAGCGCTCGTATTCGTCAATCGGCTTATGCACTTCGACGTACTCTCCGCTGGCGAGACGCACAATCTCGCCGGACTCGATACCGTGCAACACAATCTCGCGATCCTTCTTCTGCAGCCCAAGGCAAATGCGCTTTGTGATGAAGTAGGCCACAACCGGACCGACGAAGAGAAGCACCTGAAGAACGTGCGTGACGAGGAAAACATCCACGTGGAAATGCGTTGCCATGAGGTCACCACTCGCAGCAGCCCACATGACCGAGTATGCCGTCATGAGAGCCGCGCCGATGGCGGTGCGAGTCGGTGCATTACGTGGGCGATCCAAGACGTGATGCTCGCGCCGGTCTCCAGTTACCCATGCCTCCACAAAAGGATAAATTGCGACACTAATCAGTACTATTCCAAAGATCAGTGACGGAATGAGGATATTCCACGAGAAAGTCCATCCGAATATCACCGACTCGATGTGCGGAGGAACAAGTCTCAGGGCTCCGTCAACAGGGCCGATGTACCAGTCGGGTTGCGTGCCCGCGGAGACCGGGGATGGATCATAGGGGCCGTACGCCCAGATCGGGTTGATGGTGACCAATGATCCAATCGCAACGAGGACACCGAACACAATGAAGAAAAAGCCGCCGGCTTTGCCTGCATACACGGGAAGGAGGGGATAGCCGACGACATTGTTGTTCGTCCTGCCCGGGCCAGGGTATTGCGTGTGCTTGTGCAGCACGACCATGAGCAGATGGAGGCCGATCATGGCAATGATGAGTGCGGGGATGAGCATGATGTGAGCCATATACAGGCGAGAAATGATAACGGAGCCCGGGAATTCTCCACCGAACATAAGGAAAGACAGCCAGGTCCCCACTATCGGAATTGCCTTGAGAACGCCATCGATGATTCGAAGCCCATTGCCCGAGAGCAGGTCATCCGGCAGAGAGTAACCGGTGAATCCCGCCGCCATCCCAAGCACGAACAGGGTGAAACCAACTACCCAGTTGAGTTCACGGGGTTTGCGGAAGGCCCCGGTGAAAAAGATGCGCAACATATGCAGGCCGGCCGCCGCGACGAACATGAGTGCCGCCCAGTGATGCACCTGACGCATCAACAGCCCGCCACGCACCTCGAATGAGATGTGCAGGGTGGAGGCGTATGCAGCGGACATGTGCATGCCAGACAGAGGAGCATACGAGCCGTGGTACTCGACCTCAGCCATGGACGGCTGGAAGAAGAGAGTGAGGAATGTGCCGGAAAGGACGAGTACGACGAAGCTATAGAGTGCTACCTCACCAAGCATGAAGGACCAGTGGTCGGGAAACACCTTGCGGCCGAATTCCTTGACCGCCACCGATATGCCGGAACGCTCTTCGAGATAGTTGCTCGCTTTGCCGATGAACGTGCGCGGTGCCGCCGCAGGTGCCGATTCTGTCGTCGTCACAGTGCACGCTCCGGGAAGCTCGGGCCTACGGGCTCATGGAAATCGCTCTGGGCGACGAGGTAGCCCTCGTCATCGACGGCGATGGGAAGCTGAGGCAGTGCGCGGTTTGCCGGGCCGAAGATCACCTTTGCACCGTCCGCGACGTCGAAGGTGGATTGATGACATGGGCACAACAGGTGATGTGTGTGCTGCTCGACGAGGGCGACGGGGCAACCGACATGGGTGCAGATCTTCGAGTACGCGACGATGCCATGGTAAGACCACGACTTCTTCTCCTCGGCCTCGATGAGATCTTCTTCCTCAAGACGTACGACGAGCACAACGGCCTTTGCCTTCTTGTTCAGCCAATCTTCCGTCTCGTTGGTCAGCCCTTCTGGAATGACGTGCACGGCCGAGCCTATCTGCACATCGGATGCCTTGATCGGCGTGCCATCCGGGTCGCGGGTCAGCCGGGTTCCGGCCGTCCACATCGTGTGTCGAAGCAGCTCCGCAGGGTCACCGCCCTGCGTAGCCAGTGGCGCGAGATCGCGGAGCATCACGATGCCAGGCAGGGGAGTGAGTACGGCTGCACCGATCAGGGAGCGGCGGATAAGCGTACGCCGCCCGAAACCGGACTCTTTGTTGGCGGCGTCCAGCACCTCGAGCGCGCCCGCTTGGGCCTCTTCGGATCCTCGCTGTGGATGGCGAATATCGATCGTCTCTTCGTCGAC
The DNA here is from genome assembly GCA_015654475.1 of Actinomycetales bacterium. Classification (GTDB taxonomy): domain Bacteria; phylum Actinomycetota; class Actinomycetes; order Actinomycetales; family Microbacteriaceae; genus UBA3913. Next base: position 58,380 of record JAATGV010000032.1, read on the forward strand.
CATGAGTTGGCGGGCCCAATGGACGGCTCCAATGCCGAGGGCGAGGAGCGACAACGCAATGCCCAGCCCGAGAAAAAGGTTATTGGGGCGGACAGTGCTGATGTCGTGTCCATCTATGGGGAAAACGACATAGGCGACTATTGCGGCGACGGCGCCGATAGCCGATAACACCATCCATGCGACAACCGTCCGTGCAGAGCGTTTCTCTGCCTCAGGAAAGAGGTCCGTTTTACGTGGCCTGTGCGGCTCGATGCCCGGGTCTGTGAAACTGTCCTCCGGGTCGATGACCGCTATGCCCGACGAATATCCACCTTGAACGTCGATGGCGTCTTCATCTGAGCGCTGATCCGAGTTCGTCAACGGTTAAACACCTCTCTCAACGTGAAGTTATGTCAATTCGACTTGGATGCAAGCCATACGGTAAAGGCGACGATGATGCCGAGACCGAAGATCCATAGGAAAAGACCTTCTGCCACAGGGCCGAGATTGCCGAGGTCTATTCCTCCGGGCGATGCGTTCTCGCGAACGTAAAGCAAATAGGTGATGATGTCTTGCTTGTCTGTCGAAGTGAGGTTTGTATCCGAAAAGACTGGCATATTCTGCGGGCCAGTGACCATGGCCTCGTAAATATGTTGCGGGGTCACCGTGTTCAGAGCAGGGGCGTACTTTCCCTCGGTCAGTGCGCCACCGGCGCCGGAGACGTTGTGACACATCGCGCAGTTGGTTCGGAAGAGTTCGGCTCCGTGCGCCGCATCGCCGTTGCCCTGCAGAAGAGATTCGTCGGGAATCTCGGGGCCTCCACCGTTCGCGGCCACGTAGGCAGCCAAGGCGCTGATCTGCTCATCGGTGAACTGGACCGCCTTTGCCGGGGCCTGTGCTCCCTGGTTAGCCATCGGCATGCGCCCGGTTCCTACCTGGAAACTCACCGCAGCGGCCCCCACGCCGACAAGCGACGGGCCTGAGCCCGTTCCTTCGAGGCTCGTGCCATGACAGGTCGCGCAATTCGCGGAAAAGAGCTTTTGCCCCTCGTCAACGAGATCAGAGGCGGTGGATGCGCTGGCCGAGGCGGACGCGCTTGTGGCGTTGGCCGTCTGACTGACGACGACGTATGCACCACCAGTGAACAACAATCCGATTCCAAGAAGAGCGACAGAAGCCAATGGGCTTCGTCTGCCTGTCTTCTTTGCAGTTCTTTTCACTGCGTCACACCTACCTCTTCGGAGTATGGACAATTGACTGGGGGAGTGGAGTGCACTATTTCAGCACGTAGATGACGAAGAACAGTGCGATCCACACCACATCCACAAAGTGCCAGTAGTACGAGACCACAATGGCACTCGTCGCGTGCCGGTGGGTGAAACGTTTAGCCGAATACGCCCTTCCGATAATCAAGAGAAAAGCAATAAGACCTCCCGTCACGTGCAGGCCATGGAAGCCGGTAGCGAGGAAAAAGATAGACCCGTATGCGTTGGTGCTTATCGACAGGCCTTCGGAGATGAGTGTCGCGTATTCGAATACCTGGCCAGCAACGAAGAGCGCACCCAACGCATAGCTGAGGAAGAACCACTCGACCAGTCCCCACTGGCTAGGGGCCCAACCGGTGCGCCGCGACTGCAGACGCTCTGCTGCGAAGACGCCGAACTGGCAAGCCACGCTCGAGGCGACGAGTATGAGGGTATTGATGGTCGCGAAGACAACGTTCAGTTGCTCGGTGCCTTCGGCCCACAGCTCGGGGGCTGCGCCCCGAAGAGAAAAGTACATGGCGAACAGAGCCGCAAAGAACATGACCTCACTGGCAAGCCAAATGATCGTTCCTACGGCTGCCACACTCGGCCGATTCACGACCGGTGGCACAACCTTTGCTGTAGTTGGTGTAGTGGACACCCCTCTATTATTACTTACCCACAAACGCTTTTGCGCTCATCGTTCTATTCGTGGCGGATTTTGCCAACGGAATATGGCGAAACCGGACGTTGCGCACCGCCGGATAGAATTGATCCATGCCCGATACCCCGACATTTCCTGCTCTCATCAACGCGCTACTTGCTGGCAAGGATCTCAGTTCTCGCGAGGCTTCCTGGGCAATGGGGAGTGTGATGGAAGGCACCGTCGACCCGATCTCTCTCGGAGGATTCCTGATCGCCCTACGGGCAAAGGGGGAGAAGGTCGGCGAGATCGAAGCGTTCACCGAACAGATTGTGTCGCATGCTTTGCCGATCGATGTGACGAGGGATGCGCTTGACATCGTCGGCACAGGAGGGGACCGCTCGGGAACCGTGAATATCTCCTCCATGGCAGCGATCGTCATCTCTTCGACGGGAATTCCCGTGCTCAAGCACGGCAACCGCGCGTCGAGTTCACGTTCCGGTTCGTCTGATTTTTTTGAGGCGCTCGGAGTCGATCTCCAAACGTCGCCCGAACGTGTCGCCGAAATTTTCGACAAGGTGGGGATGGGGTTCTGCTTCGCTGGATTGTTCCATCCCGGATTCCGGCATGCCGCAGCGACCCGAAAGGCACTCGGAGTGCCAACGGTCTTCAATTTCCTCGGGCCACTATGCAACCCGGGGCGTCCCCGCATCAATGCGATCGGTGTTGCGGCGGAGGACAGGGTAGAGCTCGTTGCAGGGCTGCTCGCCAACCGTGGTGATACCGGACTGGTCTTCCGAGGTTCCGATGGGCTTGATGAGATGACGACCACCGGTCCGAACTCGGTGTGGCAGGTGGTGGACGGCGAGATGACGCAGTTCACCGTCGATCCAGCCGACCTCAACCTCGCGCCTGCAGAGCTCGAAGACCTGGTGGGGGGCGACGCCGAGACGAATGTGGAGATCAGCGCAGAGGTCTTCGCCGGCGAACGTGGGTCGGTGCGCGACATCGTGCTGCTGAATGCCGCCGTGGGTATTGTCGCGGCACTGCTTTATCACGAGCCGTCGACCGCCGATCAAGACATCACTGAACGCTTTATGAATGCACTCGAGGTCGCCACAGAGGCGGTCGATTCGGGCGCCTCCGCCGCCAAGCGGGATGAATGGCTAGCAGAGTTCAAATAAGCGTACTGACATAACGGACATTATCGGAATTACAGATAGCGAACTGCGAAGCCAGGCCAACCGCTAGCGCGAGGCAAAACTGCTCACGTCGCCGACCAGGCGGATGTTTTCTCCTGGGATGGGCGCCGTGGCCGCATCAACGACCTCGGCCGCGAATTCTTCCACAGAGTAAAGTCGGCCGACGTCGGCCTCGCGGGCCGCAAGCGCTCCCGGATTGATCCGATTGAGCAACGTCGCTGTCGCCGTTCCCACGATCATGTCGCCGGAGACGACGACAAAATCAATTCCATCGGCGTTCAAGAATGGGATGAGTGCGCGGAGCGCGTCTTCGCCGGCACGCTTGCTTTCTGCAACAGGGCGATACTCCGGCAGCGTCTCCGCAGTATCGATGAAGTGCGCCTGGTGGCTTGTCACGAATATCACTCGCGACCCTGCTGACATAACGGAGCGGGCGGCGGTAAGGGTGTTCACCTGCGCATCCCGATTGAGCATGAGCGCGTAGTCTTCGGGGACGTCCTTTTCCATGCCCCCACTGGCATTGAGAAAGAGAAGGTCAAGATGCCCCCACAGCGACTTGACCTGTGAAATCATCTCAGCGACGGCATCGGCGTCAGTAATGTCTGCCTGAACGGCGAATGCCTCTCCCCCGGCCTCCACTATCTTGGCCACGATCTTGTCCGCCCTGGGTGCGCGCGAGCGATAATTAACTGCAACACGTGCCCCAAGCCGAGCCAGCAATATCGCGGTCTCAGCACCAATTCCACGACTTGCCCCGGTAATGAGAGCCGTTTTGCCTGCGAGAGGAAGAGTATCCACGTGCCGAATGTCCTAACTTTTCTGACAGATTGCGAACTGCATTCTCGAGGCTACTCCGCCACCACGGCGGCCGCGCCATGCATGAACTCGCAGCAACCTGTCCATTTTATTGGGCATAA
>JAATGV010000019.1 GCA_015654475.1 Actinomycetales bacterium
TGTCTCAGTCCCAGTGTGGCCGGTCACCCTCTCAGGCCGGCTACCCGTCGTCGCCTTGGTGAGCCATTACCTCACCAACTAGCTGATAGGCCGCGAGTTCATCCCTGACCGAAATTCTTTCCCGCTGATACAGATGCCTGTTCAGCGCGTATCCGGTATTAGCTACAGTTTCCCGCAGTTATTCCGGAGTCAAGGGCAGATTACCCACGTGTTACTCACCCGTTCGCCACTAATCCAGAAGAGCAAGCTCTCCCTTCATCGTTCGACTTGCATGTGTTAAGCACGCCGCCAGCGTTCGTCCTGAGCCAGGATCAAACTCTCCGTTAATGTTTATTTGATGACCACCGAAGCGATCATCACATCTTTTGTCCACATTCAACCGGAATAGGCATCATGTGAACGAGTTTGTCTTGGCAAATCAGACTGTCAATGCTGACAATCTATCTAACCAAAGGAATCTCAAACACTTCTTACGAAGTGCCGAGGTATTTGGCATCGACATTGTGCACGCTGTTGAGTTCTCAAGGATCGGACGCTCCTGGCTGTTTACCCGTAGGCAACCCTTCCAGGGCAACTTCTCCATCATACACACCTGAACTTTTCTGTCAAACCGACATGCGGTCCGACTGAAATTATCCTGTGTGGATGATCATCCTACGCGCTCTTTAACAACCACGCAATGCGCAGTTGCTGTGAAGCAGTAGGATGGTCCCGCTTGAGGCCGGTAATCTCTTCCGATTTCCGCACCTTTGGGGTGACAAGAGAAAACATTACGGGCATGTTTCGAGTGATGCAAATTGAGCGGATCGTCCGGGCGTGTCGTTTGGGGTTTTGCCCGTATTCATAGGGATTTTGGCGCTCGTCATTCGTGGCACCCGCACCTCCACACCTGAAGCGCAGATCTGCCGTTACGTCAGCCAGAGACCACCGGTGCCGAAAGACGCCCCATTGGCTAGCCTCGATGCATGGACTACATCGCGTACGTTACCCCGGGTGCTCGCGACGGCGATCGGGTGGAGGCCATCGAGAATGACGTCGGGGCGATGCCCGCACTTGTCGTTCGTGTTCGCGCTCGAGCCTCCGACGGGCAGGCGAACGCCGCAGTCGTCGCGGCAGTCGCCAACTACCTCCATAAGCCGAAGAGAGACGTCAGTATTCATCGTGGACATACCTCACGAACAAAAGTGGTCCGCGTCCAGGACTGACGACAGGTCCGGTAGCTCGAATCGTTAGGCGATGAGCCAGTCAGCCATAGGAGCGTTACGCTGCGGTCGAGAAAAGGGCCGCACTACAGCGACTGGCAAGCCAAGTAATCTTCGCTGAACGCGTCACTGAAATCGCTGAGGGCGTCGCTGAAATCTGTCGACGCATCAGGGTCGCCATCAATCATCCCTTGCAGCACATCCACATACTCCTGATAGGCGCGTCGGCTCTCACGCGAAGGGGCAGCGTCCGCAAGGGCCTGATACTTTTTGACGATTGCGTTGAGCACGCTCTTGTCGGTGTAATCAAGTTCTCCCGTCGAGAACGTGTACAGGTCGTCGGCCACCGCGCAGAACTCGGCAGTGACGGTGTCGGCTCCGCCACCTGCGCTTGCGCTTGGTTCATCGCTCACCGGTGGTTCACTCGTGGCCGCCGCATCGTCCGAAGGCGTCGCGAGCACCGAACTTTCCGCGCTATTCGCAGCGTCGACGACCGAATTGCCTGCGTTCACAAGCACGGTGCCGACAATGAGGGCCCCGATGATACCGAGCAGCACGACGCCACCGACAACGAGACCGATGATGAGACCAGTCCTGCTCTTCTTCGGCGGCACAGCGGTTGGATAACCCTCGGGTGCGACGGAAGAAGCAGGATAAGCCTGCCCACCATCAGCGGGGGTCCAGTTCGGAGCACCCGGACCTGGCGCGGGCGGCAGCACAGGACGTGCCGCAGCCGCGCGGGCTTCGACAGCAGCCCGCACGTCGGGATTACCCTGGGCGGCGAGCCAGTTGAGGAGTTCCACATAGGCGTTGGGATGGGCGGCGATCGCAGCGTGCAGGTCAGGACGCTGTCCCGCAATCTCCGCGAGTTCTGCGGCACTAGTCGCCGGGTCATGAACCTTATCGAGCAGAACGTCATCTGACATGGGCCCCTCCATTCGTGTCTTGGGCTGTTTGCTCAAGGACCCGACCCCCGCACAAAACCGCACCCTCATGCGACACGAGCACTATGACCGCATCACAAAGCCGTATTCCCCAGACAGGAGAACTCACGCACGAGTATATCCACACCCCAAGGATCTCCTGTGAAAAGAACCCGAGTCGTGCCCTACCCGGATATCACCCCACCGAGGGTCTTCTTGCCTCGACGGACAATGGCGAACTTGCCGTGCAACAGCACACCGATCGTCGCATCCACCGCATCGACCTTGGCATTGTTGACATAGACCCCCCCCTGCGTGATAGCTCGGCGGGCTTCGCTGAGCGACGAAACAAGGCCGGTCCTGGTCAAGGCATCAACCACGCTCAGATCAGCATCACCCGCAGTGTTCGGCAGTGCGTCGATTGCTGCGGCAAGTGCAGAGACATCGACATCAGCGAGATCGCCATCGCCGAACAAAGCCGCCGAAGCGGCGATCGCAGCCCGTGTCTCATCCAAACCATGGACAAGCGACGTCACCTCGAATGCGAGCGCACGCTGCGCCTCGCGCTTATACGGTTCGGTTGCCACAGCTTGTTGCAGCCGCATGATCTCGGCGCGAGTCAAGAACGTGAACACCTTGAGTCGCTCGATCACGTCCTCGTCAGAGGTATTCACCCAGAATTGGTAAAACGCGTACGGGCTGGTCAGTGTGGGATCAAGCCACACAGCGTTGCCCTCCGACTTTCCGAACTTTGTGCCATCGGAGTTGGTGATCAGAGGAGTGCCAAAAGCGTGCACCGACGCACCCTCAGCCTTACGAATCAAGTCAGTGCCCGCCGTCAGGTTGCCCCACTGGTCCTGACCGCCCGTTTGCAAGACGCAACCGAACCTCCGGTACAACTCCAGGAAATCCATCCCCTGCAGAACCTGGTAGCTGAACTCCGTGTACGAGATACCTGCTTCGGAGTTCAGTCGCGCGCTCACAGCGTCCTTGGCAAGCATCGAATTCACCCGGAAATTTTTGCCGATGTCGCGAAGCAGATCGATCGCGCTCAACTGCGATGTCCAATCGAGATTGTTCACGATCGACACGCCATTCGGCCCGTCGGCACTGAGAAAGCGCGCGATCTGGCCTTTCAGATACTCGACCCAGCGGGCAACCGTCTCTTTGTCGTTGAGCGTGCGCTCCGCGGTCGGCTTCGGATCACCGATCAAGCCAGTCGCGCCGCCAACCAAACCAAGCGGATGATGACCGGCCAATTGCAGGCGACGCATCGTCAACAGCTGAACGAGATTTCCCAGGTGCAGGCTCGGCGCCGTCGGGTCGAAACCGCAGTAATAAGTGATCATTCCCTGCTCAAGGGTGTGCTGCAGAGCACCCAAATCTGTCGACACGGCGATCAGACCGCGCCACTGCAACTCGTCGAGCACACCATCGAATGTGTCGTCGTTGCGCTGTGCGTCAAGGATTGAGGAGGGGGACATATCGATCACCTCACTACCGTACCAAGCTCCGTCCTCGCAATCGACGCAGAAAAACAAGATCATCGACGGCACCGGTACCGGCCGACACGGAAGCACTGGCTGACCCGCGGCAGCTCCGTATTCACCGCACCGCCGCGTTCACCCGATGGCGCGACGCTGCCCAGGTAGGATTGGCGCAATGCGTGCACAGGATCGAGACATCGACTCGAGAACTCGGGCGATGCTCGACAATTCGCTTGGCCGCGTGGCCACTGGCTCAACGAGACTCAAGGCGAGTCATTGAAAGAAGATCTCCCATTGCATCCACATTTTCTGCAAACTACGGCCTGGGGTGAATTCCAGAAGCAGATCGGAAACCAGCTCTTCACCGACCAAGGCTCCGGTTGGCAATATCACGCCTATCGTGAGAAGGGGCGGTTCAACACCCGGCTGTATGCACCGTACGGACCTGTCGCGTCAGACGGCGACTCGCTGAGTGCCGCATTGGCGAGCTTGGAAAGGCAGGCAGCCGCATCCGGCTGCGACTTCGTACGAGTAGAACCGACCGGTTCTGACACCACAGAAACCAGAGCGTTGCTGAGCTCACTCGGATACCGGCGTGCCGATCGTCTCCAGCCCGAAGACACTTGGCGCCTCGACCTCAGCGTCGGCACGGAGGCCCTGCTTGCCGGGATGCGCGCGACCAACCGCAACTTGCACCGCAATTTCGCCAAGAAAGGCCTCAGCGTTCGGCAGAGCCACGACCCAGGCGAGATATCGATCCTGGTTGACCTGCTCGGCGGCGTGGCCAGACACAACGCCATCACCCCACACTCGCGCTCGTACTTCGAAACTCAGGCACGAACACTGATGCCCAGCGGCGATGCCTCCCTCTTCATCGTCGACGCGGCGGGGGCGCCAGTGGCTGCCGCATTCGTCTATGAGACGTCCTCGACAAGGTATTACGCACACGCAGCAGCGAACTACGAGCATCGCAAACTCGCCCCAGGAACGATCCTGGTCTCTAGCATGATCATGGATGCCGCGGAGCTAGGCAAATCGACGTTCGACTTCATGGGCATTGCGCCGAACGACGATCCGAACCACCCTTGGGCCGGATTCACGGAGTTCAAGAAGACGTTCGGCGGCTATCCCGTGCACTACGCCGGTACGTGGGAAAAACCGCTCAAGAGGCTGCATTACGCGGCATTCCAGTTAGCGAAGCGCATCCTCGAGAAGTAGCTCGTCAAAGAGGCCCACGCGTCATGCTGCGCTCGGAGAGCACTTTGCGATGACAGCGCGCAGCCTGCGGTCGAGATCGGCGAGCTGACGCTCGACCTGAATAGGCGCCGTGCCACCGTGAGCTGACCGGGCCGCAAGGGACGCCTCTACCGTGAGCGCATCGCGCACCTCCGGGGTGAGGCGCGGGTCGATCGAGGCGTAGTCCTCGTCGCTCGCGTCGGCCAGCCCGATCCCCCGCTGTTCGCACAGCGCAACGAGCGCGCCAGAAATCTCATGAGCCTCACGGAACGGAACACCGCGACGTACAAGCCAGTCGGCCACATCCGTGGCGAGCGCAAAGCCATCGGGTGCCCGCGCTGCCATCCGCTCCGTGTTGAAGCGCGCGGATGCGACCATGCCGGTAAACGCGGGAAGCAACACGCGAAGCGTCTCAACAGAGTCGAAAAGAGGCTCCTTGTCTTCCTGCAGGTCGCGATTGTATGCGAGCGGCAAGCCCTTCAAGGTGGCGAGGAGTCCAGACACGTTGCCGATGAGTCTCCCCGCCTTGCCACGCGCGAGTTCCGCAATATCCGGGTTCTTCTTCTGCGGCATGATGCTCGATCCAGTCGAAAACCCGTCATTCAATACGACAAAGCCAAACTCTGGTGTGTTCCATACGATGATGTCCTCGGCAAACCGCGATAGCACGATCCCGATTGACGCGAAGACGAACGCGTACTCCGCAGCCACATCTCGACTGGCGGTCGCGTCAAGCGAGTTGTCGGCCGCACGATCGAACCCAAGCAGTGGCGCAACGAAATCCGGGTCGAGGCCAAGAGCGTTTCCGGCCAAAGCGCCGGAGCCATAAGGCGATTCTCCTGCGCGACGGCGGGCGTCACCGAGACGATCGATATCGCGGATCAGTGCCCACGCATATGCCAAGAGATGATGACCGAGCGTGATCGGCTGAGCGCTCTGCATGTGCGTGCGCCCCGGCATCGGGTCGGCAACATGCGCCGACGCCTGCTCGGCGATCGCGCTGACAAGATCCGCGACAAGGCCACCGATCTCGCTGCCCGCGTCGCGCAGATACATACGCACGAACGCGGCGATCTGGTCGTTGCGGCTACGGCCAGCGCGCAGCCTGCCACCAAGCTCGGGGCCGGCGACCTCAATCAGCCCGCGCTCAAGCGCGCCGTGCACATCCTCGTCGGATTCCGCAGGACCGAACTCGCCTGCCTCGATGCGCCGTACCAACTCGTCCAGGGCCCGGTTCATGGCGGTGAGGTCGGACTCGCTGAGAATACCCGCATTGGCAAGGGCCGCAGCATGCCCACGCGAGCCCGCAATGTCATACCGCCACAACGCCCAATCGAAATGCGTCGACTTCGACAGCCTGGCCAACTCAGGAGACGGCCCACCTTCAAACCGAGCACCCCACAGCGCACCCGTATTCGTTTCGTGTGCCACGACTACTTCCCCTCGATCAGGTAGGTCAGCAACGCCTTCTGGGCGTGCAACCGATTCTCCGCCTCGTCCCAGACCACACTTCGTGGCCCATCGATTACCCCGGATGTGACCTCATAGTCGCGATATGCGGGAAGGCAATGTAAAAAGATGGCGTCCGACTTGGCGTGTCCAAACAGCTCCTCGTTAACCTGATATCCGGCGAACGTTGCAACGCGCTCGGCCTTCTCCGACTCTTGCCCCATCGACACCCAAGTATCGGTGAGCACAACGTCTGCACCGAGCACAGCCGCAACGGGATCAGTCGTGACGAGCACGGATCCACCAGTCTCAGAGGCGCGCTCGGCTGCGTCGGAGACGATGTCCGCGCGTGGCAGGTATCCCTCTGGCCCCGCAACACGAACGTGCATCCCGGCCGTCGCACCCCCGAGCAGATAAGAGTGAGACATATTGTTCGCCGCGTCGCCGACATAGGCGATGGTAAGGCCGGAGAGGGAGCCTTTATGTTCGCGGATGGTCTGGAGGTCGGCCAAGATCTGGCAAGGGTGGAAATCGTCCGATAACGCGTTGACGACGGGAATTGTCGTGTTCTCCGCCATTTCCTCGAGTCCAGATTGCGCAAATGTGCGCCACACTACCGCGCCGACCATTCTCTCAAGCACCCTGGCGGTGTCGGAGATCGACTCTTTGGCTCCCAGCTGGCTCACTCCTGCGTCGATGATAAGCGGAACGCCGCCAAGGTCGGCGATGCCAGTCGCGAACGACACCCTGGTGCGCGTGGAGGTTTTGTCGAAGATCACGGCAACAGTTTGCGGGCCTGCGAGCGGGCGTCGCGAGAAACGGTTCGCCTTAAGCGCGTCGGCTAAGTCGAGGACCTGTGCTTGTTCGAGTGGGGTGAGGTCATCATCACGTAAAAAGTGCCGTGTCATTGCCCAATGTTATCGCGAGGCGCCGCTCGCGGACGCGGAGCGCCGTTCTTCGCTATTCACCGACGAACGACACAGGAAAGGGCGCAAGGCTATGCGGCCGCGGCACCCGCGCCAATCACAGGCAAGGAGTCAGCAGGTTCGATCGTGTTCCGAAGCGCCCGGACAAGTGGCGACCATTCCCGCCTTTCCGGTCCGCTGAACACAAGGTGCCGACGCGCAGTAGTCGTGAGTGGAAGGTTGACCAACCCACGAGGGAGCATCCCGCGCCCGATCGATGGAAATATGGTGACGCCTATTCCCGCTGCCACCATGCCGAGAAGCGACCCGATATCGCTCACGATGTTGGCCGGCCGGAACGTTGGGTCGGCGTCTCGCATGATCTGCTCGACGTATTGACCGCACGCGCCTGCCGAGCACAGGAAAGGGTCATCGAGGAGGTCGGCGGGATCAATGACCGCCTCGCCCGCGAGTGGATGGTCGGTGCGTAGCGTTGCCTCGTATTCGTCGTGCCCGACCTCAATGGCGTCAGGGTGGACATGTGTGGGGTTGACCAGGATAGCGGCGTCGACAAGGCCGCCATCGAGCCACGTCTGCAGTTCGTCGTCATCGCCCTCGAACACTTGAAAGCGAATGCTCGGATATGCGGCCCGCCAACCATCCATCAGGCTTGGCAGCAAAGCGAAGGCGACCGTGGGTGCGACCGCGAGCCGGACGAGGCCCGCAGTGCCCTCTCGGTTCTGCGCTGCGGCGTTCACGACTGCATCGGTAGCCGCCACAGCCGACCGAGCGTGCGGCAGAACCTGTGCACCGAGCGCCGTGAGCCGCACGCTCGGGCGACGCGTGAGCACGGCGGCGCCGAGCTCCACCTCCAGCGCAGAGAGGGCATGCGATACGGCGGATTGACTGGTGAGAAGGTAATCGGCCGCAGCCGCAAAACTCCCTGCGTCGACGATCGCGACAAAGGATCGGAGCTGCGCGAGCGATATAGACATGAATTTCTCTCATGATCGGATGAGTGAGACTTATTTGATTCATGATAGGGCATCGCGCAGACTTCTGTTCATGACACAACAGCCAGATACTCGCCGCCCGCGCATTCCCACCTGGATCCTCTTCGCAGCGACAGGGTTCATCTGGGGAGCAAGCTTTCTCTTCATCAAGATCGGCGTAGAAGGACTCAACCCCATGCAAGTCGTGCTGTCACGACTCGCCTTCGGTTCAATCACGCTTGTCCTCGCGATGACAGTGACCCGAACGCCATGGATCCGTGACGCACGCACGCTCGGGCACGTCGTGGTGGCCGGGTTCTTTATCGCGGGTGTGCCGCTGCTGCTCTTCGCATGGGCGGCCCAATACCTGCCCTCGGGGATTTCTGCGATCTTCAACGCCACAACACCATTGCTCACCCTGATCATCACAAGCATCGTTATCCCGAGCGAGCGGCTAGACCGGTGGCGAACCCTCGGAGTTCTCGTCGGTGCGGTCGGCATCGTGACGGTCGTCGGGCCTTGGCGATATCTCGGCGACGTGCAAGCGCTTGGAGACTTCTCCCAGGCAGGACCCGCATACCTCGCCTGCCTCGGGGCGACCACCTGCTACGCCATCTCGTATGTGTATGTACGTCGGTTCGTCAACCTCAAGACGACGAATAGCCTCGCCATGACGACCGTGCAGATATCCAGCGCATTCGTGATCTTGCTTATCGCGTCACCGCTCATGGGCATATCCCAGCCGATCACACTCAGCGGCGGAATCATCGTGTCAATGGTGCTGCTCGGCGTGTTCGGAACCGGTTTCGCCTACATCTGGAACAACCAGGTGAATGCAGGGTGGGGACCGGTGCGGGCATCCATGGTCACCTACATCACTCCCATCGTCGGTGTCATACTCGGCGTGATCGTCTTGGGTGAAGCGGTGTCATGGAACGAGCCGGTTGGCATGATTGCGGTGCTGTTGGGGATTGCGATGGCCCAAGGATTGGTGCGGCCCCGCAGGCGCCGCGACAACGCCGCGGGAGTCAGCGGACTCGAACACTCAAACAGGTGACGCAGCCCTCAAGCTTCTCGAACTCGCCGATGTCGACCGTCACGACAGTCAAGCCGCGGTTGCGAAACAGGTCGGCGGACTTGGGCGCACGAGACGACATCAATACAGTCGATTCGTCCAACACCACGACGTGAGCTCCCGGCTCCTCGGGAACGGCCAAGAAGTTCGGGAATGCGGAAGGATCGTCCACAACCGGCTCGAACCCGATGAACGTGCCGTCTGGCAACGCAGTGACCGCGCTCTTCAAATGCAGCGCCTTCGTCATCGGAATCGGCGCGACGGTATAACCAAGCGGCTTCACTATCGCCTCAAGCTGCCGGATCCCCTCGGCATTCGTGCGGCCGCCTTGGCCCACGTACACCACCGTGCCAACCTTCAGCACGTCACCGCCGTCGAGAGTGCCCAGCCCCTCGACATGAGCAACATCCAGCCCCAGGCCCGCAACAACGCGCTCGGCCGCCTCGGTCTCCGGCTTGCGAGAGTCGGCTCCGGGATGCGTCACAACCGCGACATCGCCGAACATCACCACGGCGTCTTCGATGAACACAGAATCGGGCAGATCATCGCGACGATCCACCCGCTCAATCGACCATCCCGAAGACGCGAGCGCATCGACGTACCCTTGCCATTGCGCCCGCGCAAGGTCAAGGTCGATCGGTGAGGCCTCAATGTGCGTGACAATGCCCTGTTGCAGCGACGCTGCAGGCTCACGCACTAGGGCTACGCGGTGTGGGTGGGTTGCGGTCATGGGCTCTTATTGCCTTTCATTTTGCGGAACAGACTCGTATCTTCGGGTCCTGAATGCCTAGCCGCGTAACCGGCGAGGTCGCCGAGCGCAAGGCAAGAGGGCGGGAGGGCGTAACCGGTTTACTCGATCAACTCCGACCGAGCCGCAGAAAGAGCAGCGATGAAATCAGACCGCTCCGCATCGCCGAAAACCAACGGTGGCACCAGGCGCAACGTGGATGGATCGGTTGCATTCAGTATCAGGCCATGCAAGAGACCTGCGGCGACCAGTTCAGAGGCGACCGGGCGAGACAACGCGACACCGAGCATCAGGCCACGACCACGAATCCCGCCGAACAAGTCTGCGAGTGCCGCGGGGAGCTCACGCGTGAGCGCAGCGGACTGTTCGCGGACATTCTGGAGCAGCCCCTCCTGCTCGATGACATCAACGACCGTCGCGGCAACGCGCGTCGCAAGCGCGTTGCCGCCAAACGTCGAGCCGTGATCACCGCGGGCAAGCAACGTCGAGGCGCGCCCGAATGTGACCATGGCGCCGATCGGTACCCCGCCGGCAAGCCCCTTGGCAAGTGTGATGGCGTCGGGAACGATGCCAGCCGACTGGTAACCGAACCAATCTCCGGTGCGGCCCATGCCCGTCTGCACCTCATCCACGATCAGCAGTGCACCATGCTCAGCAGTCAGCTCGCGAGCCAAGGCGAGGAACCCGTCCGGCAGCGGCAACACGCCTCCTTCACCCTGCACCGGCTCAACGATGAGGGCTGCAACGGTATCGTCGATGGCAGCATGAAGCGCGGCCGGGGTCGGCTCAATGAAGTCCACTCCGGCGGGCATCGGGTCGAACGGCGTGCGGAGCGCAGCCTTGGCTGTCATAGCGAGCGCTCCCATCGTCCGGCCGTGAAAGGAGTGCGTGAGGGCGAGAATGCGGGTGCGTTTTCCTTCGTCTCCGCTGTTTTTCCGAGCGAGTTTGAACGCGGCCTCGTTGGCCTCCGTGCCCGAGTTGGCGAAGAACACCCGGGTGTCTTCGTCACCTCCCGTCATCTGGATAAGCTTCTCGGCCAGGGCGATCTGTGGCTCGGTGGCCAGCAGATTCGAATCGTGGATGAGGGTCGCCGCCTGATCGGCAATGGCAGCGACGATGGCTGGATGTGCGTGACCGAGTGCATTCACGGCAATGCCACCCTGCATGTCGAGGTACCGATTGCCGCTGTCATCCCAGACGTAACAGCCCTGGCCACGGGTGATCAGAAGTGGCGGCGGCGCGAATACGGGCAACAAACTCGCAGCGTATCGACTGCGCCAACCCTGGCCAGCTGTCTCAAGTTTGTTTTTTCCCGTTGAACTCGCGTTGCCGGTGGGCACGTTCGTCACTCCCCTATCGTTAGTTGTTTTCGGTACTGGCCCCGGCGAGCGTCACCAGTGTTCCGATACCGCTTGACGTAAAAATCTCGAGGAGGGACGAGTGCGGCATCCGCCCGTCTACGACGTGAGCCTGCGGCACACCATTCTCCACAGCATCCAAGCAGGCCTGCATCTTGGGGATCATCCCTGACTCGATCCCGCCGAGCATGATGCGCAAGTTCTTGGCGTCGATCTGGGAGACAAGGCTCGACTTGTCTGGCCAGGCGGCATACAGGCCGGCGACATTAGTCAGGATGACCAGTTTTTCGGCGCCAAGGGCGACCGCGAGGGATGCCGCAGCCGAGTCGGCATTGACGTTCAACACCTGCCGGGGATCGTCAGCATCGGGAGCGATCGAGGAGACGACGGGGATGCGGCCCGCCTCGATCTGGGCGAGCACCGCAGCCGGATTGACGTCGGTGACCTCGCCGACGAGCCCGAGATCCACCTGCTCGCCATCAACCTCCGTCGTGATGCGCCGTGCACTGAATAGGCCAGCGTCTTCGCCAGAGATACCGGCGGCAAGCGGGCCGAATCGGTTGATCTTGCCGACGATGTCGCGCGTAATCTGCCCGGTGAGCACCATTCGCACAACATCCATCGCCTCGGGCGTGGTGTACCGGTAACCACCCCGGAACTCGCTCGCGATACCAAGACGATCGAGCATCGCCGAAATTTGGGGACCGCCCCCATGCACGACGACCGGTTTTATCCCCACATATCGCAAGTAGACCATGTCCTCGGCGAAGGCCTGGAGCAACGCATCGTCTGCCATCGCATTGCCGCCGAACTTGAATACGAAAACGGCATCATGGAAGCGTTGCAGCCAGGGTAGCGATTCGACCAAGGTCTCGGCCTTGAGCGCCGCCATGTGAGCACTCGGCTGGATGATCGTGCCAGTCGTCGTTGTTTCTACCATGCTGATTGGCCCCTAAGAGGAGTATGCACTGTTCTCGTGCACGTAGTCGTGGGTGAGGTCGTTGGTGCGGACAACCGCTGTCCCGTCACCGACCTTCAGATCGATTTGGATGTGCACGCGCCGGGCAGTCAGGTCGACCGCCGATGGCGGCTGGTCGGGTTCGCCATGCTGACATACGCGCACGCCGTTGAATGCCACATCGACATCGTAGGGGTCGAACTGCGCGCTGGTCGTGCCAATCGCAGCAAGAACTCGCCCCCAGTTCGGGTCATTGCCGAAGATCGCTGCCTTGAACAGGTTGTTGCGAGCAACCGAGCGGGCGACCTCAACCGCCTCGTCTTCCGAGATCGAATGGATCACCTCAATGTCGATATCGTGGGTCGCACCCTCGGCGTCCCCCTGCAATTGGACGGCGAGGTCACTGCAGATCTGCGTAATCGCGTCCTCGAAGGCGCCCGACTCTGGTTCGACGCCCGACGCACCTGACGCCATCACAAGCACCGTGTCATTGGTCGACATGCAGCCGTCTGAATCCAGCCGGTCGAAGGTGACTCGTGTCGCCTTCCGCAGCGCCGCGTCGAGCGCCACCGAGTCGATCACCGCGTCAGTGGTTATCACGACCAACATGGTTGCGAGACCCGGGGCGAGCATGCCCGCGCCTTTGGCCATGCCGCCGATCGTCCACCCAGACGGATGAACCACCGTCGATGTCTTGGCGTGCGTGTCGGTGGTGAGGATCGCCTCGGCAGCGGCTTCGCCACCGTCGGACGACAACTCGGCGCATGCCGCACGCCCCCCGGCGATCACCCGATCGCGAAAACTCTGATCGCCATAGCCGATAAGGCCGGTCGAACAGACAAAGACATCGCCAGATGATATGTCGAGACTCTCGGCAACCGCCTCAGCCGTGAAATGCGTCGTCTGAAATCCAAAGGCTCCGGTATAACAGTTCGCGCCGCCAGAGTTGAGGATCACGGCATCGATGCGACCGTCGGCGATGGCCTCTTGCGACCAGAGCACCGGGTTGGCCTTACAACGGTTGCTCGTGAACACGGCCGCCGCCGAATGCATTGGCCCAACGTTCTGAACCACTGCAACGTCACGGACCCCCACCTTCGACTTGAGGCCCGCCGAGACGCCTGCTGCGACGAATCCTGCTGCTGCGGTGACACTCACGGGGCTACTCCTTCAATGGGGAGGCCTGCAGCCTCGTCGAGGCCAAGGGCGATATTTGCCGACTGGATGGCGGCTCCGGCCGTGCCCTTGGTCAAGTTGTCCACGGCGGCGACAACAGTGAGCTTGCCTGCGTGCTCGTCGACCGCAAGGCCGATCGACGCGACGTTGGAGCCGAGCACATCGGCGGTGCGTGGAAAGCGGCCGTCGGGCATGAACTCGACGAACCGTTCGGTGCTGTAGGCGGATTCGAACACTGCGCGCACCGCTGCCACTTCGGTGCCTGCAGCGAGTTGGGCTGTCGAAACCGCAAGAATGCCGCGACTCATCGGCACGAGAACCGGAGTGAACGAGACGCGAGCACTGCCTCCTGACGCGACCCTTATCCCCTGCTCGATCTCGGGAATGTGTCGGTGCTTTCCACCCACTTTGTAAGCGTTCGCCGAGCCCAGAAGCTCACTCGCTGAAAGCGCGACAGATGTCGACTTGCCTGCGCCGGATGGGCCGACGGAAAGCACCGACACGATCGTGTCGAGGTCGATCAGGCCCGCAGCTGCTGCGGGGGCAAGCGACAAGATGATCGTGGACGCGTTGCAACCAGGAGCAGCGACGCGACGCGCACCGGCAAGCAAAGAACGCTGCTTTCCGCCCTGAGAGAGTAATAGTTCGGGAACACCGTATGCCCACGCACCGAAGTAGTCGCCACCATAGAAAGCGGCCCAATCCGCGGGATCAGTCAGACGGTGGTCGGCACCCGCATCCACAACGAGCGTTTCTGCAGGAAGGTGTGACGTGAGAGCACCAGACATACCATGCGGAACGGCTACGAACACGGCATCGTGACCCGCGAGCGCCTCGGGAGTCGTGTCGACAAAAGTGAGCCCGGCATATCGTCGCAGGTTGGGGTGCACATCGGAAACGGTCTGACCGACATTGCTGTGAGCCGTGACCGTAGTGACTTCGAAATCGGGATGCGTACTGAGCAGCCGCAATATCTCGCCTCCGGCATACCCGGAGGCGCCAGCGACCGCAACGGAAAAGGACATGTGTTCTAACTTAGTTCGATTTGCCCTGTGTGTTGGTGCGGACGGGGCGGCGAGGGCGGAATTCGACGGTGGACACGCCTGCGTCTCTGGGAGGAAGCCGGCTCAGGCGCACGTGCACCATTGCGAGTCGGGCACGGTCTCTTTGACCGCATCGATGTGCAGGCCACAACCGGCCCACGTGGTCTTACCGCACGACGGACACTGCGTTGCGTAGCACATTGGCTGTTCCTCTTTTCGTGGAGTGTGACTGGGAGAAGACCTTCGGTTAGGCGAGCATGAGGAAGATTTTCTCCAGTTCGTCGAGTGCGATCGACCGATCGGCAGGCCAGCCTGCACCGACGTTCGAAGGCTCCCCGTGCTCTGCCACACAATGGGTCATCGCCGAAGCGACGATCGCGAAACCAGCCTTATCCAAGGCCGATGAGACTGCTGAAAGCTGAGTGACTATCTCACGGCAGGACTTGCCGTTCTCGACGGCAGCGATGACCGCGCCAAGCTGCCCCTGAGCCCGATTGAGTCTGTTCAAGATATTTCTTTGCTCAGTCTCACGGCCCCCCGTCGTGATTTCTTCCTCGACCATGAATCTTCTCCTAAAAAGTGCGGGTTCAAGACTCCAGCGGGTCTCGCTCCACTGCGACTCCTACCCGCCGTCCGCTCTTGTTCGATAATACCCCAGGGGGTATATTGTGCTCATGTCCACGCAGCAAGTCACCTCCACAAGCATTAGCGAAACTGTGAATAGCGAGGGGATAGTTCTCCTCGATTTTTGGGCGGCATGGTGTGCACCGTGTCGGGCATTCGCACCGGTCTTCGAAAAGTCGTCGGAAAGGCATCCCGAGGTCGTCTATGGCAAGGTCGATACCGACAGCCAGCAGGAACTTGCGAGCGCCTTCCAGATACAAGCGATCCCCACCCTCGCAGCGTTCCGCGACGGAATCATGGTTTTCAAGCAGGCAGGCGCAATGGGAGGACGGAATCTCGAAGATCTGATCACCCAGATCGAAGCTCTTGACATGGCTGAGATTCGGCGAGAGCTTGCCGAGGCACCGGTTGACGGCACCGCAAGCAACGACTAATCACAATCCGAATAGGGTCCGAACTCAACGCAAGGTGAAAACCTTGCAACGACAGGCCCGCGGCCGGCTCACACGCGAACCGTCGCACCAAACCGTTCTTCGGCCACCGCGATCGCTGCGTTCCGCGCCGCGGAAGCTTCCGCGGCAGTCAAGGTGCGATCGGGAGCGCGAAAACGTAACGCGAACGTGAGAGACTTCGAGCCCTCGGGGATCCCTGTACCACGGTAATCGTCCACAAGCACCGCATCTTCAAGCAACTCGCCCGCGCCCTCACGCACCGCAGCGAGAAGGGCAGCAGCGACCGTCGATTCCGGCACGACAAGCGACACATCCTGCGTCGCAACGGGCATCGTACCCAACCCCATAGCGACACCCGTTCGCGGTGCAGCGGCGATCAGCACATCAAGGTCGAGCTCGGCGGCAGCGACAACACCGTGCAGATCGGCCGCCGCCACAACATCAGGATGCAGTGCACCGGCATTACCCACGAACGTACGCTCGCCATCCACCCACGCATACACGGCCGCTGTGCGTCCCGGATGAAAACCGGACGGCGATGCCTGCTCAAGTTCCGGGACAACGCCGAGCGAATGCGCCACCTGCGAGACGAACTCGATGGCCTTGCGCCAATCGACCTTCTCCGCGGGCTGCGATGGCTGTTTTGGCACTGCATTGCCCGTGAAGACAGCCGCAATGTGGACGGGCTGCCCGGGGACAGTCGACCGCAGCGCCTCGATCGTCTCGGCACCGGGGAACACGCCTCCCACCGGTAGCGGGTCGACCACGAGTTCGGTTCCGTTCGGGCGGAACACCGTGCCGCGCTCGACGATCGCCAAGTCGGTGAAGCCGCGGGAGGCATTGCGTTTGGCCACCTCAAGCAAGCCGGGCAAGATATCGCGGCGCAAATAAGGCGCCTTCGCGTCAAGTGGGTTCGCAAGCCTGACTTGCAGATCGGCGGCCGCGGCGCTCTGCGCAAAAATGGCGTTCTCTTCAGCTGTATAGAACGGATAGCTCCATACCTCGGTGAGCCCGGCCGCAGCCGCAGAATCTGACACCCGTCGCCGCGCCTTCTGGGCGAACGTCAGCCCGTGTCCAGGAGGGGCAACGGGAAGACGAGATGGAATCTTGTCGTACCCGACGATTCTCGCAACCTCTTCGACAAGATCGACAGGGATGCTCAGATCTGGCCTCCAGCTCGGCGGAACGACCGTAAGCACATCTCCGGCGCGGCTCACATCCGCACCGATCTGCTCAAGCACTCGCACAACCTCTTCAGGCGAATACTCCAAACCGATTACCTGTTCAGGAAACTCGAGGGGCAACACGATGCTCGGCGCATGGACAACGGGCGCGAGCTGAGAACCGATCGGAGAGGCCGTGCCACCGGCGTGCTCGACGAGCAACTCGACGACACGGGCGGCGGCAGCGGCGGAGATAAGCGCATCGACGCCCCGCTCAAAGCGCTTCGACGCTTCGCTCGGCAGTTTGTGCCGACGCGCGGACCGCGCGATAGAGATCGGATCGAAGACCGCAGCCTCGATGAGCACACTCCGGGTTGTCTCCGTCACCTCGGTGGATGCACCACCCATGACCCCGGCCAACCCAATCGCACCGGAATCATCGGCGATCACCAGGTCCTCCGCATTCAGCGTGCGAAGCTGGCCGTCAAGCGTCTCCAACTTCTCGCCCGCTGTCGCCCTGCGGACCGTGAGGCCACCGGAGAGCTTGTCCGCGTCGTACGCGTGGATGGGGTTACCCAACTCCAACATCACATAATTCGTCACGTCGACAATGATCGAAATCGCGCGCATGCCAGCAAGACGCAATCGCTGCGCCATCCATGGTGGCGGCGGCGCAGAAGGATCGACATCCGTCACCAGACGTGTCACAAAACCGCGAACCGCGGCGTTGCCTCGAATCGGCGCGCGGTCATCCACGGTGACATCGAAACCAGAGCCCTCGACCACAGTGGGCAACGACGCCGGATCGGTGAACCGGGCTCCTGTCGCATGCGAGTACTCACGGGCGACCCCACGAATCGAAAAACAGTAGCCGCGGTCGGGCGTCACATTGATCTCGATAGCAGACTCGTCCAAGCCGAGCAGCGAGCGAGCGTCGTCTCCCACCTCAGGATGGAGGCCGAGCCGAGAAAGCACGACGATACCCGAATGGTCCTCGCCGAGGCCCAACTCACGTGCCGATGCCAGCATGCCGTCAGAAACATGGCCATACGTCTTTCGCGGCGCGATGGCGAAATCGCCTGGCAGGACCGAGCCGGGAAGCGTCACAACTACTTTGTCGCCGACCTCGAAGTTATGAGCGCCGCATACGATGCCTCGCACGGCCTCTCCCCCGTCAGCCGCTCGCTGGCCGTCCTGTGCGACACGGACTTGGCACCAGTTGATGGTTTTGCCGTTGGTCTGGGGCTCGGGAACGCGATCAAGCACTTCGCCGACCACGACGGGGCCTGTCACGTTCGAGCGATGGATGTCCTCTTCCTCAAGCCCGATACGGACAAGCGCAGCCAACACGTCCTCCGGCTCGGCAGAGAGCAGGTCGGTGAATTCTGCGAGCCAACCCAGTGGAACCCGCATTACAGGCTCACCCCCAACTGCTGGCTGAACCGCACATCGCCCTCGACGATGTCATGCATATCTGTCACTCCGTTTCGGAACATCAAGGTGCGATCGACGCCCATCCCAAACGCAAAACCCGAATACTTCTCCGGATCGATGCCCCCCGAACGCAACACATTCGGGTTGACGACGCCGCATCCGCCCCACTCGATCCAACCCGGGCCACCCTTTTTGTCGGCAAACCAGACGTCCAACTCGGCGCTTGGCTCGGTGAACGGGAAAAACGCGGGGCGCAGACGGATGCGCGCTTCATCACCGAACATGATGCGCGCGAAATGCTCGAGTGTTCCCTTGAGATCGGCCATGGTCAAGCCTTCGTCGACCGCGAGCCCCTCGAACTGGTGGAAGACGGGGGTATGCGTCGAATCGAGTTCATCCGTGCGATAGACACGGCCAGGGCACAAGACGTAGATCGGAACGTCGCGCTCAAGCATCGAGCGCACCTGGACCGGGGATGTGTGGGTTCGCAGCACAAGGTGATCTGACGGTGGATCGACGAAGAACGTGTCCTGCATCGCCCGCGCCGGGTGGTCGGCGTCGAAGTTGAGAGCATCGAAGTTGAACCATTCGTTCTCGACTTCAGGGCCCTCGGCGATCTCCCAGCCCATCCCGACGAAGATGTCGCAGACCTGATCCTGCAATAACGAGAGCGGGTGACGTGCGCCTGGGCGCCAAGCGAAGGATGCCTCGGTGACGTCAACGGTCTCGGCCAGGAGCGTGGCTTCCTTCTCCGCGTCGGCGATGGCCGCCTCACGCTCGGCATATGCCTTGTTGAGCCGACCACGCGCCTGCCCAACCAGCTTGCCCGCCTCGGCCTTGCTCTCTTTGGGCAGCGAGCCAATGGCCTGATTGAGTTGGACGATCGGCGAGCCGTCGCCGAGGTGGCGAGACCGGACCGACTTGAGATCGGCAATGGTATTGGCCGCATCGATGGCGGCAAGCGCCTCTTCGACAGCAGCACTCACAGTTTCAGGATTTACAGCAGTTACGTCAGACATCGTGCCTTCACAGGGATCGCGGACAACCCAACAAAGTCTACCTGCCTCCACTCACCAACCCGCATCTGCATGGAGCACTGACGATTTGCTTCTCCCGGTAGGCTTTCGACATGGCCACAAGCGATGATGCAATTGCCCGAGTGCTATCAGCACTTGAACCGCTCCCGATCACAGCCAAGAAAATGTTCGGCGAATACGCTCTCTATCTCGATGGCAAGATTCCCGCTTTCGTGACCGACGGCGTGCTCGCACTCAAGATCACCACGCACCAGGATCCACGGCTCACTCCCGCCATCCACGGTGAGGCATATCCGGGTTCGAAACCGTACTACCGCATCCCCGACGAATGGCTTGATGACACCGAGTGGCTGCATGAAGTCGTCGCCATCACCGCGGCGCTGGTCGAAGCGCCGAAGCCGAGGAAATCCCGGAAGTAACACACTGCAGTCATTCCGGCGACTGACAGCATCTCCAATCCGCTAACGGCCGCAGCACAGTCAATCGGTAGCTAACTCAGCCATTCCGCACCAAAGTGATGCGGTACATCGGCGCACGAACCCGACGACTCAGCCGAAACCCACGACTCCGCTACCACGCATTAGGGGGCACGGGCGCCAAAAGTGCGCCTAAGGCGCCCTTGAGGTCCGCCTGCCCTGACAAAAACAGAGAAAAGTTGCATAAAGTCGCACAATATGGCGTAATATGGCATCCACAAGCAGACTCGACGACGAGACTGCCGACTCCACGGGCATGCAGCAGTGACGCGCAACCAGAAGAGCCAAAATTCGACGTCGAGTTCGAAACCTCAGTCAGGCATCGTCCCCATGCCAAAGGAGCAACTATGACGGTCACGCCACCCCTCGATATGACAGCGGTGATCCATCCAGAACTCATAGCCCTGGACATCGCAGCGCAAACCAAACATGAGGCCATCCACGAAATCTCCCATTTACTCTTTCGTGAGGGCTATGTCACCGACCCCGGCGCATTCGCTGCCGACGTCGAGGCCAGGGAACTCGAAGGTCCGACAGGGCTCGGACAAGGAGTAGCCATTCCGCATGGAAAATCCCCGGCGGTCACCCGGACCACTCTCGCCATAGCCACCGTCGCCAATCCCCTCGCCTGGGAATCGCTCGACGACGAACTCATCTCCATCATCATCCTGTTCGCGGTGCGTGACGACGACGCAGAGACCGTACACATCAGGCTCCTGCAGAAGGTCGCGGTACTGCTCGCACACGACGAGTTCATCGCATCACTGCACACAGCCAAGACGGCTGAGGAGATCGCGAACCTCTTCACACGAACGGCTTAGGAGGCCACGCATGAACATCGTCGGAGTCGCCGCGTGCACATCAGGCATCGCACACACCTACATCGCCAGAGAAAAGATCCTCACCGCCGCCCAAGCACTGGGATGGACGGCGCATATCGAGACGCAGGGAACCATCGGCACCGAGAACGAGCTCACAGCTGAGCAGATCTCTCAATCCGATTTCGTTCTGCTCGCCGTTGACATCAAGATCGGCGGCACCGAGCGCTTCAGCGGCAAGAAAGTCGTCGAGATCGACACAAACACTGCCATCAAATCCCCAACCAAAGTGCTGCAGGCGATCGCAGCCAATCTGAACAAGTAACCCAACGCCAACCATTTATTCACAGGAGTGCACAGAACAATGTCGTCTCACCGCCCTAACCTGCAACTGAAGAAACACGCCCTCACAGCAATCTCATACATGCTCCCCCTCGTTGTCGCGGCGGGCCTGCTCATCGCCATCGGAAACCTCTCTGGTGGATCCGTGATCAC
The DNA here is from genome assembly GCA_015654475.1 of Actinomycetales bacterium. Classification (GTDB taxonomy): domain Bacteria; phylum Actinomycetota; class Actinomycetes; order Actinomycetales; family Microbacteriaceae; genus UBA3913. The sequence goes on from JAATGV010000019.1 coordinate 21,052, forward strand.
TGATTACTCGGCGAGCTACAACTGGGCCGATGCAATGGTCAGCCTCGGCGTACTCGGCATGGGCCTTCTCCCGCCCGTCATCTCGGCAGGCATCGCCTTCTCCATCGCCGACAGGCCTGGCATCGCGCCAGGCCTGATGATGGGTCTCATCGCTCATTCCATCGGCGCCGGATTCCTCGGAGGCATGCTCGGCGGCTATCTGGTCGGGTACCTCGTGCTCTGGATGAAGAACAACGTCAAGGTCCCAAGGTGGGCCGAAGGCCTCATGCCGATGATGATCATCCCCCTGGTGTCGACACTGATCGTGGGAACTCTGATGTATTTCGTGGTCGGCATTCCCATCGTCTGGGCGACCAATGCATTGACGGACTTCTTGACCGGGCTGCAGGGTGCCGGATCATTCCTCTTCGGCATGATCATGGGGGGCATGGCGGCCTTCGACTTCGGTGGCCCCGTCAACAAGGTGGCTTCTCTCTTCGCCGACGGCATGCTCCTGGAAGGCGTCAAAGAACCTGAGGCAGTGAAGATCCTCGCGTCGATGGTGCCACCCTTCGGCGTGGGGATATCTTGGGCACTCAGTCACTGGTTCCGCAAGCCGATCTACTCGTTCCAAGAGAGGGACAACATCAAGATCGCCCTGCCAATGGGCGTATGCATGATCACCGAGGGTGTCATCCCCATCGCCGCTGTCGACATCGTTCGCGTGGTCTTTGCATGCACCACCGGAGCGGCCATCGGCGGCGGCTTCTCGATGCTCTGGGGTATCGGAAGTCCCGTGCCGTCCGGTGGGTTGTTCATCGTGCCGACGATGACCAACCCGCTGATGTTCATGAGCGCCCTTGCCATCGGGTCCGTCATCACGGGCATCCTCCTGTTCCTGACCAAGAAGCGCCTCTCGCCCGAGGACCTGCAGAACCAGGCATCCATCAACGCGGAAGATGAGGCCGAGGTGGACGTGTCCTCTATCAAATTCTCTTAATCCCCTCATCCGCGCCGCACAGCGGCGATGAAGCACCATTCGAAGGAGAGTGAATCAGGATGTACGTTCCCATGGGAGCCATGCTGAACCGGGCGAACGACCACGGCTATGCCATACTCGCCGTAAACGCGCTCAGTATCGAGACCATGATGTCCATCATCTCGGCCGCGGAACAGGTACGGTCTCCGATCATCATCGACCTGTACCAGGAGCATCTTCGTGGCCATGTCGACTTTCGGTACCTCATACCGGCGGCGATCCAGCTTGCTCACGAGTCGTTCGTGCCCGTAGCGGTCAACCTCGACCATGGCAAAGACCCCGACTACGTGCGGCGCGCCATCCACGGCGGCTTTCTCAGCGTGATGATGGATGCGTCTGAGTCCCCATACGAGCAGAATCTTGCGACGGTGCGTGATCTCGTGCAGTTCGCCAAGCCCTACGGTGCGTCCGTCGAGGCCGAGCTCGGAGGCATGGGTGCGGTTGCCGGTGGCCAGTTCACCGACGACTCGATGTTCACGGATCCCGATCAGGCCGAGGCCTTCGTTACGACAACGGGCGTGGATGCGCTGGCGATCTCGTACGGCTCAAGCCACGGCACGTTTCCGGACGGATACGTGCCAGAGTTCCGCTTCGACGTCCTGGAGGCGGTGAAACGGAAGGCCCGGATTCCCCTTGTGCTGCACGGCGGGTCCGGAAGCGGGGAAGAAAACCTTCGCACCTCCGTGAAGCTCGGCATCAACAAGATCAACATGGGCGCAGATTTCATGCGTGCAAACGTCCTGAGCCTGCAACACTCGCTCGTGGCGGCGCCTGACATCGAGTACATGGATCTTCTGCATGGCACGCTTGCGGCGGGAACGGATCTGGTTCTGCGCTACCTCAGTCTGACCGGGTCGGAGGGCGAGGCAAATCGAGGCTAGCGCCAAGCGCTGACGCCGTTGGGCCCGGCTAGCACGTTCGCGCGCACCGGGCCCAACTCGTGCGCAGCCGGCCTCCTTGACATGCGGGATGTGCCGGCGGCGAGTAATGACGAAGGGCGTCAGCGACTTCGCGCGGAAGCGCCCGTCGCGCCTGGGTAGACGACCTCTACCTGCGCCTCTGCAAGAGCATGCAGGAGATCTCCAGACGGCCGGCGCTCAGTGATGAGATAGTCGGCGGCGGCCAGATCGTCGATCTGCGCGAGAAGACGACGCTCGAACTTCGACGAATCGGCAAGGACGACTACCTTCGACGCACACCTCATCATCTGATGCATCATCTCGGCCTCCTCCAGGCTGTTCGTCGAGAATCCGGTTTCTGCGGAGACAGCGCCTACGCCGATGATGCTGATGTCGCAGTGAATGGCGATGGCCTCACTGCCCCGAGCCATCTTGAATCCGACGGGACCGATGGTGCTCTGGGCGATTGGCGCGACCGAGCCCCCGATCATATAGAGATCGCGGACGGATGTCATCGGCAGTTCGGTCGGCAGACGAAGATTGTTCGTGACGATGTGCAACCCGGTCTTGTTCTTCAGGTGCATACCTACCGCCATGGTGGTGGTTCCGCCGTTGATGATGACCGAAGCCCCGTCTGGCACAAGCTGAGCAGCGAGCTTGCCGATGACGTTCTTCGCCTCGGCGTTGAGGGTGAGCCTTGCGTCGACACCGGCGTCAGAGCGAGGGATGAGCGACTGGCTGATCGCGCCGCCGCGCGCACGAACAATCGACCCCTCAAGATGCAATTCGTCCAGATCGCGCCGAATCGTGTCGGACGAGACCCCGAAGTGTTTGGCAAGCGAGGCCACGGTCGCCTGCCCTACCTCGTCGACGTATGCGACCACATCGGCCTTACGCGTCGCCGGCAGCAACGATCGCTGCTCCCCGCCTTCAGGCTCTTCGGCACTGATCGTTCGCATCCCCGGCCACCTCTCTTTTCTCACCACATGGATTGAGGCACGCATTCGCTTATCGCTCGTAACTTTGTGCGCCAATTTGCACGCACATGAGTGTATTTACGTTCTCTCGCGGTGGATCTTGCATGGAACTTGCCTCAATTATCGCACCGGCCTGCCAGTTTGCGTCAATTTCACGCTGCGGCCTCGGTTGCACGGCACATGAAAGTGGCGTAATCTTGCATTTACACGCATAAACATGCGTATTATTGCATCGAGGATGTGATGGTTCCGTGTCGGTACACCCGAAGGACGGTTGGCGTCATCGCAGACGCCATTGCCCCGATAAGCGTTGGCTCGACGACGAACGACCGCGAGAGCATCCACCCACGACGTAATTCCGCACAACTAATCGAAGAGGAAGTACCATCCATGCTGCTCACCGGCAAAGACCTGCTGGCCGTCGCCAATGCCAACAATTTCGCCGTTCCCGCCTTCAACGTCAGCGACTACGCCATGCTGAACGGGCTCTTTGCCATCAGCGAAGAACGCGAGTCGCCGTTCATCATCGCCATCCACCCAGACGAGCTCAGCCACATCGGAGTCGACATACTCCCCGCCATCATTCAGAAGGCGCATCGGTCATCCGTTCCCGTCGCCATCCACCTCGACCACGGTGCCACGTATGAGCAGGTGCTCACCGCCATTCAAAGTGGGTTCACCTCAGTCATGCTCGACGCCTCGCTGACACCGTTCGACGACAACGTCGCCATCGTGAAAAAAGTGGCCGATGCTGCTCACGCCGTCGGGCTTTCGGTCGAGGCAGAACTCGGCACGATCGGAAAGCTCGACGAGGAAGCAGAAGAAGGCGGCGAGATCATCTACACCGTTCCAGCCGACGCCGTGCGATTCGTGGAGTTGACGGGCACCGACTCACTCGCCATCGCCATCGGCACAAGCCACGGGCTGTATCCGGCGAACCTGAAGCCCGAGCTCAAGATCGATCTGCTGAAGGAGATCAAGGCATTGCTTCCGATCCCGCTCGTACTCCACGGCGGCTCCGGCAACCCCGACGAAGAAATCGCCAAAGCAGTCGCCAATGGCATCAACAAGATCAACATCTCAAGCGACATCAAGGCCTCGTATCACAAAAAGATGCGGGAGGTCCTCGCCGACCTGTCGATGCGCGAGCCGAACACCATCCAGCCTCCCTGCATTGAGGCGATGAAGGTTACAGCAGCGGAGAAGATCGACCTGTTCCAGGCCGCAGGAAAGGCACGCCTCTACTGACGCCAAGAAGCTGCTGCCGAGAGCGTCGGGTGCTGCGTCTCCCCTCACAGAGCGGAGCCGGGCACCGACGCTCTCGTACGCACAGCACAGCACGGATACCGCGTAGGGCTCTGATTTCGGCACGTGAGAATGCAGCACAGCTGTTCAGATGCCCAGAAAGTTCCTCCAGAGGGGAAGCTCGCGGCGCGACTGCTCGAGGCCCGCATCGAAGCTCGCGCGAAGCTGCACGATGTCCTTCGTGTGATTGCTCACCCGCATGCGGTGAGGCGCGAACACGAGCGCGCGTCCATCAGACTCCAAATCGAAGACCTCCTCACGCACACGGTTGTAATTGGCGGGCCGAGCGGCCAACGCCTCTGCCACGGCCGGATAGTTCCGAAACTGACGGCGGATCAAGGGCAACCCTCGAGCAGGCCCCTTGTGGTAGCCACGCTCCTGCGTCAGGACGACGAAGAACCGGGAGAATCCGTCAGCCTTCGCCGCATCCAACGCGATCCCTCCCGACGGCCCTAGCGCGCCATCCACATACACGTGCCCACGAAAATCCACCGGAGGCATGATAATCGGCATCGTCGACGAGGCTCGCACCTGGCGCAGAAGATCGGCCGTTGTGGTCACGTCCTCTTCCGTCCAGTAAATGGCACGGCCAGTGTCGCACTCGAAAGCACCGATACGCGACGCCGCCGGGTTCGCACGATAGGCCTCGAAGTCATAAGGCAGCGCCTGATCCGCTCCGGCCGTCTGCTCGTAGATGTATTCGGCGTTGAAGAACCCCCGGCCACGCACGAAAGTGCCGAGACCGCCAAACTGGGGATCAGAGACGAAATCGACAAAAGACCTCTCGGCCCGCACGGCATCCAGCGACAAATAGTTCGCCAGGTTGCTCGCGCCCGCCGAAATTCCAGCGACCCAAGGAAAAGAGATGCCCTCTTCCAACAACACCTTGACCACAGCCGAGGTGTAGCTGGCCCGCATACCACCGCCCTCGAAAATGAGGGCGACGTCGTCGACCGAGAACGTGTCGTCAGGGACCTGGCTGTTGGTGGGCATTAAGCCACTTTATCCCCGAAGACGAGGATATGGCTGCGAGAGCGGTTCAGCCTGCGCCCGCGTTAACGGACAAGCGCCGCGGGCCAGGCAAAGAGCCCGGCTCCACGGCACCCGTACGAACGTGACTATGCGGTCAGGTCACGCGCAAGCTCGTCGAAAACGGCAACGTACGCGTCAATGGCCTCATCGGTGTGGGTCACCGACAGCGTCCATTCTTCCTCGCGACCAGGAGTCATGAAGACGCCTCGGTTCAAGTTGTACAGCCACGCGAGGTCGGCAAGCTCGCCGTCCTGAGCGGCAGCGTATGTCTCGTAGTCGACGATTTTCTCGGTTGAGAACGTCACACATCCCTTTGAACCGATGCCAACCGCGTACCCGGGCAGGTCATACTTGGCAATCACGGCATCGCATCCAGCAACAATACGATCGTTGAGATGTGACAAGTGCGCGTATGCGTCATCAGTCAGCACATCTTCGAGCGACGCACGGGCGGCCGCCATGGAGAGCGGATTTCCGCTGTAGGTGCCGACCTGGTAGACGGTATGGTCCTCCACGACACGCATTATCTCGTCTGTTCCGCCAATCGCACCAGAAGGCAATCCGCCGCCGAGCGCCTTCGCGAGCGTAACCAAGTCAGGCGTTACGCCGAACTTGTCGGTCGCCCCACCCGGCGCAATGCACAAGCCCGTCTTGACCTCGTCGAAGATGAGAACAATGCCGTGTTTTCGCGTGATCTCGCGAACCGCCTCAAGGTATCCGGGCTCTGGCAGGATCACGCCGAGATTCATCATCGCCGCTTCCATGATCACGCAGGCCGGTTTGCGTCCTTCGGCCGTCAGACGCTCGATACGGCGCTCCATAGCACCAGCGTCATTGAACGGCACGGCAATCGTCATATCCACAGTCGCCTGCGGAATACCGCCGCCGTATGCCAACGAGCTGTAATTCTCCCGGTCGCCGATCTGGTCGTAGTCCACGCCGATCGACACCATCACCGTGTCGTGGTGACCATGGTAGGACCCGAAAATCTTCATCACCGTATCGCGACCGGTGTAGGCACGGGCGATGCGGATCGCATCCATCGTCGACTCAGAACCCGAGTTGGTGAACCGCCACTTGGGCAGACCCCAACGGGCGGAGAGAAGGTCAGCGACAACAATGTCGTCTTCGGTCGCACAGCCGAAGTGCGTACCGAGCGGGTAGCGCTTCGCTATGGCGGCACCGATGACCGGGTGCGCGTGCCCTTGAACCATAGAGCCGAAGCCGTTGTGGAAATCCCAACGCTCATTGCCATCGACATCCCACACCTTGGGGCCGTCACCGCGCTCAATGTAGATGGGCCACGGGTCGCGTGACTGATACGACGACGCGACGCCGCCCGCGAGGTGCTTCTGCGCCTCGGCAAACATCGCCTTCGAACGCTGGGTGCTCGCATCGAGCTTTGCCGATTCAATCGCCGTGAGCTCGGCAATTCGCTCACGGTTAATGGAGATGGCCATGACCAACCTTTATGCCGGTCGGCCTGGCACCGGCGATCAAGGATGATGTTACGCGGAACCGGCCTGGCGTTCGCGTACGTCCGCGCTGAGAGCCGAAACCGGCTCGCGCATCTCGCCTATGCCTAGTCTAACGTGCAGCCATGTTGTGCATGTGGTGATCGCGTCAATGCGTCCCCTGCTTCGTCGACGAAATCACTCGCCTGCCTGCGAAGATCCAGATCAGGGACGCGACATAGGGAAAAATGATCACGCCGAAAATCCACAACGTCTTCACCAGCGGCTCGGCCCCATCAAACCGCGCAATATCGATAATCGCCCAAATCGCAAAGAACAGCGGGACCGCGACAAACAGCAAAATCGCTGCGATGAGAAGGAGATCCATACGATATGCCTATCTTTGCCGGAAACGCGGATATACCGCGATCCTAGCTCAGCGCAACCGACAACGGTCGTGGGCCAAATCGCCCTTCGGATCGATCAGGCGCCCGAATGGTCCGGAGCTCCTGCGAGTCCACGCTGCACGAACGCCGAATGGTAGAGCAGCACCGAAGCAGCCGTGGCCACATTCAGTGACTCTGCCGAGCCATAGATGGGAAGCCGCACGCGATCATCCACCAGTTCAAGCGCGGCCTCGGACAGCCCCCTCGCCTCGTTGCCGAACACCCATGCCGTTGGCTTGGAACGTTGTGCAAGAGAAAACTCGGTCACATCCGTGCCCGAGACATCGGCAGCTACCACCCACAGGCCCGCCTGTCGACACACCGAAACCGCGTCGGACAGCTCGGCGCCAACCGCGATGGGGATGTGGAACATCGAGCCCGTCGTCGACCGCACGACCTTGGGGTTGTAGAGGTCGACACTACGGCCGGACAGGATCACGGCATCGGCGCCGGCAGCATCCGACGCGCGAATAATCGTGCCCAGATTTCCTGGGTCGCGAACCTCTTCGACGATCGTGACAAGAAGCGGGCGCTCGACATCGCCAAAAATCTTGCGCAAGCTGACAGGAAACTGTCTGCACACGGCAACAACACCCTGCGGCGTCCTCGTGTCTGCGAGTGCCTCGACCACCGGAATCGATACGGTCTCCCAGACAATGCCAGCCGCCTCAGCCATATCCACGATGTCGGGATGCTTGTACGACGCCTCGTCGGTGACGAAAAGATCAAAAATCAGTTCCGCACGGAACTGCAGAGCCTCGCGGACCGCTTGTGGCCCCTCCAACAAAAAGAGCCCGGTCTCAGACCGGGCATCCTTCTGGTGAAGTCGAGCCAACTCGCGGACCCGGGCAGAGCGCGGGTTTTCGAGAGTCACGTGCGATTACGCAGTCGCTTTCGGTGCCGAGGTATCGGCAGGAAGAGCATTCTTCGCAACTTCAACAAGAGCGGTGAAGCCTGCAGGCTCGTTCACAGCAAGCTCGGCAAGCATACGGCGATCGACCTCAACCCCGGCAAGGCCGAGACCCTGAATGAGACGGTTGTAAGTCAGACCGTTCGCACGCGACGCGGCATTGATGCGCTGAATCCAAAGGCGGCGGAACTCACCCTTGCGCGCGCGGCGATCGCGATACGAGTACACCAGCGAGTGGGTGACTTGTTCTTTCGCCTTGCGGTACAAACGTGAGCGCTGGCCGCGGTAGCCTTCCGCGCGCTCCAGAATGACGCGGCGCTTCTTGTGGGCGTTGACCGCCCTCTTGACACGTGCCATGGTTCTACTCCTTGAAAATTAATGAAAGATCGTGCGGAAAACTATTTGCCAAGAAGACGCTTGGCGGTCTTGGCATCGCCCGGGGCGACAAGAATGTCGTGATCAAGGCGACGCTTGCGGCGGTTCGACTTGCCCTCGAGCAAGTGGCGCTTGCCTGCGCGCTCCTTCATCAGTTTTCCGGAACCCGTGACGCGAAACCGCTTCTTCGCACCTGAGTGGGTCTTCTGCTTCGGCATATCTCTTCCTCTATCTACTCTCGTCTGCTGCCAGACATAACAACCTATTCGGCAGCCTCAGCGGCAACCGACTCTGGCTTCGACTGCGCTGATCGCGCCTCATCCACCACACGCTTTGCCTCAGCTTTTGCCTCGGCCTTGTTCTTCACAGGGTTCAGCACCATTGTCATATTGCGACCGTCTTGCAAGGGCGCAGACTCAATGGTGCCGTACTCTTCCACATCAGCGGCAAGCCGCTTCAACAGGCGCAAGCCCATTTCCGGACGTGACTGCTCACGACCACGGAACATGATCATGACCTTCACTTTGTCGCCCGCCTTCAAGAACCGAACAACATGGCCTTTCTTCGTCTCGAAGTCATGATCGTCGATCTTCAATCGAAAACGGATCTCTTTCAGCAAGGTGTTCACCTGGTTGCGCTTGGCCTCACGGGCCTTCTGCGCCGCCTCGTACTTGAACTTGCCGTAGTCCATGATCTTCACCACAGGCGGACGCGAGTTCGGGGCAACTTCCACTAGATCCAAATCCGCTTCATTAGCGAGGCGCTGCGCCTCCTGGATGGAAACGACACCGATCTGCTCACCTGCCGGCCCTACAAGGCGCACCTCGGGCACGCGGATTCGGTCGTTGATACGTGGATCGCTGATGGGAACTCCTTACCTTCTATGACTGCTTGACGAGGCTCACACGCTGCATCAAAAAGACGCAACGCGTGCGAAAAAAAGGAAGAGATCGCGCCTGGAAGGCGCACACAGGCAAAGTCACCTGCGAGTGCTGACCCGGCAACCTGAGAGCGGCTGGACGCGGGTGGGAGCGTTCTCCTCTTTATGCTTTCGCTATGAGCGGACGCGCCGAAGCACGCACACCCATATAACCTCACCCAGGTTAGCAGATTGTCGCCCATAATGGGAAGGCATGCAGGGAAGGCGCGGATGATGGATGAACATACACCCCAAGCGGAAGTCGATCGGTCAAGTGCCAGTGCGGCACGCGACATCGCCGACGTCGCGGCGGTCGAGATCATCACCACGGCCGCCGTGCACCTGCTCAGCGCCGCGGCGGTCAAGGTCGGACTTGCAGACTCTCCCGAGACCCAGACCGACCTGCCCGAGGCACGCAGCCTGATCAACGCTCTCGCTGGGCTCATCACCGCTGCGGCCCCAGAGATCGGAAACGAGCACGCCCGTAGCCTGCGTGACGGGCTGAGATCAGTACAGCTGGCCTTTCGCGAAGCCTCACCCTATCCCGATTCTGCTGGACAGGGCCCAGGAGAAAAATATACGGGACCGGTCAGTTGATTTCGTCCCCGCCCAGCCGCCAACGCAACGGCATGACCGGGGCGACCTGAATTCTGTAGTTCCATCCACAACCGATTACTGAAAGAACAGCACACCATGCCAGAAGGCTCAGCTCCCGAATCATTCGAACTCGATCACAACGCCGTCGTTGCGCCATACGTCCGCATTGCCGCCGACAAGGCACTGCGCAACGGGGGGCACCTCACCAAATACGACGTGCGGTTCAGCCAACCTAACAAAGAGCACCTCCCGATGCCCGTGGTGCACAGCATTGAGCACGCGCTTGCCACAACGCTCCGCACGCATAGCGACGACGTGATCGACATCTCCCCCATGGGATGCCAGACCGGCTTTTATGTCGCCGTGGATGGCCCAACGGACGTCGACGCATTTTTCGAGTTGCTCGCGACCGGACTCGCAGACGTGCTCGAACTCACCGAGACGCCTGCCGCAACCGAAAAGCAATGCGGGTTTGCGGCTAGCCACGACCTGGAGGGGGCAAAAGCGGCGATCAAGAAGTTCCTCGCGGGCCGCGACGAGTGGAGCCGAGTGTTTTCGCACTGACTCCGCCGCTCACATCCCGACGGTCAGACACCGCACCGCACAACGGTTGCATTCGCCGCGCTGTCGGCAATGCCTAGACGCGGGCGTTGGGATCTGGCGCCAGTTTCAGACCAACCGAGTCGACACGGGATGTGATCAGAGGATCGTGCTGCCACGCCTCTGAGAGCTCAGTCGTGACGGATTTCAACTGCCCAGCGTCCAACCCCTGCATGACTGTGAGATGCACCACGACTTCAGGACCCCGAAGTCGCGCGAATTGATCGCCCGGCGCCAACACGAGCCCCGTGATCGCAGCGAACTGGCTCGCCGGCTCCATGAACGCAGCGAGCACGCGTTCGTCCTCCCAGGGTGCGACCCAGTCACGCTCGGCGGCGAGCGCCTCGATAGCAGGGCCTCGCACCGCAAACTCCGTGTCGGATCCTGGATCGATCACGATTCGAGTGGTGCCGTCGCTCTTGGCAGCCAGGGCCAGCCGGAGCCCAGTCACTGGCACAGGCCGCGCGTCCGGATCCCAGAGTGCCAGACTAGCGAGCGAAGTGAACGCTAGCAGCGCCGATCGACCGTCCGGCGTGGCAACCGTCACTACCGAAAGCTCGGCGGACTTGTCGGTGATCGAGCCGGTCGGCCCAACTCCTGCCTCACCCAACTCTGCAACAAGTGGGATCAGGAACCGGGATGCTCCCACGTGCCTAAGCACCTCGGCCTGGCCGATCGAACCGAGGCTGTGTCTGAGCAGCGCTTCGTGCAACACCTCGGGGGCAGAGCCGTCATCGCCGGCAAACTCATTGCCCTCGAAGTGACGGCCAAGCCATGGCACTCCAGCCGAATCTGCCAAGTGCGGGTCGTGGCGCTCACCGCCAGCGCTTATCCCGCTCATCCCTGCCTCATGTCTCGATCCTGCGCCTAGTTGCGGGCGACGGCGAGCGCATCCTCAAGAGTGAACGCGCCCGAATAGAGAGCCTTGCCCACAATGGCGCCTTCAAGTCCGATCCCCGTAAGAGCACGAAGGGCAACGAGATCGTCGAGCGCGGCAACGCCACCCGACGCGACGACGGGCTTACCCGTGACATGAAGCACGCGCTCAAGCAGATCGAGGTTCGGCCCGAGCAGTGTGCCGTCCTTGGTCACATCTGTGACGACATACCTGGCGCATCCCGCATCCTCCAACCGCGCGAGCACATCCCACAGGTTTCCACCTTCGTGCACCCAGCCGCGGGCAGCGAGTGTCTCGCCGCGCACGTCAAGCCCAACAGCGATCTGCTCGCCGTACCGGGCGATCACCTCCGCCGTCCATTCGGGATCTTCAAGTGCAGCGGTCCCGAGATTGATTCGTGTTGCACCACTGGCAAGAGCGGCACGCAAGGTCTCATCGTCACGAATGCCACCAGAAACCTCGACCTTGACGCCCTCGGCCGCCGCGATGACTTCGCGAATCACGCTCGCGTTGCTACCGCGACCGAATGCAGCATCAAGGTCGACAACGTGCAGCCACTGTGCGCCCGCATCGATGAACTTCTGCGCCGCTTCAAGCGGCTCGCCGTACTCGGTTTCGCTTCCCGATTCGCCCTGCACAAGGCGAACGGCGCGTCCATCCGCAATGTCGACGGCAGGAAGCAGCACCAGCTCAGGCTGTGAAGCGACGTTTGGCATATGTTCCTTCGATGATCTCGGGATGGACATCGTTGACACGGTTGTTCATCGATCCATCCGCTCTATGTATAACCAATGAATGAGCCTAGCGTTCGGGCAGAGAGCGCAGCCAATTGGAGAGCAACGCAATGCCTGCCGCTCCCGACTTCTCCGGGTGGAA
>JAATGV010000033.1 GCA_015654475.1 Actinomycetales bacterium
ACTATCCCGAAAAGCGCAGAATGGATGGCCACACGTTCGGTTGCATGCATCCTGGCGGGCGCATCCAAGCCGGCAACATCCAGCGCATCGAAAAGCACGCCGGTGTAGCGCTCAATCGCCTGCATGGTCGGTGACGACGCGATTGCTCGGTTGCGGTCGATCTCCGATTCTCCTCGAGGCCCCAGCTTCAGTGCGGCCATCGCCCCACGTCTGCTTTTGCTCACCTCGGCGAGCAGTGCGAGCACGGTGCGCCTTGGCGCGGTGAGCCGTTCGAATGACAGTGCGCCAAGATCGAGAGGCTCGCCGATGCCGCCATCCCGCTTCGTCTCTGACGGGGGAAGGAGGATGAGCATGGCGTTCAGTAGTTTATCCAGTGCCCCGCTGCGAAGTGTGTTCAATCTGCTGATACTCTCGCAACCAATGAACTCGAATCCGTATCATTCGCCTGACCCTTCGCTTGAGTCGGGGTATGCCGGACTCAAGCTCGCAATCGGGCAGTGCACGCCCGTGCCCGGGGAGGTTGAGCAGAATCTTTCGTTGATGAAGGGATTGGCGCAGGAAGCCGTCGGGCTGGGTGCCGAAGTGCTCGTGCTTCCTGAGATGTTCCTCACCGGCTACGCCATCGGTGCCACCCGCGTGCGGCAACTCGCCGAGCCGGTGGATGGGCCCTCTGCCGGTGCTGCGGCCGCAATCGCCCGCGATCTCGGCATCGCGCTCGTGTACGGCTATCCCGAGCGAGGCGGGTCAGGCGCGGTATACAACTCGGCGGTGTTTGTCAGCGAACGCGGTGACCTGCTGGCGAACTACCGCAAACTTCACCTCTTCGGAGAGCTGGATCGCGAGCAGTTCGCCGTTGCGCATGAGCCGCCTGCTGTCTTCCAGTGGCGTGGCTGGAACATCGGGCTAGCGATCTGTTACGACATCGAGTTTCCCGAAGTTGCACGCTACCTGGCAGAGCAAGGCGTAGACCTGATCTGCGTGCCGACGGCAAACATGGTCGAGTTCGACACGGTCGCAGAATTACTCGTGCCTGCTCGGGCCATCGAGAATCAGTTGTTCGTCGCATATGCGAACCATGCCGGTGCTGATGCGCGCTTTACCTACGGCGGGCTCAGTGTCGTGGCAGGACCGAGTGGTCCTCTCGCGACGGCAGGCCGCGATGCCGAGATGGTGCTGGCAACGCTGAGCCTGCCCAGTCTTGCCGTGTCCCGCGAGCACAACACGTATCTCTCCGATCGACGCGACGACGTAATCTAGGCGGCGCTCGCCTGCATCGTCACTGTGACAGGAAAAACGCGCGGCCGTTGCCGTAGCGTGCATGGGCGTAGATATTTCCTGTCAGAGTGAAGATGTGGCGCGCGCAGCGGCCGATGGTCGCGGAGGAAAAGTTGTCACCGTCACTGTGACAGGAAAAAGTGGAGCGTGTTGCTATTGTGGCCTGTGCGCGAGTTTTTCCTGTCACAGTGACGGAGTGGCAACGGACCTCGTGGCGCGCATGGCACAGGTCGAGGGCAGATGCCGACCGGGTTACGATGTCGCGGTGACTGCGCCTGCGTTCACTCGCCAATGTTGTGTGAGCCGGACGGTGTCGAGCATGCGCCGGTCGTGAGTCACAAGCAGCAGCGTGCCGTCATACGATTCGAGGGCCTGCTCAAGCTGCTCGATCGCGACAAGGTCGAGGTGGTTGGTTGGTTCGTCGAGCACGAGAAGGTTGACTCCGCGTGCCTGCAATAGAGCAAGCCCGGCCCGGGTGCGCTCGCCGGGGGAGAGCTCGTCCGCAGCCCTGCCGACGTGGTCGGCTTTGAGCCCGAACTTGGCGAGCAACGTGCGCACCTCCGCGGCCGACAAGTCGGGCACCTGTGCAGCAAAACTCGCGATCAGTGTCACGGAGCCGGCAAGCACCGCTCTCGCCTGATCGATCTCGCCGACGGCGACGCTTGCGCCAAGGCTCGCCGACCCCTCGTCTGGCCTGGCTTTGCCGAGAAGTAGACGCAAGAGCGTCGACTTTCCTGCGCCATTCGGACCGGTGATGCCGATGCGGTCTCCTGCGTTGACTTGCAAAGACAAGGGTCCGAGCGTGAAGTCGCCTTGCCGGAGCACGGCACCGGTCAGTGTCGAGACCACCGAACTCGATCGTGGCGCGGCGCCAATCGTGAACTGCAGTCGCCACTCCTTGCGCGGCTCGTCCACCTCGTCGAGCCGCGCAATGCGGCTCTCCATCTGCCGCACCTTTTGGGCCTGCTTTTCACTCGATTCCATCGAGGCGGCCCGGCGGATCTTGTCGTTGTCCGGAGACTTCTTGATGGCGTTGCGCACGCCCTGGCTCGACCATTCGCGTTGTGTCCGTGCCCGGCGAACCAGGTCGGCCTTCTTTTCTGCGAATTCGTCGTAGGACTCCCGGGCATGCCTTCGTGCGGTGGCCCTCTCGTCGAGAAATGCGTCGTATCCGCCGCCATATACGCGATGGGTGCCTTGTGCGAGATCGAGTTCGAGCACTTGGGTAACACTTGAGGCAAGAAATTCACGGTCGTGGCTGACGAGTACGACCCCACCACGTAGCCCTCGGATGAAGCTCTCGAGGCGTTCCAGCCCGTCGAGGTCCAAATCATTGGTCAGTTCGTCGAGCAGCACGATGTCGAACCGGGACAGCATGAGAGCGCCGAGGCCGACTCTGGCTGCCTGGCCGCCGGACAACGGCGTCATCATGGCGTCCGCCGAGAGCTCGAGCCCCAAGTCTGCGAGCACGACAGGCAGACGTTCGTCGATGTCTGCGGCCCCGCTCGCCAGCCACCGCTCGAGTGCACGGGAGTACACGTCGGCCGTATCAGGCCGCCCAAGAGTGGATGGCTCACCGAGAGCCGTGGCCGCAGCATCCATCTCCAGGGTTGCCAGGGCAGTACCTGCGCGCCTGGCCACGTACCCGGAGACGGTTTCTCCTGGGATGCGTTCGTGTTCTTGTGGCAGCCACCCCACGAAGGCATCGGCTGGGCTGAGGGAGACGCTGCCTTCCAAGGGCGCATCGATACCGGCAAGCAGGCGCAGCAGCGTCGACTTTCCTGCACCGTTGGCGCCGACTACTCCGATGACGTATCCTGGTGCAACCACAAGGTCGAGGTCGTGAAAGAGGGTGCGGTGGTCGTGCCCGCCGGCCAGGGCCTTGGCGACGAGTGTTGCGGTCATCCATCTATTCTCGCGTATCTGGGCGCGGGTGGATATGTGGGTGGATGTGTGCGGAGGCGTGGGGGACGTGTTGGCCGCCGATAAGTGGCCTCTCGTTCGTACGCGTGGGTGGCCTGATCGATGCCGGCCACCCAGGCAATGTTGACTGGAGTAGTTCAGCTGGCTATGCTGGGGATAACCGAAACGTTTCGGTAACGACAAAGGAGTCATTGTGCCCAAGAGACCTATAGGCGCGTCGCGCAGGTTTATGAAACTTGCCGCAGCCATCACAGCAATCGCAACAGTCGGCGTGCTCTCAGGATGTGCGTCATCCGACAACGCGGGAGCGAGCGACGGAGGCCTGCCTTCGGGAGAGCTGCAGATTCTCGTTTCAAGCGCGGACGCATCGGATGCGGCCTTCAAAGCCATCAACGAGGCGTTCGAACAGAAGTATCCCGACGTGAAGGTGACCTTTTCGTCGGTGTCTAACGACAACTACCCGGCCACGAAGTCCTCACGCCTAACTGCTGCAAACGTTGATATTTTCGTGGTGAAGAACCTTGTGGAGGTGCCAGACTATGCGAAGGATTCGGCATCAGACTATACGCTCTTCGCACAGTCCGGTGGCTTGGTCGATCTCACTGACGAGTCGTTCATGTCACGTTTCACACCCACCGTGCTGGATGCACAGGCTATCGGGGGCAGGCACTACGCCATCCCGACAGGGCTGAGCTACTCGACCGGCGTCTATTACAACAAGTCCATTTTTGCGAAGTACGGACTTTCCGTGCCGACCACCTGGACTGAACTGCAGAGTGTACTGAGCACGCTGACCGCTCAGAATGTCACGCCATTCGGAATCGGCGGCAAGGATCTCTGGCCAGCCGGGCTGCCGATGCTTGCCTCGGTTGCCAGCCTCTACCCAACTTTGGAAAGCAAACAGGAACTCGCCAAGTCGCTGTGGGAGAACAGCGCCTCGCTTGACTCGGGCCTGCCGCTGACCGTGCTCCAGAAGACACAGACAATTCTGCAGAATACGCAGAAGAACTTCTCCGGCGCAGGGTACGACGACATTCCGGCGGCGTTTGCCAGGGGCGATTTCGCGATGATGCCGGATGGAACGTGGAACGCGCCAACCATCAGTACAGCAGTCGATGGGGCGTTCGATATCGGTTTCTTCCCGCTCCCCGTCAGCGACACCGCAGCCGACAACCAGTTCCTGAACGGCAAGATCGAGTTGCAGCTCGGGCTCGCATCCTCAACGAAGAACAAGACTGCCGCACTCGCGTGGCTGGATTTCTTCAGCGATCCCGTCAACTACACCACTTTCGTCGAAAAATCAGGTTTTTCCCCAGCAGAGCCGAACATTGAGAGCAGCGCTTTCCTGAAGTCGATTGAGCCATACACCTCGACATACCAGCCGGCATGGGATGTGGTGTGGATCGCCAACAACAAGGCGGGTGAGGATGCGGTCTACCCGTTCAACTACCCTGCTCTTGCTCCGCTTGGGTCAAGCACGGCCGATGAGGCGGCCCAGTCTGCCCAGAATGCCTGGAAGGCAGCCTTCTAACAACATATATCCCCTCGCATGTGGGGTTCGCGACGTGGCGTGTCGTCGCGCCGCGAACCCTGCCCTTCCTTTGGAAAGCGGAATTTCACATGTCCAAACCGATCTCCTATCCGTTCCCATCGCGTGCGCCCATGCGACTGACATTCATTATTGGCATGAGTGTGCTCACCGTCTTCGGATTCGTGCCCGCGATCGGGGTGCTCGTCGTCTCATTCACCAATCTCCGAGGACTTCCCTACCTTCCCGTGAACTGGGTGGGCATTCAGAACTACCTCGATTTCTTCTCGCCGGCGAAGATCGGCGACAGCATGAATGCGCTTCGGAACACCGTAGTCTTCGCTGGGTTCAGCACCGTACTTCAGATCGCACTGTCGCTAGGCATTGCGCTCTTGCTGAACAAGAAAATCCCTGGTCGTAACTTCTATCGTGCCGTCGTGTTCATGCCTACTGTGCTCGGGGTCACGGTTACTGCCTTGATCTGGTCGCTCATGTTCAATACCAGCGGCGGTCCGGCGGCGTCGGTGTTGAGCTGGTTCGGAACGGACTCGGCCTTTTTCGGAGATCCGAACCTGGCCCTCGCCCTGGTGATCCTCGTCCAGGTGTGGATGGTCGTCGGCGTTTCCGTGATCATCTTTTTAGCTGGGCTCCAATCCATTCCCGCGGAGCTTTATGAAGTGGCCGAAATCGATGGAGCGTCTGCGTGGCAGCGCTTCCGGTACGTGACCATGCCCATGATGGCCCCTTCCGTTACGGCGAACGTCTTACTGGGAGTCGTCAACGCGCTGCAAAGCTATCAGCTCACCTATGTTCTGACCGGCCCGAGCAACAAGTCGACGCAGGTGCTTTCCTTGCTGCTGTATGTGCAGGGTTTCGGCGCAAAATCTGGAACAACGCTTTCGCAGTCTCAGGGTTATGCGGCTGCAATATCCATCATTCAATTCGTACTCGTGGGTGTGATCACGTTGATCACACTCTGGTACCTGCGTAAGAGGGAGGCAAGGCTGTGAGCACCACAACTTCTGCCCAATCACGTGTCACTGCTATGGGCAATCCGGTGGAGCGGCAGAAATCTGGTCGCCGCAATCGCCCGCGTCGCCATGCCTCCGTCGGGGTGTGGATAAGCGTTGCCGTCATTCTCATCGTTTTTCTGTTCCCCATCCTGTATTTGTTCAACACGGCTTTGAAAACACAGACGGAGTTCTTGACCGATCCTGTGGGGATCACGACAGACCCGCAATGGGGGAACTTCTTGGTGGCTTGGAACCAAGGAAACTTCAGCTCGTACATATTCAATAGCTTGCTATATACGTTGGTGGGTTCCGCCATCGGCACGTTCATATCGCTGGTGATTGGATTTCCTGTCGCTCGCGGCTACCTCCGGGGCACGCGCTTGTGGACATTCATATTTGCGCTTGTACTCTTCCTGCCGAATGCGCTCATTACCCAGTTCCAGTTGTTGCTTCGACTGAACCTGTACGACAGCAGGTTGGGATACATCTTGATGGTCGGCGTGGGCGTCGGTATCGGTCCACTTTTGTTCAGTGGGTTCGTCAAGTCGATTCCGCTCGAGCTCGATGAGGCAGCCGCAATCGATGGCGTCGGGTACTGGCGCTATTTGTTTCGTTTTGTTTTTCCCCTCGCAAAGCCAGCGCTTGCAACGATTTTCATTTTGCAGGCGGTGTGGATTTGGAATGAGATTGTGCTTGCCACGGTTCTGCTCTCTGACCCGGCGAAGTTCCCGGTAACCGTCGGGCTTTATTCGTTCAAGGGAACTTACTCGAACCAATGGCCATTGCTGGCTGCTGCAACCTTCATCGTCGCGCTTCCGCTGATGATTGGATACGTCTTCATTCAAAAGTATCTGGTAAATGGTGTGTTGGGCGCGGTTAAAGGATGAGGTAGGCCGTCTCATTCGGCTTCGTGCCTTTCCATACCCACTTTCTTTGATCTACAACACCACATCATTACGGAGAAAACAATGACTTCGCTTCCCAATATCAATTTCACGCGCCTCGGAACTCTCATGGAAATCGAACCAGGAAATGCCCTCGAAGAGGAGGGGGTACTCAACCCGGCGACCGCTCGTGGAGCGGATGGGAGCCTTTACCTCTATCCGCGGCTTGTTGGGCGCGGAAATCGGTCATGCATCGGTCGTGCCAAAGTGGTGTTCGAAGACGGCGTCCCTGCGAAAGTCGAGCGGCTCGGCGTTGCTCTTGCCGTGGAGGAGGGCTGGGAGCACGGCCGCAACCATGGTGGCGTCGAAGACCCAAGAATCACATGGATTGAGACGCTTGGCCTGCACATCATGACTTATGTGGCGTTTGGCCCGATCGGGCCTCGTCCCGCGATAGCTGTGTCCGAAGACGGTGTCGGCTGGAGGCGGATCGGGCCGCTGCATTTCGGATATGAGGAGCACCTGGACACCGACCTCAATCTCTTCCCGAATAAGGACGTCGTCTTCTTCCCCGAGGTTGTCTCGGATCCGAAGGGTGAACCAAGCCTGGCGATGCTGCATCGTCCTATGTGGGACGTGAGCTATGTCCGCTGGCCGGAAGACGCACCTTTGCCAACCGGAACTACCGACAGCCGGCCAGGCATCTGGATATCGTATGTGCCCATCGCGGCCGTTCGTGCTGATATCCGCGCACTTACGACGGCATACGGGCACCGGCAAGTTGCCATCCCAGAATTCGCCTGGGAGGAAGCGAAGATCGGCGCGGGGCCCGCGCCGTTGAGAATCCCTGAGGGCTGGCTGGTTATCCATCATGGTGTGACTGGTGTGATTGAGGGAGATGGCTTTGCCCCGCAGAAAGATGTGCGCTACGAGGCGGGTGCGATTCTTCTTGACGCCAATGATCCATCACGAGTATTGGCCCGGAGCGCGCAGTCGTTGATGGCTCCCGAAACGGAACAGGAGACTAACGGCACCGTGGCGAACGTGGTCTTCCCAACCGCCATTGAGACGATCGGCGGGGAACACTTTGTGTTCTACGGAATGGCAGATACACACATCGGAGTGGCCAAGCTCAGTATCGGATGATTGGCGTCCTCTAAAGGCGCACTGGCGCTCACAGGTGGCGCCGGCCTGTCGACCCGCGCACCATCAGTTCGACGTCGGAAACGCGAGAATCTGAGACCGGACGATGCTCGATCAAGTCGATGAGCAGGCGGGCCGATTCTGCAGCGATCGCCCGGGGGGTGGTTTTGAGAGTGGTGAGATTCGGGCGAACGTAGTTTCCGAGTTGGATGCCGTCGTACCCTGCTACAGAGATGTCACGGGGCACGGCGAAGCCTTCATCCTGAACCTGAGCCAGGAACCCCAGCGCCATTAGGTCATTTGCGCAGAATACGGCTGTGGCTGGCTGGAGAGAGTGGGCCATCGCTGCGGCGGCACGTTGCCCACTCTCATAAGTGAAGTCGCCCTCGTAAACCGCCCCGCCGTCTTGTCCTGATTCGTGGAGGGCGGCAAGCCATGCAGTGCGGCGTTGCCTGCTGTGCACATATTGGTGAGGGCCGGCAACATGGACGAAGTTGGTATGCCCGTTGTCGACGAAATACCTGACAAGCTGGCGGATCGCATTCTCGCCACTTTGGCGCACTGCGACGAACGGGAAATCCCCCTCGTCTGGGTTGAGTGCAACAGCAGGCAGCTGTAGCTCGCGCAAGAGATCGATGCGATAGTCGTCGATTTCGATTTCCGAGAGGAAGACTCCGTCAACTCTCCTGTCTGCTGCGAGTTGACGATATCGCTGTTCGGTGTCTGCTTTGTCTCGTCCCATCTCGAGCACAAGTGCGTACCCGCATGAGCTGAGCACGGCCTCCACCCCGCCGATGAAGCTCGCGAAGAAGGGGTCGGTCTCGAGGATTTCGGGTATCCGCTCAACGACGAGACCAACGGCGAAAGATTTCTTTGACGACAGGCTCCGTGCGCGGAGGGAGGGTTTGAACCCGAGCTCGCTTGCGACCTGTTTGACCCGAACTCGAGTCTCCTCTGAGACGCCTGCGCGATCATTGAGTGCGGCGGACACGGAGCTGATGGCGACTCCAGCTTGCGCGGCCACATCAACAATGGTGACGCGTTTATTCGACATCTCATTCTCCTAAACGCCCGTGCCCCACCCGTACGATCTCAGTGTATCCAGAATCGTGGGTCTGACCCCGTAGGCAGTTCGGTTCAAAGACCATAGTGCTCTCGACTTTCGGTTAGAGCGAAGAAATCCGGCGGCTGCGCGGGGCCGGCGAGACGAACCGAGAGGCCCTCCGGGAGATCCGGTGATGGTCGCCGCGACGACGTACTGGAACATTCTCTGATTGTGCCAGTTGTTGGGCCGGGCGTGAGAAGAACCAGTGTTTCGTCACCTCTACCAGTACAAGATAGATCGCGATCATGCCAACGAGTGCGAGAAAGAATGGCATGGGCAACGCCTCAAAGCCGAGAACTCCCATGAGCGGAGAGTAGGGCAGCCACACTCCGAGGATAACGATGCCGAAAGACGCGAGCATGAGGCCAAGCGAAGGCCGGCTTCGGAAAAATGGTATGCGCCGAGTGCGAATAGCGAAAATGATGAGCGTCTGGGTGGCGATGGATTCGATGAACCAGCCGGCCTGAAACTCGCCCTCTGAAGCATGAAAGGCGAATAGCATCAGGCCGAAGGTCGCGAAGTCGAATAGTGAACTTATCGGGCCGAACAGAAACATGAACCGGCGGATATATGCGATATCCCAATGCGACGGCGTGACCAATTGCTCGGGGTCGACCTTGTCGCCAGGAATGGCCAGTTGCCCAGCGTCGTAGAGCAAATTGTTGAGGAGGATCTGGCCGGGAAGCATGGGAAGAAACGGCAGGATGACGGAGGCGATGGAGGCGCTGAACATGTTTCCGAAGTTGCTCGATGTGCCCATGAGGACGTATTTGATGGTGTTGGCGAAGATGCGCCGGCCGTCGACCACGCCTTCGGCAAGCACTCCTAGGTCTTTGTCGAGCAGAAGCACGTCGGCGGCGTCCTTGGCAACGTCGGTTGCGGTATCCACAGAGATACCGATGTCGGCCTCGTGCAACGCGAGGGCATCGTTCACGCCGTCGCCCATGAACGCGACCGCTCTGCCCGATGTGCGTAGCAGCCGAATGACTCGCGCCTTCTGACTTGGCGAGACGCGCGCAAAGATCGTTGACGCCGTTGCCGCCGAGCGCAAGTCCTCATCGTTCATCGGGTCGATATCGGCACCCGTGAGGGTTCCCCCAGAGGCGAGGCCGATGTCTGAGAGCACCTTCTCTGCGACGATTCCGCTGTCCCCTGTCGCGATCTTGACGGCAATGCCAAGCTTGGCGAGCTTCTCAAGAGACTGTCGTGCGTCGAGTTTGGGTCGGTCTAGAAATACCAGGAACCCGTCGAGGGTGAGCTCGGTCTCGTCCGAGACATTGAGTTTTTCGAGGGTCGGCGCACTCTTGTGCGCCACCGCGACGACCCGCGATCCAGATGCATATTCCTTTTTCAGAATATCTTCTGCCTCCGTTGGCACGGTAGAGCATATGCCCATCACGTCTTCGGGTGCTCCTTTGGTTACGAGCAGTCGTGACCGACCGTCTGGGTCGTTGGCCGCGTCTACGAGCACGCTCGTTCTGCGCCGGTCATGGTCGAACGGGAGTGTGTCGTGCTTGGCGTAGCCTTGCAGGCCTCGATCTGCTGCCGCCGGCGAGTCCCAGAGAGCGGCGTCGAGTGCATTGAGCCCGACGGTGGACACCTGGCTTGCGGAGTAATCGGTCTCGGTGGCAAGCAATCCAAGCAAGTGGATGTGGTCTTCCGCCGCTGCGCTCGAGCCGGTTTCGGCTGAGAGCGCGTGGACGAAACTGATTCTTCCTTCGGTCAGGGTTCCTGTCTTGTCTGTGACGAGCAGGTCGAGGTCGCCCAGATCCTCGATGCAGACGAGTCGTTTGACGAGAACGTGGCGTTTGGCGAGTGCACGAGACCCGGCCGCAAGACTCGCGCTCACGACGGCAGGCAGCAACTGAGGTGTGATGCCTACGGCGATGGCGAGGGAGAACAGCAGGGAATCGATGACGGGCCGGTGCAGCAGAACGTTCGCCACGAATATGACGGTGGTCAGCGAAACTGCCACTTCGAGGAGGAGAAGCGAGAATTTGCTCAGTCCCCGTTGGAACTCTGTCTGGGGCTGCTGGGTTGCGAGTCCTGTGGCGATTTGGCCGAACTCGGTGCGTGGACCTGTCTCGACGACGACAGCGGTGGCTGAGCCCGATTGGACAACCGTTCCCATGAGTGCACACGAGGTCAGGTCGCCGATGGAGGCCCCGAGAGGCGTCGGTGTCGGTGTTTTTGTGACCGGTAACGATTCTCCGGTGACAATGCTCTCGTCGCACGAGAGGTCATGGCTGTCGGTGACGCGCACATCGGCGGGAACGATGTCACCGATCCCAAGGCGCACGACGTCTCCTGGCACAAGCTCGGTCACATTCACTTGCGACGCGACGCCATCTCGCAAGGCGACGACGCGGTGTGTGACCTGGTCGTGCAACACATCTGCTGCGCGCTCGGCCCGGAATTCATTGACAAACCCAAGGCCGATGCTCGCGATGAGCACGGCTGCGATGATGACGGAGTTCGTCGCTTCACCAAGAAATGCCGATATCGCCGCCGTGATAAGCAATAAGAGAAGGATGGGGCTCTTCAACTGCCGGCCGAGCACCCGGAATGGCCGGGCATGATGGCCGCGCAGAGCATTGGGCCCGACCTGGAGCAGTCGTTTCGACGCTTCCTTCGCTCTCAGCCCTTCGGGCTGAGAGCGAAGCGCTGCCAAGACAGCGGCGACCGGTTGTGATGCAACATCTTGCAACATGGTCACTCCTCAGTGCTGTGTGAGGCCTCAACCGGTAGTAGCCGGTTCGCCGCGCACCTAGGTGCAGTCTATGACTGGCAGGTGGTGCGCGGTTGTGCGCGGCTGGAAAGGGAGCGCGTTAGCATACCCAGCGGTGAGGGGCAGAAGGAACTCCCTGAGAATATCGACGTCGTTTGGTGTGCAGGCGTAGACTGTGGCTAACGGTGCCGATGCTAATGGTTCAGTTATTCTCTGGTCGGCTCCAACCGGATCACGGTGACGCGATTCCTCGAGAGGTGCCGGTCGGCAGACGTCTCGCTGTTGGCTCCGCCGCAGGTGGGGCAATACGGACGGAACGTCAGTGACTCGATACGGGTTTTTAAGCACTTATCCACCAACCAGATGTGGGCTGGCCACATTCACGTCCGCGCTTGCGGGTGCCATCGGCGCAGGCAGGGGCGATGAATCGGTGGTCGTGCGTGTGGATGACCTGGTGCCGGCGGGCCCGTCGGTTTCTACGGCGAATGTTCGTGTCGTAGGGGAATTCAAGCCCAACGATGCGAAGAGCCTGATCGAGACCACTCAGAACCTGAATGCCTGTGACGTCGTCGTCGTGCAGCATGAGTACGGAATATATGGCGGCAAGGACGGCAACGAAGTCCTTGGCGCGCTCGCTCAGATCCGACGCCCGACCATCGTCGTGCTGCATACCGTGCTCGAAAATCCTACGCGCAATCAACGCGAGATATTGCAAGAGATCGCTCGGCTTGCCGGAGCGGTTGTAGTGATGACGCAGACTGCGATGGCTCTGCTTGTTCACACGTACTCGATTCCCGCCGAGATCATCTCGTTCATCCCGCATGGCGTCGATGCACGGCTCCCGCAGGCAAGCGCACGCAAGCCACGGCGGCCGGTGGTGTTGAGCTGGGGGCTGATCGGACCGGGCAAAGGAATCGAGTGGGGAATCCGGGCGTTTGCACAGCTGACCGACCTTTCGCCGCGCCCGATCTATCGTGTGCTCGGGCAGACTCATCCCAAGGTGCTGCATGAGCAGGGAGAGCAGTATCGCGAGGCGCTACAGGCCCTCGCCGTCCGCCTCAACGTAGACGGTGATGTCCAGATCGACGGTGGTTATCGCGAAGCCGATGCACTTGCGGCGGAGATAGCGGCGGCGACGATTGTGCTGCTGCCATACGATTCTCGTGAGCAGAGCACGTCTGGCGTGCTCGTCGAGGCTGTCGCGGCGGGGAAGCTTGTCATCGCCACGCGTTTTCCTCACGCCGTCGAGTTGCTTTCCGGCGAGAGGGGAGTGCTTGTCAGCCACGAGAATCCTGCAGAGATTGCCGACGCTATTCGTAGCAGTCTGCTCAACCCGTCACTGACGCAGAAGACGGTTGAGCGTGCCCGCGAAACTGCGGTCGGCACGAGCTGGGATGAGGTCGCGTCACTCTATCGAACGCTTGCGGCGGCTCTCACAATGGCGGGCGTCGTCTCGTGACGGATGATGCGGCTCGCGGGTCGTTCGCGATTTCCTTTTCGCATATCGCCGCGATGACGAACGAGTGGGGCATCTTCGAACATGCTTCTCTCTTGATGCCCAGAATCGAGCGCGGGTATTGTACTGACGACGTAGCCCGCGCGCTCACGGTGGTTCTTCGCGAGCAGTCGGCCGATCTTCAGCTCTCCAACTTTGCCGAGACGTATCTCGCTTTTCTCGAGCGGGCGATCGCGCCGGACGGTGCCGCTCACAACCGTATGTCGGCTGAAGGCGAATGGATCGATGTCGCGGCAACGGGCGACTGGTGGGGGCGCGCGATCGGCGGGCTCGGCAACGCCATCGCGTATTCCCAGGATTCGAGCTTTCGCGCTCGCGCTCTCGTTGCACTGCACCGGGCTGCACGAACGCGGGCCGTCGATGTTCGGGCTTCAAGTTTTGCAGCTATCGGTGCTGCCCAGACGCTGCGCGTGTACCCCGACGATGTCGTCGTGCAGTCGCTGCTTGCTGACTGCCTTGACCTGATCCCGCACATGCCTGTAGGTCCCTGGGGATGGATTGAGCCACAGCTACGGTATGCAAACGCGACATTATGCGATGCTCTCATTGTCGGTGGATCGGCTCTCGACCGACCCCAAACGGTATCGCATGGCCTTGACGCGCTCTCGGCGCTTCTTGAGATCGAGACGGGACCGGGCGGCTTTCTGTCTGTCACGGGTTCGCACGGAAGGTTGCCGGCCGATCACGGCCCACTCTGGGATCAGCAGGCTATTGAGCCCGCTGCGATCGCCGACGCATGCAGCCATGCTGCGGCGGTGACGGGCGATCTGCACTGGCAGCGTGGGGTGTTGCTGGCGTGGGGATGGTTTGCTGGCGAGAACGATGCGAACATGGCGATGTACGACCCTGTGAATGGGGCGGGATACGACGGGCTCGAACCGGGCGGGCGTAATCAAAACTGTGGGGCAGAATCCACTCTTGCCGCGGTCGGTACCGCGCAGCGGCGCCGGGCGATGAGCCTGGTGCGTGCATGACGGCAAACGCCATCGACGCAGGCGTTGAGCTCCGGCCGGACATCTCGCGTGTCGTCTCGCAACTCTTTTTGCCTGGAGAGAGCACGCCAGGTTCAAACTCGCGAACCGAGGGGGTGCTCGCCAGAGTCCTTGCCACGGAAGATGCGGCCGTGAAAACGGCGGCGGCGAATATCCTGCTCAGATATGGCCCGCGGCATGGCTCGCTGGAGTCCTTGCTTCGCACGAATGCGGCCATTGTGCGTGGCAGCGACGTGGTTGAACTGGACGACGATCGTGAGATTCTCGTCGGTGCCGCGTTCACCGCAGAGTATGCGGTAGAGGGTGCCGCACTATGCAACCCAAGCGCAGTCATGCACCCCGACCAGACAAGGCTGCAACCCGGTCAATTGCGTGTGCTGGTCTCGTTGCGTTCGATCGGGGAGTCGCACCTCTCGTCGATCCAGTTCTGCGAGGCCATCATCGGTCCGGGCGTGCAATGGGAGTTCGTGCCTCGCACGAAGCCGCTTGAACGCGCCGTCATCTCGAGTGGCGAGTGGGAACGGGACCATTTTCTTCACGCACTCGAACACGAACATGGTGTGAACGATATCGTGCGTTTCGTGGTGCAGGAGTTGCCGCCGCATTTTGCGACGAGCGACATCGATCAGGTCATCCGGGCGCTGCCCGAGCAGCTGCTGCGGCATCATGCCTCGCGCGCGCAGATCGACGTGATTCGCACAGTAGGTCGCTCCTCATATCGTGCGACCTTTTCCGAGGCAGGTGGCATCAGCCAGAGAGTGCTGCTTCCTGCAGCAGATGAGGAGCGCAGAGGCATTGAGGATCCGCGTTTCGTGATGTGTGTGGATGCCGATGGCCAGCCTGAGTACCGAGGCACCTATACCGCGTACGACGGGGAACACATCGCATCCCGGTTGGCCGTCACGAGTGACTTCCGTGACTTCACCATGCATCGCCTCACGGGCGCACCAACTCGCACCAAGGGGATGGCTCTGTTCCCCCGTCCGATCGGTGGTCGGCAGTTGGCGCTGAGCCGCGGCGACGGCGAGGCTGTCTCACTCACCGGTTCTGTCGACGGGTTCCACTGGGAGCCTGACACCCCAATTTATGAACCGTCGTATCTTTGGGATGTCGTCCAGAGCGGAAACTGTGGTTCTCCTCTAGAGACTGCCGAGGGCTGGCTTGTGCTCACACACGGGGTTGGTCCAATGCGGTCGTACTCGATCGGCGCGCTGTTGCTCGACCTCGATGATCCTCGCCGTGTGATCGCCGTCTTGGAGGAGCCGCTTCTTGAGCCGTCGGGCTCACTTGTCGACGGATATGTGCCGAGCGTCATGTACAGTTGCGGGGCGATCATTCACGAAGGAATGCTGTGGATTCCCTACGGCGTGGGGGACAACCGAGTTCGCGTGGCGTCCGTTGCCGTATCGGCCCTGCTCGATGCAATGCGTTTGACTGACGCGTAGGAGAAGCACAAGGACGCGGCGCGGTCGTGCGCCTGCTTCCCCCGGGTCGCATCACCACCCTGTTTGCTGTTTGTGGCGTCGTCGTGTGTGATTCTCGGTCTCATCAGTTCAGTTCAGCCAGATGCACGCGCGATTGCGGTTGAGTCGGGTTTACCTGTACTGCGCGCTGAGCGGGCAGTCGAATGGATCTCGAGCTGCAAGCCCGACCGTGTTGAGGTAGGCGATCACGATAGCGTATGAGCGCCAGAGGTTCGTCTCGGTGTACGGCACGTCGTTGGCCGCACAGTACTCGCGGACGATGACGCGTGCCTTGGCAAGGTGCGGGCGCGCCATACTCGGAAACAGGTGGTGCTCGACCTGGTAGTTGAGACCACCCATGAGGGATGTTGCCCACCGTCCTCCAGAGATGTTGCGTGAAGTGCGTACCTGCTTCGAGAAGAAGTCGAGTTTCGCGTCGGGCGCGATGATCGGCATGCCCTTGTGATTGGGGGCAAAGGATGATCCCATATACACGCCGACAACGGCCAGTTCGATTCCGAGGCAGGCGAAGGCCATGCCGAGGGGGAGGAACGCGAATAGCGGCACAAGCAGCACAATGAATCGTGCGGCGATCATGGCCAACTCGATCCACCTACCGGTTACGGGTTTGTGCGAGAGTAAGTGGCGAAGCCCTTGGTAATGCAGGTTGAGGCCTTCGAGCGTGAGGAGCGGGAAGAAGAGCCAACCTTGCCTGCGTACGATGTGCCGGGTGAATCCGCGTGATTTGGCCGCGTCTGCGTCGAGAAATGCGATGGTGTCGACTGCGATGTCTGGGTCTTTGCCAACTCGGTTCGGATTGGCGTGATGCCGGGAATGTTTGGAGTCCCACCACGAATAACTCATGCCTGCGGCGCTCGCAAGCACTCGGGCAAGCCGGTCGTTGGAACGTCCGCTGCTGAGGATCTGTCGATGTGCGGCTTCGTGTGTGAGAAAGGCCACCTGAGTGAAAAGCACTCCAACCCCGGCGGCGAGGATGAGTTGGAACCAGCTTTCGCCGAGGAGGAGGAAGCCGGTGAGCGCTCCGCCGAATCCTGCAATGATCGCGGCGCCGACAACGACGTAGAACCAACGGGCACGACGCAGCAAACCCGATTCACGAACGATCTGGGAGAGTTGGGTGTAGGCGCGGGCTACGGGTGGGAACGTCCCTGTTCCTGCGTAGGTTTGGCGCAGCGGGCCGAGAGTGCCTGCTGGAGTGGCCGAAGTGGTTGTGTTTGGCATAGCCCGCGCCTACTCGTTCATCCGATTCCGTGATACGGGATCATTCGGAGCCAAGGCGGTTGCCGTTCGCTAGCCTCACGCTACCGCCCTAGGCGCGTCGATATGTCGAAACTCGACAGACTTTCAGCTAACGGTTTTCAGTTCACGCGCATTCATCCAACACGCGTGGATGCGTGGCGCGCGATCGAGGGACATCCGCCTGGCATGAGTGCGGCCGCGGTTTACGCGATCGCATCCATGCCAGGTCGTCTGGTGCACCCCGAGATTAGAGCGGGCGAATGTTGGTCGCCTGCGGGCCGCGCTGGCCGGGCTCGGTGTCGAACTCGACCTTTTGTGCCTCTTCGAGGTTGCGGTGTCCTGTGCCTGCAATCGCACTGAAGTGCGCGAAAACGTCGGCAGAGCCGTCGTCGGGAGCAATGAAGCCGTATCCCTTGTCAGAGTTGAACCATTTAACGGTGCCAGTGGCCATGATGTGTTTCCTTTGTTGTTGTGGACCGTGGGAACGGTCCGGGGTGCGCCGTCGACGACGTCGACGTGCGGTCTTGGGCAGGACGGATGTGACACATTCGTACGGTGTGTGGCCGTCCCTGATAGGTGTGAAGAGATGAAGACTGAGTGCCGAGCGAGCTCCGAATAGCGAATCGAAGACCCCGAGGGGCTGCGCAAACCGCTCGTGCAACGTGTATTTGCCATCGACTTCTGCGATGAAGCCGACAAACTCGTCGTCAAGCGTGGCTACATAAATATCGTGATCGGATTTTCGCCAACAAACCGAGCCAGACAGTAAGTCTGGAGGA
This sequence comes from Actinomycetales bacterium, assembly GCA_015654475.1. GTDB lineage: Bacteria > Actinomycetota > Actinomycetes > Actinomycetales > Microbacteriaceae > UBA3913. The sequence goes on from JAATGV010000033.1 coordinate 17,610, forward strand.
ACAGAAAAGGTGATGGGTATTCGATTCGTTAGGCTGCGATGGCCCTTCAGTGGGTGTATCGCAGGAAGCTCTCACAGCCGCCGGATGCGTCTGCCTGTGCCGAGACTCGGGGTGAGTTTCTCGGACTTGGAGGTAGCGGGCCTACATAGTTGCAGGTGGTCCACTACCGCTAGGTGTTCCCTTAGCATAGCCCATTGTTTGTGGATGGGGTGTGGAATTTGGTGCAGCGTGTCACGTCGGCGCGTTCGACTCGCGCACATATTCACTGAAGGTGACCCATCGAAACTGCATTCTCGTGGTCTTCGGCGGGCCCAAACGGCAAGGTCCGTAATGGGAGCCTGCCGTTCCGGCAATGCGTTTTCTAAGCTTGCGGGTGTTCTGCTGTCATGGGAGCGGATTTAGACGCGTCGAGCGGGCGCGTGAACGGAACGATCAGCAACGCCAACAACGAAACACAACCGACGACCACGAAGGAGTTCAGCAACCCGACATGCTCGCCGAGGAAGCCGAGCAGGGGAGGTCCGCCGAGAAATGCGCCATATCCGATGGTCGAGACAACGCTCAATCGTGAGTGAGCGCGTGACGGGTCGTCTGCGGCGGCCGACATACCGACAGGAAAGCCGAGACTCGCTCCGAGCCCCCACACCGCCGCACCGATAAAGGCGAGCAGCGGCGAACCGAAAACCACGAGCAGACTGCCCAGGATGGCACAGATGAACGACACGCGCAGCACTACGACTCGGCCATACAAGTCGAGCAACCGTGTGCCGACGATTCGTCCGGCAGTCATGAACGTGAGAAACACCGCCGTCGCGACGACGCCAAGCGACTTCTCTAGACCGTGCCCGTTTACAAAGGCGACCGCCATCCAATCGTTCGCAGTGCCTTCAGCGAATGCGGCGGCGAGCACGACTACGCCGATGAGAAGCGTGCGCGGCTCTGTCCAGGCCGATCGCTGGCGCGAAGCCCCCGAACGGTGCCCTCCGGGTTGCCGTGATGCGGGCACTGCGGGGAGAAATGGCCGAACCGCGATCAGCACGGCACAGACGATCAGTGCGGTGACAATGAGGAGGTGAGGCAGGATGGGAAACTGGATGCTGACCAGGAACGCACCGATAAGCGCTCCGACAACGCTACCGGCGCTGAATCCTGCATGAAACCAGGGCATGATCGAGCGGCCGAGCCTTTGTTCGACATGGGTTCCCTCGAGATTTTGCGAGACGTCCCAGATTCCGGTGCCGATCCCGTAGAGGAAGAGTCCGCCAAGCATGATGTGCATGGGCCAGCCATTCGGAATGGCAAGGGTCGCCACGACGATTCCGGGCACAGCGATGGCGACGCCGAGCAGAACCGACCGAGCGGCACCGATGCGCCCGAGAATTGCTCCGGCCGTTGGGAGACCACAGATTGCGCCGAGGGAGGTTGCGAGAACGAGGAGGCTGAGCTGCCAGGGGGTGAGGTTCAGTACCTCTTGAATGTCGGGAACGCGCGACATCCACGATGCGAAAATGAAGCCGTTGAGCGCGAACACGACCATCACGCTGTTTCTTGCCCGGATGGCCTGAGGTTTGGATGGGGTGGATCGGGGAGCGAGTTCGGGCAGTGTCACATATTCAAGCCTAAGGACTGTCGATGCGGACACAAAACGGGGCTCCACATCGGCGGCGTCTTGTTCCGAGGCGCTATTTGAACCAGCGCCACATTGCCTTTGCTGCCGTGATCTGCTTGGCTTTGGGCTTGCCCTTGAGATAGATGCCGAGAATTTTGCCGGTCGCAACGTACGACATCGCATCGGCGGCTTTTTCGAGCGGCAGGTTGCCCTTGCCGGTGAATCCGTGTGCTCTCAGCCATTTCTTGAGGCCATTGAGGCCTTTGAAACGCAGCTGAGCGGATTTCGCCTGCACGACGTGCGCAGTCTCGTGGGCGAGCACCGACTTGCCTAACTTGGTGATTTTCTTCGAGGTCGCGTATTTGGTGGTGTCCGAGTCGAGATTCATGGTTGGTCGCTTATAGGACTTCAACTTTGCATTGGGAAAAGCCGTGAACGTCACGTTGCCGCAGACAGAGCCAGGACAAAGCTTTTTGACAAACCGGAAGTTGAGATTTGCCGACTTCGCGAGCTTCTTTACATATTTTTTGATGAGACTCATACGTTTTGCGCTCGCGGAGGCGACCTTCGTCGGCGCGGGCGGCAACGTTGCCGTGAGCGTTATCGTGATGGGTGAAGCGGGTGAGGATGTGCTCGATGTGGCGCTGATCTCGATGTAGTCGAAGCCGCTGTCAGCGGCAAAACTGTCAGCCGCAAAAATGTCGGTGGTAAAGGTATGGCTCGCGGGGGAGTTTTGCGCAGAGGCGCTGGAAACAGCGCTAGCGGTGGGGGCGATAGACGACAGTGCAGGAGCGGGCGCGGGAACAACGAGAGCCGTGGCAAGGAGGATTGCGACGATGGAAATGCTACGGCGAGAAGTGCTCATGATGCGTTCCACGGTCGGTTTGCCCGATCAGGGTTGAACGATGAAAGTCCCCCGCTTGATGCATGTCCGAGCCTGCAAGTGCTTCCGGATCCGGGAATCCTCCTTTCTCATATCGTCACCATTCATGACGCGCATACGCCATGCGAATCTCTATCCTTACTAAGCAGTCGACGGGAAGAATTGTGAACAGTAGCGAATACTTCCTGCCCTGCACGCTGTGTGTTTGAAGTATATATACAAATATGAGGTTTGTCATATACGATTTGGACAAATGTCACGATTTTTGAAGTTTGGCCGAACACACTGAGCCTGTGATCGCCGTCATATCGGCCTTACGCTTGGCAAACTCGACTTCTGCCAGACACTTGACCACAATCTACGGTTTATTTGGTGGAAGTGGTGGACATCGTGGAGCGTGTCGTTAAGTGAAACTGTTCTATCGGAAAATCCGACGCAGAGCAAGGGTGCCCGCCAAGACGACGCCAGAGACTGCAATCGCCACGACGATCCGGGCCGGAGTGAATGTCCGTTGGACGAATGCAGCCGGGCTGACTTTTTCGCGGAGTCGCACGACGTCACCGATCAGCGATTCCGTTGCCGCGCGAAAGTCGTCACGGGCCTGTGCTACTTCGTCGTCTCTCTCACTCATTGGTCGTCTCCGGCGTCTGAGCTGAATTTCCTCGAACCTGAGCCGCGAAATCGCGTACCGCTGCAGATGTCTCCGGGAAGCCCTTGGCCGATCCGATGACACGAGCGCCCGCTACGACGAGGCCGAACGCTGCCACGAGCCAGACCACGCCGACCACAAGTCCGGATAGGGCGTTTCCGATGAGCAGGCCGAGGCCCCACCATGCGGCAAGAGAGAGGAACAGGAGCGCGAAAGAGAAACCGATAAGCGCGACGACAAGCAGCGCCGATCCGATACCGATGCGGGCGGAAATCGCCTTTGCTTCCGCGAGCATGATGACCGAGAGATGATGAATCGCTTCCTGGACGCTTTCGATGATGCGTGCGATGAGCGCTCGCGCACCCAACGTGTCGTGGTCGCTTCCGTCACGGGCATTTCGCATGTGTTCCCCTTCTATATGGTGCGGTATCTTTCGTGCGTCGGTAGTTGCCGTGCTGTGACCTGATATGGACGAACTGTGGCTAAGCCTCATCTCGAGGTCGCCGCAGTGCGGCTCGCGCAATCTCTGCGACGAGAGGAAGTCTCACGAATCCGTCACTCCGGAGAAAATGCCCGGCATTGGGAATGAGGTGGATCGTTGCGCCGATTTTTGCAGCGACATCTCGACTGTACGCGGGCGGTACGCTTCCGTCGTCGGAAGAGATCAAAATATGGCGAGCGCGCACGTGCGACACGATTGCTCGGTAATCGGTGGTGCTTCTGGTGAAGTCGTCGAGTTCGGGGAGGGAAGGAAGGGGACGATCGAAGCCGGCCACGAGAATGAGGCCAGCAAGGTTCCACGAGCCGGCTATTCCATCGAGTGCCCTCAGCGCGGTGATGGTTCCGAGACTGTGGCCGACAACAACCGTGCTGAGATCGGGGCGGCCGATGGCGCTGCGCGCTGCGTCTATCCACCTGCCAGCAGTTGGCTGATCTGAATTCGGGAGATGCGGTGTCGTGACCTCAATGCCATGATCGGCAAGTTCGAGGCCGAGCCAGGGAAACCAATGGTCTTTGGGCGAGGCCCCGTAACCATGCAGGACGACGACCCGTCCACCCGACCTGGCGTCTTCGGCATCGACTTCGGTCATCATGCGTTGCGTCCTTGGGAAGACAAGGTACGCTCGGTCAGCAACTGGTCGAAGTGGACATGTCGTCGGTGTCCATTCGCGATCGCAATGTCTGTCACTCGCATCACCTTTCGATCAGTCCGCACCGTGCCCTTTCATCCTATTTCTTTGGCGATGCGATCCGTGCTGAGATCTCTACGTTCCGGTGGGACCTGTCGGCAGAGAGAGGATGAACACGGAGCGCAGATGTAACTTGCCGGCCGAACGAATCTCATACTCTGCGCAAAGTTGCGCCCGATATGATTCAGTTGGATGTCCCTACCGCAGCGTCACACAATTCATGGAGTGCCAACAATGTCGGACGAAAACACCGAGATCTTCTCGACCGCGTTTCGCGGGTATGACAAAGAGCAGGTCGACGGGATGATCGCCTCTCTCAGGTATGAACTTGAGCAGCGCGCCGCAGAGGACGCCAGTGCGCAAGAAGAGGTGCGGCGAATTAGGCTTCAGCTGGACGCGGCGACAGTGCGCGCCGACGAGGCGGAAGATCGTCTTGAGCGCCTCGCGGCGGAGATTCAGGAAGCGCCGATGCCGGATGCCGACTCTGATGCCCACGCGCCGCGGGTCGAATTCGAGGAGATTCTTCGAGTCGCCGAAGAACAAGCGAACAACGTCATTACGAACGCCGTCGAGCAGGGCGAGAAATTTGTGACCGAAGCGCGTGCAGAGGTCGGAAAGCTCCGGGCTGAGGCTGAAGCTGAGGCTGAGGCGGTTCGCCAGCGAGCTGAGCACGAGTTGGCGCAAGCCCGGATCCGGATCGAGACAGAACGCACTGCGAACCAGGCGCGAATCGAGCAGGAACTCGCCGATGCGCTGGACAAAGTCGCCCAATCCGAGCGCGAAGCGGTGACGATCAAATCGGAGGCTGAGCGCGACGCGGCGAACATCCGTCAGATCGCTGAAACCGAAGCGGCCGAATCACGCGTCATTGCAGAGCGCATCGTGAGTGAGGCGCGAGCGAAACAGCTGGAGTACGAGACTGCCCTTACACGTCGTGAGGACCAGGCGCAGCAGGAATTCCTCTCGATTCACAACCAGGCGGTTGCGCACTCGGAGCGAATCGTCAAAGACGCAAACGAAAAGGTGCAACGGGCGCTCGAGCACGCGAAACGAATCGAAGACAACGCCAAAGCGTTCGAAGAGTCGGCGCGAACCCAGGCAGAACATGTGCTGGCTAAGGCGGATGTGCGAGCTAAGGAGATCATCGACGGCTCGCGGGACAGGGCGCAGGCAATCGTCGACACGGTGATCGGCCACACCAAAGGCGTTGTCCGCGATGCCGAGGACCGCGCGCGCACGCTGCGCGCTCAGCAGCAGACGCTGTCGAGCTTTCTGACGGAGGTTGGCACTCTCGTTGTGGGGCTCGAAGATTACCAGCGCAGCACTACGGACGAAGCCGACGAGCACGGCCCAGAAGCCGAGGACGAGTCCTCGGCAGAGAACCAGGCATAGGTCCGGCTCTCAGAATCCGCGACGAGAGTCATCGGTTGGGGCGAGGTTTGTCGGCGTTCGCCTCAGTGAGTTGCACTTCCCCCTGTTGCGAGTCTCATGAGCTCAGACGAGAAGTCGGTCGAGTCTTCGCCGTGTGCCGCCGTCGCGGATGACCCGTCGAACGTACGCGAGTAACTCCCACCGGCAGCGGCAAGCAATCGCTGGCGGCTCCCATTCGACGCGAGGGCGACAAGCTCTGCTGCCGCACGATCCAACCGCTCATTGAGCGCTGCAGGCGAAGCCCAGTCTTCGGTCGCCGCAAACACTGGTGTCGGGATGACAAGCGCCCGCATGTATGACAGGAGAGGACGCATGACAACGTCCGGCGCAAGCGCGTGACGGGGTGTACCCGCCGTGGCCACCATGGCAACCGGAGTCGCTGTCAGGGTGTCATCGTCGGCGACGTCGAGAAAGGATTTGAGCAGTCCGCTGTATGACGCCTTGTAAATGGGTGTCGCGATTATTACAGCATCCGCCGCACCGAGCGTCTCGAGTGCCGCGCGCAGGTTTTCGCTACGGAGCCCGGTCGTGATTGCGGACGCGATGTCGTGCGCGAGCGGTTTGAGCTCGAGCATTTGCGTGCTGGCGCTTAAACCCGATCTTTCTGCCGCGCGTGCGACGGCGACAAGCATGTCGCGCGCTAGCCCAGTCGTTGTCGAGCTCTCGCTTGTACCTGCAGAAACCGCCACCACAGTCAACGGCGCGGTCTGATCGAGTGCAGGGCCGGTCTGGTCGGTCGGTGCTTGGGTCTGAGTCATCGGGGGTTCATCTCCAGAATTCGGTTGAGCAAGCGGGATAGGGTGTCTAGTTCGTCAGCGTCGAGTGCGGCTGACAAACGCTTATGGATCGCCAAGGCATGTTTCCTACCGACCTCGGCACGGGCGGCACGCCCTGCCTCGGTTATGGTCAACAGGCTTGCACGTCCATCCGCGGGGTCTGGGCCGCGCACCAGCAGTCCGCGTTCCTCAAGCCGGTCGACCGTGCGGGACAGCGTTGGCTGGCTGAGAAACACTTCCTTGCCGAGATCGGTGGCCCGCAGACTACATCCGACTTTCTCCAAGGAATACAGAATGTCGTATTCGTTGAGCGAGACAGGCGCCCAGATATGGTCCGCGGAGAAGTGGTTCATCATGACCGCGTGGGTGTGCATAAGCGACTCCCACGCGGCATTGGCCTGACGAACGCTTGGCTGCTGCACAGTTGCTGACATGGTGGATCTCCTGGCTAGAGGGCCGGAAAGTTGATCACAAGGTTCGGGTCTGAGTCTTGGTAGGGGGATGTGCCGGTCACGTTGTCGCCTCGGTTGGCATTGGGCCGGGGCTGGCGTGGTGCTTCATCGCCATAGACGGCCTTGACGAGGGACGCGTGCGTCGGTGCCTCTGGGGTACCGGGCTTCTGGCGCGCTTCCGTTTCGCGGCGCAATACCGGCACGACTTCTTCGCCAAGCAGGTCGAGTTATTCGAGCACGATCTTGAGCGGCAGCCCTGCATGATCCATCAGGAAGAGCTGGCGCTGGTAGTCGCCAAACGCATCGCGGTATTCAAGGGTCTTGTCGATAACCTCCTGTGGGCTACCCACAACAAGCGGCGTCTGGTCCATGACCTCTTCGAGCGATGGTCCGTGTCCATATACGGGCGAAACGTCAAAGTATGGGCGGAACTCGCGAATGGCATCTTGCGACTTCGGGCGGATGAACGCCTGGCCGCCTACGCCGACGATGGCGTCTTCGGGGCGACCGTGCCCGTAATGCGCGAACCTGTTTCGGTACAGCTGGATCAGGCGGATGAAGTGCTCCCTTGGCCAGAAGATGTTGTTGGCGAAGAAGCCGTCACCGTAGTAGGCGGCTTGCTCGGCAATTTCGGGTGTGCGGATGGATCCGTGCCACACGAATGGGGGAACATCGTCGAGGGGTCGGGGGACAGACGTGAAGCCACGTAGCGGTGTGCGGAACTTGCCCTCCCAATCGACCACATCATTGCGCCACAGCTGGTGTAGCAGGTTGTATCCTTCAAGCGCCATTGGCAGCGACTCGCGGATGTCCTTGCCGAACCAGGGATAAACCGGCGCGGTGTTTCCGCGACCGAGCATGAGATCCATGCGCCCATCAGCGAGGTGCTGCAGTGTTGCGTATTCTTCTGCGATGCGCACCGGGTCATTCGTTGTGATCAAGGTTGTCGATGTCGACAGGATGATGCGCTCGGTCTGTGCGGCAATGTAGGCAAGGATCGTCGTTGGCGACGATGGGATGAATGGGGGGTTGTGGTGTTCGCCGATCGCATATACGTCGAGGCCGACTTCCTCGGCCTTCTTGGCGATGGCGACCTCGGCTTTGATGCGCTCATGCTCACTTGGCGTTTCGCCTAGTACGGGATTGTGGGTGACGTCGCCGACGCTGAAGATTCCGAACTGCATGGTTGTGATCCTTCGTCTCGAGACGCGGCGACCTTCACGTCGCGTCAAATTGCATTCAGATGAATACAACCAAACGCGGGCGACTCTATTCCCGCAAGTTTTCTCAGGCAGCAACATGGACGCGCGCGACGCATATTACGACCTGCCTGCCACGAGGCTACTGGTTGACGTCGTCCGGCGCCGCGCCGCCGCGCACCCCGGAATTCAACGTATCGATCGCAACGATGTCCGCGCCATCCAACTCGAAACCGAACACATCTGCGTTCTGGCTGATTCGATCGGGATTAAGCGACTTGGGAATCACGACAAGGCCATTCTGCAGATGCCAGCGAATCAAAACCTGGGCAGGTGAGACCCCATGCTTCGCGGCGATAGCCGCAATCGTGGGATCGTGCAGAAGAGTGTTTTCGCGCTTGCCGCCGTTGAGGCCGTCCCGCGGGGTCCCGCCGAGCGGGCTCCACGACTCGGTGACGATTCCGTGATACTCGTCGAAAGCACGGGTCACATACTGCGGAAAATGTGGATGCAGCTCGATCTGGTTGACCGCAGGAACCACATCGGCTTCATCGAGCAGTTCCTGCAGGTGAATGGGCGAGTTGTTGCATACGCCGATAGCCCGCGCCTTGCCCTGCTCAAGAATACGTTCAAGAGCATGCCAACTCTCAAGTTGCAGCCCGACCTTTGGCATGGGCCAATGGATGAGATACAGGTCAACGTAATCCAGGCCGAGACGCGCGAGGCTGCCGTCCACCGCAGCGAGCGCAGACTCGAATCCTTGGTCGGCGTTCCAAAGCTTTGTAGTGACGAAGATGTCCTCGCGCGCCACCCCGGAGCGCCGGATTCCCTCGCCAACTCCAACCTCATTGCCATAGATCTTCGCTGTGTCGATGTGACGGTAGCCGCCCTCCGTCAGCGCATGGTTCACGGCATTGGTGGCATCATCATCGGGCACGAGAAAGACACCAAGACCGAGGACAGGCATTTCGACGCCGTTATTGAGAGTGATAGTTGATTCTGCAGAAAGGAGTGCCATAGCACCTAGCCTAACTACCTGGCGGGAAATGATAGACCTCGGGTGGTCCGTGATATAAATCTTGCATGACCGAGTCACAGCATTCTCTTTCCACAATGGACGAGGCGTTGGTCTCGGTGACGCAGCGAATCAGGGACGCAGAGCGGGCGGCAGGCCGTGAGCCTGGCAGCGTGCGGCTGTTGCCAGTGAGTAAGACATTTGCTGTCGAGAGCATCCAGCATGCAATGGATCTCGGCCTCACTCGGTTCGGCGAAAACAAGGTGCAAGAGGCGCTTGCCAAGTTCGATGCGTTCGGGGCCGACCCGACGAATCCCGAATGGGCGATCATCGGTCATCTGCAGACGAACAAGGCGAAGTTTGTGGCCCGATTCGCGAGTGAGTTTCAGGCGCTCGATAGCGTTTCGCTTGCCGAGGCGCTCGAACGCCGACTTGAAGCGGAAGACCGGGTGCTCGACGTCCTCATCCAAGTCAATACCTCGGGTGAGGCTTCCAAATCGGGCGTAGCCGCAGATAGCGTCGAGGCTATGCTCGGTCCAATCATGCGCCTCGATCGGGTTACTCTCCGCGGTTTTATGACTATCGCAACGCTTACAGATGACCAGGCCGAGGTTCGGCGTTGTTTTGCTCAGCTTCGGCAGGTTCGCGACCGGGCTCGCGACATTACCGGGCAAGAACTCGACGAGCTTTCGATGGGTATGTCGGGAGATTTCGAGACGGCCATCGAAGAAGGTGCCACTGTCGTGCGCGTTGGCAGCGCACTGTTTGGGCGGCGGCCGGTAGCTCTTTCGAACGCGCACACGCGCACGACGGGCGCCTGACGTGGCCTTTGACTGGATCCTTATTCTTTATCTGATCCTCGACTTGTGGATCCGGATCGCAGCCATCATCGTCGTTCCGCGCAACAGAAAGCCGGAGTCTGCACTTGGCTGGCTGCTTGCCATCTACTTCATTCCGTTGCTTGGCATGTTTCTGTTTTTTATGATCGGCAGCCCCAAGTTGCCGCGAGTGCGCCGCAAGCGCCAGGACGAGATCAATGCGTTCATTCGTTCCCAGGCGGATGTTGTCGGGTCACAGGCTCCGCCGGTCGATACCCCCGAGTGGTTTGAATCGGTTCGCGCACTCAATCAGCAGCTTGGAGCTTTTCCGCTTGTGCGGGGAAATACGACGAAGCTCATCGGCGACTACGACGACAGTTTGCATACGATGACAGCCGCTGTGCGGGCAGCCACCAAGTATGTTCACCTCGAGTTTTACATAGTGAGCTTGGATCACAGCACGGCAGACTTTTTTTCTGCGCTTGCTGAGGCCAAGGCGCGCGGGGTGATGGTTCGAGTGCTTTTCGACCATTGGGCAACCTGGCGCAAGCCGCGGTACCGCCAGACGCTGGCATTCTTCCACTCGGCGGGCATCGAGTACCACCGCATGCTTCCGTTGGCTCCTTTGCAGAGAAAGTTTCAGCGTCCCGATCTTCGCAATCACCGAAAGCTGCTCGTCGTAGATGGCGACGTCGCCTTCATGGGATCGCAGAACATCATCGATCAGAGTTACAACCTGAAAAAGAACATTCGGCGTGGCTTGCGGTGGGTCGACCTCATGGTCGAACTGCATGGCCCTATCGTCGCCAGCGTCGACACGGTGTTTCTGAGCGACTGGTACGCCGAGACCCAGGTGCCGCTTTCCGGGGAACTCGAGTTGCATGGCCCGGTTGACGGTCAATCGACGATCGACGCGCAAATGGTGCCGTCAGGCCCGGGTTTCGCCACAGAAAACAACTTGCAGCTCTTTTTGGCGTTGCTCGCGAATGCGCGCACCCGGGTCGTTCTGGTCAGTCCATACTTCGTGCCGAACGATGCACTCTTGCTCGCCATCGCCGGTGCCGTATCTCGTGGCGTCTCGGTTGAACTGTTCGTCTCTGAGGATGGGGATCAAGCGGTGGTATATCACGCCCAGCGCAGCTATTATGAGGCATTGCTTCGCTCGGGCGTCCAAATCTGGCTTTACCCTAAGCCTTTCATCCTGCATTCGAAGGCCATGTCGATCGATAGCGAATTTGCTGTGATCGGGTCGAGCAATATGGATCAGCGCTCGTTTGGTCTCAACTTCGAAATGTCGCTTTTCGTCCGTGGTGAGGCCTTTGTGTCCGAACTTCGCAAAATTGAGGACGCGTATCGCGATATCAGCAAAGAGCTCACACTGGAGGAATGGCTTAAGCAGCCGTTGCGGCGGACAGTGTGGGACAACTTGGCACGACTGACCTCTGCACTGCAGTAGGTTCGGCGGAGCAGGTGAGCACCCACGTAACATTTGGCCATCTATGGGAAGCTGGATAGTCGTCGACGTAGCATACGGGTATGGATCCGTTGGTCGCCCTTGTGGTCGTTGCGTTGCTGCTGGTCGGCGCGACGAGCGTTGGCCTGCTCTGGAAGTCACGTCAGGGCCACGTCGTATCCCGCTCTGCGCCTACCGATTTTGACTTCGCGGCGCTCGGGGTCGACTCTAAAGCAAAGACCACCCTGCTCCAGTTTTCAACGGAGTTCTGCTCGTATTGCCCGGGCACGCGTCGTGCCCTTGGTTCGCTTGCTCGGGAGGTCGCCGACGTCTCGTTTTTCGAATACGACTTGACCGATGACGTGGAAGCGGCCAGAAGGTTCGGAATTACCAAGACGCCCACGGTGTTCGTCATTGACCGCGGCCGCACGCTGGTGGCAAGGATCGGAGGAGCGCCGCGCGTCGTCGAGTTAAGAGAGCTTCTCGCAAAGCGAGGACACGGGTCGACTGAAGTGAACCAGCCACAACATCACGATGAAAGGAAGCGTAGCCATGCCTCTGGTTGAAAAGGTCAGCGAGAAGAAGCCTGGTTTCATCGATGTGCGGTGACCACGCGTCTCCGCAGGCATCACCGCCGTTCTGTTATTGGTGACTTTTTTCCTTGGCCTCATCGGGCCCTCCACTGCGGCGGAAACGAGCATCGGTGAGAGGCTGATCGATCCGGCGTTCCTGCTGTTGCTCGTATTGGCCGTATTGTTCGCCATTGGGGCGCTCGCCAGCCCGGGAGCTCATCCATTCGGCATTTTCTATCGGAAAGTGATCGTGCCGCGGATCGCCCCGGCGACGCTGTTCGAAGCACCAAAGCCCCCACGTTTTGCTCAGCTCGTCGGACTGCTCGTGTCGGGCGTCGGAGTCGTGCTCGGTGTGTTCTTGCCGTGGGCAGTCGTCGTCGCGGCTGCCTTCGCTTTCGTCGCGGCCTTCTTGAATTCCGTATTCGGCTACTGCCTTGGATGCGAACTTTATCTATTCGGGCAGAGACTCGGTGCTGCCAAGTCCGCTACGTAACGAGCTCGCCAGACACGTTTAAAGATCGCAGCTATGCCGGTGGACTTGGCTAAAGTATGCGCAGTTAGGCGGGCTGCGTGCGATTGCTGATCTGGCGGGCCAGAAGCGGGTTCCACATGGCGCCTGTCGCACTCATCACAGCATCCGCACCGGCGGCACGGTAGGAGTCGTAATCGGCCTCCGATGCGACTCCGCCGACACCGATGATGGTGAATTCGTCGTCCAGGTCGTCGCGCAACCTGGCGAGGCGGGATGTCATCTCGAGTCCAGCCCATGTAATCGCGGCACCACAGACTCCACTCACTGCGCGGCCCTCTCCCGGTAGCGCCTGGTTGCCCTTGGCATCCACCAGTCGTGCCGGAATCGTATTGATCGCCGCATAGCCTTGTGCGAGGCCGTGGGTTGCCTCGACGAGTTCACGAAGAGCCTCTGGCTGCGAAAAGTAGGCAAGTTTGAGGATGAGCGGCACATTGCCGATCGTGTCTTTGATCGCCGAGACGATGGTGCGCACACGCGGAACGTCGAAGCACAAAAGGTTGGACGTGCCTTCATTGGGGCACGAGAGGTTGACCTCGAGCACGGGGGCTCCGGTCTCGACAACGAGGCGTGCGGCGCGCACATGGTCGGCGACATACGCGTCACCGACCCCTGAAGCATCTTCCTGCTTCGTGCCTTGAAAGCTGCCGATGAGCACCTGCCCGACTCCCGCATTTTCAACTGCGCGGGCCATGTCGGGTTGCCAGACATCGGGGTCGCGAGATGGAACGCCGAATGAGTTGCTGATGCTGAGCGGTTCGGTGTAGTTGCTGTCGGCCTCAAGAGGCATAAGCGTTTTTTCGGGAGTGAGCGGGCCGTCTACCTTGACGGCGAGCACGTTGGGGAAGGGGTTGCATGGATAGGCGCCCGAACGCACGGTCTTGTAGACGCACAGGTCGTATCCCTGGTTGAACGCCGCCGTCGTATAGTTCCCGTTGAGCAGGGGGCCAGCAGGGATGCCGAACGGTTGCCAGACGGCATTTCCGAAGAATGAATGAACGGGCTGACCTGCTCGCTCAAAAGGCGGCTCATCGACCAGAGCACCGAACGGGCCCAGGTCGTAATTCTGATCGTATGTCAGCAGAGGATCATAAAAAGGCTTCACTGGGGATCAAGTATATGGCCTATGCCGGGCAAGATCGACCCGTTCGAGATTGCTCCGGCTTGCTCCGACTCGGCCCACATGCTCTGACTCGGCCCACATGCTCCGACTCACTCTGATGAGGTCGGCCTTTTCTGCACACGCCCCCATTCGGCCAAGTCCTTCGCCCAGCAGCCAGCGGGAAAACGCCGGATTGACGTGGACTGCGTCATTTCGACTGCATACACGATGCCCGTCGCATGGGGGCGTCTGCATGTGCGCAGCGTCTATCGCATGCGAAGAGACCTTGAGCGAGGAAAGACGAGCGTACGGGAAACGGACGGGAGAAACGGGTGAGGCGAGCGATGAGAAAACTCGAGCCGCCGGAACGTGAAGCATTCCCGCGCTCGACGAGCGTCCATACCTGAGTCTGACTCGTAGCATTGAGTGGTGAGCAACCACACTTTCGGTGCAGAGGCATCTGCGGGCAGTCGCGATGGCCAAGGTGCGGGTAGGTTCGCTCCGACGCCAAGCGGCGACCTGCACGTGGGAAACCTGCGCACCGCACTGCTTGCGTGGCTGTTCGCTCGTTCGACTGGGCGTGCGTTTGTGTTGCGCATTGACGATCTTGACCCCAATCGCTCGCGAGTCGACGTGGTTTCCGCTCAAATTCGAGATCTCGCCATGATCGGTGTCACCTTTGATCGTATTGAGGAGCGTCGGGCCACGTGCGGCCTCGCAGACGAGCAACATGTCGGCCGGAGTATCGCGATCATGCACCAAAGCGAGCGGGCGGGCGCCTACGAAGAGGCGTTGTCTGAGTTGCGCGAACGTGGAATGGTTTATGAGTGCTACTGCTCGCGCCGCGAGATTCTTGAGGCTCCCACCGCCGCGCATGCGCTGCCGGGTGCCTATCCCGGCACCTGCCGCTACTTGACCGAGGCGGAGCGCGCAGAGCGTCGCAGGGTCCGGCCCCACCCGGCGTTGCGGCTGCGCGCCGAGGTTGCGGAGTTTACGGTGCACGATGCGCTCCACGGCGAGGTTGCCGGTCAGGTCGATGACTTCGTGTTGATGCGCGGCGATGGTACTGCTGCATACAATCTCGCGGTTGTCGTCGATGATGCCGCACAGGGTGTCGATCAGGTGGTTCGCGGGGACGACCTTCTCGCATCCACCTCGCGCCAGGCCTACCTCGGGACCCTGCTTGGGCTGCCTCCCGTCGAATACGCGCACGTGCCGCTCGTGCTTTCCCCATCAGGAGTCCGGCTCGCCAAGCGCGATGGCGCGGTCACTCTCGCCCGTCTCGCCGATTTGGGCCTGGACGCCAGTGTTGTTACCGGCCTGATGTTGACCTCGCTCGGATTGCCCCCAAATCTTGTGGATGCTCTCGGCGTGTTCTCACCAGAGGCACTGCCACTTGTGCCGTGGGTCTTCACACCTCCAGTGTGAACGTGACCCAACTGCGGCTTAAATCACCTTATGACGCACTATTCGCACAAGGACACGGTTGAGCCGTCGCTGGGCCGAGCAACGGTGCGTATAATCGATGAAACACACACGGGAGCTCGGAAATCGCCGGGCTGAGAGGAAGCAACCCGCTTCGACCGTCGAACTTGATCTGGGTAATACCAGCGCAGGGAGGAATACTGATGAGTTCTCGCATGCCTTCGACACAACGCAACGTGAAGTGGCGCGTGGTCGACATTGTCGTCGCAGCCGTTCTCGGCGTGGCAATTGGCCTTGTTTTTTGGATCTGGAACACCGTAGGCGGTCTCTGGTACGAAGCTGCAAATGCGGTTACGCCTGGTCTCGGCGGGATCGCAGTGGGCATCTGGTTGCTCGGTGGAGTTGTGGGTGGTCTCGTTATTCGAAAGCCTGGTGCTGCCCTGCTTGTCGAGGTTATCGCCGCCATCTTGTCTGCGATGATCGGCAACGCGTGGGGGATATCGACGCTCTATTCCGGCCTGGCCCAGGGTCTCGGCGCGGAACTCGTCTTCGCGGTTTTCGCCTATCGCCGCTGGGGGCTTATGCCAGCGCTGCTCGCTGGCGCTGGCGCTGGCGTGGGTGCGTGGACCCTCGAATTCTTTCTTGGCAACATCGAGAAAGATGCAGCGTTCAACACGATCTATCTCGTCTCCCTGATCGGCTCTGGCCTTGTTCTTGCCGGCCTTTTGGGTTGGGTTCTTGTTCGCGCGCTTGCACGTACCGGCGCGCTCGACCGCTTTGCCGCAGGGCGTGAGGCACGTCGACAGGCGTGAGCGTCGCACAACAGGGAGCCCGGCTCGAGGCACGAGCATGGGGGTGGCGTCACGCCGGCCGAAGTGCGTGGGCATTGCCTGAACTCGACTTGGCCATCGAACCGGGGGAGCGCGTGCTTCTCGCCGGCGCATCTGGTGCGGGGAAGTCGACACTTTTGCGTGGATTCGCCTCGGTTCTCGGCGGCCAGGACGAGGGCGAGCAGCGAGGTGAACTGCTCGTCGACGGTATGCAACCCGAGCTGGTCCGCGGTCGAGTCGGCCTCGTGCTTCAAGACCCGGACACTCAGATCGTATGTGACAGGGTGGGCGACGAGGTTGCTTTCGGTTGTGAGAACCTCGGGGTGGCTCCCGAGGAGATCTGGCCGCGGGTCGAGGCAGCCCTTTCTGATGTCGGCCTCGCAGTGCCGTTGTCCCAGCACACAGGACAACTCTCGGGCGGCCAGAAGCAGCGCCTCGCCCTTGCCTCGCTATTGGCGATGCAGCCGAGCGCGTTCCTGCTCGACGAGCCGACCGCCAATCTCGATCCATCGGGTGCACGTTCTGTGCGGGACGCGGTCGAGAGAGTGCTTGACCGCACGGGTGCGACACTGCTCGTTGTCGAGCATCGCGTTGAACTGTGGGCCGATCTCGTCGACCGAGTCATTGTGCTCGATTCGGCAGGTCGGCTCGTGGGCGATGGCTCGCCCAAAGCAGTTTTCGCTGCCGATTTTCAGGTGCTGTTGGATGCTGGAGTGTGGGTTCCCGGACATACTCCCTCGACGAGTGCGCGCAGGCCAGGGCCGGCGCAGACTCTGCTTGCGGCACGAGAGCTTGCGGTCGGCCGCCGCTCGACACCGCCGGTGCTCGATGATGTGTCGTTCGATATTCAGGCAGGCAAGATCACGGCGATTGTGGGAAACAACGGTGTCGGCAAGACGACGCTCTCGCTCACCCTTGCCGGCCTGCTTGCGCAAAAGTCGGGCACTCTCCGTGCGGCACTGGAGCTGGCGCGTGGCGCGGGCGACAGCCCCATTCGATGGAAGTCGAAAGAGCTGCTTACCCGAGTCGGCATGGTTTTCCAGGAGCCGGAACACCAGTTCTTGACATCCACTGTGCGTGCCGAGGTGGAACTGGGGTTGCGCGCCCTTGGCATCCGTGGGGCGGAACTCACGGATCGGGTGACGCAGCTTCTTGGGGTGCTTGGTTTGGCCGACTTGGCGTCATGCAATCCTTTTACGCTCTCGGGCGGCCAGAAGCGCCGCCTTTCGGTGGCAACCGTCTTGGTGACGGCTCCTCAGGTCATCGTTCTCGATGAGCCGACGTTCGGCCAGGATCGTAACGGATGGATCGTGCTTGCCGAGCTGGTTGCGCAAGCGGCACGTGACGGATCGGCCGTTGTTGCGGTGAGCCACGACGAACAGTTCGTCGCCTCGGTCGCCGATGTCATTGTTGTGGCTGACGCTGGCGGCACCAAGGTTCGTGAGGTGCGCTCGTGAGCTCGGCGCGCGCTGCACGCGTGAGCTCTCCGCCGTTGAACACTGTCAACCCGGTGACCAAATTGTGTGCGCTGGTGGTGCTTTCCCTGCCGCTACTTCTTACTATCGACATCGTCAGTGCTTCGGTCGCGGTTGTTCTGATCGTGCTCGCCTCGCCGCTTGCGGGTTTTGGGCCGGTACGGCTGGCGCGACGAGCGTGGCCCCTGCTCATCATTGCCCCGATCGCCGGGATCAGCATGCTGCTGTACGCCAAGCCTGGCGGTCAGATTTTCTGGAGCTTCGGGTTGATCAACATCAGCGAAAGCTCGGTGACGCTCGCCGTGGCCGTGACGCTACGTGCCTTCGCTCTTGCGTTGCCTGCGATCGTGCTCTTTGCCGGGATCGACCCGACTGAGACCGCCTATGGTCTCATCCAGGTGGCCCATCTGCCGGATCGGTTTGTGCTGGGCACCTTCGCTGGCGCGCGTCTGGTATCGCTGTTTCTTGAAGACTGGCGTTCGATGGAGCTCTCACGTCGTGCTCGCGGCCTCGGCGACGGATCACGCCTGCGTCGGCTGCCGGCGATGGCGTTTGTTCTGCTCGTCTTCGCTATGCGACGCGGGTCCGCCCTCGCTACGGCCATGGAGGCGCGGGGGTTTGGCGCGCCCGGCAAGCGCAGCCATGCCCGTACAAGCCGATTGGGGTGGATCGATCTGGCCCTGCTTGTCGGCTGTGTGCTGATCATGGCGATTGCGATATCCGTCGCAGTTGTTGCGGGCACATTCCGGGTGGTCGGATCGTGACCGCATCCTCCTTGCAACGCGCGGTCGAGGAAATCGTCCTGAGCATCGATCAGCTCAATAAGCCCGCACCGCGCATACTGATCGACGGGCGGTCCGGCGCGGGTAAGACCACGCTCTCGATGCTGCTTGGTGAACGTCTCGACGCCGAGGTCATCCATCTTGAGGACATCTATCCTGGTTGGTCGGGGTTGAGACAAGCGAGTCGGCATGTCACAGAGAACCTGCTCTCGGCACCGCGGCCACGATGGCAACGCTGGGACTGGGTTGCCGACGCCCCGGCCGAGTGGCATGACGTGTCCCCAGACCGGACGTGGATTATCGAGGGCTGCGGGAGTCTGTCTGTGTCGAATCGTGCCCTCGCCGACATGGGGATTTGGATAGACGCAGACGATGCGGTGCGTAAGCATCGGGCGCTTGCGCGATCCGGCGAGACTTATGAACCGTTTTGGCAGATGTGGGCGGATCAAGAACAAGAGTTCATTGAGTCGGAGCATCCCAGGGGACTCGCCGATGTCATCCTGTGCCTTCCTGACATATCGACCGATGGCTCCCCTCTCGCGCTAAGATTGCCGGATGACTGAACCGCGCTGGCTCAGCCAGGAAGAGATGACCACCTGGCTGAGATTGATCGCCGTTGCGATGGAGCTTCCGCCTGTGCTTGACGCTCAGTTGCGTCGGGACCAGGGGATTTCCCACTTCGCCTACTATGTGATGGCGATTCTTTCGGAGGCACCAGATCGCACGATGCAGATGAACGAATTGGCATCCCGGACCAACGGCAGCCTTTCCCGGCTTTCGCATGTGATATCGAAGGTGGAGAAGCTTGGCTGGGTGCAGAGGCAGATCTCGCCACATGATGCGCGGGCCACACTTGCGACGTTGACGGAGTCGGGTTGGGAGAAGGTCGTCGCCTCGGCTCCAGGTCACGTGGAGAGTGTGCGTGTCGCGGTTTTCGATAACATCGCTCCTGAGGATGTTGCGACTCTCGGCAGGATCCTTGAACCAATCAAACGCGCGCTCGACGACCAGAGCAGCGAGAACTGATTGTCAATCGCCGAGCGGCAGCGATACCTGGAATACGGTTTTTCCCGGCACTGACGTGACATTCACGGTCCCGTGTTGAGCATGGGTGAGGGCCGCCACAATGGACAGCCCCAAGCCGCTCGAACCTTTTCCCGGGGTGCGCGAGGCATCGGCTTTGACGAACCGGTCGAATATTCTGTCCTGGATTTCCACTGGTATTCCTGGCCCGTCGTCGGTTACGGTGAACCGGGCGACGCCGTCCACGGCTCTGAGGCTGACCGTGACAGACGTGCCTTCAGGCGTGTACACGCGGGCGTTGGAGATGAGGTTCACCACGATTTGTCGGAATGCGCCCTCGTCGCCGTGCAGGCTGATCCGTTCGATCTCTTCGTCATCGTTGACGGCCAAGTCGAGGTGCCATTGGTGCGTCGGTCCAGTGACGTGGGCGTCGGCGACCGCTTCGATGACCGCCGGAATGCCATCGAAATCGACGCTCTCGAGCGGCCGTTCGTCGTCGAGGCGCGCAAGCAACAGCAAGTCTTCGACCAAGTGCCCCATGCGGGTTGACTCAGCGTGTACTCGTGAAAGGCTCTGGATGTCGTCGTCGTCGAGGCGAGACGGATTGCGGAGCATCAGCTCGGCATACCCGCGAACTGAGGCGAGCGGAGTGCGCAATTCGTGGCTGGCATCCGCAACAAACGACCGCAGTTTGCTTTCGCTCGCATCCCGCGCGGCAAATGCATTGTCGATGTGGGTGAGCATGGCGTTCACCGAGTTGGCTACCTCGGTGACCTCTTTGCTTGAGCCAACGACGTTCTCCGGCACGCGCTGGGCGACCCCGGTGGCGTGGTCGAGGGGAAGCCGAGAGATTGCCTGTGCCGTTCTTGCCAGGTGATCCAGGGGGGTCAGCGCCCGTTTTATCAGCAGTGCTCCGAGCAGCGCGGCAAGGCCGATGGTGATGACACCGACGATGGAGGCGCCGAGAACGAAGCCGCCGACGGTGGCCGTTACGCTTTTCATCGGGAGCGCCGTGATCGACCGGTCCCCACTTTGACCTGCGGCACTGATCGCATGGTAGACCCCGAGATCGGGGATGGTGATGGTATAGATCTCGCCATCGGTGGGCACCGTGGTGAGGGCGGCGATCTGGACGCCCGTCAGAGTTGCAAACTCGCCGTTTGCGTCGAAGTATCCTGCCTGGATGTTCGAGCCGGAGTCGAATAAAGCGATGGTCCCGGCGCTTTGCCCGTAACCGAGCCCCGGGGGCCTTGCCCCGAATCCGTTGTCTTGGGTTGGGTCCTGTGTCGCTTCATCCGGGGATGCCGCAGATGAGCTACTCGTGGCTCCTGGCATGTCGTCGCCTGGCTGGGGGAGGGCGGTGCCTCCCTGCAGCAGACGGTTGGGAGTGGCATTGACCGCGCGACTGCTTGCCTGCCTGAGGTTGTTGTCGAGTTGCGAGACGAGCGAATTGTTGAGCGGAATAGCTGAGAGAAGCACAATCGCGGCCGCCATCGCCGAAACGACGACGATAAGGACTATCGTCAGCTGGCGTCGCAGTGTCCGTGGCTCAAGGCGCCGGCGGGACATTCCGAATTAGCCGACCGTGTTTGGGGGTTGAACTGCAGTGCGGGGCGCTGCTGCGGGTTTGAGGACGTATCCGACGCCACGCAACGTGTGAATCATTGGCTCGCGCCCGTGGTCGATCTTGCGTCGCAGGTAGGAGATGTAGAGCTCAACGATGTTTGCTTCGCCGCCGAAGTCGTACTGCCAGACGCGATCCAAAATCTGGGCCTTCGAGAGCACACGTTTGGGATTGCGTAAGAAGAAGCGAAGCACCTCGAACTCGGTTGCGGTGAGATGGATCTCGTCGTCGCCGCGGAACACTTCGTGGCTGTCTTCATCCATGACAAGATCCCCGAGCGTGAGTTTTGAGTCGGCATCGTGCTCGAGCGCGCCGGAGCGGCGAAGCAGGGCACGAAGCCGAGCGACCACTTCTTCGAGACTGAACGGCTTGGTGACATAGTCATCGCCACCGGCAGTGATTCCGGCAACTCGATCGGCGACTGAGTCTTTGGCTGTGAGAAAGAGCACGGGGATATGCGGATGCGTGGTGTGAATCCGACGCATCACATCCATACCGCTGATGTCAGGAAGCATGATGTCGAGAACAATGACGTCAGGCGACTCGGTTGTTGCGATGACGACAGCGTCTTTTCCTGTGTGGGCCTTGTGTACGTCCCACCCCTCGTAATGCAACGCCGAGGCGAGAAGGTCAACGAGGTTGGGTTCATCGTCCACAACGAGGGCCTTGATGGGGCTTCCGTCGCGGCGAGAAAGTCGTGGTAAATCAGTGGTCATGCCATCCATTGTCCGTGTCTTTTCTCGCCGCGACCTGAGTTGAAGCTGTGAACTTGTTGTGTCCGCAGTTAGTTCGCTGATGCCGGAGCAGAGGCGTCGGGTACTTGCCCGCCGAAGCCGCCGCCGAACGAGCCCTCGGTGATCGATGTCGCCGTCACAGAGTCGTCACTTGTGTCGCCAGAGACGATGATCGAATCTCCGGTCGCGAGGTCGGACAAACTGCCATCTTTCGATACTGTGATGCTTGTCGAGTCAGATACCGTGACTTTCACGGTGCTTCCGCTCCGCGTTGTCACGGTGATGGTGTCGCCGCTGATCGACTCAATCGTGCCGGAGGTTCCAGATGCCTCTGTGCCACCGGGGCTCGCCGCTCCGGAGGGAGCAGTGCCGCCGCCCGTTCCGCCTGGGCCACCCTGCTGCATGCCTTGGTCGCCGCTCAGCGTTGACGAGCTTGACGTTGATTTGCCCACGAGAAGTCCACCGACGAAACCAATCGCGAGCAGAAGTACCGCACCAATAATCACGGCGGCTTTGGGGAACGCCCACTTGCCTTTGGGAACCGGGGGAGCCGTCAAGGCTTGATCGGGTGCGAGGGTTGCCGGCGGGGTGGAAAGCAGGCTCTCTGCGTCGTCGTTCGAGTTATGTGCCATGGTGTCGTTTCCTTTACTTTCTTATCTGGATAGCTGTTTGCCTGATTGGTCTGCCGGGATCTTGTCCCGGCACGTGTCTACGTGTGGATGTGAAGCCACGCACATGAACGCCTGCCGCACACCGTCTAGTCGTGACGCAGCGCATCCACTGGCCGCATAGCCGCTGCCCGGTTGGCTGGATAACTGCCGAAGAACACGCCGATACCGACGGAAACTCCGACGGCGAGGAACACGGAGCTCAGCAGGATGACCGGTTGCACACCAAAGATCGTGAAAAAGCTCAGGGCGTACGCGACGGCGACGCCGAGCAGACCGCCGAGCAAGCTCAACACCGTTGCCTCGATCAGAAACTGGCCAAGAATGGCGAATCGGGTGGCGCCGAGTGCCTTTCTGATCCCGATTTCTCGTGTGCGTTCTGTCACCGTCACGAGCATGATGTTTGTCACGCCGATGCCGCCAACGACGAGGCTGATTGACGCGACTGCTGCGAGCATGGCCGTCAGGGTGCTTGTCGTGCTCGACAGTGTTGTCAACAGGTCGGTCTGGCTGGTGATCGTGAAACCCAGGTCACTCGAGTCGGTCACCTTGAATGCCTCCATGAGCACCGATGTTGCTTCCGACTGAGCCGACGAGATCGAATCGGAGTCGGTAGCCTGGATTACGATCGTGCTCAATGAGCCGTACCCAGAAATCGACTGCTGCATACGAGAGATGGGCATAATGACCGAATTGTTCGGATCGCTTGTTCCCGCGGAGTCCTTGACGGCTAACACGCCGTCGATTGTGTAGACCACCGAGTCAATCGTGATCGAATCACCCACGACATCCGTCGTGCTGTAGAGCGTCTCGGCGAGCGTCGCCCCAATGACCACCACCTTTGCATCCCGCTTGACGTCGTAGTCAGTGAACTTAGTGCCGAGTGCCACTGTGCTGTTTGTGACAGCGAAGTAATTCGATGTGGTGCCAACGATGGTCGCCGTGCTTGACGTAATCGAGCTCGCCACCGTCTCGCTTGAACTGAGCTGTGGAACGACCTCGGCGATGTTCGGCGCATTTTCAGAATCGGAGAGCTTGTCAACCACATCCATTGTCAGCGACTGAGAACGAACTTGAACTCCGCTCCCACCTGATGAGCGAATCGTCAGGGTGTTCGTGCCGAGCGAGCTAATGCTGTCGGCAACCGCTTGCTTGGATCCATTTCCGACACCAGTGAGCAGAATCACCGAGCCGACGCCAATGAGAACGCCGAGTAGGGTAAGGGCCGATCGCAGCTTATTTGACGTGATGCCGCGAAGCGCGGACTTGATGATTTCGAGCAAATTCATGAGGCTACATCTCCTGTCGCCACAACCGGCAACACTCGCTCATCGCTGATGATCTCGCCATCAAACATGCGAACAACTCGCCGGGCGCGGGCCGCAACGTCGTTTTCATGCGTGATGATCACCACTGTTCTGCCGGCATCGTTGACTTTCTGAAAAATGTCGAGCACATCGGTTGTCGCCTTGCTGTCGAGATTTCCGGTGGGTTCGTCTGCAAGGATCAGGGCCGGAGCGTTGACGAGCGATCGCGCGACGGCGACGCGCTGCTGCTGGCCGCCCGAGAGCTCTGCCGGAGTGTGCTTCGCACGGTCTGCGAGCCCCACGAGTTTGAGCGCCGCCCGCGCTCGCTGCCGACGCTCGTCGCGAGATACCGCTGCATATAGCATCGGCAACTCGACATTTGATTGCGCAGACATGCGGGGAATCAGGTTGAAGGCCTGAAAGATGAACCCAATCTTGCGATTGCGAAGCACCGACAACTTACTGTCGGGCAGCGAGGCAACATCCACACCATCGAGGTGATACGAGCCGCTCGTCTGAACGTCGAGGCAACCGAGCATATTCATCAAGGTCGACTTCCCGCTGCCGGATGCCCCCATGATGGCAACGAAGTCCCCCTCATCCACCCTGAGAGACACCCCTCGAAGCGCGTGAACTTGTTGCTCCCCCTCGCCATAGGACTTCCAGATGTCTTGCACGTCGATGACGGCAGTGGTTGGCTGGCTGGCCGTTACCGGCATAGTCATTGTGATCTCCCTCACGGATGGTTGGTACCAGGACGCCTAGTTGCCGCCTGGGCCGCCGGTGGGCGTATTGCCGCCGCCGAAGTTGCCACTGCCGCCAAAGGTCCCGCCACCCGAGGTTGTGCCGGTTGTGCTTGCGGTGTCACCGACCGCGGTATCGATTGAGATCAGCACCTTTTGGCCTTCGGTCAGGCCGCTGGTGATTTCGGTTGTTGAGTCGCCCTGAACACCGATTTCGACCGCCGTCACGGTCTGCTGAGTATCGTCGTCACCGACGACGGTCACGCTGTACGTGTCGCCACTGGTCTCAAGGGCCTGGGTGGGAATGTAGAGCACATTCTCGGCGCTCTGCGTCACAACGGTTGCTTCGGCCGACTGGCCGAGACGGACCTCGCTCGGCGCATCTGTCAGCGTGATCGTGCCGCCGTATGTGACAACGCTGCTCGTCGTCGTGGGAAGCGGATCGAGCGCCGTAATGGTGCCCGTTGCCGTCACAGTGTCGTCGAGGGCAGGGAACGTCAGTGTTGCGGTATCGCCGACTTTGACACTCGTTGCATCCGCCTCATCAAAGCTCGCTGCCAGCGTGAACGTGCTGGTGTTTGCGATCTGAACGACGCCGGATGAAGTGGTTGTCGTCGTTGCGGCAGAGTCGCTCGTCCCTGACGCGCTGTCGCTTGACGTAGTTGACGTTGAGCCGCCGCTCACTGCGTCGCCGGCTGATGAATTCACTGCAGTCACAGTCCCGCTAATGCTTGCTTTGAGCGTCGCCGATTTGACATTGGATTCGGCGGTCGCCAGACCCGACTGAGCAGTGGTTACTCCTGCGTCCGCCTGGGTCACCGATGCGGCAGCGGACTGTACTTGAGCCTTGGCGTTTGTGACGCTTGCCTGTGCGGAAGCAACGCTTGTCGTGTTTGCCGAGGTTGTGCCTGTCGAGGTCGTCCCCGCTGAACTGGTCGAGGAACTGTTTGCGTTCTTTTCCGCGCGCCAGAGATCCTTCTTTGCCGCAGTAAGGCTCTGCTTTGCTGCGGTGTAACTCAGCGCGCTCGATGAGGCCTGTTGTTGCGCAACAGTCAACGCAGACTGTGCGGCAACTACAGCATCGTCAAGATCTGAGGTGTCGAGCGTGGCAAC
This sequence comes from Actinomycetales bacterium, assembly GCA_015654475.1. Classification (GTDB taxonomy): domain Bacteria; phylum Actinomycetota; class Actinomycetes; order Actinomycetales; family Microbacteriaceae; genus UBA3913. The sequence goes on from JAATGV010000033.1 coordinate 43,012, forward strand.
AACATCGCCCCTCTTAACCGTGTCGCCCACAGACACGTACACCTTCTTGATCGTGCCAGAAACATCAAACGACTCAGAAGATGTTCTGCCAGCGGCTAGGTTTCCTGACGCTGACACGGTTGCCTCGACCGTTCCGGTTGTGACAGTGGATGTGCGCGTCGTTGACGCAGTTGCACTCGAGCTCGCCGGTTGAAGAATGTAGTAGGCGGAGATGGCGAGTGCTGCAATGATCGCAACAGGCACAATGACATAGAAGATTACTTTGCGGCGCTTGGTCATACTGGTGAGGCTAGGAACCGAAGCTGTGGCCACCCAACGTCAAAGATATGTTTGGCCTGTGAAAGGTCAGTGGTACAACCTGAGTGGGATTACGGCCGCCGACGCCGTGCATTCCGTACAAGCCGAGTCCAGGCCACCCGCATCACGCCGGAGGTAATCGCCACCGCGACTAGAGTCAGCACGAGCGCCGCCACCACCACGAAGCTGATTCCGGCAGAACCGGTCGGGAAGATCACGTCGATCACAAGTGATCCGATCAATTGGCCGGCAACGACGCTCACGGTGACAAGAAGCACCCCGATTCGTGGCACCAGAAATGCGCTCGCGGCAATATAGACGATGCCAAGCGGCCCGCCCGTCAGCATCCACCATTGCAGCTCGCCCGATCCTTGGGGGTGCACAAACGGTATCTGCACCGCCCAAGCAACACCAAGTGCGATCGACCCGGCTAGGAAGTTGGACAAGGTCGGGGCGAACGGATGATGGGTGCCCCGCGTGATCGCACCATTCATCGCCTGCTGAAATCCGCTGCCGATACCCGCAAGCAGCGGCAGGACAATGATGAGCATGGCAACAAACCCGGTCTCGGTATTAATGGATCCGGCAACCGACCACGCGACGGCGATGATCGTCAGAGCAACTCCGGCGAGCCGTTCAAAAGTGAGCGGCTGCGGCTTGCCTGTGCCAAAACCCATTCGGTCTACGCCGAGCCCGCTCGTAGTCTGGCCAGCGATCACCGCAACCGATACGAGAGCGACACCAATGAGCGGCACCGCGCTCGACTGGGCATAGACGAGAAATGCACCGAGCACTCCAGCGCTGAGATACCAGATGGGGAACCGCCGCTCCGCCGCCGCGTGGAACAACGATCGCGTTGCTCGCCGAAAGCTAGGAACAACGATGGCACCAACGACCAGCACGGCAAGCCCGATGGCAAAACTGATGGCTGCGGCTCCTGTGCTTGTGCCGATTGCCTGGGCAAGGCTTCCGTTCACTCTCGACTGAAATGGGAAGCAGAACCCTGAAGCGACTGCAAGTGCGACATAGCCGAGTGCGTTCTTTGATGGCAGGGAATCGTTCATCGTCATGATTGCATCGAATCGAGGATTGAGACGAGTTGCGGCACCGACGTACGCGGATTCACGATGGCGAACCGCATGACCGGCTTACCTCGATAAGAGCTCGGCACCAGGAATGCCGTCCCCTCGTCGAGGAGCTTTGCGCACCACGCCTCGTATTCGGCAAGCGTCCAGCCATCACGAGTGAAGACGACAACCGAGAGTTGCGGGTCGCGCACGAGAGAAAAGCCATCTCGGCCGCGAATCACCTCGGCGATGTCGTGGGCGACTGAAATGCAGGTCGAAATCGCTTTGCGATACTCGGCGATTCCATACGTGGCCAGGGAAAACCACAGCGGCAGGCCGCGGGTTCGACGCGAGAGGTGGATAGCGTAATCAGACGGGTTCCATTCCGTGTCCTCGGTGAGCGCATCGAGGTATTCGGCGTGCTGGGTGTGTGCCGCCCTCGCAATGTGCGGGTCTCTGTAGACGAGTGCGCACGCGTCGAAAGGGGCGAACAGCCATTTGTGTGGGTCGACGATGAAGGAGTCAGCGTTCTCGACGCCCGCGTAGCGGTAACGATTCTCGGGAGCCAAGATGCCTGCGAGCCCGTATGCGCCGTCAACATGCAACCAAATGTCGTGCTCTTGCGCCACTGCCGAGATCCCGGCGATATCGTCGACGATGCCGAAGTTGGTGGTTCCAGCTGTCGCAACAATCGCAAATACGCCATCCCCGGCTGCGGCCAGTGTGCGCGCGACTTCTGCACCATCCAGGCGACCGTCGTCTCCTGCATCAGCAGGAATGACGTCGATGTCCATCACGCGTGCCGCCGTGCGCAACGATGAATGCGACTCGGCGCTGATAATCACCTTCCAGCGCTCTGGGGTAGGAAGTCCTGCTTCGCGACGCTGTTTTTGGGCCCAATGCCGGGCTGCGACGAGTGCAGAGAGATTGCCGAGGGTTCCTCCTTGAACGAAGACGCCGCCAGCGGTTTCGGGCAAACCGGTCTCACGAGCGAGCAAAGCAAGCACCTCGTTCTCTGCATAAATCGCGCCAGACCCTTCCATCCATGAACCGCCATAGATGCTTGAGACCGAGACGACCAGGTCGAAAAGCGTTGCGGCCTCACTCGGCGCGGTCGGGATGAAGGCCAGGTATCCCGGGTGATCGCTCGACAGACATGAAGTCGACAACACCTCGTCGAACAGTGACAAAGCCGCCTCTCCGCCGATGCCCGATTCGGTTACCGTTGGCGGAACCTTCGCCTGCAGGGTAGCTAACGACACGGCGCGGTCAAGAGGAGGCGGATCCAGTGCCAGCCTATTTTTTGCGTACGCGAGCACGGAGTCGGTAAGTGCTTTAGCCTGGTCGTCATAAGAGTGCATTCGTCTATTCTCGCTCGCCGACGCATACATGTCATACCGACATGGCATGCTCGAACAGTAGGCCCGTGAAAATGAGGAGAACCCCGATGGGTACCGAGTCGCCGATCAGTTGGAAGATGCCGCATGAGGCAGCCACCCACGAACGCACCTGGATGGCGTTCCCCACCGACGGCTACACCTTGGGTGAGTCTGCCGCAGATGCGGATGAGGCGCGTGCCACCTGGGCGGCGGTTGCGAACGCGATCGCCGAGTTTGAGCCGGTGGTAATGGTGGTCAATCCCGGAGACGAGGCTATTGCTCGCCGCCTGCTCTCGGCATCCATCGACCTGGTCAGTGCGCCTTTGAACGACGCATGGATGCGGGACATGGGTCCGACATTCGTGACCGGCGCAGACGGCAGCCTCGGCGCGGTGACGTGGACGTTCAATGGATGGGGCGCACAAGATTGGGCGCACTGGGACAAGGACAGCCGGATAGGCCGTTTCGTGGCGGAGCAAGCCGGAGCGACGGTCATCGATTCTGAGATGGTCAACGAGGGCGGTGGCATCCACGTCGATGGCAATGGTGCGGTGCTCCTGACTGAGACCGTCCAGCTCGACCCTGGGCGCAATCCGACGCTCAGCCATCGCGATGTCGAAGAAGAGATCGCGCGCACTATCGGTGCCACTGACTCCATCTGGTTGCCGCGGGGTCTGACGCGCGACGCACAGAAGTTCGGCACTCGAGGTCATGTCGATATCGTGGCGACGTTCACCCATGACGGCAGGGTGTTGTACCACTCGCAAAACGATCCTGAACACCCGGACTTCGATGTCTCGCGCCACATCTTCGAGGTCTTGTCCGAGGCCCGCAGAGACGGGAGGGCGATCGTGGATGTGGTTCCGATGCCCGCACCGCGAACGCTTCGTGACGCCGAGGGCTGGGTCGACTATAGCTACATCAACCATCTCGTCGTCAATGGGGGAGTGATCGCCTGCGGATTTGATGATCCGATGGATGCGGTTGCAGCCGAGATCCTTGCTGCCGAGTTTCCGGGTCGCGACGTGGTCACCGTAGATGCGCGCCCTCTCTTTGCCCGAGGCGGCGGCATCCATTGCATTACCCAACAGCAGCCGCGGGTCTTCCCTGCGTGACGAACCCCGCCTGAGGCGCCAAAGGATGGTAGGGTTAAGTGTTTGCCGTGCATCGGCCGCGGACAGAGAGCGTCACACACCCGGAGTGTGGCACCGCGCAACGAGAGTAAAGGAGTCACCTATGGCATTAGAAGCTGACGTCAAGAAGGCCATCATCTACGAGTACGCGACCCATGAGGGTGACACTGGTTCACCTGAGGTACAGATCGCCTTGCTCAGCAAGCGCATCAGCGACCTCACTGAGCACCTCAAGCAGCACAAGCACGACCACCACTCGCGTCGTGGCCTGTTGCTTCTGGTTGGCCAGCGCCGTCGTCTCCTCGGTTATCTCCAGGATGTCGACATCAACCGCTACCGCGCGCTCATCGAGCGTCTCGGACTGCGTCGCTGAGTTCGCTTTCTTCGACTCGGGCTGGGCACTTTCCTTCGGGGAAGTGCCCAGTTTCGTTTTGCATGGCTGGCGCCCATACATGCTGAACCGAGCAGAACCCGACACATGACGTCTTCAATGGAGCAGGACCCGACAGAATTCCGCCGCAATTGTCGGGTTCTGCTCCGTTGAGTGGATGTGGGCGCCGGTTGGCCCCGCCACGGGGCGCGCGGACGCCGCATACAGGCCGTTCAGAGGCATGTACTGGTAGCATGGTCGTGCACCGGCATTCGCTGGCGTCGGTTTTGTGCGCCCACATCCACAGGATGTGGATCGGGCGAGGAACTGATGGCACGGTGGGTGGGGAAGCAGAAGCCCTGGTTTTCGGTGGTGGATCTCGAAGCGAGCATGCGTTTCGCGGTTTTCTACTGAAGGCCAGATATACATCCGACAAATCGGGTGTTCTGTGCGTCCCACTCCCGTACAAGAAAATGTACAAAAGGAGAACCCTGTGGAGGGTCCAGAAATCAAGTTCGCCGAAGCCGTCATAGACAACGGTAAATTCGGCAAGCGCGTCGTCCGTTTCGAGACGGGTCGACTCGCACAGCAGGCGGCAGGTGCTGTCGCCGCATATCTCGACGAAGAAACAATGGTGCTGTCGGCGACGACGGTCTCCAAAGAGCCGAAAGAGCACTTCGACTTCTTCCCGCTTACTGTTGACGTCGAAGAGCGCATGTACGCCGCGGGTCGTATCCCCGGATCGTTCTTCCGCCGCGAAGGCCGCCCGTCGACGGACGCCATCCTGACCTGTCGCCTGATCGACCGGCCGTTGCGCCCTTCCTTCAAGGCGGGTCTGCGTAACGAGGTACAGGTTGTCATCACTGTGCTCTCGATCGCGCCAGACGAAATGTATGACGTTCTTGCTATCAACGCTGCGAGCGCATCCACCCAGATCAGTGGGTTGCCGTTTTCCGGTCCCATCGGTGGCACCCGGTTGTCGCTCATCGACGGCCAGTGGGTTGCCTTCCCGACCTTCAGCCAGACCGAACGTTCAGTGTTCGACATGGTTGTCGCCGGTCGCGTTGTCACTAACGAAGACGGTCAGCCGGATGTCGCGATCATGATGGTTGAGGCTGAGGCACCTGAGAACGCGTGGGGATTGATCCAGGATGGCGCAATCAAGCCAACCGAAGAGGTCGTCGCCGAGGGCCTTGTTGCCGCCAAGCCGTTCATCAAAGAGTTGTGCGAGGCGCAGGTTCGTCTCGCCGAGCAGGCCGCAAAGCCTGTTGCCGAGTTCCGCGTGTTCCCGGCATATAGCGACGTCGTGCTTGGTCGCGTCAGCGAACTCGCCCACGATGAGCTTGTCAGCATTTATCAGATCGCTGACAAGATCGAGCGTCAGGACGCCGACGATGCTCTCAAGGCACGTGTCAAAGAGCAGCTCGCTTCCGAGTTCTCTGAGACAGAACAGTCACAGATTTCGGCGGCATACAAGGCGGTCACGAAGAAGATCGTGCGTGGCCGCATCCTCAGTGAGGGCGTGCGCATCGATGGCCGTGGCCTTCGCGACATTCGCGTGCTCGACGCTGAGGTCGGCGTCATTCCGCGCGTGCACGGTTCGGCGATCTTCCAGCGTGGCGAGACCCAGATCATGGGGGTCACCACGCTGAACATGCTCAAGATGGAGCAGCAGATCGACTCGCTCAGCCCTGTCACTCACAAGCGCTACATGCACAACTACAATTTCCCGCCTTACTCCACAGGTGAGACAGGCCGCGTCGGCACCCCGAAGCGCCGCGAAATCGGCCACGGCGCTCTCGCGGAGCGCGCACTCGTACCGGTGTTGCCAAGCCGCGAGGAGTTCCCTTACGCCATCCGTCAGGTCTCTGAGGCGCTTGGTTCGAACGGCTCCACCTCAATGGGTTCGGTCTGTGCATCGACGCTTGCCCTGCTGAACGCCGGTGTGCCTCTGCGCGCGCCGGTCGCAGGCATTGCAATGGGCCTTGTGTCTGACACGGTGGATGGTCACACGCAGTACGCAGCATTGACCGACATTCTTGGCGCCGAAGATGCGCTTGGCGACATGGACTTCAAGATCGCCGGCACGTCAGAGTTCGTGACCGCCATTCAGCTTGACACGAAGCTCGACGGCATCCCGGCATCCGTTCTCGCTGGGGCGCTCACGCAGGCCAAAGAGGCACGCACGACGATCCTTTCGGTCATCAACGCGGCAATCTCTGAGCCGGACGAGATGGCAGCTACGGCCCCTCGCGTCATCAGCGTGAAGATTCCGGTTGACAAGATCGGCGAAGTGATTGGGCCGAAAGGCAAGATCATCAACCAGATCCAGGAAGATACTGGCGCAGACATCTCGATCGAGGACGACGGAACCGTTTACATCGGCGCGACCGATGGTCCGTCGGCGGAGGCGGCCCGCCAGGCCGTGAACGCGATCGCGAACCCGCTGGTTCCAGAGATCGGTGAACGCTACCTCGGCACGATCGTCAAGATCGCCGACTTCGGCGCATTCATCTCGCTCGTTCCCGGCCGCGACGGCTTGCTGCACATCTCTGAGGTTCGCAAGCTTGTCGGTGGAAAGCGCATCGACTCTGTTGGCGACGTTCTCACCGTTGGGCAGAAGATTCAGGTTGAGATCAGCAGGGTGGACGATCGCGGAAAGCTTTCGCTCTCTCCCGTGCTCGACGAGACCGAAGCGGTTACGGCCGATCAGGCCGAGTCTGTCGACGCATAAACCAGTTACAGCAGGACCAATGCTGGCCGGTCTCCTTTTGTGGGGCCGGCCAGCATTAGTTTTGGTGGCGTGCTTCCGCGGACATGATTGCGCAAGCGGGGTCATGTCGGCTGTGGCAAGACTCACGCTATAGGGTGGTCGGGTGCCTGATATGACTGAGCCAACCTTGCTTCCCCTCGATGTGGCCGAACTGACGATTCCAGCCGAGGGCCTTGTTCGGCGATCCATCCTTCCCAATGGGATGCGGGTGCTCACCGAGCACATGCCTGGTGTACGTTCGGCGAGTGTCGGATTCTGGGTGCAGGTGGGTTCGCGTGATGAGGACCCCGTTCGGTTCGGCTCGACGCATTTTCTGGAGCATCTTCTGTTCAAGGGCACCACGACTCGTAGCGCCCTCGATATCGCAACGTCGTTCGATTCGGTCGGGGGTGACAACAACGCGCTCACGGGCAAGGAGTTCACATGCTATTACGCCCGCGTTCGTGACCACGACGTCGCAATGACGCTCGACATCCTTGTCGACATGATCGTCTCTTCCGTTCTCGACCCAGACGAGTTCGAGATGGAGCGAGGGGTCATCCGCGAGGAGCTCGCGATGGCGAGTGACGACCCTGAGGATGTGGCGCACGAGAAGTTTGCAACACTCGTCTATCCGAATCACCCGCTTGGTCGGCCGATCGGTGGCACAGACGCGACTATTGCAGCGGTGAACCGAGCAGAGGTGTTGCAACATTACCGCAGCAACTATGGCCCGTCGTCGATTGTGGTGACTGCAGCCGGCGGCGTCGACCACGACATGGTTGTTGCGCGCCTCGGCGAGGCGCTCGCTGCAGCTGGCTGGATGGATGCTGGCGTGCCCCTGCCGCGCAGGTCAAACGACCTGGCTGTGCTTACGCGTACGAATGATCGCTTGATCGTGGACAAGCCCACTGAGCAGGAGAACATCGTCATTGGGGGAGGCGGCATTTCGCGCACCGACGCGCGACGCTATGCCTCATCCATTCTGCACGCGACATTTGGCTCGGGTATGAGCTCACGATTGTTTCAAGAGATTCGAGAGAAACGCGGGCTGGCATATTCGGTGTATTCGTTTGGTGACTCATATTCCGATGCGGGCGCCTACGGGATGTATGTCGGCTGCCAGCCGGGCAAGGCCGCGGAAGCGATTCGCGTGTTAACAGGCGAACTCGAGCGTTTGGCGGCAGACGGTATTACATCTGACGAGCTTGAACGCGGCAAGGGGCAGATCGCGGGCGCGACAGCCCTCGGCCTTGAGGACAGCTACGCCCGCATGAACAGGCTCGGTCGCAGCGAGATTGGTAGTGGTGAGTTTCTTAGCCTCGACGCAAGCATCGCCGCGGTCGAGGCGGTCACAACTGATGACGTTCATCGCCTCGCTCAGTATCTTGCAAGTCAGCCGCTCAGCCTCGTCGCGGTTGGTCCCGTTGACGAATCGGTCTTGTCTGTCTGACCTTTCACGAGCCATAACCCGCAAACAGTGAGGTTTCGAGGGGTGCAGGTCCCCCTTCGATTACCACCGCATAGTGTTTTGCGCCAATATGTGAATGGTAGGTCGGGCTAGAGAATCTTTTTGAACCAGTTTGTGGCGTTCGGGTTGAGGTTATATGCCGGGATTTCGGTATAGCCGCTCGTTCGATAAAGGTGCTGCGCGGCGGCCAGTGACGCATTGGTGTCGAGCACGAGCTGCTGTGCGCCGAAGTCGCGCGCTCGGGATTCGAGTTCGTGCATGAGCAGTCGTGACCAGCCGAGCCCGCGTGCAGATTCTTCGATCCAGACGTGCTTGACCTCGTATGTTGTGGTCGCGTCGAGATCATCAATGTGGCGAACGCCACCACATCCAACCGGGTTGCCAGCGTCATCGTACATGACGAGAAAGATGCCCTGCGGCGGCGTGAACCAGGCCGGGTCGGGTCGGGTCACGCGATAACCGCCGGGATGTGTCGTGAAGCCGAGTGCCCGCGAGGTGAAGTAGTTGTCGAGCAGCTGCGTCGCGATCGGGTCGTCAGATGGAACGGGATCGAAGCGCGGCACGTTTCGAGCGTACCGCGGATGTTCGAGGCCCGCTTCCGTCGATCGCGGCGAATTACGCCGGAGCTGTTCCACGCTTCAAGCAAGTAGCCGTCGACCTGTGGGAGATTCGGTTACCCCGGACCTGTCGATATCTTGGAACTCAAGAACATTGGAAGTTGCCAGATAGGCCAGTTCATATATTTTACAGGAAATTCTTTAACTTCATATATGATATTCTGCACTTTTCGATGGCATAGTCTATGCTGTCTCACAGGCTGCCTATGGGGGGTACGCCAGTTGGCGGGCACCTCGATCGTGCGTCGTCGTGCAAGGGAAGCGGTTGCTGAGCTTGCCACCGGGGGAGGGAACCACCATGATCCGCCTGAGCGATGTTTCGTTGGAGTACCAATCTGCCGTTGAGACGGTGTTTGCGCTACGCAACGTCGACCTTCGGGTGGATCGTGGCGAGTTCCTCGCCTTCACTGGGCCGAGCGGTTCCGGCAAGACAACGCTCATCAACGTGATCGCGGGGCTCCAGAGAGCTGACACGGGGCACATCGCTGTGGGCGATGTCGATGTGACAGGTGCGTCGGATACTCAACTCGCCGGTATGAGGCTCCGACACGTCGGGGTGATCTTTCAGGACGACAACCTTATTCGCGAGTTCACTGCGGAAGAGAACGTCGAGCTGCCGTTGAGAGCCCGCGGGATGAGTGCGCGCGAGTCCCACGAGGCAGCGCAGTCGGCCTTGGACGAGGTCGGCGTGGGAGAACTTGGTGGCCGGTCGCCACTCGAGTTGTCTGGCGGGCAGCGCCAGCGCGTCGGCATCGCCCGCGCGCTTGTCGGGGGCCGAGCAATTTTGCTCGCCGACGAGCCCACCGGCGCTCTCGATACTGCAAACTCGCAGACCATCTTCGGCCTGATGCGCGGGCTCGCGAATCGAGGTGTCACCGTTGTGGCGGCCTCTCACGATCTCGCGATCCGTGACGTTGCCGACCGCGTCATCGAAATGCAAGATGGTCGTGTCATCGAGGCCGTGAGCGCGTCGTGAGCCGGTCCCGGCGGCGCTTGCCAACGTGGGCATTAGCCCGCTTCTTCGTTCGAGCGAAGCCTGTGCGGCTTGGATTCTTTGTGGTCAGTTCGGCCGTCGCTGTTTTGGTGCTTGGCACGCTGAGTTTCCAGGCAGTGCAGCTCTCATCGGTGCAGGTGGCACAATCTGAGCTTGGCGATGCATCAGCGCTTGTCGTATTCCCAGGTGCAGCGCCCGTTGGCGGCGACTACCGCTCAATCAAGAAAGATATCGCCATCGCCGCTGAAGCTGCGGGCGCCTCAGAGCTGACTGTGTCTTTTTTTGCCGCGCAGATACGCGATAGTGACGCGCGCATGGTGAATCTTATTGAACAGCCGAGTGCGCAGTCCGAGTCGATGGGCGTGACTCTGGTCTCAGGGTCTTGGCCTCGTGACGCCAGTGAGGCCGTCGTCTCCAGCGCTTACGCGAAACTGCACCCGATCGGGTCTTCGGTCACCATGTTCAATGGTGCGCTCACCGCGCGCATTGTCGGCGTAGCGCAGAACGACTATTACCGTTCAAGCTCGGAGGTCTACCTCGGGCCGGGTGCATGGTCATCGCTGCGTTCCCTTGATGCGTCAACTGCGGAACGTCTTGATGCGGCGGCCGATATCCAGGCCTTCTGGAATGGCGGCGATCCCGAAACCGTGGCGCAATCGATTGCGGCCGTTGTGCCACATGATCGAGAGCTCGGTCTGCAAACTCGTGAACAAATACTCTCGCTCGATTCTGCTCGCTATGTCGAACTGCAGTTGGTAGCACTGCTTGCGCCGCTAGTCGCTGGACTCGTCGGCTCGCTGATTGCCACACGATTCATGAGACGAATCCGCTCGTCGATGCATGCGGTTGGCGTCTCGTTCAATTAGACGCGCCCAGCTGTGGCTGCCGCGCTAGCAGTGACCACCATTGGTGGTGGGGCAACCGGTGTGCTCGTCGGCGTATTGCTTGGTCTTGTCGCCCGGCCAATCATCAATGGGTTCTGGAACACGGCACTTAGCCCGATTCACAATGTGACGGCATTCGCACTAGGTTCCGTGGCCGCCGCGGTTGTTGGTGCCGTACTTGGGTTTCTTTCTCTTGGTGCAGACCGCGTGCCCCGGCGCGCACCGCGATCGCGCCGGGCGCCTACCGTATCGATCGGGATGGTTGCTGCGGCAGTATTCGTGGTCGCCGGATGGGGTTTAGCGCAAGACGCTGATAGCTCTAATCAGCTCATTCTTGCTGCGCTCTGTTTCGGTCTCGCGGTTGTCTCAATTGCCCCCCTTGCGTTCGCTGCGCTTGCTCGGAGCAAGCCGAATAGCTTTTCGCTGCGATTAGCCATGAGGCGTACTGCCGCCGATAGGCGAAGCACCACGATTGCCATAACCGGTTCAGCGACCCTACTTCTCATCGCCTTTGCTACTACCACGCTAATCGACAGTTCAATTACGTCCATCAATAACAGCACGGAGTCGTTGATACCGCCAGGTCAAGTCCAGCTCACGCCGGTCTTGAAGAGCGCGGCTGCCAACGAGTCCTTACGCGGTGAATTCGAGAAGGCTTCAGGGCTTCACGATCCGTACATGTTGTGGACGGCGACCGCAGATACGGGGCTTGCCGACGGCAGCACGTTCGTGGCCGAAAGCACAGCCGATGTCGGTCACCTTGTCGGCGGCGTGCTCACCCAAGAGCAACAAGACATTCTCGAAGACGGCGGAACGTTACGATTCCACGACGACGGCCTCACCCAGGTCACGTTTGAATCAGACGACGGCACCACTTTCGACACATCGGCGATCAGCATTGAGGGCCTTGACCCAGCATGGTCCAACTTTGACGGGTTCATCTTGCGCAGCACCGCGAAGAAGCATGACGTCCAGCTGGTCTACCCCACCTACGTCTACACCGATTTGACGCCGGAGCAACAGGATTCAGCAGTTGCCGCCGGAAATGCGATTGGAATCACCGCATCCTGGGTGAAGGCCTATCAAGCACCAGACGTTATTGCGTTCCCGCTGATCTCTGGTGCGATCGCAGCGGGCATCGCGTTGATTGCCGGGTTCTTGCTGGCTTTTGTGAGCGCAGGCGAGGCTAGGGCCCTTCGGCCAACCCTTGCGGGTCTTCGTGCCCTCGGGCTTTCACACTCGTGGCTGACGACGGCGCTCGCATGGCGAATGCTCATCCTCTTGGTCAGCGCCGCTGTAACAGCAGCGATTGGGGCCGTCATCGGTGTTGGCTGCGCGTTGTTGTTCGGGCATTTCCAGTTCGGGGTGAGCGTCCCCTGGTTGCCTTTGCTGGCCACCATCCTTGCCCTTGCTGCATTCACATTCTTGGGCACGTGGCGGGCGTCGCGGCGCATCAGGCTGAACGAACGCGGCTAGACGAGCACGCGCAACCGGCTGCTGGCGTAACCTTTAAGGGTTGTCCCACTGACCGAAGGATGAGTGCTGAATGGTTTCTGCTGAGATCGTCGCGGCTGCGGCCGCACATCCGAGCCCCGAAAATCTTGCGCAACTCATCGGATCGGTTCCGGCCGTTGACGAGGCCGCTGTGGCGGAGCAGGTCTCCACAGCTGTCGCCGCCGAGCATTCGGCGTCGCGCATCGCTGCCCTGCTTGACATTGCGATCGGCCTGATCGACCTGACAACGCTTGAGGGAAGTGACACTGCCACGTCGGTGGCTGCCCTTGCCCGTCGGGCAATCAACCCTGACCCGAACGACTCGGGTGCGCCACATACGGCCGCCGTTTGCGTGTATGGTGACCTGGCCCATGCTGCACGGCAGGTGCTCGGCCCGTCATCGGGGGTGCAGCTTGCTTGCGTTGCCGGGGCCTTTCCTGCAGGCCGCGCCAACATTGACGTCAAGCTCGCCGATGTGCGATATGCGCTGAGCCAGGGCGCAACCGAAATTGACATGGTCATTGATCGTGGTGCTTTTCGCGAACAAGACTTCGTCAAGGTCTTCGACGACGTGGCACGTATCGTCGCCGAGTGCCGTGCGGCTTCGCGTCCGATCACAGTGAAGGCGATTCTCGAAAACGGCGAGCTCGGTGGCGCAACCCAAGTGCGCCAGGCATCCTGGCTGGCAATGCTCGCTGGCGCAGACATGATCAAGACCTCAACAGGGAAGATCCCGTCGGCCGCGACCTTGCCAGATGTCGCGATCATGCTTGATGCCGCCCTCGAATATGAGCAGATCACCGGGCGCGCAGTCGGAGTCAAAGCTGCCGGAGGAATCCGCACTGCACGCGACACTGTCGATTACCTGACCCTCGTTGCCAATATCGCAGGCCCAGCATGGCTGGCTCCGCAGCGGTTCCGGTTCGGAGCATCAAGCGTCTTGACCGATGTCGTTCGCGCGAGGCAGGCGCTTGCCGAGGGCCGAGACCCGTTTGCAGGCACCGCGCCCCAGCACGGAAAATACTAAACATCCACATCACAGAATTCGCAATAGCGCACGAGGAAAGAAGACATGACGGGCTACACAGTCGGGTTGGTTGGATCGACGGGTCGATTAGGCACCCTCATCGACGACCTCATCGAGACTCTCGACGATTTTGTCGTCACAGCACGGCCAAGTCGGCTGGGTGATTGGGAATCTCTCGATGACGTGGATATCGTCGTCGATGCCACGCATATCGATGTGAGTCGTGGCCTGGCCCGGTATTGCATCGGTGCAGGCAAGAAGCTGATTATCGGCACAAGCGGCTGGTCTGACGACCTGGTGGCGGCGCTGAAGGAGAAGGCAGCACTCGTGCCAGAAGCCGGTGTGCTCATCGTTCCCAACTTCGCTGTCGGCTCTGTGCTTGCAAGCCGACTTTCGGCTCTGGCTGCGGCGACCTTTCCTGCTGTCGAAATCATTGAGGCGCACCATGCCAGCAAAGTGGATGCTCCCTCTGGTACATCGGTTCGCACGCGCGAACTCATCAATCAGGCGCGTCCGCCACAGTCGCCGCCTGTGCCCATCCACTCGGTGCGCCTTCCAGGAATCGTTGCACGGCAGTCGACGCTGCTCGGGGGTGCGGGGGAGTACCTCACCATCACCCACGAAACGACCTCCAACGAGGCATATCTTGCAGGCATTACGCTCGCGTTGAACGCGATCGGCACGCTTGAGGGCGTGCATGTCGGGCTCGACCGACTACTTGGGTTTGCCGAATGAGGTTGTCAGTTCGGGGGCTCGGCACGGTTGCTGGAGTAGCCATCATGGCGGCTCTCACGCTCGGCTATGTCGGTGTGCTCGGGTATTTCGGTGTGATGACCATGATCGGCGGCGGTGTGGTTGCGGCGGCTCTTGGTGTCGCATGCATCGCTATGGCGGCCCTTGGGGCGTGGGCGGTTGCCGCCGAGGTCGTGTTCGGGTTTCGAGCCACGCAGCTGACCAATCGGCTGGCCCGCGAGGAGGGCCTGCCAACTGACCGTCTTCCCGTCACCGAGTCTGGCCGGAGGGATCGGGAGGCCGCGCGCGCTGCGCTCGACTTGCTGAAGGCGACCCCAGAAATCGGCGATGGAGAATGGCAGGCCCATCTCCGGTTTGCTCTTCTTGCTGACGCGTCGGGGGACAGACGGGCGGCGCGTCGCGCCACGATCGCGGCGTTGAGGGCCGCAAGGCGTTCTGACCGATAGGTTTGTATCCGTGCCAGAAATTGAATTTCGTTCAGATGTGACAGTTGAGCTCGTTCGCGCGAGCGCATCCGACTCAGACGTGCTGTTTGCTGCGCGCGTCTCGACAGCCGGGGAGCAGAGCCTAGAGCAGGATGCACTCATCAGCACGCATGAGGTGAGTGAGGAGCAGGCCAAAAAAGACGCAGGGTTGATCAACTACCTGATGCGCGATCGCCATGGCTCGCCTTTCGAACACAACTCGATGACGTTTTATGTGCAGGCGCCTATTTTCGTGTTCCGTGAGTTCATGCGTCACCGGATGGCGAGCTACAACGAAGAGTCGGGCAGGTATCGTGAGCTTCGCCCTGTCTTCTATGTCCCTGGGCCAGAGCGCAACCTTGTCCAACAGGGGCGACCTGGCAAGTACGATTTTGTTCCTGGAACCGCCGAACAGTTCGGCCTTGTCGAGCAAGAGATTCGCACATCCTCGCAGCGTGCTTACGAGTCGTACCAGAAGATGCTTGACGCCGGTGTTGCCCGCGAGGTTGCTCGTGCAGTGCTTCCGCTCAATATCTATTCGTCGATGTATGTGACGATGAATGCGCGTAGCCTGATGAATTTCCTCTCGTTGCGGACTAAGCGTCCTGAGAGCACCTTCCCGTCATTTCCCCAGAGGGAGATTGAGATGTGTGCAGAGAAGATGGAGGTTTTCTGGGTGAACCTGATGCCGAGCACCGCTGCTGCGTTTGAGAAGAACGGGCGAGTGGCACCGTAACGATCATGCCGGATTTCGCGTCGCGCCCGTGGCTGGCGCATTATCCTGAAGGCCTTGGAGCCGAGATTCCGCCAACCGACTTTGCCACTGTGGGAGAGTTTGCGGTCGCCGCCATGCGTAAGTGGTCTGACAGACCGGCGTTCGAGAACATGGGCACGACTCTCACGTATCGCGATCTCGATAGGTTGAGTAGAAGTTTCGCCGCATATCTGCGCGGCGTTGCTGGCCTCAACGCCGGCGATCGAATCGTTATCGTGATGCCGAATGTGTTGCAGTTTCCCGTTGCCGTGTTCGGTGCTTTGCGCGCCGGATTGATCCCCGTCAATGCGAATCCGCTGTACACGGCTACTGAACTGCGTGGCATTTTCGCGGAGGTGCTGCCTCGGGCCGTTGTCGTTCTTGAGAACTTCGCCCATGTTGTAGACCGTGCCATTGCTGGCACGAGCGTCGAGCGTGTTGTTGTCACTGGCGTCGGTGATTTGTTCCCTTCGCCCAAGCGAGTGGCCATTGAGGTAGCCCTCCGACTGGGCAAGAAGATCCCGCCGTATGAACTCCCTGGCAGAGTCGGATTTCGTGGGGCGCTCGCCGCGGGTGCCCGCCTCGAACTGCCCGCCGTGGTGGCTGATCGAGACGATGTCGCTCTTCTGCAATTCACAGGGGGTACGAATGGTTCGCCGAAGGCCGTGATGTTGACTCACGGCAATCTTCTCGCCAATCAGAGCCAGTTGGCGCTGGTCGGCTCGATCCCGTTGACCCTCGGGCGCGAGATCGTCTTGACCGCGCTGCCGCTCTACCACATCTTCTGTTTCACGGTGAACTGTCTTGCGTTGTTCGGTATGGGTGCTCAAAATGTGCTCGTCACCAACCCGCGTGACGTCAAGGCTCTCGTGCGAACGATCGCGCGCACTCGCCCGACGGTGACAATGCTCGTCTCGACTCTTGCTGCGGCACTCCTCGAGGACGAGCGGTTTCGATCTCTTGACTTCGACCAGGTCAAGCTCGATATCGCGTGTGGGATGTCTGTGCAGACCTCCGTGGCACAACGATGGTCCGAGGTGACAGGCCACCCCTTGTTCGAGGGGTATGGACTGACTGAGGCGTCGCCTGTTGTGGCGTTGAACCCACTGTGGGGAGGGGAGAGGACGGGCAGCATCGGGATCCCGCTTCCTTCGACCGAGGTGCGAATCGTCGACCAGGATGGCAAACCTCTTCCCATCGGCGAGACCGGTGAGATGGCTGTTCGCGGCCCACAGGTCATGAAGGGTTATTTGAACCGGCCGGGCGAGACGTCCGAGGCGATTACCCCTGACGGGTGGCTGCTCACCGGGGATATCGCCCGCATGGACTCAGACGGTTTCCTCACCATGGTCGATCGTAAGAAAGATCTCATCGTGGTCGGTGGATTCAACGTGTACCCCAGTGAGGTTGAGACCGTGATCGGATCACACCCCGGTGTCGCCGAGGTTGGGGTTGTTGGCGTGCCCGATGAGTATTCGGGCGAATCGGTTCGCGCATACGTCGTTGCGCGTGACGATACGCTGACGGCCGATGCCCTTCTCCAGTTCTGCCGCGAACGCTTGACGGGATACAAGAGGCCCCGCTCGTTTGTTTTTGTGGACGAATTGCCCAAGACGTCCGTTGGCAAGGTGTTGCGGCGAGCATTGCGCGATAGGTAGGAAATCGCGGCAACCGCGGCATCTCAGTTCTCCGCCTTCGGGACGTTGCAATTCGGGCAGCCCCACGGGTGCGGGGCGGTTACCTCAGCGGTTGTCGGTGCGCAGCGGCACTCGCCACTCCTTGTCCGAGAGAATTCGTGCGGCTGCAAGCCCAACGGCGAGGCATACGACCACGAAGAATGCTTCGATCGCGTTGCTGAGCGCATCGAGGACCTGCCCCTGATTCACGTACACGATGGCCCGGTATGCCGCGGCTCCGGGAATCATGATCAGCACGGCAGGCACTGACAATGTGATTCTCGGGTATACGAGCCTTCCCACCGCGAATGTCGCCATCGTGCCGACAACGAAGGTTGCCCCCATCGCAGCAAGTTGTGGCGGCCATCCGAGATGGATGACGCTCAATCGCAGCGTATTGGCGACGGCACCAATAATGGCAGCGACGACGGCCATCTTCCATGGCGAGTTGAACATGACGGCGAACCCGAGCACGCCGAG
>JAATGV010000016.1 GCA_015654475.1 Actinomycetales bacterium
CTGAAGCGTTCTGGGTTTGTTGGAGGCTCGCGCTATTTGAATCCGACCGGATGGTTGCGGTCGCTCTAGACAGCATAGAACGTGTTCTCGAACTCGGCCGGCGAGACATCGCCAAGGTAGCCGTGGAGCGCTCGACATGCGCACGCCGGCCGAGGTTGAAGCCGACTACTACGCTGGCCTCAACACCACCTTGGGAACGACCGTTCCCCAAGCCGCCCGATAGGAACGAAACTCAGGGCGAATCAGAAGGGGTTGCCCGCACCGGTGGGCGCGCTGGCGAATAGGAAGCTCTGCTGCTACTGTCCCCTAGGAGCCACATCGGAGACTCAAAACTCAATGATGAGCTCTGCCTCACCGAGCGCGAAAACCTGATGATCCAAACCAATGAGGGGCAACACTATGAAACGCACGATCTCCGCCGGGCTTGCCGGAGCCTAGTGGCGCTATCTGTCGAGGCGCGCGGAATTGCGGCATCAGTGTCCATGTCTGGGCCCAGCGTCAGCGGAGACAAGAACACCAAGTCGATCTCATGGACCAACAACAAGGCGTGGATCTCGGACCTGTCGGGGCGCGCTACCTACGGCGGCTTCACGACCAGTGTCCACGTGATGAGCAGCGCTTTCGCACTGCACAACGGATCGAAGAAATCTGTTGATGTGTGGTCCTGGTAGCAGAGATCGTCGCTTTCGCGCGACGGCCCTCGTCACCATTCTCATCGCGGTGGTGGTCCTCACAGCATCGTGCACTGGTGAAGACGACGCGCCGGATAACCCTACGCGGGCGCTCGAGTACGCCGAGTTGTTGCGCGCTTCTAACAACCTCGCTCATGGCTCACTGGAGATCCCAGCATCCGCGACTCTCCCCAAATTGAGCGCGGTTGCTCGCATCTATCGCGCTATCGGCTCCTCGCCCGTCGTTGTTGGTGACGCGGATCTAGGCCGCCTCGTGAGGCAGAGTAGCGAGCCGCCGCTGTGGAAACTCCAGTCGCTCTGCGATATTCAACCGGATATCGGCGTCAGCCTGGGCGAGTTTCTGAGCGACGAAGAATCGGCAGAGATGCGCGATCTCGTCTTACCCGCCGCCGTGACCATCACAACGGCCGACTCGGTTGCAGAGTTTCTTACCATCGTGGGGGTATCCAGGTGTGTAGGCAGCAAGCTCGACGTCACTGAGGCCCAGAAGACAGCGATCCTGGATGCTGCCCGCTCGTATCCGCTGGTCGCGGCACAAGCTGTCACGAGTCTCAATATCGACGCATCAGAGACTGAACCGCTCGTCACCGGTGACAATATCGAGGATCTCGCGGGGCGCATCGTTGAGAACGGCTGCACAGATTGGGCGATGACAGAGAGTCTGGCGATCATCTTGTTGTCGAAACAGGGGTTGACAGAAGCCGGAGATCTCCACGACATCGAAGAATGTGCACAGTCTTCGGCGATTGCCGTAGACGATGTCGAGAGCTTGCCGATGGCCGTGCAGTTCGGCCTTCCAGTCGACACGGCTCGTGGGATCGTTCGAGACAACCAGCCGCTCCTTGATCAGCTGGTAAGGCTCACTAGTACCTTTGCGACCGAACCGGGACGTCCCGTTGGTCAAGGATCGGTCGCGGCAACGCGTGGCTTGGTGCAGTATCTCCGACTCAACGATGTCACCTCGTTTCCTCAATGGATTCGTGACGGCGTGCTGTCCGCGACTAGATCAGAGCAGTCTGACGCCGACAGTGTTGACCTGTTGCACTTATGCGAGTCCCTGAACATAGCCTGTGGTGACGCCTTCATCCAGAAAGCGACAGCCGCGCTTTCCCAATCGATAGGGACCATTGACTTCACCCCCGCACAAGATGAGGGCGCGGCTCGAATGGTGGAGACCGCCTTACTGGTCGGGCTGGAGATCCCCGTCACATGTGAGCGTTCTTCTCGCGAGCTCTGGTTCGACCAGGCGCCACAGACTCTGGCTGTGCTCGCTAGCGCAGACAAGATGTGTGCCGACACTGGTATGTATTCCGAGGAGGAACTGCGTGCCGGTGTCTCGGCTTCACTCGATGAGCTGGATCCTCAGCGCGCACTCGCATTCGTATATCTGCACATGCTCAGCGATCCGAGTGCGAGCGATCCCGATTTCGCCGAGTATTGCGACGAGCGCTTCGGCAGCCTGTGGACGTCGTTGAGTGAGTCCGAAGGCAGCGACTACCTGGCTCAAGCGCGACCTCTCTCGGTTGAACTCGTCAAGGCGAAGATCAACAACTGGACGAGCACGTGAAAGTGAAGGAATCTTGCATGCTATTGGCGCGTGATATCAGCTACACCTATCCGGGTACTCGTCGCGGGATCGCACATCTTTCCTTGGTCGCGCAGGGCGGTGCGATCACTGCACTCAAGGGATCGTCGGGGAGCGGGAAGTCTACGCTCCTCGCCTGCATCGCCGGTGTGCTCACGCCCGATTCCGGGACCGTGACTTTCGCCGATGGTGGTACCGCTGGGCCAGGTCGTGGAGCCTCGCCACCCGAGAGGCCGTGCAAGGCCCTCATCCTGCAAAACTGTGCCCTGTTCGAACATCTCAGTGTCTGGGAGAACGTGGCGCTCGGCCGCGGCGTGCCTCGCCCAGCATTGCGGGACCGTGCACTGGACGAACTCGCTGCCTTGGGTGTGTCAGACCTGGCGGATGTCCCGCCCAGTGCACTCTCACTCGGCCAACGGCAACGCGTAGCGATCGCCGCAGCGCTGGCCATGGACGCGCAGGTGCTCTTGGCCGACGAACCGACCGGAAGCTTGGACGCCTCGAACGCCAGTCGGGTCCTGGCGGCCTTGCGGGTCGCCGCCCGGCGCGGTGCCGCAGTCGTGATCGCGAGCCATGATGCTGCGGTGTGGGAATTCGCGGACGGCGTCGTCGACATCAGCTCCGCCGACAGTCTGCCGATCTCACCGAAGGAAGTACTGTGACCCGAGCCTTCATCTCTCCTGGCGAGTGGGCCCGCCTCTCCGCACGGCGCCGATTCTCCTCAGGTCGCCCCATTGCACGTATCACAGCTCTGACGCTGATCGTCCTCGCTGCGATCTCCTACCAGGTGGTGGCGGCACTGGGTCAGGTGAACGAGCAGACGACTTCCGCTGGCGTGCTGAGTCAGATCGAAGTCATGCCGGAGACGAGTGAGAGCACTGACGGCGGGATCACCGCCCAGATGCTCACGGATCTGCGCGCGCTGCCGGACGTCGAACGCGTCAGCGTCGATGCCGAGATCGGCGTGTATGCGGCGGACGGGAGCACCTGGGCGTCGACGCTGCGGCCTGTCAACCTTGCGAATCTGCCCCCGGGAATCACTGTCGCACCTGGCGCAGGGCTGGATCCCATCGGTGTGATCGTGCCAGTCGCCATCGAGGGTGAAGCGCTCTCGGTGACGCCAGGGTCCGATCTCACCGTGGCATTCACGCAGATGACGGCCCCCGGGCGAGGTGAGCTCGCCGAACGCACGCTGAAGGTCGTGGGGACCTACGATCCGGCCTGGCTGGGGGAAGGCCGGGCCACGATACTCGGCACGGACGACTTGGTCGTCGAGCTGCTTGCCGCAAAGCATGGGTTGTCCCCTGCAGACTACCTGGCCACCACGGGAGTGCCAGGTGCTCTCGTTACTGCGGCGACGGCGGACGACGTCACCGCGGTCACTGCCGCGATCCAGGGTCTTGGCCTCGACGCCGCCCCCGTGCGCGACACCCTAGGCGAACTCCCCGGAGTAGTTGCGTACTTCCCTGCAGTCTTGCTGATCGTCGGAGTCGGTTTTCTGGTCTTGCTGATCGTCAACGTCTCGTCGGCGGTGCGTGCCGCCGTGACGGTGCGGCGCGGCGAGTTCGCGCTGCTGCGCATCCGCGGCTGGCAGAACACCGACATTCGCAGGCTGTTGCTGATCGATGTGGGCGGCGGAGCGCTGCGCGGTGCCGCCGTGGGTACGGTGATCGGCACCGCCGTCGGGGCGCTCCTCGGCGCCCGGGCCCTGCCCGCCGTGACCGTGAGCGCAACATTCCTCGGTGCGCTGGCCGCACTGCTCGCCGTGCTTGTCGTGGTCCCGACGCTCGTCGCATGTCTCACGGCATGGATCGCAAGCGCCCGCGTGCAGCGAGCCGACCCGTTCTTGAGCGTGATGCAGCCAGGCTAGCCGCC
>JAATGV010000029.1 GCA_015654475.1 Actinomycetales bacterium
CCAACGGCTCCATCAATCAGCCTAAGCTCGACCTCGTCGGGTGGGTCCGGTTCGCATGGCGGCGACTGACCTCGATGCCAACAGCGTTACTGCTGCTGCTTCTGCTCGCGCTGGCCGCAATCCCTGGCTCGCTTGTGCCGCAACGCTCATCGGACCCCAACGGGGTTGTGCAATATTTCGCCGATAACCCCACGCTTGCCCCTGTCCTCGACCGCCTCCAGCTGTTCAGCGTGTACACGTCGGCATGGTTCAGCGCGATCTACATCCTGTTGTTCGTTTCATTGATTGGTTGTGTGGTTCCGCGCACGAGCCAGCATCTGAAAGCGTTGCGCAGCAAGCCTCCCAGGACGCCCTCTCGGCTCGAACGCCTTCCCTCATCACAGAGTTGGGTGAGCCAGCGCGGCCAAAATGCACTCATCTCGGAGGCCCAGGCTACGTTGAAACGCGGCCACTACCGCGTTGAGCGTTTCGACAGCCGCAATCGCCTCACGGTCAGCGCCGAACGCGGTTATGCGCGCGAGACCGGAAATCTTGTCTTCCACGTTTCCCTCATCGGGCTATTGGTCGCTGTCGCCATCGGCGGCACTGTGACCTATTTCGGCCAAAAAGTGTTGGTCGTCGGTCAAACGTTTGCCAACACCCTTGCCGCGTATGACTCGTTTAGCCCCGGCACCTATTTCAATGCAGACACCAGCCTCAGCCCGTTCGCCATCACGCTCGACTCGTTCGATGTGCAATACGAGCTGGAGAATCAGAACTCGGTTGGTCGCGTGCTCGACTACACGGCCAATGTCACGGTCACCCAAGACGGCCAATCGAAGTCCACTGTCATCAAAGTCAACGAACCGATCAACATTGATGGTGCCGACATCTACTTGATGGGCAACGGATACGCGCCGACAGTGACAGTCAAGAATGCGGCCGGCGACGTCGTATTCTCCGATGCCGTGCCGTTCCTGCCCCAAGACGACAACCTGACATCACTTGGCGTGATCAAAGTTCCAGACACCGGTACCGACACCCAGATCGGCATGATCGGATTCTTGTACCCGACTCAGGTCGCCCTCGACACCGGCGCATTCACCTCCGTGTTTCCTGGCCCAGTAAACCCGGTGCTCAGCCTCAATGTCTACACCGGTGACCTCGGGCTTGACTCGGGGGTGGCCACGTCGGTCTACACGCTCAACACCGACAACCTCAGCCAAGTTGCTGGTGGCACAAGCGGAGCCAAGGCGCTCGAACTCGTGCCAGGGCAGACCGTCGACCTGCCAAACAACCTCGGCACTGTGAGCTTCGACTCGGTGCCGCGCTTCATCTCGATCGAAGTGCGCAACGACCCGACACAAGGATGGGTGCTCGCCTTCACATTGCTTGCCGTCGGCGGCTTGCTGCTCTCACTGTTTGTGCCCCGCAGGCGTGTCTGGGTTGCGGTAGAGCCGACAGCCTCTGGCGATGGCTCGCGGGTGACTGTCGCTGCTCTCGCTCGCGGTGACGATCCAACCCTCGACATAGCGGTTGCCGCGATCGCCCGAACTCTTGGTTACGAAGACGCGCGCGGCACCAATACTCCTGGCGGCGGTGACAATTCAGGCAACGCCGGCCAAGAACAGCGGTGACGATCCCGATCCACCAGCCTAAGATGGGTGAAACCCTGCGGCGACAGTGCTCGTCGGCAACGTATTCGGGACAACGGCGAACGAGAGAACGATGAACACACTCCTCGATGAATGGTCGTATATCGCTATTCTGTCTGCTGCTGGCATTTACGTCGGCGCTTTTCTTGCGTTCGCTTTCGCTATGGCAGCGCGAGCGAGCTCTGGCAGCTCCGCGACCACTCGCTCCGGGACCATCGCCACCGCGTTGGCGTGGCTAGGCCTCATCCTGCATGCCGTTGGGGTGCTGCTGCGCGGAATCTCCGCCGGAGTCGTGCCGTGGGCGACGATGTACGAGTTCACCATCACGGCAACGCTGATGATCGTTGCAGTGTTTCTCGTGGCAACTATTTGGGTCAACTTGAAGTATCTTGGTGTCTTTGTCACCGGGTTCGTTGTGCTTGCGCTTGCGGTCGCGACGGTGTTCTTCTGGCGGCCCACCACCACACTCGCGGTTGCACTCGACTCATATTGGCTGCTCATCCACGTTGTTGTTGCGATGCTTGGCACCGCCTTTTTCGCGTTGGGGGCAGGAATCTCGGGAATGCAGTTGCTGAAATCGCGCAACGAGCATAAGGCTGAGCGGGCCGCCGCTGAGACAGCGAATGCTGAAGAGGTGTCCTCCGACCCTGCCGATCCTGGCCTCGGCGGCGCGGGATTCGCGGCCTTCGCCGAAGGCGGGGTGAGCACCGCGACGCTCATCCGTTCCGGTTCTGAGGCTAAGAGTCACGGGGAAGACGCCAACGCTGGTACAGGCGAAGGCGAAGAAGTGCGCAGGAGCCGTCTCGCGCGGTTCCTGGCATCGCTGCCGAACGTCGACGACCTCGAACAGATGTCCTATCGGGTCAATATCATCGGCTTCGTGTTCTGGACATTCACCCTGATCTTCGGCGCGCTCTGGGCTCAGAAAGCATGGGGCCGCTACTGGGGCTGGGATGTCAAAGAGGTGTGGACGTTCATCATTTGGACGATCTACGCCGGCTACCTGCATGCGCGCGCGACCCGAGGGTGGCGCGGAGATCGCGCGGCCTGGCTCGCCATCGCCGGCTTTCTCGCGATCGTATTCAACTTCACTATCGTGAACATCTACTTCAAAGGCTGGCACGCATATTCGGGGCTGTAGGCCACCGTCCGATGCATGTGATGGAACGCTCCGTCACGCACGAACTGCAAGCAATGCGTAACAGCGTTCGATGCGGGCACGCCACCAGGCGAGCCGGTCTTTCGAGGCGCTTAGGCGGTCCAGCGCATTCGCATCCACCACCGCTCGCGCAGGGCTAACGAGCCAGCGCGACACAGCCGATCGTTGCGTCACATCCTCAACGAAAAAGCCCCCCGTGCCGAGCCCGCATGCGTACGGTAACTCTGGAAGGGCGGCGGCCAACGCGAGCCCCATACCGATGCCTACCGCAGAATCCAGGGCGCTCGACACGACGGCAGGCAGCCCTGCCTCCTCGACCACGCGCAACGCCCTGGCTACGCCGCCGAGGGGTTGAGCTTTGACGATAAGCACGTCCGCCGCGCCCTCCCGAGCGACCTTGAGCGGATCGTCAGATCGGCGCACCGACTCGTCCGCAGCGATCAGCGTGCCACCCGAGCGCTGCGACCACTGGCGGATGATCGCCAACTCCGGCACAGAGGCCACAGGCTGCTCGCAATACTCCAACTCGAACGGGGCAAAGGCATCGATGGCGCGCTTGGCCTCCTCCACCGACCACGCACCATTGGCATCCACTCGGATGCGGGCCTCTGGCGCCGAATCGGCAACTGCTGTAAGGCGGTCGAGGTCGTCCTTGAGACTTTGGCCCCGCTCGGCAACTTTGACCTTCACAGTGTGGGGCCGTTCGCTGCCGAAAGACGACAAGAGGGGCGCAACGTCGGCAGCTGCTATGGCAGGGACGGTTGCGTTGACAGGAACTTGCGTGCGGCGCGTGGTCGCGGTCTCGTCCCAACCGAACTCGATGGCCGCGTCGAGCCATGCCGAGGCCTCTGCGTCATCGTATTCGAGAAACGGCGAGAACTCCGTCCACCCGCGTGGCCCCTCGAGCAGCGCGATCTCTCGTACTGTCACGCCCCGAAAACGTACTCGCATCGGCAACGAGAGCACTCTTAGCGACGCGAGCAGTTCGTTGAGAGGCGGGAGCTGGGCGGGTGCGGACACGTCTCAACGTTACCTGCCCAAACCCCGGCACGGCCGGCTTCGGATGCGACTATTGCGCTTCGGGTGAGTTGTGCCGGGGTTCGGGCCCGGGGGCGTGATTGCTCCTACACACCCTTCACATTCGGCCGAGCTATGCACAATTCCGTGGATAAGGACTCTCGTCTCGGGCGCGCCACCCTAAAGTCTCCCAAGATGAGTGCGTACACACAGGGGGACGGCGGGTCGGAGTGGCTCCTCCGCCAAGCGTTCGCTGACGCCGACGGCATTGTCACGACCTCGATGCTCTACGGGGTGGGTTTTTCGAAGCGCGACGTTGCGCGCCTTGTGGACAGTCGGCAGATCCTCCGCACCACACGCGGACACTTTGTGATCGCTGGCATCGAGAACGAGTCTCGCGTGGCCGCTCATCTGGGAGGACGGCTTACCGGGGTATCCCTGTTCGCGCAGCTAGGTGGTTTTCGCCCATTCGGTGACCGCCTCGTTCACGTTGCGATCCCACGCACAGATCAACGGCCCGCGGTGATTCCGCGCTCCGTGAAGTTACATTGGTCGCCTGTTCCGGGCCTGATGCTGCACGAACCGTGGCAGTCCGCCATCGGCCATGTATTGCGTTCGGCGGGCGTCGACGATGCTGTTGCGGTGATGGAGTCGCTTGTCCGCCAACGCGTGCTGACACGTGACCAGGTTCGTTCTGCGCTAGAGAGCCATATCAGCGCGGGCGGTCGGAGAGCGCTGAGTCTCATGAGGGGCGGCTCTGAGTCGGGTGCTGAGACTTTGATGCGGCTGTGGTTGCAGCGGCATCGAGTCCCCTACAGAACTCAAGTTCGGGTGGGTGGCTTTCGGGTGGATTTTCTGCTGGGAATGCGCTTGATCGTTGAGGTCGTTGGACAGGAGTTTCATGGCTCGCCCCAAGACTTCGAACGCGATGTTACTAGGGAGGCATTCCTGCAAAGTCTTGGGTACCAGGTACTTCGGTTTAGCGCCCGACAGGTCTTCTCCCGGCAGGATGAGATCGAGGCAACGCTACGTCCCCTGATCAGGGGGCGTAGGCACCTGTATGGTTCTGACCCGGAACGAGGATGACGTGGTGTGCCAAACCCCGGCACAGCTGGCCCACGCTGCGGTAGTAGCAGCTCGCGGCGGCTGTGCCGGGGTTTGGCACGAACGCAGCACCTGCACGATCAGGTCAAGTTTGTAAGGTTGGTGATGTGAATACCAACGTGTCAGACATCTTCGATTCAGCCGAGTGGGTCGTGGTGCCCGGTTTTGACGACTTCACCGACGTCACCTACCACCAGCATGTCGAAGGTGGCATCGTGCGTGTGGCCATTGATCGCCCCGAAGTGCGCAACGCGTTTCGCCCGCGCACCGTCGATGAGCTCTACCGCGCGCTCGACCACGCGAGGCAGAACCCGCGCATCGGCGTTGTATTGTTCACCGGAAACGGGCCGAGCCCTAAGGATGGCGGTTGGGCGTTTTCGTCTGGTGGCGACCAGCGGGTGCGGGGCAAGGACGGTTATCAATACGAGGATGGCACTCAGCCCAGCGGCTCTCAGTCCGACGGCGCGGGTCCCGATGGCACCGAACTGGCAGGTATGCGGCCAGTAGGCCGCCTCCATATCCTTGAAGTGCAGCGGCTCATCAGGTTCATGCCAAAGGTGGTTATCGCCCTCGTTTCGGGGTGGGCAGCAGGCGGCGGTCATTCGCTGCACGTGGTGTGCGATCTCAGTATCGCCAGCAAAGAACATGCGCGCTTCAAACAGACGGATGCCAACGTCGGCTCATTCGACGCCGGGTATGGCTCAGCGTATTTCGCCCGTCAAGTGGGGCAGAAGTTTGCCCGTGAAGTGTTTTTTCTCGCCGACGAATACGATGCGCAACGCGCGTACGAGATGGGTGCGGTCAATGCGGTCGTGCCTCACGCCGAGTTGGAGCAGCGCGCCATCGAGTGGGGCAAGACTATTCTCACCAAGTCGCCGACGGCGATTCGCATGCTCAAATTCGCTTTCAACGCTGTCGACGATGGACTCGTCGGCCAGCAGCTGTTTGCCGGAGAGGCCACTCGCCTTGCCTATGGCACTGACGAGGCGGTCGAAGGCCGCGACTCGTTCTTGGACAAGCGCGACCCGGACTGGTCGGTGTTCCCGTGGGAGTATTAGCCGATATGTGTGTCGCGTATTGGAGTGTTGGCAGTGCATCTAGGTGCCTGGGAATGGCGCATCGAGCCCCATCAACAACCCCAGGCAGATCGTATACGATTGCCCTCTCGGTCTGGCGCACACATGCGTGACCTGGTTCGTGCCGACGTTGACGCGTCGGCGTTTCGTGCCGACCTCGCGCGCGCATTGAGTGGCGATGGTCCCGCCCTGCTTCCCGCCGCAGACCCGATTGCAGCGCCGCTACATGCTCCGGCCTCTCAGCATCCCCTGCCCCGATATGTCGACGACAATGTCGCCCTTGTCATCGAGACCTCCGGATCCACCGCCGCACCCAAACGCGTTGCCCTCAGCGCAGATGCGATCCGGGCCTCCGCCCGTGCCACTCACACGGCACTCGGCGGCGAAGGACAATGGCTGCTGGCCCTTCCGCTCAACTACATCGCCGGAGTGATGGTGGTTGTCCGCTCTATCGAAGCCGACACCAGGCTGGTTGTGGCACCGCACAACGCGGACGGCATCATCGCGGCGATTTCACGGATGAGCGCTGCCGGTCGTCGTTACGCGTCCGTCGTGCCGAGCCAACTCGATGACCTGCTCGATGCTGCGGATCGCGATCCTTCTATCGCCGTCACCCTGCGACGCGTCGACGCCTACGTTGTCGGCGGTCAACGTATTGACAGCCGGTTGGTTTCTGCTGCCGAACACCACGGCCTCACCCTCGTGCGTACGTATGGATCGAGCGAGACGTCGGGTGGCTGCGTCTACGATGGCTACCCGATCGGCGATACCCGCGTGCGCATCGGCGCTGATGGCCGCATCGCGCTGCATTCGGCCAGCCTGGCTGACGGCTATCTCGACGCGGCGGCTACCACCGCGGCCGCGTTCACACACGACGACGACGGCACTCGTTGGTGGTGGTCTGGTGACCTCGGTTCGGTGGATGCGTCTGGTCGACTCACTGTGATCGGTCGCGCTGATGACGTGATTATCTCGGGCGGGATCAAGGTGGCGCTTTCTGAGGTGGAGGCCGAGATTCGCAGGATCCCGCAGTTGCGGAACGCGGTCGCCGTTCCCGTGGCCGACCCCCACTGGGGGCAGTCGTTCGTGGTGTTTGCCGAAGGCGCTGCGCCTACCGACGCGGGTGGGGCGGGCCCGGAGAGCACGACGGCGCTGACGCTGGCCATCGTGCGAGACCGCCTAGCCGCCAGTCTTGGTGCGGCCGCCCGACCGCGCAACCTCGTCTGGCTTGCCGATGGAATCCCTCAGACATCCACAGGCAAACCCGATCGCCGCACGCTGGCAGACAAAGCGGCGAGAATGGAACCCTCCCCTAGCCGCAAGGACAACCAGACGTGAGCAGAAAATCCCGTAGCCGCAACGACTCCGATGCGAACACCCCCTCGAAGAAAAATAGCGGGTTTGGCGACGGATCCGGCACCGGGTTCGGCGCGGAACCTGGCGGCACGCCTGCGCCCCCTGCCCCTCACACGCTTTCGCTTCCCGCTTTGTGGGTTGAGGGCGCCAGACTCCGCACTCTTCCGCTCTCTATGGCCCCCGTGATCGCGGGTACCGGTGTGGCCGCGAACGTTACGGCGGCTCGGCTCGATATCGCTGCACTGTGCCTTGCGCTCGCGTTGTTGCTGCAAATCGGAGTGAACTATGCCAACGACTATTCCGATGGCGTGCGCGGCACCGACGATGTGCGCGTGGGGCCCCCTCGTCTGACTGCGTCGGGGCGAGTGGATGCGCGGATGGTTCTTCGGGTAGCGCTCGTGTTTTTCGGGCTCGCCGCGCTCACGGGCTTGGCACTTGTGGTCATGACGAGCCAGTGGTGGTTGCTGCTCGTTGGCGCCGCGGCGCTCGCAGCTGCGTGGTACTACACGGGTGGCACGAGACCATATGGATATCGGGGGCTTGGCGAGCTTGTGGTGTTTGTGTTTTTCGGGCTGGTTTCTGTGCTTGGCACCATGTATCTGCAGGCGGGAAGGGTGACTCTCCTTGCCGTGATTGTTGCTGTTGCGCAGGGCGCGTTTGCGAGTGCTGTGCTGATGATCAACAATGTTCGCGATATTGAGCAAGATGCGTTGGTTGGTAAACGGACACTCGCTGTGATGCTTGGACGCCGCTGGGCCACGGTGGCGTTCGTTGTGCTGGTTGTTGTTCCATACGCAATTCTTGTCGGCTTGGTGCCGATGCTCGGCATGGCCGCGCTGCTTGCGTTCGGTTCGGTTCCGCTGGCAGCTTTTGCGGTTGTTTTCGCGTGCCGACCGAGCGGTCCAAGCGACTACATCAACGCTTTGAAGCTTACAAGCATCGGCTCGCTTGCCTACGCGATCATGCTCGGTTTTGCGGCCAGTGTTGTGCCATACCTGTGATTCGAGCTGGGTGGATGCCCTGGGGTTAGGTTGGGCGAGTGCCCTGGGTTAGACGGATGCTCTGGGCTAGTTGGATGTCCCGGGAGTTTCGAGTGGATGGGGCGTCTCGGTTTTGTCGTTGCCGTGAATCTGATCGACGTCAGCGTCTCGATTCGCCTCGGTAACCGGATCCTGGCCTTGTATGACCGCTGAGTCGGCCGGTGTCGATGTGTCCGCTGCTCGGTTGATGTAGGGGGTTGTGCTCGCCGCAGCGTCTACAGCGGCATCCTCGGCGACGGCGTCCCGATCGCGCTTGTCGGCCCGGCGTCGATCCCGCGCGTCTGCAAGCTCTGCAGAAAAACCGCCGCGCAATCGACCAAGCCCAACGAACGAGACGAGGGCCGCAACGAGCACGCCGATCGTCGCAGCGAGCAGCGCGGGTACGCCCAACAGCGCGAGCCCGCCGAAAACGACAATGATGACACCGAGGCGAATGACGGTGTACCACACCCACGCGCGCGTAAACATTCTTCAAGGCTAGCCTGACTGGTTCAGTTCAGACG
The DNA here is from genome assembly GCA_015654475.1 of Actinomycetales bacterium. Classification (GTDB taxonomy): domain Bacteria; phylum Actinomycetota; class Actinomycetes; order Actinomycetales; family Microbacteriaceae; genus UBA3913. The sequence continues at coordinate 8,890 of JAATGV010000029.1, forward strand.
GTTACAGTGGTGGTTATGACCCGAGTCGTGTTAATAGTGCTCTTCGTCACGGTGATTCTCACCGTGGTGGCTCTTGTCGACTGTGCGTTGGCGCCGGGCAGAGAGGTGAGGACTCTTCCGAAGCCCTTGTGGATCGTCATTGTGATCATTTTTCCTGTTGTCGGCCCGATTTTGTGGTTTGTGATCGGGCGGGCTAGGTCTGGTCGCTCCGGAGTCGCCGTGTCTCGCCCGGCACCGTCGTCGCCCGACGACGACCCACGGTTCTTGCGCGGCCTCGACTCTGAGGCGCGGGTGCTTCGGCTCGAAGAAGAGTTGCGGCGTCTCGATGACGAAGATCTGCCTAGCGACGGCTCCGACGGCCGGGGGCCGGGCCGTGGGGATGCGTAGGAGTGACTTTCGGCGGCGCCCCAGCCAGCATCCATGCGGCTGCTTTCGTACAACAGTTGCTCAATTCAGGACTTCGCGATGCGGTCGTGAGCCCCGGCTCTCGATCGCAGGCGCTCGCGCTGGTGCTTGCTGAGGCAGAGCGTGCCGCCTTGCTTCGCTTGCACGTGCGGTTCGATGAGCGTTCTGCGGGGTTTTTGGCTTTGGGATTGGCCCGTGGATCGGGGCGTCCTGTCGCGGTGTTCACTACTTCTGGGTCTGCAGTGGCGAATCTGTGGCCGGCAGTTCTTGAGGCACATCATGATGGCGTGCCTCTGCTGGTTGTCACGGCTGATCGCCCTGCCGAACTGATCGGCGTTGGAGCGAATCAGACCACACGACAGCCCGGCATTTTCGGTTTCGCCGTTCGCACGACCTTCTCCACTGACGCGCCGTCGGTGGAGTCGGTGGATGATGACGCCGAGCGCGCCGCGGAGGTCGCCCGATTGGCGTTGGCTGCGGCTTGTTCGCACGTTCCCGGACCAGTGCACGTCAACCTGGCGTATCGGGAGCCGCTGTCGGGGCCGCATCCTGCGCTCCGCCCTCCCCAAATCACCTCGACGAGTTTGCCGGATTCTGCTGCTTCCCTTGCTGCTGCTCAGGTGCGCGAAGCCGGAATGCAGGGTCCTGCCGCCGCGCAGGATGTGGAAGCCGCGGGCCGGCCCGATGGGTCGTCAGGCTTGTCGCACGGAATCGTGACTCTTTCCGCTCAGGCGGGCACGATCGTGATCGCGGGTAGCGGCGCGGGTGAAGGTGCAGCGGTTCTGGCCGAGGAGGCCGGATTGCCTTTGATTGCTGAGGTGGTCAGCGGTGCGCGTGTGGGTCGCACGGTCGTGCCGCACTATCGTTCCGCGTTGGCCGGGGCTCTTGGGCTGACGGTCACCCGGGCCGTGGTGGTCGGTCGGCCAACGTTGTCTCGCGAAGTTTCGGCGCTGCTTTCCCGTCCCGAAGTGGAGATCGTCGTCGCCGACCGTGGCAGGCCTGAACCATTCCTTCCTCGCCCCGATGCTGTCGCCGCAGACAGCGTGGAATTTGACGGTGTTGCGCCCCTCGCGTGGCTGGATGCGTGGTTGGCCGAACCGCTTGACGGTGTTGGTGTGGTCGAGGATGAGACGCGTGTTGCTGTCGCTCGCGCTCTCTGGCATGCCTCCAGCGCGGGCGATGCCCTCTATTTCGCGGCATCGGCAATGGTTCGTGTTGCCGACGAGTGGGTACCGCCGCGCTCGGTGCGAGTGTTTGCAAACCGGGGGCTTGCCGGGATCGATGGCACGGTATCCACGGCTATCGGTGTCGCTCTCACGCAGCCTGGGTTGACTCGGGCGCTCGTGGGCGACTTGGCCTTCTTGCATGACGTCGGAGGTCTTGCCGTGCCGGAGGTCGAGGCGCTGCCGTCAATTCAGTTTGTCGTGGTCAACGATAGGGGTGGCACAATCTTTCGTGGCCTTGAAGTGGCCGGTTCTGACCCGGACCTCTTCCGCCGGGTTGTCGAGACCCCCCACTCGGTGCACCTGCCTGCCGTGGCGCAGGCCTACGGTTGGCCTTTTGTACGGGTGGATGATGTCGCCGAGTTGCCGCGTATCCTTGCCGAGTTCGGGCCTGGCATCATCGAAGTGCCGGTCGACTAGGCAATACGCGGGCCGGTTTATCCGAAAGCGTCCAGGATGGGGCGCAACTTCAGTTTGGTCTCAGCCAGTTCGTGCCCTGGCAGGGACTCGGGAACAATGCCGCATCCGGCCCACGCTGTGACGTCGCCGTTCGGCTCGACTTGAGCACTCCGGATCGCGACTGCCCATTCGGCGTCGCCCGTTGACCCGACCCATCCAACCGGCCCGGAGTATCGTCCACGATCGAAGGGCTCCAACTGCTCGATGGTTTCCGCTGCATCTTGTCGTGGCGACCCGGCGACGGCACCCGTCGGGTGCAAAGCTGCGACGGCGTCGAGAGGAGTTATGTCTTCGCGCAGTCGGCCGCCCACCTCGCTTGCGAGGTGCCACAGGTTGGGCAGCTTGAGGGCAAAGGGGAAGTCGCTTGCGGTGACATCTGTTGCAAAGCTGCGGAACGCCTCCGCAACAGTTTGTACGGCGAGCTCGTGTTCGTCGAGTTCTTTGTGTGAGGATGCGAGCATGATGGCGGCATTCTCGTCGCCGTCTTTGTCTTGGCCGCGAGCGGTGCTTCCGGCAAGAACGCGGCTGGCTGCAACGCCGCCGCTGACCGCGACAAGCGTTTCGGGGCTTGCACCGATGAGGCCGTCGAGGCTGAATGTCCAGCACTCGGGGTAGCTGAGGGCGAGCGATTGGATGACAGGACGCAAGTCGGCATCGCTTGGGAAGTGGGCGTGCACGTCGCGGGCGAGGACGAGTTTGCTCAGTCGACTTGAACTGTCGATCAGCTTGAGCGCCGTGGCTACGGTCTCCTCATACTTGTCGGGAGTCATCGCGCCTGGGCTGAAGTGGATGCGCACTTCAGACCCGAGCTGTTCGGATTTCTGCGGCCGATTCGCGGCTGCGTCTGGTTCGTTCGAGAGCCGTACGTGGGTGATCCAACTGGTTCCGCCATGCCGGCCGATGATGGTGCGGGGCACAACCAGAACGCTGTCTTTTGCGGATAGGGGAGAAAAGGCGAACGTGCCGAATGCGACGAGCCCTGTGCCTGGTTTGCGAAGGGGATCCACGATGGCTGCGTTGACGAGGAGTGTGCGCCAGTCGCGTGCCGCGTCGGTGATGCGCTGCGCGCCGCTATAAGTGATTCGCAGTGCTTCGCCGATACCGATCATGCCTTCACCGCGACGCCACCACAATGTCGGGTGGGAGCGAGTCAGGTACCCGATGGGGTTGGTGAAGTCGTCTATCTGCTCGGTCACTGCGACGAGGTGGGGGAGTTCTTTTGTAGTCACCGTGTATTTCCCTTGACGTGCATCGGTTCACTTTACGCTAACCCGTGTGAATGCCACAGGCGTTGCGTAGACTCATACTGTGCGTAAGGCGAGTTTAACGAAAGAACCTGGTGAGGTCGCCGCGATGTTTGACGAGGTCGCTGCGAAATACGACCGAACGAACTCTTTGATGTCGGCAGGCCAGGATGCGAGGTGGCGGCGTGCTGTGACGCGCGCTGTTGGGCCCGCAAAGGGCCAGATCATCCTCGATCTCGCTGCAGGCACCGGCACGTCGAGCTTGCCGCTTGCGAAGGCCGGCGCAGAGGTCGTCTCTGCCGATTTCTCTGAGGGCATGATCGAGACGGGCCGTGCGCGCCACCCTGAACTGCAGTTCGTTCAGGCCGATGCGATGGATCTGCCGTTCGTGGAGAACACTTTCGACGCGGTCACGATCTCGTTCGGTTTGCGCAACGTTGAGAAACCAGAGGTGGCGCTCGCCGAGCTGTATCGGGTGACCAAGCCGGGCGGCCGTATTGTGATTTGCGAGTTTTCGCATCCGCCTATCACACCGGTTCATTCGGCGTATGCGCTGTATTTGCGTCAGGTGCTTCCCCGCATTTCACGGTTGTTCAGCTCGGATCCTGAGGCCTACCACTATCTGATTGACAGCATCCTCGATTGGCATACCCAGCGCGAGTTGGCCACTCTCATGCAGTCGGCTGGATGGCGGCTGGTCGAGTATCGCGACCTGTCGTTTGGCATTGTGGCGCTTCACCGAGCGTTCAAGTTGGCCGAGTGATGTTGCCCGTGTTCGGTGGACGTGCTGTGTTGTTCGAGTGGACTTTTTATGGGGGTCGCGGTCGATGAATAAGGCTCGCGTGTTTGGTGCGCGCAACGCCGTGGCGAGTTCGAGTGGATCGTCTTCAGTGCTTCGTCGGCTGTTCTTGAGCGCGGGTGAGCGAGATCTGCTTGCCGAGGTCGAGAAGGGCTTGTCGGCAGTGGAGGAACGGTTGCGCATTGAGGCGGCTGCGGCAGAGGTCGTTGACCGCGAAGTGATTCAATACCTGGTCGGTGCAGGGGGTAAGCGCATTCGCCCGGTGCTCACGGCCCTGACGGGCTTGCTTGGAGACGGAGTCACCGACGACGTTGTCGCTGGTGCCGCCGCTCTTGAGTTGACTCATGTGGCAACCCTTTATCACGACGATGTGATGGACGAGGCGTCGTTGCGTCGTGGGGTGCCGAGCGCAAATCGGCTGTGGGGAAACAATGTCGCCATTCTGGCCGGAGACATGTTGTCGGCCCGCGCATACATGCTGATCGCGAATATGCGCCCCGAACTGATGCTGTTGCATGCGAGGACTTTCTCGCGCCTGGTTACCGGTCAGTTGAACGAGACCCTTGGGCCGCGTGAGGGTGACGACCCGATCGCCCACTACTTGCGAGTGCTTGCCGACAAAACGGGCTCGCTGATCGCCTGCGCCGCTGAGTTCGGGCTTGTGCTTGGCAACGGACCAGCCGAGTTCGCGGACGGTTTGCGCGAATACGGCGAGCATGTCGGGGTGGCATTTCAGTTGGTGGATGACGTGATCGATTTGCGGTCGACCGAGCAGGAGCTTGGCAAACAGCCGGGCACCGACCTGCGTGAGGGAGTGCCGACGTTGCCGATGCTGTTGTTGCGTCAGCGCGCGTTGTCGTCTGCGGCAGATGCAGCGGTCGTTGCCGCTATCGAAGCTGATCTGACATCTGAGGCAACCGCTCCGCGCGCCTTGGCCCGTTTGGCCGAGCACGAGGTCACTGCAGAGACCCTCGATAGGGCGTTCGAGTTGTCTCGTCAGGCAAAGGCGGCGCTTTCTTCGCTGCCGATAGGGCCAGTGCGTAGTGCTCTGGAACGTTTCGCCGACTACCTGGTGGAGCGCTCGAACTAGCTGTCTGCTTTGGTTTCTTGCGGTTTTCAGTTCGGGGGCTACGGCCCACGCTACGCGGGCGGGATATCTCGCTGGGCTCTGCGGCTATCCGAGTGCTGCGTTGGCGGGCGGTTGTGCGTTTTACAGCACCGATGCGATGCGAAGCGCCTCACCCGAAGGCCTGGATGCGCATCCACTCGCATCTCACAACCACTTCGCACATCAAAGTGCCCGGTATAGGATTGGAATTTGGGTCTCGGCAGCGCCTCCGGAATATTGCGGGGTGCTTGGCGCACAGAACGTTGCGGGTCGTCCCACTTCTGGTCACCGGTGGGTGATGTCCTTGAGGAAGGTGAGCGGTCATGGTTGATGAACGCACGAGTCCAAGTGTGGTGTCTTCGACGCTCCGAGTTGCCGTTGTCGGTGCCGGCCCCGCAGGCGTATATGCGGCTGATCTCCTTCTCAAACATGCACCCGAAGATCTGACCGTTTCGATCGACCTGTTTGAGCGTCTGCCGGCCCCGTACGGCCTTGTGCGCTACGGCGTGGCACCCGACCATCCCCGCATTCGTGGCATCATCGACGCCTTGCGCGACGTGCTTGATCGCGGCGACATTCGCATCTTTGGCAACGTCAATTACGGCACGGACATCACGATGGCCGACCTGAAACGCCATTACCACGCGGTCATTTTCGCAACCGGTGCGATCCAGGATGCGGATCTGGCTATCCCCGGCATCGACTTGCCTGGTTCGTTCGGCGCGGCCGACTTCGTCAACTGGTATGACGGTCACCCTGACGTTCCACGCACCTGGCCTCTCACATCGGCCTCTGTTGCGGTCATCGGCAACGGCAATGTGGCTTTGGATGTGACGCGTGTGCTGGCAAAGTTCGCCGACGACATGCTTCCGACCGACATCCCCGACAACGTGTACGAAGGTCTGAAAGCCTCGGCCGTCACTGACGTGCACGTGATTGGTCGCCGCGGTCCCGCCCAATCGAAGTTCACGCCGCTCGAGTTGCGCGAGCTAGGCGAAGTCCCTGGCGTCGACATGGTTCTCGACCCGCGTGACTTCGACTATGACGAGCAGTCCCTTGCCGAAATTCAGAGCAACAACCAGAAAAAGGTGCTCATGCGCACCTACCAGTCGTGGCTCGATCGGGAGCCCGGGAACGCAAGCCATCGCATCCACTTGCACTTTTATGCTCAGCCCGTTGCTGTGCTTGGCGACGAGCAAACGGGGGTCACGGGCCTGCGCGTCGAACGCACCGAGCCGGTAGGCGACGGAAGTGTTCGGGGCACTGGCGTCTACAGCGACATTGCGGTTGGCCAGGTTTATCGCGCTGTCGGATATTTCGGCTCGCCGCTCGCCGATGTGCCGTTTGATGAGACGAAGGGCGTGTTTCCGCACGCTGGCGGCCGGGTTCTTTCTGGGGCCGGCGGCGAGCCGGTTCCCGGAATATATGCGACGGGGTGGATCAAGCGTGGCCCGGTCGGCCTCATCGGTTCGACCAAATCCGATGCGCTTGAGACCGTGCAGAACTTGCTCGAGGACCGCCCGTCGCTGTGGCAGCCGACAGAACCGTCGGCTGAGTCGGTCGTCGAACTGCTCAGCGAGCGTGGTGTCGCCTACACCGATCTGAGCGGCTGGCATCGGCTGGATGCACACGAGCGTGAGCAGGGCGCCCAGCGTGGTCGAGAGCGCATCAAAGTTGTCGACCGTGAGACCATGATCGAGAAGTCCCTGGGCGAGTAAGTCCGCGCCGAGCGCATTGTCTGCTTTGTCTGCCTACAGTGCTCTGCTCTGCCTGTTGGCGCGTCCTGATTATTAGCTCATCGTGGTGGCGAGTGTTCCGATCGAGGCGAACACGACCACCAGAAAGACGATGTAGATCACGAGGAAAGCCAACGCGACGTATCCGATTACCAGCCCGGCGATGGCAAGGCCGCGACCCTGCTCGCCTGTGCGCTTGATCTGGCTGAGGGCGATGTGCCCGAAGATCACGCCGATCGGGCCGAGCAATAGTGCGAATATGAGGGCGAGTATGGCTATTGTGTTGGTGGGCTGAGGCGTAACATAGACCACTTGCTGGGGTTGCGGCTGGGGATAGCCAGGTTGTTGGTAGCCTGCTTGCGGATATCCACCTTGCGGATATCCACCCTGGTACCCATTCTGGGGATATTGCGGCTGACCATAACGCGGCGGCTGGTTTGGTCCGGGAGCTTGCTGAGGTGCGTTGGGGTCGGTCATGGTGTCCTCTGTGGCGTTCGATGTGCTGTGTGGCAAGTCTACTGGCGGCGGTCGCTGGTTCAGCAGGTATTTGGCGCCGCTACAGGCCGAGATGCGGTGCAGGTAGGATACGAGCAAAGGTTTTACGATTGAGGGGAAGTCCCGCAAATGTCTACTCAGCCAACCGGTTCGCAGCAACCTACGCATCGCCGCATCCCGTTGTCTCTCTCTATTTCCATTGCGGCGCTCGCGATCATCTCACTGCTTGTCATTGTTGCTTTGTTCACGGGAAACATGGACACATTTGGTGGTGAGATCGTCACCACGATCGTGTATTTCGCAGTTTTTGTGGGAACGCTGATCGGTGCGCTCGCAATCTCAAGCAGGTCGGGCACCTTCCCGTTGCCTCTTGCAGTTGTGGCCGATGTCTTTGTGATGGCCTTCGGCATGGTTCTGATCTGGATCCGTTACATGGCCCCGAACACCAGTCTTGAATATGACTATTACGATTCCTATTCGTCGGTCTCGAACTCCTGGATGGCTTTTTTCATCCTCGTTCCTATTTGGATCGTTGTGTTCATCCCTGTACTGATTGCGTGGGCGGGAACACGGTTGTCCCGTGGCGTGACGATTCTACGAGGGCTGTCGACCGCAACCGCTTTGTTGTTCTGTGTGCTCGCTGTCTTGTCATTTGTGCCGGTTCTTGCTGAGCGTTCGTTCGGTGTCGACGTCACTGAGCTGTATTGGCGTGTCGTTGCCGCGGTGTGGATATTGGCGATCGCCTTGGTTGCGATCTATGCGTTGCTATTGTGGTTCTATCGTCGTGACACGCGCGAGCATGTTGTGCCCCCTGCCAGCGCGGCGCCCCAAGTAAGTCACTACGGCATGGGCCACGTGCCATCCGGTGCGTCGTATGGAACTCCGCATGCCCAGGTAATTTCAGGCGCCCAGGGCGTGCCCGCATCGCGGCCCGCACAGACGGAGCTGACTCCGTGGCCATTCGCTGAAGATGGCGTTACTCCGCTTGCCGTTGGTCGCGACGGGCTACCAGTATTTGCCTCGTTGCGCACGTTCGACGGCCGTCCGTCCGCGGTTCAGCCGGGTGATCCTGAGGCGTTGGCTGCGATCGAGCGAGGCCGGATCGCAGCTGGCCGCTGACTAGTGGTTAGCGATAGTTGACGAACTGGATGTCGACGTCCAAGTCGGCCCCTTTGAGCAACGCGATGACGGTTTGAAGGTCATCTCGGCTTTTTGATGAAACTCGGAGTTCATCGCCTTGGATAGTTGCCTTTACGGCTTTGGGCCCTTCGTCGCGAATCAGTTTGGTGATCTTCTTAGCCGCGTCCTGTTCGATGCCTTGTTTGAGGCTGGACTCGATGCGAAATTCTTTTCCGCTGGCAAACGGTTCTCCCGAATCGAGGCTTTTGAGTGAGATGCCGCGTTTGATGAGCTTGCTCTGGAAAACATCGAGCACAGCGAGGGCGCGCTCTTGACTGTTTGCAGTAATGAGTATTTTTTCGCCTGACCATGCGATCGATGCACCAGTGCCTTTGAAGTCGTAGCGTTGCTCGACTTCTTTGTGCGCTTGGTTGAGAGCGTTGTCTGCTTCTTGTTTGTCGACCTTGCTGACTACGTCGAACGATGAATCTGCCATGCGTGTCAGTCTACTGAGGCCGTGAGGCTCTGCGGCTGTGTGCCGGGGAAGACAGGCGTGCAATTTCGTCGCGCGCGGCGGCGAGTTCCTTTTCTTGTTCCCGGATCAACCGATGCTGGCGTTCGGTGCGCCAAGTCAGCATCGCGGCGAGGGCCACTCCGATTACTGACCCGGTGCCATTGGTGACGACATCGATGGGGTCTGCCACGCGCGTGGCAAGCCAAAGCCCTTGAATGGTTTCGATTGCCACGCTGAGGCCAATGCTGAAGAGGATCGCAAGATACCAGAATCGGTGTCCGAAAAGCAGCAGAAAGAGCGCGCCTACTGGAACAAAGAGCGCAACATTCGCAAGTCGCTCTATCACGCTGAAGGTGATCCAGGATGTCGCGTTGTGGTTCGCGAACCAGATGAGCGCGCGATCGAGCAGGGATGCGGTGTCACTGCCATACGGCGAGGTACCCAGGGTGATCCACAGTACGAACACGAGATATGCGATCGTCAGCACGGTGAGAAGGGGGTGGCGCCAGAACATGCCACTCATTGTTGCAACTATTCCTGTACGGCGTACAGGGGGCTGCGGGAATTCGCGTGTGAGAGCTATCCCTAGTATATTTGTGTGGCGTCTCCGGTCAGGTGATTACATGTGGCCGGCGGCGTTGGGCAGGTTACCCAAGCGGCCAAAGGGATCTGACTGTAAATCAGCCGGCGAAGCCTTCGGGGGTTCGAATCCCTCACCTGCCACAAAAAGAGTTGAACCCCCCTTCGAGGGGGTTCAACTCTTTTTGCAGTTCGTGTGGGGGAGATTCGCATGGCCCTCTCGGCGCGCCCGGTCGGGCCGAATCGTATGACATGTGATGCATTGGGGCCTGTATTTGTCTGTCTGTTCGCCTGTTCGCCTGTCTTGTGAAATGCCGATGCGTCCGCCTGACTAGCTCGCCCCGAGATGCAGACGCCCCCACTCGAAACCTTCACGGTCGGCGGGCAGTTACCTCGTTGCCCGGTAGTTCAGGCCTCGACCACGGCGGGTTTCGAGAGACTCGGGCTTCGAGTGGGGCCGTCTGCAGGGAAAGCGCTCAGAGCGACCCGGCTGAGCGGGAAAAGGTGTGGAGTTCGTCCCGGTGGGGCTGAAAGAGGTCGTGGAGTTAGTCGCTACGGGGTTGAAAGAAGGGTGGTCGTTCCAGCCCGCCACTAGCTCGTAGCTGGTCGGTACGCCAACTGACCACCAACGATCGTGCTCGGATTTCACTTCAGTACAGGCGCTGGGGTGCCACTCCGCCTATGATCGTTGTGGCGTTGCGTCGTGTTGCGTTGCGTCAGGGACGAGGGAGGATTGTGTGGCGTCGTGGCGAGCTTTGATCGCGGTGGGGGCGATTCTGTTGTGCGCGGGTTGCACAGTCAGCGACGATTCTGACGCTTCGATCACTGCAAGTGAGTCGGTAGTGGTGTCTGCATCGCCGGGTAGCTCGGAGCGTGATATCGAGTTCGCCAAGTTCAATGCAGCGTTGAATGGCCTCGTTTCCAGCGATGTTCCGGTATCCGAAACTATTCTCAGTGCGCTCGAGAAGCAGGGCGGGTTCGGTGCCGACAAGCTCACCATTAACGCTGACCGCACCCCAACCAACCTTGTCGTCGACACGATCTCGGTCGCCTATTCTTACGATTCGAAGACGTGCTTCATTGGCCAATTCGTGACAAAGAAGTTCGTGAGCGAGGTGGCAAGCCCAGTCAATGGTGCGTGCCTGGTGGGGCAGGTGGCAAGGTGACCACCGCCCAGCATCGGGCGACGGTGCGTCGCAGCCGGCCCGCAGCCCCACCTCCACGGCGCCGCGGGGTCCTATCGAACATTGTGTTGGTTCTTGGCGAGCTCCTGCTGACTCTTGGTGTGCTCGTGCTCGCGTTCGTGGGATGGCAGGTCTGGATGTTTGATCCATCGGTTGCCCGCGATCAAACATCTATTGCAGATGAGTATCTTCAGGACTGGCAAAGTTCGGAGCCATCGTCAAACGTTCCGGCTGCTGAGGATCCAACGGTCGAGCCCGATGATGCCCCTGTCGCTGCAACTCCGTCGGCGACCGCTGACGTGTGGGGTGTGCTGTATGTGCCGCGCTTCGGTAAGGATTGGCGTCGGCCGATTGCGTGGGGTACCGACATGACGCAGGTTCTGAATCGCATCGGCATTGGCACGTATACGCAGTCGACTATGCCGGGAGCTGTTGGCAACACCACCCTTGCCTCCCATCGTGCGGGCATGGGCAGCTCTTTTTACGACATCGAGAAGTTCCGTTTGGGCGACAAAATCGTGCTTGAGACCAAGGACGGCTGGTACACCTACGCGTATCGGAACACGCAATACATTGTGGATACTGACACCAACGTGCTCAACCCGGTGCCTTTGGTCGACGACAAGGCGGCGACAAGCCGGGTGCTGACATTGCAGAGTTGCAACCCGTTGCCGATTTCGAACCAGGAACGCATCATGGCGTTTTCGGTGCTCGAGTCGTTCACTCCGCGGAGTGCGGGCGCACCTGACATCGTTAAGAAGTTGGGAGGCAGTTAGAGGTGTACGGATTTTTGTGGCGCATTCTGCCTGGGCCATGGTGGCTCAAATTGTTCCTTTACCTTCTCGTTATCGCGGCCATCCTGTGGGCTGTCGTGACATTCGTCTTTCCCTGGGTTCAAGCGACCTACTTCGCGCCGATCGATGTCACCGTTCACGGGTAGTTTCGATACTGAGGTTGAGCGCGCTGCGTAAGCGTAAGGCCGAATGTCGCATGACCCCTGGCTTTGCCGGTGGAGGATGCACGGCTGCTTGGGCTGGCGCTGATCCAGGATTCCGGGAGTTGCCTAGACTTCCAGGTTTCTGGCGCCTCGACGGTTTCGCTGTCATTCACTCCACAGAGTGGCGGCGCCTGGAGCGCTTCCGCACCAATAATATGATTGCTGCCGCGAGCATCCCGGCCACGATAGCCGCACCGATGCCATAGGCGGTCCATGGGGTGGATGCGGACGCCGATTTTTCTGTTCCACTCGTTGCTGGCTGTGTTTCTTGACTGCCTTGCGAACCAGCGATCCCCGTGGCGAGCACCGCCGAGTTCGTGGAGGGCGCGGTTGACGAATTCTCTGCAGCCGAGTTTGCTGAAACGATCCCGCAGAACGGACCGGTGGAGGTACCTTCGCCGATCAGCGTCGTAGCGGCTGGCGTCCATTGGAACGAGTAGCTGCCTTCGAGCGCTTGGGCTCGGGTGTTGTCTGCGGCGATCAGCCACTGCACGGTGTATGTGCCCTTGGCGCCAAGCAGCACTGTTGTCGACAGTGCGGTACCTATCGATGTGGGGCACGAGGTTTCGTAATGTTTGTAGTCGGGACCGATCACCGAAAGGGTGGTGGTCGCATCAATGATCCCGACCGCAGTATCGAATGTGAGTGCGACCGTGCCGGGTTGCATGGTCAGCGTATCGCCGATGGCCGGCGTAACACTGACAACGGTGCCCTCGGCCCACGCGGGGGCTTGGCTCAGCGCGAGACTGACGACAGTGCACAACCCGACCAATCCGGCCGCCGTCCGGAGCTTATGCCACAATCCACACCGCCTGATCAGTACCGAGCTGGGAAGAGATGCCTGACGCGCTCGCGGCAATGATCTCACCGGCTGGGATGGCGTACGGTTCTGTGCCGAAGTTCACTATCACGGTCACATCGTTGACTGTGTAGCTGAGCACGTCGTCGCGTGCGGTGGCATTCCAGGTGAGGGAGCCTGCGCCGAGTCCGTGCTGCCGGCGGACGGATAACAGGTGGCGGTAGTGCTCAAGGAAGGATGTGGCGTCCCCTTGCTGGGCGTCGCGGGCGAGCTTACCGAAAATGGCCGGTTGCGTGATCCAGCTTTTTCCCGTTTCGCTGAACCCATACGCAGGTTTGTCTTGTTCCCAGGGGATCTGTACCCGGCATCCGTCGCGGCCCAGGCGCTCGCCATTGGTGCGTGCGAAAGTGGGGTCTTGGCGTTCGAGCGGGTTGATGTCGATTACTTCGGGCAGCCCGAGTTCTTCGCCCTGATAGATGTAGGCGGCGCCAGGCAACGAGAGCATCACCATCGCTGCGGCGCGTGCGCGCCTGCGCCCTAAAGCTTCGTCGAAGACTAGCCCGGGGATCAGGTCGTAGGCTCCGCCTTCGGGGTAGGGCAACGAGAGTCGGCTTGCTGCTCGTATTATGTCGTGATTGGAGAGCACCCAGGTGGATGCTGCCCCAACTGCGCCAAATGCGTCAAGAGATTGGTCGATGACGGTGCGTTGCGGCGCTGGTGCCCACTCGGCGTAGCAATAGACGAAGTTGAACGCTTGCTGCATCTCGTCTGGCCGAACCCATTTAGCCAACTCGCTTGGCGGGTTGACCCAGGCCTCGGCGCACAGCATGGTTTCGTCGCTGTGTTCACGAAGCACACGCAGCCAGCGCCGGAAAATGTCGTGTGTTTCGGGCTGTTCCCACGCAGGGGCGACAGTGCCACCAGGCCCAATGTTCTTGATCTCGCCGTCGTCTCCCCAGTCGGGCAGCCCTGCCTGTTTGCGAAGTGCATGGGCGACATCGATGCGGAATCCGGAGACGCCGCGTTTCATCCAAAAACGGAATACGTCGTCGAAGTATTCGAGTACGTCGTTGTTCTCCCAGTTGAGATCGGGCTGGCTTGTGTCGAAGAGGTGCAGGTACCATTGCCCGGATGTACCGTCATCATTGATTGTGCGCGTCCATGCGGGGCCACCGAACATGGATTTCCAGTTGTTTGGTGGCAGCTCGCCGTTTTCGCCTTTCCCGTTCCGGAAAATGTATCTTTCACGTTCGGCGCTTCCGGGCGCTGCCGCGAGTGCGGCCCTGAACCAGACGTGCTCGCTTGACGTATGGTTGGGCACGACGTCGACGATGACGCGCAGCCCGAGCCTGTTTGCTTCCGCCATCATGGCGTCGAAGTCGTCGAGTGTGCCGAAGAGGGGGTCGATGTCGCAATAATCGGCGACGTCGTAGCCTGCGTCGTTTTGAGGTGACACATAAAAGGGCGAGAACCAGATGGCGTCGACGCCAAGCTCTCGCAGGGCGGGGAGCCGGTGGATGATGCCCGAGAAGTCGCCGATTCCGTCGCCGTTTCCGTCTGCGAATGAGCGTGGGTAGATTTGGTAGATGACGGCATCGCGCCACCATTCGTGTACTGCGGTCATGGGTCCTTCATCATTGACGGGGTATTAGCGTCTCCCATGCTATCGGCAGTCGATGTGGGCGTCGTCACTGGGAACCGCTCGGGATGCTATTCTTTCCTGGTGCCTTTTTAGGAGGCATTTTCTCGTGTGCCCCGGTAGCTCAGTGGTAGAGCACTTCCTTGGTAAGGAAGAGGTCGTCAGTTCGATCCTGATCCGGGGCTCGCCCACGCAACACGTGTGTTGTGTGTTCGTTGGCTCGGTAGCTCAGTTGGTTAGAGCGCACGACTCATAATCGTGAGGTCGAGGGATCGAGCCCCTCCCGAGCTACACCGGAAGCCGTCGCAGATTCGTCTGCGGCGGTTTTCCTCGTTTTGAGGGGCTTGTCGTCGTCGACTTCACCGATGAGGTAGGCAACCGATGTATTAAGAATCTCTGCCACGGTGACAACCTCGTCGAAGTACCAACGCCTCTTGCCATGCATCGTGAGGTTCATGGACGAGGGGTCAATACCGAGTCGTCGTCCGAGCGCCGCTCCGGACAAATGGTGTCTCCACAGACGTGCGGCGATTCGCTCCGAGGGGATGTCTACCGCTGGCACCGTCAACCGTGGCTATGCAGGGTTGGCACCAACACCTTGGGTTGATGCGTGACCGGTTGCGAGGCAAAACGGAGAACTGCACACTCAACGATCGCCATGTGGACCCGCCGGAGCCGAGGTGGAATTTCAGCGAGACGGATTTCGAAGAAGCATTGGCGGCGTGTGTCAGCCCGGCGACGGCTGCGTGGAGCGAAGAACTACCAGAAGTAGCCACTAACCAATTAGGAGAACATCATGGCTGAGCCCTGCATCACACATACCGCGATCGGCAACCTCGCATCCGACCCCGAACAGGTCACGTCTCGGAAGGGTGAAGCGTTCGTCACAATGCGGGTACTGGAAGACAACGGCCGATATGTTGGTGAAGGCAACCAACGGGAGTGGGAGTCCGATCTCACGGCTTACGATGTCGCCGTCTTCGAGGAGCACCTCCAGTAACACGTGTTGGAGTCCCTCAGGCGCGGATCTCGGGTCGTGGTTTCGGGTGACTATTCGACCACGACGTCTTCGGGAAAGGAAGGCCGGGTGTATAAGAACCATCGCATTGCTGCCGAGACGGTTGCGGCCGACTTGAAGTTCACCGGTGTGCAGATCCCCCACCGTGCTCCGGCAGCTGCGCAGGCCGGCGCGGCAGCGGATGTGTGGGCGGGTGCACAAGAGTCCGCGGCCGCCTCATCGGAGGCCGACTTATCGGCCCGACCCACCGGTGAACCGATCCGGGCGGGGTGCACACCAACTATGGTGGGTGCCCCTTTCGTAGCTCATCAGGCGCGGTGCGTCAGTGGTGTCGATGCCGCGTGGCGCGGAGAACAGACACACGAGCATTACGAGAGGAAAATCTCATGACCACACCCGAGAACACCAACGATCCCGTTGCCTCCAACCCGGTACTGCGCCAGTTTCAAGAAGTCTTCCGACAATTGGGGAAACCGCCACGCGAGGTTGCCCAAAACTGGTTGGCTACGCCGAACATGCTGACCTGGAGCGCAAGCCGAAGTGTCGGAATTTCCCGAGACCAAATGTATGAGGCACGCCAGATTATCCAATCGGTGGCCAAAGGAAAGGAGTGGGGTGTCGCGGTGGCCGCCATCTCTGAATCAGTCGAGAACAATACGGACGATGAGGTTGTTTCTGGCCCCGGATATGACCCACCCTCGTTGAGTTAGGCGCCCACTGATCGACCCGGCTTGGGGCACTCACGTTCGTTGTGAGTGCCCCTTTCGTATGGCTGGGGGTGTGTGAGTGTGTCAGCCGTGCTCCGGGGGTGGTGAGCAAAGAGCAGGTGACCTGAAAGGACACACCTGCTATGCGGCGCACTCAGACCAACTTCGACCCGACGGCACCCTCTTTGTTCGATCTTCTCCTGGACGGGTCGAACACGATTGAGGCTCAACCTGCCATTCTCGCGACGTCGACGGTTGAGCCAGAATTCGTACCAACCGCCATCGTTCTCCCTGGCGGCTTGCGTGAGTATCGGCTGCCAGACGGGCGACGCCACCGCAATGACGGACCCGCGATCACACACGCTGACGGGTACGAGGCGTGGTACCAATTCGGTCTTCTGAGCCGTGTCGGTGCACCGGCGGTCACAATGCCCGACGGAAGCACGTCATGGTGGTTTGAGGGACATCGGCATCGCCCTGGTGGATTACCGGCAGTCGAGCGTGTGGGGGCGGAGCCTCAGTATTGGGTTGACGGACACCAGGTGCGGCCTGGTGGCACCAGCCCCCATGCTCGGCACACCAACTTGACGGAGTCTCCGTTTCCGGAAGCTGCCGCCACTCGTGCCGAAGATAGTTTGACATCAGGAATGGTCGGCCTGGTTCCGGCAACACAACCAGAACCGCCGAGTCTCGTCGATGAGCATGTGCCGGTATTGCCGGAGGGTTCCCGGAAACCAGCGGAGCGGGCAATATCGCTTGGTAGCCCCGGAATCTCCGCCCTGGAAGCGGCAACGGAAGCAGTTCCGGCAACGGAAGCGGAAGCCTCGTTTCCGCCGCGTTTCGTTCCAGGACTTGAGGTTTTGCCCCCGTCGTCGCCGGAAGCTCGGACGGAAGCGAACTTTGCCGCGTTGCGCATATTACGGAAACTGGAGGCGGAAGCTCGTGCGGCAACTGCCGGCGAGCAGACCGTTCTTGCGGCATGGTCGTCGTGGGGGGGGCGGTGCCGCACATTTTTGAGGAATGGCGTGAGGATTGGTCGACGCAGCGCGCGATGATGCGGGAGTTGATGACTGATGAGGAAATCAACGCTGCGCGGGCAACGACGCTGAACGCGCACTACACGGATCCGCGCATCGTGGACGTTATGTGGGGGGCGTTGGAAAAGGCCGGTGTGACCTCCGGGCGGGTGTTGGAGCCGGGGTCCGGATCGGGTACTTTTATTGGGCGCGCGCCTCAGGGCGTGGAGATGGTCGGGGTGGAACTTGACCCGTTGACGGCCAAGATCTCTGCCGCGCTCTACCCAGACGCGCAGATCCGTGTGGAGGGTTTTCAGCACGCGGTGATGCCCACTGGTGCGGTGAACGCTGTGATTGGCAATGTCCCTTTTGGCGGGTTCAGCTTGATTGACCCACGGTACAACCCGAGGCGGCTGTCGATTCACAATCACTTCATTTCGAAGTCATTGCAGCTGACCGCCCCCGGCGGTGTAGTTGCAGTGATTTCGTCCTCCTTCACGATGGATGCTGCCACATCGACCGCGCGGGCAGAGTTTGCTCGGTACGGTGATTTGATCGGTGCGGTGCGTCTGCCATCGGGGCGTTCCAACGTGTGAGCGGAACGTCGGTGATGGGGGACATTTTTTTGCTCCGTAAGCACGCGTATGACGATGCAGGCAACATTGTTCGCCCGTTGCTGCCACCGGATTGGTTGGCGAAGGCGCCGGTGAACCCGTTGCTTCGATCTGACGGTGTTATTGATGAGGATTTGCCTCAGATCAACGAATACTTTGCCGCCCACCCGGAGAACGTCATAGGTGATACGCAGGTCGGGCACGGCATGTACGAGGCAGCCACTTTAGCACACTGCGGCCGCCGAATGCAGAGGTATGGCAACGCACTGCGGAGTGGGTATCCAAGTGAGTGGTCACCAGACCTCTACCTTTAGTACCTTGCACAAAGAACTTGCAGTGCGGGTTCCAAATTTCGTACACTATCACAATTTTCACTACGTCCGCAATTAAGCTTTCACACTTTTCGGTACTTTAGAGTATAGTCCAGAGCTATCGGTATTTAATTTGAGATGAGGATGATATGCAACTGTGGAAAATCGTAGTATCGGTGCTACTTCGCTCTTGACATTGTTGCTGTTTGTTATAAGTGCGAATTCTGCTTCTGCTGTCGATGTCACTCCTTACGCATGTTCCGACGCCGGAACGCACTATGTTGTTTCAAATAAATCCGATAAGCATATCGGCTCTGGAACTATATACAAATCTGGTCCCGGAGGGAGTATGTCGGCCAGCGTCTCCGGTAGCTTTACCGCCACGCTGTCTGTATCGCTAGACGCCTCCTTTTCGGCAGGTGCGATCCTGGCGCAAGCCGAGACAACATTTGGGATTGACGCCTCCAGTTCTGTATCAAAGACCACTAGCTATACCTACAGCCACAAGATAACCGCTGGTAAATACGGACATGTGCAATACGGTAACTGGGGCTGGACGATGAAGGTTCGCAAGTATGTTATTAACAACTCGTGTGCGGTGACCAGTGATGTCACTGGAACAGTCAGCAAAATGCCGTCAGCAAATGTGTGGGGATACCGTTACTGGGAGACGGCTTCCTGACGTCTGGGTGCTATTCCTGGCTGCATCCCGCTAGAAAAAGAAGGTTCCTATGAGGTTGACGGTTGGTTTGAGGGTTTTGGTTGGGTTGTCGTTGGTGTTGGTGGCTGGGTGCACGAGCAATGTTGATCCGGATGCTTTGGGCGTGTCGGTGAGTTCGTCGCCATCGTCTTCCGCGTCTTCGCAGTTGGATCCTTCGCTGGCGTCGCGACTCGACGGGTATCGCGAGGTCGCTGACCGGATGAATGTGCCGCTTCCGGGTAGCTTGTCTCAGGCGGCCGCCCGGCCCACCGTCACCGAGACCGACGGTGTGTGGACCACGATGGTTATTCATGACCAAGACGCGTTGGAGTGGAAGCCAGGAATCTATCGTCTCAATGTTTATTGTGTCGGCGTTGGCCGTGTCAGCGCTCAATTCAGTGTTGGTAGTGTGCGCTCATTGGCGACCCTGCTGCCCGAATGCACGGCAGGGGGTAGCTTCGCCAACGTTGACGTTCAAATTGACGCTAAAGCGGCCAGTTCTGACGTGATCATCACGCCAGTGGGAACCACCCAGGCTGCGGTGGCCTATCAAACGCAGCGCATCCACACGGAATAGGAACGATTTTCTGCAGATGATGTGCCGGTAATGATGAAACTAGGGAGACAAATATTGGCGATGGCAAAGACCTGAGCATGCTTTGCACTCTTGGCCGGTGGTTCATGCCGCCCCTCGTTAGTGTTGAAGCATAGGGTCGTCTCGTCTGTCACCAACTGATGTTCGTATCGCTTCTCTGATCTGCGGTTGGGGTGTCCCGATCTGGGTTGGGTAGGTCAGCGAAGCTGATGTCCGTTCGTTCGGTCATAGCATCCACCCAAACATCGTCTGGCGTGGGTGTGTCGACATGGCGGTCAGTGTTGTGGAGTGCTGTGTAGAACTTGGTCATGCGGCGGTTGTCGACGTCGGGTTTGTTTCCCCACGCGGTAGGGGAGTCGTGTTGGTCGGAAAGTGCTCGCCAGAGGACGATGTTGGCGAGGTCGGGGCGCATGATCCAGGGTTGGTCTGCGTGTTGTGTGACTGTTTGTGCGACGAGTTCAGCAAGTCGCGTCCTGATACCCGTTTCGAGCGAATCAAGAGTTCGTTGCGTGTGCGCGGCGTTGTGAGAACGCCGAGGGTGTGACTCTCGGGTGTGTTATTGGTGTTCACCCATGCGATGAGCCTGTCATTATCTGGGGTGGCTGGTGGTGTGCCTTGGGGCGTCGACCAGGTTTTGACGAGCGTGGTGAATAGTTCCGCATCTGTCTGGATTCGGTGAGCCATGTCGGCACCGTAGTGTGTGGTGAGCCATTCGAGAAGGTCGGCCGTTCGGAGTGTGGTGGTTACTGCCTCGTGTTCTGAGACGTAGCGGGTGAGGTCTTTGCTGGATAGCTCTGCTCGGAGTTGTTCCTCGTGGGCGAGGAGGTCGGGTGAGTAGTTGGACAGCACGCTACGCAGCACCTCATCGCCGGTTGCGGCGGTGGCTTGTCGCATCATTCCGGTCGGGTCTGCGTAGTCGTCGTCTGGTTCAGGTGTGACAAGGTAGGCGTGGTTTTCTGCGCGTCCACGGGTCATGGCCACGTAGGTGAGTTCTCTGGTTTGTGACTCGTCGATGACAGCGTGAGCGGTATCTACCGTTGCGCCTTGGGCGCGGTGGGCTGTCATGGCGTAGCCAAGTTCCACATTTTTCTCACACCAGGTCGTTGGCAGCATGATTGTGGAGTTGTTGTCGTGGCGGCGGGCAACCACGTATTTGTGGGTGACGGTTTCGACGGTCATGAGTGTGCCATTGCGGATAAAGTCTCCTGTCTCATCGGTGATGGCACGGGCGTTCTTCCTGGCGAGGATCGTGTCACCGGCCCCGGCTTGGGTTTGATCACGTAGTGGTGTGAGTGTTGAGGTTCGAGCGCGGCCGAGTTGTCTCATTCTGGTTTGTGCCCGTTCGTTGAGCGCAGCAACGGTGGTGTTGTCTGGCGCGATCATGACTGAGTCAAGACCGTTTTCAAGAGTGTCCGTCGACCAGGCCGAAAACACTGCGTCAAGCATGTCGTCATGGCTTCCTTCATGGATTCGATCGCGTGCCCGATACATGTCGATCACGGCGGGGTCGCCGGTGCGGAGCCGCAAACTCGCGGCTTGCTCCCACGCGTTTTGGAACCGGAACACGGTGGTCAACGCAACGGAGTGTTTCGAGCGTTCCATCCATCCGAGGACGCCGCCGGCGTCGACTGCGTCCAGCTGGGCGGGGTCTCCCACGAGAACGAGTTTCGCTCCTGCCTCACGTACCTGGTGCCCCAACGCAGCAATATCGACGGTTGCGGCCATAGAGGCCTCGTCGACGATGACCAGTTGGTTTGGTTTCAGTTGGTAGGAGGCTTGCTTGAGTAGTGCTCCAGCAATCTGCCGTCGTGCACGCTCGGCCGCTGTCCGCGCTTTCACACTGTATGGGTGTTGGGTCAGGACTGTTTCTGCCTTGGCGAGCTGCGCTTCCGCGTTTTCGATTGTGCGTGCGCGAAACGCTGCACCTTCGCCGACGGATTCGTAGAGCCATTTGGCAACGTTGTCGGTAGGGATGCCGAGATCTTTGGCTAACACTGCCGCGGCGGCCGCGCTTGGGGCAAGCCCAATCACACTGTCAGTACCAAACCGTGTTTCCCACATTTCCCGCAGCCCGGACATGGTGGTGGTTTTGCCAGTTCCGGCTGGCCCAATGAGTGCAGTAAGACTCGCATTCGTGGTGATGATGTGTTGGATCGCGTTGCGTTGATCCACGGCCAACGAGTGTTCTCCGGAGTGCAGGTTCGTTAACGTATCTCGCATTGTGTCGTCGAGGTCGATTCGAGGCCCATTCCCATCTTCAGCCATTGCGATAACGGCTCGTTCCTGGGCGAGGATCTGTTCTGTCGTGAACATGTCCACGTCTGAATGATCCAGAATGTGTCGACCATCTGCCCGACGCAACACTGGAGGCAGCGCTTCGACATCGACGTGGAGCCGATTCGGTGTTATTTGCACGCACAGCTGTGTGGCACGTTCTACAACTTGATCAACGGCTGCGAACCGGTCAGCGTCGGAGGCGAACCGGGTGGCCATGAGCATTCGCTCTGCCTCGGCGACGAGATTGGGCCGGCTAAACGTTGACCGCCGTTCCGAGGCTTGACGCACCGTGAAGATCGCCAACTCGTCTATAACCTCAGCGTCGAGAGCTTCCGCATTCAGAATGCGCGGTTCGTTGCCGAGGGCGGCACGAGTTATCGCCTCCGGTTCGAATCCTGCCGCCCTTGCCCGTTCCACCCAGGTCACCATTTGCTCGGCCAACGGCACCGCAGCATCAACATCTTTCGCCGTTCGAGTGGAGAGCGTGGCCTGCTGCCGGAACCGGGCTATCTGCTTTCGGCTGGGATACCGGCCAGAGGTCGCGATGGACTCCTCGATGAGTCGGTCCTTTTCCGCGTCGATAGCCGCAACACGGGTGGAGAACAAACGCACCAGGTCTTCGTCGACCCCAACGAGCTCAACATGGACTCGTTCTTCATCAAATTTGCTTTGCGCCGGCTCCACTACAAGTTCAGCGTCTGCGCCGATCGTGCGCGCGAGCTCATCGAACAACAAGGCGTTATAGGTCGCAGACACTGCCACAACGTTCCGATGCAACGTGTACGAGTCCAACGTCGCCCATTGACCGTCGCCCACCCGTTTCACACGATTCGATACCACCACGTGGGTATGCAGCTGAGGGTCGCCAGCTCGTGACTCCCAGTGGTCGAACCCGGACGCGATGATTCCCTCCACATCGACATGTGCCACACCCCCGTGGCCTTGCCGCGTTTGAATCACCTTCGACTCCAACCAGCCGATCGACTGCTTCATGGCCTCAATGTGTGCCGCATAAATCTTGCCCTGCGTCACCGGGTCCGCCAACGCCCACAACGTTGACACGGACTTCGGCACCGAGAATGTCAGGTCGAACCCAGCAACGCTCTCCCTGGTCTTCTTCGCCGCCTCACCGGCAGGAGTCTTCGCACCCTCGGGCGCGGTGGTTGTCTTCCGCTTTGCCCGCCCAAGCATCTCCCCAGTCGTCGGGTTCCGCAACTCGTCGAATACCGCACGTGCCTGAAACGTTGTCACCGTGTCACCCTCAGCAAGACCCAGAGCGGCAACGCCGGAACCCAACCAGACGCCTTCCGGTGTTGTGCCATCCAAGTAGTAGGAGGTCAGATCCTTCCGTTGCCGTTTGTCGCCGTTTCCGGTCGTGGACAGGTAGTACTCAATACTCATTCGAGAGATAGAAACGGTCACTGGATTCCCGCCTTCCGGTTCCGCGCTGCGGTTTGTATCGTGTTCCAGGCAAGCCAAGCGCGCACGTGTTCGACCTCGAGTTCATTGAGAACATGCCAGCCGTCCTTCTGGGCGCGGCGAGCATTCGCCGCTGCCGTCCCTCGCCAGTGAGCAATGAGTTGATGGTCGGTGATGCCGAGGCCGTAAACGTTCCGGTGAGGAACCCCTTGCGGCAACCGGTGAACACTTCCGGCCTCACCGCCACTGTTGTTTCCGTTTCCGTTTCCGTTTCCGGAAGCCTCGTATTTGGCTTTGATTGCGGCAATGGTCTCAAACGCATCCTTCCGCTGTGCTTCGACAGTGGCATCGGCAACGGAAACCATGTGCATAGCCTGCCGGAGGTGCTCTTCCAAAACCTGCTTCCGCTTCGCGGCCGTTGCCGCCCACTCCAGTTGCCGCCGGTCGAGTGCGGCAATCTTCCGGTCGGCAGCGGCGAGCTGTTTCCGCAGTTTCCGGCACTCCCTATCCAGCCTCGCCGTCTCCGACTCCGCGACGCGAGCACGCGCCCTTTCCGCATCAAGAGCCGACGTCGACGGCACCGCATCCGCGATAGGACGATCACGTCGGCGCCGATCCTGCGCCCTGTGGGCGCAACGCCAAATAGCAAACTGACCGGAACCACGAGTGGAACCGCCGCCCCGGCGGAAACGGAAACAATACCCGCACGGAAGGGGGGCAGGCGCGGAAGCGACGGACCCTGGGGGTGACGTGAGCGATAGCTACCGTTGTGCCTTCCGAGGTATTAGAAGCAGTAATGCCAAGATGGGATGGCTGCTTTCTTCATGGGTGTCTCAGCGGGTCGAGGACCGGTGAAGACGGTTCCGATGTGTGCTTGCTGTGTTCTGACCAACATCGTCAGCGCTAACGGTGCAGGTTCCTTCGAATGACTGGAAAACACATGGCTGGTGGGTTTGCTGAATCGTTGTTCAATGTTGAAGACCTCAATGATGAGTTCTTCGTGCCGCTGCGCGCAGACTACGGTGGCGTCGAATTCGACAACTGGTACCGGCACAAGGCAGCCGCAGGCGAGTCTGCCGTGGTCTATATGGATGACGCTGGCATCGCCGGGATTGTCGGTTAAACAATGAAGTACGCGTTGTTGCACCTCCGACGAGAACCCGGCTATTCTGAGGACGTACGGGTTTTGCTACGGGATGGGAGTGGGAAATAAGTAAAAGAACTGCGGTAGTTGCTTTGGGTTTGGCGTCGATTTTTGCTGTCTCAGGTGGGGTCGCGGCGGCGGTTCCCGCGTTGGCAGGATCTAGCCAGTGTACGTCGGGGAATGCCTGTGCATGGATGGACATAAGTTATGTGGGGCTTCTCGTCAGTCGGTCATCCGGGCACCAGAATTTCACTTCTGCGAACGACAAAATTTCAAGCATTTATAATCACACGTCGAAAGATGTGGGTTGGTATAAAGACGCAGACCTTTCAGGGAGCCGTTACTGCCAGACCGCGGGTAATAAGGTAGCGAGTATTGGTGGTTGGAATGATGTTTTTTCTTCGATGATCGTCTATTCGAATGCATCTTATTGCTAACCATTGCGGGGTTTCGTTTGCTCAGTGAACGGGAGCGATAAATTGGCGTCTGCAGAGGGTTCTGTGCTTGTCGTTGTTGATGGGGTGGTGAAGCAGTTCGGTCAGGGTGATAGTGCGGTGCGGGGTCTTCGAGGGTTTTCCTTGGAGGTTTCTGCGGGTGAGGTCTGTGCTGTGGTGGGGGTGAGTGGGAGTGGGAAGTCGACGTTGCTGAATGTTGTCGGGGCGGTGTTTCCTTTCGATGCGGGCACGGTGACGGTTGCCGGGATCGATGTCGGGGGGCTTCGGAAGGAGGGGCTTTCTCGGTATCGTCGTGAGGTTGTGTCGACGATTTTTCAGGAGTACAACCTGTTGGAGATGCTCACGGCGATCGAGAATGTGATGCTGCCGGGTCTCATTGTCGGAGCAGATTCCAAAGACGTCCGGTCTGCTGCTGAAGCTTGTCTGGGTGAGATGGGGCTCCAGGACTATAGCGACCGATATCCGGGGGAGCTCTCTGGTGGTCAGCGGCAGCGTACTGCGATCGCACAGACCATGTTGGGTCAGCGGGTTGCGGGTAAGAGCGTGTTGTTAGCGGATGAGCCGACGGGGGCGTTGGACCTCGAATCGACGAAGCAGGTGATGGCTGCGTTCCGGACGGCAGCGGATCATGGTCTTGCGGTGCTGATCGCGACCCATGATCCGCTTGTCACGAGTCTTTCGGATCGTGTGGTGTCCATCCGGGATGGACTGAATTTTGACTGACGTGCCGAAGCTGACGGACGGGTCATGCTGGACCGCACTGTTCGTGGCGGTAAAGGCGGTGACTCGGCAGCGGGTTCGGTCGGTAATCGTTGCTCTTATCGCGTTGGTGTCTGTGGGGCTGCTCTATGTTGCGTTGTTCGCGTTGAACGCGATCAACCCGACGGTTGCACAGTGGCTTGCGGGTTCCGGGGACATTGTTTTGGGCACGTCGGTGACGGAGGAAGACGCTACCGTACTTGCCGGTGTGGAGGGTGTCCTGCAGTCCCGATATGGTGCGGAGACTGAAGTTTCGTGGGCAGTCCTTGCGAACGATGCCACCGTTACTGGCGCTGACGGAGTGGTGTCGACGAATTATCGGGAGCATGATTTCTCTCAGGTCTCGCTGACGGACCAGGTCCGTCTCACGGAGGGCAGACAGCCCGGAAAGGCCGGCGAGGTGGTGCTCACCGGTGAGATGGCTGAACAGTTGGGGGTCTCGGTCGGGGACACCGTGGAGCTGGCCTTGACGGGAAAGACAGTGACTGTCGTGGGGCTGGGAATTGTGCGGTTGTCGCACAGCACGTCGACGGTATTTGGCTATCCGGGAACGTGGGCGAGTCTCGGTGTCAGTGACGCGGGCCTCAGCGGCGGGTTCGTCATCTATGAGATTCAAGCGAACGTTCCTGATAGTGCAGGCGCCGCGCTGACGGCCGATACTCAATCTGATGAGAGCAGCGATAGCACGCTCGGCGATCTTCTGTCCCCGTACGACGCCTATGTTGTGGGCGTGCAGGCGACTGCTTCTGAGACACGATCTTTCTGGGTGAAGAACGCTGTTGTTTTCACCTGGCCCATGTTGGCGTTGCTTGTGCTGCTTTCCGCCGTGCAATTGTTCGTTCGGATGCGCCGCGACAATGCCGTCCTCGGCGCGTTGTCCGTGCAAGGGCTATCGAAATCGGGCGTGGTGCTGGCATTGTCGACGATGAACCTGCTCCCGGCAGTATGCGGGGTAGTGGCCGGCGTACTGTCCGGGGCGGTTCTCGGCACTGTGCTTGCCCCGGTTATCGCCAATATCGCCGACATGGATCCCTCGGGTCGTCCCATCCCCTGGAACATGGTGATTCTGCTGCCGGTGCTCTATCTCGCTGCCTATGCCGGATTCGCGTGTCTGATCGCGGTACGGGAGGCGAACCGGGGCAGGGTCGCCAACGTCTCGGTGAACTTCGGAGAACCAGGGTCTCGGCCGAAGCCCGTGTTCGGGTTTGCGACGGTCGGTGCCGTACTGATCCTGGTCGGGATCGGGCTCGCCGGTTTCCTCAGTGGAGAACAGGACTCTTCCTTGATCGTTATGGCAGTGGTGTGTGCGGGGCTTGTCCTGTTCACCCCGCTGGGCATCGCTGCGCTGGCCCGCATGATCCGACCGTCCCGGACGGGCCTCTGGTTGGCTCTGCGGATCGAGCGGGCCGATGTGTGGCGGTTCCTCGGCATGGTGGCCGTTGTCGGGTACGGGCTGGCAGCACCGCTAGGAATGGTCATCAGCGACTATTCGATGGCCCAAGCGAAGGTCGCCGCCTATATCCCGTCGGTGCCGGCCGGACAGGTCGAGGTGGACCTGTCGACGTCCCTCTCCGCCGAGCAGCAAGAGACTCTTGACGCTGCGGCGGGAGTCGACGCCGTCGAGGTGGATACCGCCGAAGACACTGACGGAAATGAGTTCTCCGCGGTCCCTGCGGGCACAGATCTCGACGCTCTGGACTACGACTACGACACAGTACTCACGATCGTGATCGTCCAAGACCGTGCCGCCGCGGACACCGTCCTCGGCTGGCAGATGAGCGACGCAGACTGGACAATGCTCTCTTCAGGCGAGGGCCTCTATTTGGGAACGACGATCCCTGAGGGAAGCCAAACAGTGGACCTCACCAATAATGCCTACGGCGATGACAGCGTCGACGAGATCACCGCAAGCACCAGCGTGGCTCTTTCCCCCACCGCGGAAACGCCCACCAATACCGCACTCGGCCAAGGCAGTGTGGTCTTCACTGCTCAGGAGGCCGAAGACCTCGGCATGTCGACAGTCGTCACGAGCCTCCGCTACCCCGACGCCGCCGGAGCCATCGACCGGATCCAAGACGCCGCGGCTTCGATCGGGATCCCCGCCGTGGAAGTGACCTCGGACGCTGGAGCCGCATACGAGACACCAACTACCTACTGGACAGCGCTCTGGGCCAGCCTCGGAATGATCCTCGTCACGTTGAGCGTTCTCGTCGTGTTGAGTACTCGGGAAAACCGGGGCATCACCCAACGACTGACCTTCCTCGGAGTCCCCTCAAGAATCCTGACCCGGATATCCCTCTACGTCGCGACCCTGCCCGTAATCATCGGATCGCTGATCGGCATCCTGACCAGCCTCGGCACCAGCACAGCGCTGCTATCGAGCTATGCAACCTCACTCGTCCTGCCCTGGGCGCAGATCGCCCTGATCGCTGCCCTGGTCATCAGCATCAGCATCGCCTCCTCATGGATTTCCTCGACCGCCGTGACCCGACATTCCCAACGCACCAAAACCGAAACAACCAAAATTACGCCAGACCAGATCCACCGTTAAGACGACACTCCCCCTAGATGTGGTGGCTGTTTGTGTCGGTTCTGGCCTGATCTGGATTGGTCACCCACTCGGGTGTGGCCTCGTCGACCCGGACCGGAGACATTGGGTCGGTCGTTTCTGCTCGGCCGGTTGGCGTAGTCGTGTCGTCGGCGTCGAGCGTGTCCCATGCGTCGCTGGCTTTCTGCCAGTATCGGAGCATCTCTCAGTGGGTGTTTTCCCGAGCGGGTCTGTGGCGTCGAGTTGGTCGCTGAGGGCTCGTCACGCGATGATCGGGTCTGCGGCCGGGGATTGCAGCCGGCCATGTCCGGGGAACTGCCGGATTTGCTCGTCCCGTAACTGGTCGAGCCGGGTGGTTATGGAAGTCCGGGTGGCGTCGAGGAGGGGATTCGACGTGCGGGGCGCGTTGACGACGCCGCCGACTTGCTCGCGTGGGCTGGCATGGTGCCGTAGCCAATCGACGATCCCGGCGGCGTCGGTAAAGGACTCTGTGGGGGTGGTATCGGGGTCTTGCCAGGCGGCGGCGACTTGCCGGAAGTGGTCGTGGTCGGTGATGATCTGCTGGCCGAGAGCCCCACAGTGTTGCTCCAACCACTGTCTGGTGTTCTCGGTGTCTACGGCGCGCACCACGGCCTCGATCTCGGAAACCATGCGGGGGAAACTTTCGGCCGAGCGCGCGGCCCGGTCCATCTCTTCGATGGCCATCAGGGACGGATTCGAGTGGGTCAGCACTGCCTGCAGGACTGCCGCAGCACTCTCCGGGGTGGCGCGGCGCATCATCCCAGTGGGGTCGGGCGAGTCGGGATCTGGCTCGTCGACGACGACGGACGCATGGTTGGCGGCCCGGCCTCGGGCCATGGCCACGTAGAACGTCTCTCGGGTCTAGCCGCTGGCCGACCAGGGCGCGCGAGGTATCCACGGTCGCTCCATGGGCCCGGTGCGCGGTGACGGCATAGCCGAGTTGCGCGTTTTGTTTCAGCCAGGTGTCCCGCAGGGTGATCCGGGCCCTGGTGTCTTGCCGGGTCGCCGTCACTATGCTCCGGTGGATCCCGGTGACGGTCAGGAGGGTGCCGTTGCAGATGAAGTCCCCGTCCTCGTCGACCAGGGTACGGTTGTTCTTCCGGGTCACCCACCCCGGTGAGGTTTCCGTCCCGGAGCGTGACTGTCGCCTCGTGTGACACCTGGCCGGCGTGGATGCGTCCGTGGTTCGTGTACGTGGGGATCGTGGTCGCGGACCCGGCCCGCAATTTGAGGCTGGCTTCAGCTTCCCAGCTGGAGTGGAACCGGAACACTTTGGAGAGGTTCGCTGTTCTCCCGTGCCGTTCCATGTAGGCGAGGAATCCGCTAAGAGATCCGCGGCGTCGAGCATCGTCCGAGACAGCGGTTTGCGCTGCGGACAGCAGGGGGATGGTCAGCCCGATTTGGCTGTTTGACAGGCTCGCACTTCTGCCACCAGGTTCTCGACCGCGGTGAGCGCGTCGGGCTGCACGTCGAGATGGTAAGTGCGCTGGGTTCCGTTGCGGGTGACGCGGAGCAACTTGGAGTCAAGGAGTATGCGCAGGTGCCGGGAAACAGTGGACTGCGGCATATCCACGGCTTGCTGGATTTGGCCGACCGTGGCGGTTCCATCGCGTTCGATGAGCGCGACCACTATGCGTGCCCGGCTGGGTTCCCCGAGTGCGCGGAAGATGGGGAGCGCGGCGTTCAGCGTGTCAATGACCATGTTCGCTCCGTTCCAGTTGCGCGCGAAGCTCTTCGAGTACGAGCGTATCGAGGCTGTGACCTTGGGCGGCGGTGATCCAGTCGGTCAGCATTTGGGCCGTCTGAAAGCGATGTCCACCGAAATGAGACCTCAGATAGTCGGGAAGATCAAACGGCGCGAGACGCGGAAGCGCCCAGAGCGCCGCCCGCACAGCCAACGGCGAGACCCGTCGCGGCTTCGCGAGTCCATATTCAGCCGCTATCGCGCTTCGTGCTTGATCAGCAGCGCGCGCCCATCGTGTGGCCTCCTGTGCAGCCGGTGCCAGCTGGAAACCCGCGACCTGGAGTCCCGTCACGACCGGCATCATGGTGGCAGCTTGAAGGAGAGAGTCGGCCAGCGACGCTTCTGGCACCGCGATGCGGAAGATTCTGCGGACGAGCGGAGCCGCAGACCCGGCCGCCGAGAACACTGAACCGGCGCGCCACCACTTCGTCGGCGCAGCATCCCAGGCGAGGAAGCCGGGAACGACAAGCCCCCAGGGGCGACCACCCGCGAGTTCGCTCAGCACTGCGACCTCCGAAGGAACTTGGGTGACCGCGGTGACAGCACCTGCATCGACTCTCGTGAGAAGTTCCCGCACCCCAGGCGTGTCGGGAGGGGCGGTGGTGACTACAACATCCCATCGTCCCCGAATCGCTTCGACAGCCGACCGTTCGACTGCGCGTTCAGTGACCGGTCGGGACCATATGCCAACACGCTGCGACGCCACCGTGTCCAGCTCGCTACCCGACGCGCGTACCGCGAGCACGACTCGATGCTCAACGCCGACGGAAGTCGCGAGCACGGTGGCGACAGGGCCTTGCCCAATGATCAGTACGTCCATCAGGTCAGTATATCCATACATGCGGATATACAGATAAAGGGGCTCGTTCGAGGCCGATGGTCAGACTCCGAAACACCACAAGGACATCGAGGGTGTAGCGTCTCGCCGCGCGACCTCCCACGGGCATCAGCGGCTTCGACCAGTGCGCCGTCGAACGAGCCCTCAGTGCGGTGACGGCGGGCGTTCCGGTCGCGGGTCTTCAGGGCCTTGTGTCGACAGGTGACAAGCAGCCAAGGAAGCCAGTCGCCATCGTTCCACGAGCCGAACTTGCGTCGTTTGCGCCATGCCTCGAGGAACACTTCTTGGACGATCTCATCGCTCGTATCCCGGTCACGAGTGATCGCGGCCGCATAGGCGTGAACTGCGCGCGCTGACCGCTCGAACAACGCCGCGAAGCCGGAAGACTCGCTGTTGGGCGGTTCTGATCGCTTCATACTTAAGTAATCCCTCTAGAGGCGAGATCCTCTCAAACAATTTTGCTTCACCGTCCATGGATGGCGCTATTGGGGATATCGGGGTGGTCCTCACCCCGCCTCTGGGAAAGGCAATCAAAATGAACACGGCTGAATAAGCTCCTGCCACTTAAGAATGTCAGTAGCGAATATGTGCGTCGTGAGATCAGCATCTCTGCAAATAGTGGCGCTTGCAAAGAGTTCAGCACTTCTCTTCCGAGTATCGACTTCTCGTGCATTGCAGCAGAAGGTTCCGTGGATGACGTGTTCGGTACATATCTCGGACAGGATGGCGCGGAAATGATCAGCAACGAAGATAGCCGTGGCTTACGAAATGTCGAAACAGACTCCATTCAAGGCTGGACCGAAGACGGTGCCACGTTCTTCTATCAGTTATCACGCTGAGCATACGATTCCGTCGCCGCGGCCCAAGGGTCCGCGCTCGGCGCAGCTATTGCTGGATGCGACCGGAGCAAGAAGGTTACTGGCGTCGGATCTGAGGGCACGTTTCTGTCCCAGGGTGCTGGTCTCATTGCCGCCTCCTACCGCGAAAACGACACTGTGTTTCTCGCCGCTCACCGGTGTTGCGCGGAACATGTATGTGTCGCACGCTAAGGCCACGGACACCGTTGGGCTCTGCATCAATAAGGTGCGAAATACATTGTCTTGGATATGCGCGGCGTAGAGCTTACTTTCGACAAACGAACATACGTAATCGACGTTCTCTCTGCACAAAAAGACTGGAACTGAAACTCGGCGTTACGGGGTGTATCGGCCGGGTCGATGGTTCATCGCAACAACGAGGTTGAGAATGACAGCGCCGATGACCGAGTACAACAAGACGAGTGGCTTGACCAAAGGAATCGACGTGGCCAGCACGAGAAGATCCAATACGCCCATGACATAGCCGGCCCGCCAGCCAAAACGCTCTTGCGCGAACGCAGCCACAATGCCGAATCCACCGGCGCTCGCCCCATGCCGAAAAATGACCAGCATTCCCATCCCAACCGCGAGCCCGCTGAACGCACAGGCGTAGAGCGGATCAATAGTGCCGAAGGAAACGAGCATGGGCTGCAGACTCGTGAAAACCGATGCAAGCAGCACGACGATAAACGTCTTGATGGCAAACGGCCAGCCCATCCGCCGCACAGCAAAGTAGTAGAACGGAAGGTTGACCACAAAAAACACCACACCAAGCGGCAACCCCAACGCGTAGCTCAGCACGAATGCCACTCCCGCGAGGCCACCAGAAACTCCCTGCACGCTGTGAAGAAGAAACAGCCCCCACGAAATCAGAAACGCTGACACCGTCACTGCACCGGCATACTCGATCAAGGAATGTCGGTATGGAGTTGACACGGGTTGCGAACGCACTCGGACTCCTTTCCTCGATTTGGAAAACAGGGGACCGGCATAGCTTACCGGACAGACAAAAAGCGTTTCTGAACAGGGAATTTGCGCGGCCTACAACAGAGTTGACATGCGCTCGCGACAGGCGTAGGTTCAACCCTCGTGAATGACAGCGCACCCGCTGAACCAACGCCTCAGCGACCGCAGCGCGGGCGCAAGGCGGAGCGGCGAATACTCGAAAATGATGAGACAGCTGTCAGGGTCGCACAGGAGCCACCCCCAGCTACGGCAAAGAACTGGATTATCGGTCGCCCGCTGCCTTCGGCCAATGAGCGCTCGCAGCTTCTCCCCAAACATCTAGCGCTTCCCATTTTCGCAAGCGACCCACTCTCCTCGGTCGCATATGCCCCCCAAGAGCTGTTGCTGATCCTGCTTATCGGTGGCACCGCTTTCCTGCAATTTGCGCCGTGGATCGCCGCCTGCGTGATACTTCTGCTCGTTGTGGTGGTCGCCTCGTATCGCCAGATCATCCGCGCCTACCCCGGTGGTGGTGGCGACTATGAAGTCGCCCACAAGAACCTGGGCAAGAGCGCTGGTCTTATCGTTGCTTCTGCATTGCTCGTCGACTATGTGATGACCGTTGCCGTATCGGTGGCCGGTGGCGTGGACAACATCATTTCGGCTTTTCCTGAGCTCAACCCCTTGCGAGTCGAGATTGCTATCGCAGTTGTGATCATTCTGATCGCCATCAACCTGCGCGGTGTTCGCGAGTCGAGCAAGGCTTTTGCTCTGCCGACGTACCTGTTCGTAGCCAGTATGGCCGTGATGATCATCATCACCTTGGTGCGCACAGCCCTCGGAGATGCCCCGGTCGCCGAGTCGGCTGCCTATACGGTCAGAGAGCACGACGTTTCGAGCGCGGCCCTGATTCTGCTGCTCTTGCGTGCTTTTGCCAGTGGATGTTCCGCGTTGACTGGTGTTGAGGCAATCTCGAACGGTGTGCCGGCGTTTCGTGTTCCCAAGGTACGAAATGCGCAAGTGACGTTGACGATCATGGGCGGAATCGCCATTGTCCTGTTTGGGGGGCTGATCGCGGTTTCGCTGATCTCGGGGGTGCAATATGCGGAAGACCCCTGCAACTTGATCGGTTTTGCAAACTGCGAAACTCAACCACAGCAGTCGTTGATCGCTCAGGTTGCTAGCGCCGTGTTCGGGAGCGGCACAATAGCCTTCTACTTCATCCAGGTGGTTACTGCCCTGGTTCTGCTGTTGGCCGCCAATACGGCGTTCAACGGCTTCCCGCTGTTGGGATCGATTCTGGCCCGCGACCACTATGCCCCGAAGGCGCTTGGTGTGCGTGGGGATCGCCTCGTGTACTCGAACGGCATGATTGCGCTCGGCGCGGTGGCGATTGTGCTCCTCATCGTATTCCAAGCCAACTTGACGACGTTGATCCAGCTGTATGTCATTGGGGTGTTCGTATCGTTCACACTTGGTCAGACAGGCATGGTCAAGCATTGGATCGGTGTGCTGAAGCGGCACTCATCGGCGGCCGTTGAGAGCCGGAAGTCGATCATCTATGGGCTTGCCATAAATGGGTTCGGTGCGATGTTCACGTTCGTCGTGCTTGCGGTGGTCACCGTCACCAAGTTCACTCATGGAGCATGGCTTGTATTCCTTATGATGCCTGCGCTTTTCCTGGTGATGCGCCGCATCAACCGCTATTACGCGATTGTCGATGTCGAAATTCGTCCACAGGATGCCCCGCACTTCGGCGCGCAGAGCGATCATGCGATCGTGCTTGTCGGGTCGCTGCAGAAGCCTGTGCTCAAGGCCATCGACTATGCGATTGCTGCTCGACACGGCAGCATCGAGGCGGTGCACGTCTCGACGAATCCTGCAGATACTCAGCGTCTTAAGGAGGATTGGGAGAAGTTTGATCTCCCGATCAAACTGTTGATCATCCCGTCCCCCTACCGTGACATCTCGTGGCCTGTCTGCAACTACATCTCGGCGAGGCGCGAGAAGTATGGCTCCGAAGTCATCACGGTTTACACGCCCCAGTTCGTGGTCGGGCGCCCGTGGGAGAAAATATTGCACAACCACCGGGCGCGGCGCATCAGGCAGAAGCTGATGTTCATGCATGGTGTGATCATCGCGATAGTGCCTTGGCGCTTGAAGTCGTCTGATTTGCTCTACGAGCGCAACGCCCGCATCATCGTCGGACAGGAGAGGATGGGTCTTCCCATCCCGGTATTCCCCTGGGCCGATCCCACAAAGGGTGACCCAATGCGTATGGGCGGGATTGGTGTCGGCGAAGGCAAAGTTCACAGTGGCCCAGGCAGCGAGAGCAAAGACCACACCGATTCGCCGACCTGACTGGGCGAAGCCAAGCTCAACACCGTAGTCTTGTTGAATGATTAATCCGGCGATCGCGGGCAAGGTGTACCCGCCGACGACCCCATATCTGGTTGGGCGCGAGAAGATCCGCGAGTTCGCAACCGCAACCGGCACGCAGACCGCATTGTGCACTGATGTCGAGGCGGCGCGTGGTGCGGGGTATGCGGATGTTGTCGCGCCGCCGACGTTCGCTGTGATCATCTCCCAGAAGGCTGAGACGGCTTTACTCTTCGACCCTGAGGCGGATATCGACTTCGAACACCTGGTGCATGGCGAGCAGAAGTTTTCGCACCATAAGGCGATCGTCGCGGGCGACGAGCTCTCAGCCACCCTCACAGTGACGTCTGTCAAAGCCCTGGGCGGCAACTCGATGCTGACCACCACAACCGAGATCGTCGACGATGCTGGCGAGCCGGTCAGCACGGCCGTTGCGACCTTCGTCATTCGAGGTGTGGCATGACAAATCTGAGCACTGCCCCCGCTTTCACCCCCGGCGACGTCATTGCTGAGTCGACTATCACCGTGACTCGCGAAACCTTGGTTCGATATGCGGGTGCGTCGGGCGACTTCAACCCGATTCACTATCGCGACGATATTGCCTCTGCTGCTGGCCTCCCTGGTGTGATTGCCCAAGGGATGCTCACGATGGGACTTGCGATCGGTGTCTTGACGGACGCGCTCGGCGACCCGTCTCGCGTTGTCGAATACGGTTGCCGGTTCGCGCGGCATGTCATCGTCGATCCATCGCTCGGCGCCCAATTGCATATCGTTGCCACGGTAAAAGAGGTGCGCGACGCGACCGCGACTGTGGCGTTGGCGGCCTCGGTCGATGGTGCTCAGGTACTGGTCAAGGCCGTCGCCACGGTGGCTTTATGACGTTTGCGTCTGCGCCTCGGTTTGCAGATTTGACCACGATGGGGGTTGGTGGACCGTCGGACGACTATCGTGAAGTTCACTCGACCCCCGATCTCATCGCGACGGTGCAGGAAGTATGGGCGAGCGGCGAACAGTGGTTGGTGTGCGGCGGCGGATCCAATCTGCTTGTCTCTGATGAGGGCTTTGATGGTGTCGTCATCGCGCCGCGCAGCCAGGGTATTCGTGTTGTCGACGAGCTTGGTCCGCAGGTGATCGTCCAGGTGGATGCCGGGGTCGAGTGGGATGCGCTCGTTGAGCACGCCGTCGCCACTGGTTGGGGTGGCATCGAGGCACTCTCGGGAATCCCTGGTCGAGTTGGCGCGGCCCCCATCCAGAACATTGGAGCATATGGCAGCGAGTTCGCTTCAGTTGCCGTCGGCGTTGAGTTTCTTGATGAAGGTAGCGAGAAGGCAGCCACGGTGGCCGCAGTCGAGTGCGCATTCGGCTATAGAACGAGTGCTTTCAAAGAGGGGCGTGTCGGCATCGTAACCAGCGTTACGCTTGCCCTCGATGTCGGAGGCTATTCCGCTCCCATCGCTTATGCTCAGCTTTCCGACAAGCTCGGAGTTCCCCTCGGCTCGCGCATTGAGGCAGGCCGGGTGCGCGAGGCGGTGTTGGCCTTGCGTCGATCGAAAGGCATGGTTTTTGACCCCTCCGACCCGGATACGCACGGTTGCGGTTCGTTCTTTGTGAATCCGGTGGTGAGCGCCGACATGCTTGCGCTACTGCCGTCGGGAACGCCGTATTGGCGCCAGCCCGTCGAGGAAAATCAGTCGACCGTCATCCCGCTCGATGCGTTGGCAACCGTCGACGTGCCTCAACGCGTCGAGACCGCTCCGTCCAGTGTCAAGCTCAGCGCTGCCTGGCTGATCGAGCACGCCGGCATCGGTCGGGGCTTCAGCCTGCCGGGCTCGGGGGCGGCGGTTTCCCCCAAACACACGCTTGCCATCACGAATCGTGGCAGCGCTACCGCGGCAGACGTTGTCGAGCTTGCCGGCTACATTCAGACGCGCGTCGCCTCGGAGTTCGGCGTAGTGCTTCAACCCGAACCGCGCCTTGTCGGGCTCAGCCTCTAAACTGCGAGCGCGATGCCAACGTTCGACGCTACGCGTTGCGCCGTTGTCGGGTCGATGCTGTTCCAATACCCGAGGAAGTTGTGTTTGACGACGTCCCGGGTCAACGCTTGGTACTGACCGGTAAGGGTGTCAACGAGGCGGTCGCGCTGTTCGGGCGTGAACACGTCGCGCACCAGGCTTCCGGCCTGGCCGAAATCGTCGTCCTGAGCATGCAGCGTTGCGGCCGCCCGAGTCAACTCGCCGTCTGACTCCCATCCTGGACCCTCTGCCGCCAACGCCGGGTCGGCCTTTGGGCCGCCGAACGAGTTGGGCGCGTAGACAGGCTGAGCAGGATCTGCGGGGAAGTGCCGCATATGGCCGTCTTTCGAATAGCTGTTGACTTCTGCAAGCGGACGGTTGACGGGCAACTCGTTGTAGTTGGAGCCGATGCGGTATCGGTGGGCGTCGGCGTAGGAAAACACGCGGGCAAGAAGCATCTTGTCCGGGCTGACGTCGATTCCGCGCACAAGGTTTGACGGTTCGAATGCGGCTTGCTCAATTTGCGCGAAGTAGTTGTCTGGGTTTTTGTTCAGCTCAAACGAGCCGACTGGGATAAGTGGATAGTCGTGGTGCGACCACACCTTGGTCAGGTCGAATGGGTTGAAGCGATATGCCTTGGCATCGTCGTAGGGCATGACCTGGATGGACACCTTCCATCGCGGGAAGTCTTTCCTCTCGATGGCGTCGAACAGGTCGCGCAGGTAGTAGTCGGTGTCAACGCCGACGATCTGCTCCGCCTCGGCGCTGGTGATGTTCTGCTCGCCCTGCTCGGTATGGAAGTGATACTTGACCCAGAACCGTTCGCCTGTGGCATTGATCCACTGGTAGGTGTGTGATCCGTAGCCGTTCATGGTCCGCCACGACGCCGGCAACCCGCGGTCGCCCATGAGATAGGTGACTTGGTGTGCTGTCTCTGGCGAAAGGGTCCAGAAGTCCCATTGCATGTCCGCGTCGCGCAGGTGCGTGTCTGGCAGGCGCTTCTGCGAATGGATGAAGTCGGGGAACTTGATCCCATCGCGAATGAAGAACACGGGAGTGTTGTTGCCGACGATGTCGTAGTTGCCTTCAGTCGTATAGAACTTCAGCGCAAACCCGCGCACGTCGCGCCAGGTGTCTGGGCTGCCGAGTTCACCGGCTACCGACGAGAATCGGGCAAGCATCGGCGTCTCGACACCCTTCTGGAAGAGTGCTGCCCTGGTGTAGGCGGAGACGTCTTCAGTGATGGTGAGTGTGCCGAATGCACCGCCGCCCTTGGCATGTACAACACGCTCAGGCACGCGCTCGCGATTGAACTGTGCCAGCTTCTCGACGAGATAGCGGTCATGGAGCACGACGGGACCGTCTTGGCCGACTGTCCGTGAGAATTCGTCTGATGCAACGGGTGCACCGGTGGTGGTCGTGGTGGGTCTTTCGGGTGTCATGGGAGTGGGCTTCTTTCGTTATCGTTTGGCTTGGATGGTGCTGGATGTGGGGGCAGGGGACGTTCGCGCGTGGGAATGACTTTGCGTGAGCGGGATGGATGGCTGCAATGCTTCGTGAGCCATGTTCCGCATCTCGCATTCGGCACAGACTCCGCGGAAAGTCACGCTCGCTTCCACTAGCCGCATGCCATGAGTGTCTTCGGGAGTGAGGCAAGGTGCCTCACCGACAACGCAGTCAACGTCTTCTATTCGGCCGCAGCTCACACATTGGATGTGATGGTGGTTGTCGCCAATGCGTGTCTCGTAGTGGGCACTTGCCGATTCGGGCAGGCTCACGCGGCGCAGCACGCCTACACGTGTGAGGTCGTTGACGATGCCGTGGACGGTCTGTCTGGTGACACCGTGGAGGCTGAGCGCGAGGCTGGTGTAGATCGCATCGGCATCGGCATGGGGATGGGTCTGTACGTACTCGAGCGCCTTGAGCCGTGGCACCGTGACGCGCAGGCCGAGGTTGCGCAGCATTGCACTCCATTGCTCGGCCGAGCGTTCTCCCGTTGTCTTTGTCACGCCTCCATCATCGCGCCTTATTTTGAATTAGTCAAAATAAGGGACGTCGGGTATCTGTCATGACTCGCGGCTGACCTTGGCATATGTCGATTCGTTGCATCCGTGCCGTGCATTGGTGGATGTCGGCCAATCGTGGTGCACGATTCTTCACTACAACAGGAAAAACGCAGACGTGTTGTCCTCATCAGACCGAGGGGCAGATATTCCTGTCACAGTGACGATAACGCGACGTGAATCTGTGCGACCCGGATACAGAGGATCCCATGCCACGGGCGCACGCCACCGTGTCTGGGCGAAGCGCCTACCCTTTGGCGAAGAAGTCGACGATGCGCTGAGCACCCTCGACGAGCTGATCGTCGCCAAGTGCATACGACAGCCGGAGGTATCCGCCCTCGCCAAAGGCTTCGCCTGGGACGACAGCCACTCGAGCCTTGTCAAGCAGCAGGTCGGCCAGCTGAAGTGACGTATCCACCTGCACTCCAGACCACGTGCGACCCAGCAGCCCGCGTACATCGGGATAGGCGTAGAAAGCGCCGCCCGGCATCGGCAACACGACTTCGGGTATCGACCTCAGCAGATCGACGATGAGGTGACGTCGACGATCGAACGCCAGACGCATCTCTTCGACCGGCTCCTGCGTCCCATCCAGTGCCACGACCGCAGCCCGTTGAGAGATATTCGAAACATTGGAAGTCAGATGCGACTGGAGATTGCCGGCAGCCTTGATGAAATCCAAGGGGCCGACCGCCCACCCAAGCCGCCAGCCTGTCATGGCATATGTCTTCGCAACTCCATTGAGAAGCACTATCCGGTCCAACGAAGTCTTGGGCGCCACAGAAGCGATGCTCGTAGCCGACCCTCCGTCATACGTGAGGTTCTGGTAAATCTCGTCGGCGATGATCCAGAGGTCGTGAGAATCTGCCCATGCCGCGATGGCCGCGGTCTGCTCAGCGGAATATACAGCACCCGTCGGGTTCGACGGCGAGACGAACAACAGCGCCTTGGTGCGGGGCGTGACAGACGCCTCGAGCTGCGCGATCGTTGCGAGGTAGCCGGCCTCGGCACCTGCAAAGACCGGCACCGTGACACCACCCGCAAGCCGGATGGCCTCAGGGTACGTGGTCCAGTAGGGCGCAGGGACGATTACCTCGTCTCCGGGATCCAGCAGGGTGGCAAATGTCTCATAGACCGCCTGCTTGCCCCCGTTCGTAACGATCACCTGCGATGGCTCGACTGTAAGGCCACTGTCGCGTGCGGTCTTGCGCACAATCGCCTCACGGAGGTCTGGCAGCCCCGAACTCGGGGTGTAGTGATAATTGCGTGGGTCACGCACTGCGGCCTCGGCAGCCGCCACAATGTGGGCGGGGGTGGGGAAGTCGGGTTCGCCGGCCGCGAAGCCGATCACATCCACCCCCTCGGTTTTAAGCTGCTTGGCTTTCGCGTCCACTTTAAGCGTGGCGGATTCGGCGATGGATGCGATGCGGGCCGAGATACGAGGCATATGAACAAGCCTAGCGAATGCGGGCGGGGCAAACAGGTCGGGTTGCCGGTATCGGCTTTACAGATGAGGTCTCGATCACGTAAACTCGACCACGGTAGTTGAAACCTGCCAAGATTTTCTGTGCCCAAAATTGGCGTGCACCTGTCAATCACTCAAATGTGTGGTCGTGTGGGCGTATGTGGTTTAGCGGGAAGGCTCCGGGGGTTTCGGCATCCATAGGGCGGTGGCTCAATTGGTAGAGCAGCGGTCTCCAAAACCGCAGGTTGCAGGTTCAAGTCCTGTCCGCCCTGCAGGTCGCACAGGTCGTGCGAACGGCACCGAGAGGTAACGACGTGGCAGCTTCAGTTGAAGAACCAAGTGAAGACATCGTCGCAAAGTCCCGTAAGGACCGTGCGGCGCAGAAGAACATTTTTGGCCGTATTCGGCT
The DNA here is from genome assembly GCA_015654475.1 of Actinomycetales bacterium. Classification (GTDB taxonomy): domain Bacteria; phylum Actinomycetota; class Actinomycetes; order Actinomycetales; family Microbacteriaceae; genus UBA3913. The sequence continues at coordinate 49,486 of JAATGV010000029.1, forward strand.
GTTCTTTCAGCAAGTCTTCAATGAGTTGAAGAAGGTTTCTACTCCGTCGCGTAGCGAACTGATCAAGTACACGGCTGTTGTTCTGGCCTTCGTGATTGTGATGATGGCGATTCTTGGCCTGCTCGATTGGATTTTCAGCATGCTTGTCGTATGGCTGTTCGGCGGCGGGCTGACCGGTTAAATCGTCGCAAGCGACGGCCGGTGGTAACACACACGTGTGATGTAAGAAGAAAGCGATAATAACGTGGCAGATATTGACGAGACAGAGCTAGGCACCGAAGAGGTGGAGCTTGGCTTCTCGACCGCTGATGCCCCCTCTGGGGAGGCTGCAGAGGTCGCCGACCTTGAGGTGTCGGTAGACGAGCAGAACGATAGCGCCATCTCGCTTGACGACCCAGAAGTTGTCGACGATCTGGAATCGGGCGATGACGAAGCTGCTGACGACGAGACGCTTTCGGTTGTTGACGACATTTTGGTTGATGACGATGGTGTTGTTATCGATGATGTGGATACTGAGGCGGGCATCGATGACGAGGCGCCTGAGGTCGATCCATATGACGACTTCCGGCGTGAGCTGAGGTCGCAGCAGGGCAAGTGGTATGTCGTGCATTCTTATGCGGGTTACGAGAAGCGCGTAAAAGAGAACTTGCTGCGTCGCAGGGACAACGCCACTCGCGAGGGTGAGGCAGGCGGAGAAGACATCTTCCAGGTCGAGGTTCCTGTTGAAGAGGTTCGTGAGATCAAGAACGGCCAGCCCAAGATGGTCAAGCGGGTTCGCATCCCCGGTTACGTCTTGGTGCGCATGAACTTGAACGAAGACACCTGGTCGCTTGTTCGTCATACGCCTGCTGTGACAGGGTTTGTCGGCAACGCCCACAACCCCAGCCCATTGCGCACGAGCGAAGCATTCGAAATGCTGAAGACCCTTGTCGACATCCAGATCTCAGAGGCAGAGACCATCGAGCAGGCGAAGGGCAATAAAGCTAAGGCCAAGCGCTCGGTTCCGACACTCATCGACTATGAGATCGGCGAAACCATTCAGATCAAGGACGGCTCGTTCGCTGGTCTGCCTGGAACGCTCAGCGAGATCAATGCTGAGAGTGGCAAGCTGATCGTGCTTGTCTCGCTCTTCGAGCGTGAGACCCCTGTCGAGCTCTCATACGACCAGGTCAGCAAACTCTAGGTTTTCAGATTTCTGCCATCCACATGGGGTGCCAGAAAACACATAGGTAGTAAGGAAAGAAAAATGGCAGCGAAGAAGGTCACTGGCCTGATCAAGCTCCAGATCAACGCAGGTGCGGCCAACCCGGCCCCACCAATTGGCCCAGCATTGGGTCAGCACGGCGTCAATATCATGGAGTTTTGCAAGGCATACAATGCGGCTACCGAGTCGCAAAAGGGCAATGTTGTCCCGGTTGAGATCACGGTGTACGAGGATCGCTCGTTCACGTTCGTGCTCAAGACGCCGCCGGCAGCAGAGCTGATCAAGAAGGCAGCAGGGGTTCCCAAGGGCTCCGGTACGCCGCACACGGTTAAGGTCGCCAGCATCACGAAAGATCAGGTTCGCCAGATCGCTGAGTCGAAGATGGCCGACCTGAACGCGAACGATATCGACGCCGCTTCGAAGATCATCGAGGGCACTGCGCGTTCGATGGGCGTTACGGTCGTCGCGTAAACAAAAACTGAAAACGTGGGAGGGCCGCGCCGGCCCGAAACCACAACTGCACACACTGCGGGATAGCGCTGGAAGGCATGTCCCCAATAACGAAAGAAGTAGCAGATGGCAAGGCGTTCAAAAGCCTATGTGGCCGCGGCAGAGAAGATCGAGCCCGGCAAGTTGTACACCCCAGCAGAGGCGGTCTCGATTGCTCGTGAGACTGGCTCAGCAAAAACCGATTCAACCGTTGAGGTCGCCTTGAAGGTTGGTGTCGATCCCCGCAAGGCGGATCAGATGGTTCGTGGAACCGTCAGCCTTCCTCACGGCACCGGTAAGACTGCGCGCGTGATCGTATTTGCGATCGGCGACGCTGCAGAGGCAGCCATTGCAGCGGGTGCGGACGAAGTCGGTTGCGACGATCTCATTGAGAAGGTTGCCGCTGGTTACACCGCGTTCGATTCGGCGGTCGCTACCCCAGACATGATGGGCAAGGTAGGCCGGCTTGGCAAGGTTCTCGGTCCTCGTGGCCTCATGCCAAACCCGAAGACCGGAACAGTGACGCCGAATGCGGCGAAGGCTGTCACCGACATCAAGGGCGGCAAGATCGAGTTTCGCACCGACAAGCACTCCAACATCCACTTCATCGTTGGCAAGGCCTCTTTCACGAGTGAGCAGCTCGAAGAGAACTTGCGTGCGACATTGGATGAGGTCGTTCGCTTGAAGCCCTCGTCGTCTAAGGGCCGTTACCTGCAGAAGGGCGTCGTCTCGACCACCTTCGGCCCAGGTATCCCCCTCGACATCAATGTCTTCAACTAGGGCGTAACCCAGCTCAACGCCGAATGGGCCCGACCACATGATTTGTGGTCGGGCCCATTCGCGATTTAGCGGCAGTTCCTCTGCCGCGTGGCTAATTGTTGACTGTTAGCCCTGGTTCTCAAGAAGCTGCTTGAGGTCGTCTGCAACCGCGTCGGCGTTTTCCCCATCAACGGTGAGTTCGACAACATCTCCCTTGGCAATGCCAAGTGAGAGTACAGACAAAATGCTTGACGCATCCACCGACGCTGCACCTTGTTTGGCAATAGTGACCGAGGTCTGCGATTCGTTGACCTTCTGAACGAATTCAGATGCGGGGCGCGCGTGCAAGCCAACCGGGTCGGTGATCGTGACGCTACGGGTAACTGTAGTCATTTCTTCATGCTCCATTTCGATAAACAACGTCGCCTGGTCGCGATGCCGTGGGGTTTCCTGTGAACGTCGGCCGACTCGAGGTTAGCCTCGGGCCGCCACAGGTCTGTTGTGGTGTGCGAGTTGCACGTGAGGTCACAGCTCGCTAACCAAGTCGGCAAGTTTACTGTCAATTTCTGCGAGATCAAAAAAATTTGAGATAACAACTACGTCAGCTTGTAGGCCGTTGAGTTGGGTTTCAAACTCTGGCGATGTCAGGATGAGTGCCGCATCTATGGCGACATCTGGTGCTGAGTCGATGTCGGCGGCGATGACGACGGCTTCCTGCCCGCGCGCACGAAGAACTTTTTCGACGTTCATTTTGAGCAGCACCGATGTGCCAATGCCCATGCCGCACACCGTGACGATTTTCTGCATATGTTCCTCTTGAGTAACTGTGGCCAGGTTTTACGCGTACGCGGCGAGTAGCGTCTTGAGGTTGCCAACCGACTTCGCCGAGAGCAACTCGGCACGGCGTTGGCTGTCGCCGAGAAGCGCCGCGAGGCTTGCCATCGTGGCGATGTGGGTTTCATGGCTGGCCGAGGACAGTCCGATAACCACTTTGACGGGGTCGTTTTCGGGATGCCCGAACTCGACAGGTGTCACAAGGCTGACCCAAGACAGGCCATCTGCGATCACGCTTGGGCCCGGACGCGAGTGGGCGAGAGCGATATGAGGCACGATCACGATGTACGGGCCGTGCGCCTCAACCGCAGCAATCATTTCGTCGGTGTACTCCGGAGTCGTGGCACCGCTCGCGGCAAGGGCTTCGCCCGAAAGGCGGACGGCATCTTTCCAGGAAGACACTTCTTGATTCAGTCGAATCGCTACTTCTGGAAGCGAGGTGACGAGGTTACGAGCCATATGGTGTGTTCCTTCCCAGTGTCATCGCCGCGCGGAGGTTCTTGTGGTCGAGTTTACGCGTCGGCGTGTAAAGCTTTGCTGTCAATGTGGTGACCGTCGTGTCTGTAGTCGGCTTTGACCTTGTCTGTATCACTACTCTGCCATTCTCGCAGTTTTAACTCTCGCTCGACTTGTTTGTCAGCATGCTGATGCGGTCTGGAGAGAAGAGGTGGTCTAAGCCGGTGAGCGTGGCGCCGCGCACGCCTGCCGCTCGTCCGATGCGCGCGAGGGCGACTTCGGGCAGGTCGCCCGCAATCGTGTCTGCGTTCGATTCGAAGGCCTTTCGGAATGGATCGAGCACCAGATCTCCGGTCTCGGCGAATGTGCCGCTGACGATCACCACCTGCGGGTTGACGAACCTCACAAGGTCGAGGCTGGCGTCGGCGAGTACAGCCGCCGCACTTGAGATGAGGTCGCGTGCGGCGGTGTCGCCGCTTCGGGCCAGCGCAACGATGTCGGCGCTCGTTCGCACGCTGTATCCGAAGTCCGCGAGCCGCTCCTGAATGGACCATCCGCTGGCGAATTCTTCGATAGGGGCAAGCGCACCGGTCCTGTCGGGTCGGTGAACGTTGCTGATATCGCCGGCTGCGCCCTGTACGCCATGGTAAAGCTGACCGTCGATGACCAGACCACTACCGATCCCTGAACTGAATTTGATGAGCGCGAGGTGGTTGACTGCGGGCCACGCCGCACGGCGCTCAGCCAGAGCGAGCAGATTGGCGTCCCGCTCCACGGCGACGACCGCTTCTGGGTAGAGTGCGTTGACGTAGCTCGCGAGGGGCCGCAACGTCCAGGTGGCTCGAGTGGCTGGGCTGCGCAGAATCCCGGTGCTCGGGTCGACGGGGTCCGGAACCCCTATGCCTACGGCCAGGACATCGTCCGCCTGCTTGCCGATTCGCGACAGCATGAATGCGAAGACCTGCTCTGCCCATTCAAAGAATTCGTCGGGCCCTGAGTCGATCAGGATATCGGCTTCGTCGTCAATGAGCATCTCGCCTGCAAGGTTGGCGATGGCGAGTCGAGAGTGGGATGAGCCAATGTCGGCGGCTAAGACGACGCCTTTGTTCGCGTTCAGCGAGAACGCCTCGGCTCGTCGTCCGCCTGTTGACTTGTGTTGCCCGGTGACCTTGATGTAGCCGTGCTCAAGCAGCTCTTCGAGCCGTTTCCCGACTGTTGCACGCGCCCACCCCAACTCGTCGACGAGAGTTGCACGCGCGATGGCGGGCGTATGCCGGACCTTGTTCAAAAGTACTCCGGAACCGGTTGGCCACTGTGTGTCCACGCGTAGATGCCTCCGGTTCGACTAATTGGTGGGAGCGTCGCTGTGTTGTGCTCGCCGCTGAGAATCGCACAGAATCCACTGCATCCCTTGAGAATATTCTGCCACTGACTTTGACTTTTGGCTATCTGTGCGCGAAAGTATGGTGAAATACTTCATTGCACCTGCCCACATGCCGATCACAGCTGAACGGAGTGGACTGTGCAGAGAACTAATCACATGCGCGAGGAGTGCAAGTACATATGAGCGAACTCAAAGGGATTGGCGTCGGGCGTGGCGTCGTAGAAGGCACGGTCATCGCAATGCCCGAGCCGCTGTCAGAACCGACGACAGAACCTCGAGATTCGGGCATCGAAGCCCACACCGAATACGAAGACGTCCTCAACGCCCTCGCCGCCGTGTCGGATGACCTCAATGCTCGTGCAGAAGCCGCAAGCGAAGCGGCGCAGGAAGTATTGAAGGCATCGGCATTGATGGCCAAAGACCCGACCCTGGCAAAAAACATTCGCGATCTCGTAGACGCAGGTAAGACTGGCGAGCGCGCCGTATTCGAAGCATTCGCCGCTTTCCGGACCATGCTCGAAGGTCTCGGAGGCTACATGGCCGAGCGAGCCACCGACCTGGGAGACATCTCGCAGCGCGTGATCGCTAAACTGCGTGGTGTTCCCGCACCCGGTGTGCCAGAGAGCGATGTGCCGTTCGTGCTCGTTGCGATCGATCTCGCACCAGCGGACACGGCAACACTCGATCTCGACAAGACGTTGGCGCTCGTCACCAGCTCCGGCGGCCCCACAAGCCATACGGCGATCCTGGCCCGCGGCCTGGGAATTCCCGCAGTCGTCGGGGTGGCAGGTGCAACCGACATCCCCGACGGCACCACGGTCATCGTCGATGCGCGAGCAGGAAGCGTCATCACCGACCCCACCCCCGAGCAGTTGGATGCCGCTAGGCAGCAGGCGGCAAAGCTCGCGGCCGTTGCCGATCAGCCGCAAACTCCGGGTGCGCTTGCCGACGGACATCCTGTGCCCCTGCTTGCCAATGTGGGCAAACCGGAAGATGCCGAAGCAGCGCTTGCCGCTGGCGCGGAAGGTGTCGGGCTGTTCCGCACCGAGTTCTTGTTCCTCAACTCGGACACGGCGCCGACGGCCGAGTCGCAGAAAGAGTCATACACGGCCCTTCTCTCCGCATTTGCAGGCAAGAAGGTTGTCGCACGGGTGCTTGATGCCGGTGCGGACAAGCCGCTCGCATTCCTCACCGCCGACGACGAAGAAAACCCGGCGCTCGGTGTGCGAGGAATCCGCGCGCTACGCGATCACGAAGAGATCTTGCGCACCCAGTTGAAGGCGCTTGCCGATGCGGATGCCGAAACGGATGCGGATCTCTGGGTGATGGCTCCAATGGTTGCCGATGCCGTCGAAGCGAAGTACTTTCACGAGATCGCTTCGGAATATGGTCTCAAGACGGTTGGCGCCATGGCGGAGGTGCCATCCATCGCGCTTGTCGCGGATCAAGTTCTCGAGTTTGCCGACTTCGTCAGCATCGGAACGAATGACCTGACGCAGTACACCATGGCGGCTGACCGGCTGCTCGGCACCGTAGGTTCATACCAGAACCCGTGGCATCCCGCAGTCCTTCGACTCATCAAGCTCATCGCCGATGCCGGCAAGGCACACGGTAAGTCCGTTGGAGTCTGCGGTGAGGCTGCAGCCGATCCAGACCTTGCTGTCGTGCTCGTGGGCCTCGGCGTGACCACGTTGTCGATGTCGCCTCGCTCCATCGCCGATGTGCGCACAGAGCTCGCACTGCACACGATGGAAGATGCTCAGGCGCTTGCAGCGAAGGCGCTCGCGGCTTACGCGCCAGGGGTGGCCTCGCTCTAGCCGTGAGCTGAACCGAGGAACTGGAGTATTTAGGACGCTAGTCGCTAAGTGGGCCTGACTCGCTTCTGAGTTTTGCGTAGCAGGGTCGGTGCTGGGCGTGGCTGTGACTGCGAAGAAAGCCACGCTTCAGCATCGACCCCTTGTTGATTCCCCCTGCGTTAGCCCTTGAACTGGGTCCAGAGCTTGTCGTACTGCTCCTTCACATCCTCAGAGCAAGGAACGGTAAACGACCCGCGTTCGAGCTCCTCTGCGGTCGGCACAATCACGGCCGCGTCCCCTTCGCCTGGCTCAGGCAGGAACTTTTCGATGCCCGTGATCGGTGCGGAGTACTTGATGTAGTTGGCATTCAAGGCTGCGTTCTCTGGGTCGAGCATCCAGTTGAGGAAGATTTTCGCGTTATCGGAGTTTTGGGCATTGGTGAGGATGCCCCAGTTGTCCGTCGCCATCATGTAGCCTTCCGAGGGGAAAACCCATTCCAGCGCCGCATTTTGGGCTTGGGCACGAGCAAACGAACCGTTCCACATCGTTGAAAGGGTCGTTTCTCCGCTGGCAAGTCGGTCAATCGTGCCGTCCGAGCTGATGATCTTCACGCTTGGTTTGAATTTTTCAAGCAGGTCAAGTGCCTTCTGATACGCGCCGCTATCGGTCGTGCACGCTTCAGACCCGACCGCAAGCAGTGCGCCATCGATGATGAATCTCTGATTGTCGTGCATTCCGATCTTCCCCACCGCGCTTGCTGGGGCGGAGAAGTAGTCCGCCCATGAGTCGACGGCCTCGGTGACCGAATCCGGGTTGTAGCCGATGCCGTTGTAGACCGTGGTGTATGGGGTGGTGTATTTTCGTCCCTCGTCGAAATAGATGTTGACGAAGTCCTTTTCGATGTTCGAGCCATTGGGGAATGATGTTGCGTCTATCTCCTGAAGCGACCCACTCGAAATGAGATCTTCAGCGACATAGTCGCTCACTGCCACGACATCGTATGCTGCTCCGCCCGACTTCACCTTGGCGACCATCTCTTCCGCCGAAGAGAACGTGTCAACGTTGGCGGTGATGCCCGTATCCTCAGTGAACTTCGTCAGTGCGTCTGGATTCAGGTAATTCGTGTAGTTGAAGATGTTCACTTCCCCGGAGCCGGATGAAGGGAAGGCGCCATCCGTGGCCGACTCGCTCGGCTGCGATGAGCATGCTGTTATACCGAGGAGGAGTGCGGCTCCGAGTGCTGCCCCAATCGCTTGAGGTATCCGCTTGTTTTGTCGTTTCGACTGCATTGATCAACCTTTCTTTCGTGTGATTGCTTGGGACAGGACGAGCACGAAGATGGAGACGGCAAGAATGATTGCTGACAACGCGTTGATCTCTGGCGTCAACCCGACGCGAAGAGAACCCCAGATGTAGAGGGGGAGTGTGGTGGAGCCGGGTCCCGCCGTGAAGAACGACATGATGAAGTTGTCCATGGACACGATGAAGGCCAACAGGCCGCCGGATACGATCGCTGGAGTCAAGATCGGTAGGGTGATGCGCCGGAAGATCTGCACCTCGTTCGCCCCGAGATCCGCCGCCGCTTCGAACTGGCTCCAGTCCGCGTCCGCCAGGCGAGCTCGAATGGGAAGCATGGCAAATGGGAGGCCGACGATCGTGTGAGCG
>JAATGV010000002.1 GCA_015654475.1 Actinomycetales bacterium
GCGGGTGCGGAGAGCAGCCCGCGGACGTTCTCGATGACGACGCACTCGGGTTGCAGCGCATCGATCGCGGTTGCCATGTGCGCCCACAGGCCGGAGCGGGTGCCGGGGGCGAGGCCGGTGCGCTTGCCGACCGTGGAGACGTCCTGGCAGGGGAACCCACCGCAGAGCACGTCGAGGGGCTCGACGGAGCTCCAGTCGATGGTCGTGATGTCGCCGAGGGTCGGGGCGGCGGGCCAGTGGTGGGCGAAGACCCGGGCGACGGGCTCGTTGATCTCCGAGAACCACACGGTGCGGGCGTCGAATACCTGCTCGACGGCGAGGTCGAGTCCGCCGTAGCCGGAAAACAGTGAGCCGACCCGCAGGCGGCGGTCGTGCTCGCTGCTCGACTGCGACATGAGAACTCCGGCGGATCGGTGATCCCCGGCCGTCGTCCACTCGTGAACTCGGCTCTGGGCTGGTCACGTGCCAGGTGCGCGACCGCGTTCCTGGACGCGCGAGCCGAGCCCGGATCGTTGTCTCGTCCGCCCTTTTTCAGAGCCACCACGCCTCTTGCAGATCGAGGTCTGCTAGGCGACGCCGAAGTCTGGTGAAGCAGCGACGCGGCAGGCGCGGAGCACTTGCGCCAGCGTCGAGAGTGCATCGAAAACTCCCAGAGTGTGCCCGAGGAAGTCGAGGTAGGTCATCCCCGTGGGATCTGTGTCGCTGACGATGCGGCCAGTCTGGAGGTCGTGATGCGCGGTGGCATGACCGATCGTGTTGCGGTGTTTGTTGTTGAGAAGCTCTCCGAGCGACTCCCATCCGGGAACTTGAGCCGCATAGGCGATCTTGTATGCGTTGGGGAGCTTGTCGTACTGCGCGAGGCTTCGGGCTTGCTTGTTCGCTGGCACAGTCACGGGATGGTCGTTTCCGAAGTCATCGGGGCTGCCTCGCTTCACGGTGTTTTGTGCGGCGACTAGCGGCCAGATGCATTTGCAAGCGAGCTCGAATCCCTGTTGATAGAGGTCTCTCACAGTCGAGAACTCGTCGCGGTAGAGCACAAGGTCTTCGAACTTCGCTTGTTCCGCCTGGCCAACGAATCTGACGAGCAAGCCCATCTCCCAGGACTCGTGCTGTTCGACGAAGCGATTCAGCTCGGTGAAGAGATCGCGTTCTAGTGCAGCGGATTGCTTGCCCCGCGCGCGGAATGCGACGAGGTGTTCCTTGTGGCGTTGCATTGCCGCGGTGTGCTTTCTGGCGAAGCGATCAATGACCGTTGCAGAGCGGTTTCCTGTGGTGCCTGCAATCGTCGTCGTGACCGTGCCCATCGCCTGGTAGGCAATGCTCGTCCGCTGATGCGCCTGGGTCGGCTCCCAATCGAGCCCAAACTGTTCCGTGGCGATGCGTGTGAACATCTTTGCGTTGCCCTGAAGGTAGTACTGAAAGAGCATTCGAACCCGAGGCCACTGGAGCCTTCCAGCATCGAGCGCCTGATGCCTCTCTGACTCGAACTCCGTGAAGGCATCCTGGCCGAGAATCTGGACCAGCGTCAGCGTAGGGAAGGCACCGCTTGGGGTGAAGGAATCGGCTTCATACAGTGAGGGTACGAACGGGTTGATCGTCACGACCAGAGCGCCGGGCAGTTCCGGGTCGGCGCCGTTCATCACCTCGCATTCGATGTTGATCCTGTGGTTCTCCAACTCGGTTCCCTGCATGAAGCCTCGGATCGGCAACCTGCAGTGCGGACACGGAAGGTAGAAGCGAGTTCCGTTTGTCGGCTCTACCCCGAGCCGGGCAACGAAGACCTCCTCACAGCCGGGGCACTTGAGGTGATAGCGGGAGATCATGCACTCACGATAGCCACGCGAGCGTCTCTCACTGCCGCCGCAGTCACCGCGCCTTGCGAACGGCATGTACGACCGGAGTCCAGCGCTCACCTGCCCTCCGAGGAGGGGACTGCTGCATGGATAGGTGACATCTTGACCTGCCCCACGGAAAAGGTTCCAGTTTCGGTGGCTAATTGGTGGCCTGATCCGGAAGGCTCATCCTCATGCCACGTCCCTATCCGCCGGAGTTTCGTGCTCGCGCTGTTGCGCTCGTGCGTGCCGGCAAGCAGGCCAA
>JAATGV010000035.1 GCA_015654475.1 Actinomycetales bacterium
CCGCCCTCTCACGGCGGTAACACCGGTTCGAATCCGGTTGGGGTCACCAATGGCTTAAGCCCTCGTTTACGGGGGCTTCAGCCATTTCCGTCTGCATCTCGACGAGAAGCTATCACCGACCTTGTACCCGGCTCCCGGCTTTCTCATGCAGACGCCCCCACCCGGAACCTGGCAAGTGCGAACGTGGCGTCTCGTCGACACCACTTTTAGTCTGGTTGACGCATGCCGTATTCGTGCAGACGCCCCCACCCGAACTCGTTGCGCCCCACTATGCCGAGCAGCGGAGGCCCCACATGTCGGGCAAAAATACGTATGCCCGCCGTTTGTGGGGGTTTCGGGTGGGGGCGTCTGCATTTACTTGCCGGTAAGCGGCCAGTCACACAGCAATCGGCGCCGCCCCGGCAGACAGCCTTCGAAAACAATGGGATGGGGGCGTCTGCAGATATGGGGCCACGAGCCGAATAGTCTGGCCGAGGTGCATGTCAGGGTAGGGGTGCGCCATCATTCAGGTGATCAGCTTCAACGCACGTCAGCTTCAACGCACGTCAGCCTCAGCACCCATCAGCTTCAACGCACGTCACGGTCTGCACTCAGCACAGCACGTGCAACGCCCCAGGCAGCACGGTGACGTCGAACGGCGAAAAGCCGATGTGTTCCCCGTCCCCGTAACCCATTTGCGCCTCGTGCCCTTCAGCCACGTCAATGGTGGCGTGCGTTCCCGGTTCGATATGCACCTCGGGCCGGCTTCCGTGTGTCGCAGCGATGAGCTTGGGAAGCAAAGAGATCACCTTCCAGGCAGGCATGGCGTCTACCGCGAAGATGCGGAACCGGCCCTCGGTGTTCGTCGCTTCAGGCACGATCCTGATCCCGCCACCGATAGTGGGGATGAGCGTCACGCTGAAAAGCAGCTTCTTCCCCACGAAGACATGGTCAGCGTTGCGGCCCAGGATGTCGACTGGCCGAAACCTGAACAGCGCGAGGATGACGGCGATCTGGTATTTGAATGGACCGACGCGCAGCTTGATGCCGTTGGCAATACGGTTGATGACGGCATCGTATCCGACAGAGAGTGCACCTGCGATACGGGTGGAGCCCCCGCGATGCTGCACATTCAACAAGTCAACAGGCCGAGGTGTTGCCCACGACTCATTGATTCTGCTGATGGCCTGATCGACTTTACGAAGCGGAATGCCAAGCGATCGCACAAAATCGTTGCCGGAGCCGGTTGGCACGATCCCGATGGGGATGGTCGGTTTTTCGTTGATAACGGAATGCAGCAGACCGTCTCCGCCGACAAGTACTAGGGCGTCGATTGTGTCGGAGTCAAGCGCCTTTCGCACGGCACTGCGACCAGCAGACGCTGTCGCTTCGCTGATGACCGTGATCTCGTACCCTAGCCTTTCGAACTCGCGAACTGCGGTACTTGCGACTGAACGCCCCCGGCCTGCGGCCGAATCCGGGTTGACGACGAGTCCGATTCTGCGGTGGTGTGGATGCATGGTGGATGCAATTCTATTGGGCCTATCGGCCGCATCCGGTCAGGCCGTTTATCAGACTTCGCTCTCGACTAGTGCGACAATGGCTTTCATGAAGATCACAAAATTTGAGCACGCGTTTGTAGCCATTGAGGTTGACGATTCAACTATAGTGATCGATCCAGGCAAGTTTTCGCACAACCTTCCAGAGCTATCGAATGTCGTCGGTGTTGTGTTGACCCACGAGCACGACGACCATACATTCGCGCCCCATCTCGCCGCGATCCGCTCTGCCTTTCCAGACGTGCCGATTTGGGGCACTGCAGGCAGTCAGGCGGCGCTGGCGCAGGCAGGGATCCCCGTCACATCAGTCACCCCGGGCGACGAGGTCACTGTCGGCCCATTCACGCTCGGCTTCTACGGCGGGGCCCACGCCATCATCCATTCGTCGATTCCTCAGATCGCGAACCTCGGCGTCTCGGTGAACTCGAAATTCTTCTATTCCGGCGACTCGTTCGTGGTGCCGCAGCACGAGGTCGATGTGCTCGCGGTGCCGTCATCTGCGCCGTGGCTCAAGGTTGCCGAGGTGATGGACTATGTCGCGGCAGTGAAACCCAAGGTGGCTTTCCCCACGCATGATGCGCTGTGGGCTGAGCCAGGCATCGCGCTGACCAATGCACGCATCTCAGAAGTGGTCTCGTCGTTGGGCGGCACGTTTGCGCCCTTGAATCCAGGTGAACAGTTGGAGGTATAGGTGGATGCTCTCGTTCTCTTCGTCCTGCTGAGTGCGGCAGTCCTCGTTGCGGCTGTTGCCAGGCGCTTGGGCTGGCCTGCACCGTTGCTCGTCGTCGCGCTCGCCATCGCGGTATCTCTTCTCCCTGGCCTACCTGACTTCTCTATCGATTCGGAACTCACGCTGACGGTGGTACTGCCACCGCTGCTCTACTCGGCGGCACTCGAGGTTTCCATTGTCAGTTTTCAGCAAGTCAGGAATTCCATTTGGCGGCTGGGGGTCTGGCTCGTTCTCGTGTCAGCGGTCGTAGTCGGCGCCGTCATCTTCGTGCTGGTTCCCGACATGACCTGGCCTGTGGCCCTGCTCATTGGTGCGATTGTTGCCCCGCCTGATGCGGTGTCAGCCGTGGCGATCGGCCGCCGGGTTGGATTACCACGGCGCGTAATGACCATTTTGACGGGCGAGAGCCTTGTCAACGATGCTTCGTCATTGACGATCTTCAAGGTAGCGCTGGCCATTGTCGGAGGCGCGTCGCTGTCGCTATCTGACGATCTGTGGATCTTCGTGGCCGCGGTCGTAGTCGGGGTGTTGGTTGGAGCCGTCTCCGGTTTGGTGTTCTTGTTGCTGCGAAGGCTGTTTCGCGATCCGCCGATTCAGATTCTCTTAGGGCTTATGCTGCCATTTTTCGTATATGTCGGAGCTGAGCATTTTTCTGGTTCGGGAGTACTCGCGGTCGTCACAGCGGGACTCATCGTAGGCTTCAACTCATCGAAATCTGATTATCAGCTTCGTTTGCAAGAACAGCCGGTTTGGAACGCATTGAATCTGCTTCTGGAGAGTTTTGTTTTCGCGTTGATTGGCCTGCAATTCCACACTGTTCTCGACAATATTGTCAATGGCGATCGCGGCCTGGCCTGGAGCATTGGTGTTGCTGCTCTCACCGTTTTGACGTGCATTGCAGTGCGGTTTGGTTTCGTGTTTATTTCGAGTTCCGTTGGCAATCTGCGTGCTCGCCGGCGAGAGCAGTCGCAGCCAGGGCGGGAGGACAAGGACATGTCGCCCCGCAGTCTTCGCGATCAACGCGAGCAAAGGCAGAATGCCCGCCGCCGCAATCGCAGAACTGGCGAAGTGGTGTTGTCGTGGCAGGAGATGTTCGTGATTTCCTGGTCGGGAATGCGTGGCGTGGTCACGCTTGCCGCTGCAGTGAGCGTTCCTGCGGTCATGGCCTCTGGCTTGCAGGTTCCGGCGCATGACCTGATCGTTTTCATTGCTTTTGTCGTGACGGTCAGCACGTTGTTGATGCAAGGATTGACGCTTCCTCTTGTCGCGCGTTGGCTCGATGTCATCGATCACGAACGAGAGGATCGCGACCACGAGGCGAAGGCCCGATTCCTGTATGAGTCGTTGGACGAGGCGGCATTGAGCATTGTGGAGGATGCGAAGCGCGATCCAGAAAAGTACCCTGGCGCAGGTGTCGCGGTAGTTGCCGCTATTCAGGCTCGGATAAGGAACAGCGAGGGGAATGATCTTCCTACTTCCGTCGGGTCTGAGGCTCAGGACGGCTTGCCTGCGGGGCAACTCAGTCAGGGAGGGTTCGATGCCTCCCGCGAGGCGGTAACCCGCATTCGTCGAGAAGTGTTGGCGCGTAGGCGAAACATTCTCACCCGCGAGCGCAACGCAGGCACCATTGACGAGGAGCTTGTGAAGGAGATCCTTCTGGTGTTCGATGCGGATGAGTTGTTGTTGGACAACCGGGGTTATTAGGGACCGACTGGATACCGCCCGCGCTGCACGAGAAGCCCGCGTCGGCTCACGGATTCGAATGCATCCTTTATACCTAAGGTTTCTTGGCTTTTCTCGTGTTCCTCATTAGGCTGTATCCGGGGGGATTCTGTACCCTTTGTCGACCGTGCGGAAGTGATGTTTTTGAAGTGGGGGGAGATGCAACTCTCGAGTGCGCAGCTTGTCGGCGCATCTGACGAGACTCTCATTGAGGCGACCCGCGCCGGCAATAACAATGCTTACGCGGAGTTGTGGAGTCGGCATTCGCCAGCTGCCCTTATCGCCGCTCGCTCAGTCACACGGCTCGAAGATCCGGACGACCTGGTCTCCGAAGCGTTCACCCGCATTCTGCAAGCTCTTCACGAAGGCCGTGGGCCATCGACAGCATTCCGGCCTTATCTTCTTGTCTCAGTGCGAAACATCGCCGTCAGTCGTAGCCGTGCCCGCCGCGAGACGAATCTCGAAGAGGCCGAGGAGATCGCCGACCCGCTACTGACGGAGGCGAAGATGGTGGCAAGCTTCGAGCAGTCTGCGGTTGCCACCGCTTATCAGACTTTGCCTAAGCGCTGGCAGCAGGTGCTGTGGTACAGCGAGGTCGAGAACATGCCGACCGAGAATATCAGCGTGATCCTCGGGGTGTCGCCAAAGAATGTTCCCACTTTGGCCTTCCGCGCTCGTGAAGGTCTGCGTCAGGCTTGGATCCAGGCGCATATTTCTTCGACGGCGCCGTCGAGCGAGCATCGCTGGGTACTCGGCCAGCTGGGCCGCTACACCCGCGGCGCGGTCACTGAGTCGCGTCGGGCTCGGATCGATAATCACCTAGCCGAGTGCCGTGACTGCGCGAAGAAGGCGAGTGAGGCGAGAACCGTCGGTTCGACTCTCGCATTAGCTCTGCTTGGGCTCGTGCTCGGCGGCGGTGCAACCGCGTATGCCGCGTGGACGGGTGTTGGCGTGGCCGCAGCTTCAGCCGCCACCCTTACAGGAACTCTTGTCAGCGAGAGCGCCAGAGTTGCCGTGGCCGCGAGTTCGGGCGCAGGTTCGACCGCGGCCAGTGGATCGATGGCCCAGCTTGGCTTCTTCGCAAGGATCGGTCAGTGGTCGGCTGCATCCCCCGGTATTGCCATCTCCACGGGCGTCCTCGTCGTGATTGGCGCGGTCGGCGCCGCCGCGCTGGCTGCGAACCTTATCAGCGGCGGGGGCGCGTCGAGCAACCTCGTTGCTGAGCCAGCATCGTCCATTGCTGCGCCGAACACGACACAGCCGTCAAGCTCCGCGCCAGTTCCGTCTGCCACGACAACGCCGAACGCGACGGCCATCCCGGCTGTGGTTGTGCTACCGACTGCGGGTGTGCCCGCGACCACCGTCGCTCCCCCACCTACGACGATGCCGCCAACGCCGTCCACATCACCGACGGCATCGCCCTCGGCCACAACGACACCCTCGGTCGGAGCAACCCTCTCCGCATCTGCGTCACCATCGCTGACAACGCCGGAGCCTCCCGTGCTGATCGCCAACACCGCAACAGTTGATACGGCGAACGGCGCCCTCTCCCCTGTCTTCACCGGCGAGGCGATCTCAGGCAGTTCCGTCACGGTTCAGATCGATGGGCAGAACGTTGATTCAACGCAGGCCACGGCGAAGCACACATGGTCGAGCGTCCCGAGGATTCAACTGACGGCGGGCATGCACACAGCCACAATCGCCTTCCAGTCGCCGACAGGCGCCAACGCAGTGCAAACGATGGACTTCGCGCTGGTCTCGCCCTCTGCCGTCATCGGCTTCGCCCCCGGCACGTTTAGCCCGCAGATTGAGGTTTCGGGTATCGCCGGCACCACATATCAATTGCTCGTCGACGGCCAGACGATGACGACGATGACGCTTGGAGACGATGGCAACGCGGTGACTCACAGTCTGCCGCCCATCGCGTGGGACACTTTGAGCGCCGCGGCCGTGACGCTCCAGGCGGTCTCAGCAGACAGAGTCGGGCCGGAGGTCGCGCTTGCACTTCCTGCCGTGGTTCCCGAAATCTCCACCGTGGATACTGGCGGCGGCGCGTTCTATCCGGTCGTCTCCGGGCGTGCCCCGGCCGGCGCCACAGTGAATGTCACGGATGGGGCGGATAGGGTCAGCGTAGTTGCCGACTCGTCTGGCGAATGGAAGACAGGCCAGCTTGAGAACGTCACTACGGGCGCACCCACATTCGTGTCTGCATCAATCGGTGACGGGGTCGCGGCCGCCTCAACCACGTTCACGGTCAAGGACTACTATCTCGTTGTCACCCCATCGGTGGGTGCGGGAACGGAGCCCTTCCCCCGAATGTTCATTGACTTGATCGTCGGCGTGACCTATACCGTGACGGCCGCACCCTACGGTACTTGTCAAACCGCGTTCAGCACGACCGTGGTGGCGACAAGCAACCGCACCCAGGTCATTTTCCCCGCTTGCCAAATGGGAAACTACGACGGGATATTCGCACAAGCGATTTCCGAGGACCGCAGCGGTCCCCTAGCAACCGCCCTGCAGAATCCACCCAGTGAGTAACTGGTGCCCGTAATAGGCGAAGCGAATTTTCGATCGATATCGCGCCGATGGGTTTCTGCACCGTCTTGTAAGCCGCCGATTCGGCATCCCTACCGCAGAAGCGTTCACTTATCAGGCATCCATTGGGTCGCTCGTTGAAGACCTAAATGCCGAAAATCGACGGGGACGAGAAGTTAGCTACCCGCGGCGCGCACGAATCACCGGCAGCTGCCGGGTCGCCTCCGACTGCGGCAATTCACGCAGACCGAACAACGCCAGGAGGCCGCCGATCGCGCAGGCACACACAATGCCCACCACAGCGTGCCACCAAGGGCCATTGGCCAACAGAACACCCACGCCCCATCCGATCAGACTCGACCCGGCGTAGTAGAACAGCTGGTAGAACGCTGACGCCTGCGCGCGCCCTGCCGACACTAGGCGCGGGGTCAGCGCGCTTGATAGCGGGCTGGTGGTGAAGTAGCCGTAGGTGAACAGGACGAGCCCGAGAATCGCGACGATCAGGCTCGGCACCAGCGTGAGCAGTGCACCCGTGATCATCATGGCCACGCCGATGGCGATCGTCCGTCGCGAGCCGATGCGAAAAGCGATGGTGCCTGCGAATCGGCTTGCGACGGTGCCGACAAGATAGACGACGAAGATCATGCTAGTGAGCGACATGGGAAGCGCGAACGGCGGCTGTTCGAAGTGGTAACCGATGTAACTGTACATCGACACGAAACCACCCATCAGCATGAAGGCGATCCCGTACACCGCCCACAACTGTGGGTTCGTGAGCCCCGCCGTGAACCTTTGCTTCATCGGCAGCACAGGCTCCCCGAGGGCACGGCGTAGCTTGACCGGTACGAAACCACGAGCAGTTGGCACCACAAGCAGAAACACGGCCGCGGCGACGACGCACATACCTGCGACCGCCAGGATACCCATCCGCCAACCGAACCCGTCGCCAACAAGACCAGCGACGATTCGCCCCGACAGGCCGCCCACAGTGTTGCCCGAAACAAACGTGCCCGCGGCGACCGCCAGATACTTCGGGTGGATCTCTTCACCCAGGTAGGCGATCGCAACGGCCGGCAGCGCGCCGAGGGCCACCCCCTCGACGAAGCGCACCCCCAACAGAATTTCCCAGGTGGGCGAGAACGGGGTGATCAGGCCGATCGCCGCCGCCAGCACCGCCGAATATTCCATCGCGCGCACCCGCCCGTAGCGATCGGCCAACGCAGCCCACACGAGAACCGACAGACCGAGGCCGGCGGTCGCCATGGAGATCGACAGGCCTGCCTGATCGGGCCCAAGGCCCTCGTCCGCGGTGATCAACGGCAGCAACGACTGCGTGGAATACAACTGTGCGAAAGTGGCGAAACCCGCGGCGAATAATGCCACCAGAATGCGGCGATACTCGATATCTTTGCGGTTGTATCCCGACCAGCTGGAAGAAAGCGACATGACTACGTAATTCTAGTGCGGATGAGCCAGTCACGGACATGCCTGTACGCGTACGGTGTGGAGATTACCCGAACTTCTGCGATGCGGGATCGGTTGGTCGTTGCTTGTGGGGCCGGGTCGGCGTGTGAAGTCCGGCCCACGCGCCTTGCAGAGCGTGCATTCAGGGCGGCGGAGGTGCATTGGTGATCCTGGCAGTCCTCGGAAAGCATGAATAATATACGATATTCGGTCGAAATCGCGGGCCAACCTGGTATCGGAGAATTGTCACAGTGGGTTTGATATATGATTTTGACTTGAAGTCAACTTCACTGAATAAAATCAACGCAAATATGCACTTGTTGAAGTTTTGCTATTACGCTATGCCACTACCCCGCAATCCAAGAAGCGCATCAATATTATACGATTTGATTTCCCTAAATCCGTCACACTAGAGTTTCTGCGAGGGAAATTTCATCTAGAGCAACATATCGTTGCGGGGGGACTGTCGTGAAAAAATATCTGATTCCTGTTGCGCTTGCATCCGTCTATTCCAATGACAAGGTGTGCTAAACCTTTCCTTTTTATCTGTTCGAACGGGAGTTCCGGTGTGAGTGAAGTTTCGTCTGCGGCCGTGCATGTGAAGGACGCGGTCAAGTCTTACCAGTCTGGCCCTGGTAACGCGCGAGGGCTGGACGGGTTTTCGATCGATGTCGCACCTGGTGAGCTATGTGCGATCGTCGGCGTCAGCGGAAGTGGCAAGTCCACGTTGCTCAGCGTCGTCGGGGGCATCACCCCGGTTGATGCGGGTGACGTGATCGTGGCAGGGATCGATGTACGCGGCCTTAGCGGCGAAGGCGTCCTACGATTTCGCCGAGAAGCCGTGTCAATGATCTTTCAGGAATACAACCTGCTCAGCATGCTGACCGCCCGAGAAAACGTGTCACTGGTGGGTGAACTGGTGAGTGTGCCAGATGAGCAGCTCGGCGAGGAGGTCGAGCGCACGCTCGACGAGATGGGCCTTGCCGACCTCATGGACAGGTATCCGTCCGAGCTGTCTGGAGGACAACGGCAGCGGGTGGCGATCGCCCAAGCGATCGTAGGGCAGCGTTGTGCCGGCAAGTCTGTGCTGTTGGCGGACGAGCCGACGGGAGCACTCGACTTAGCCACCACCGGCGAAGTCATGCGCGCGTTCCGTGCTGCGGCAGACGCAGGGATCGCCGTACTTGTCTCCACGCACGACCCGGCAGTCACGGCCGTCGCCGACCGGGTGGTCACAATCCGAGACGGCAAGAACGTGGCAACCTACCCATCGGAAGTCGGCAAGTGAGCGCCTCGACCCGGGTCGCATATCGGGTGTCGCGCAAGGCCCTCACCGTCGAATGGCGGCGCATGATCGGTCTCTTCGCTCTCTCGAGTCTGTTCGTACTCCTCCTGACCGCAGGAATCGTCAGCGTCAACGCAATCAACCCGCAAGCCAGCGCAATACTCGTAGGCAGCGGCGACCTGACACTCTCAACACCCGCAACATCAGAAGACCCCGCCATACTCGCCCAAGCCCGAACACTTGTGCAAAAACGTTACGGCGCTGAGACGAAAGCGGAATGGTCGGTCCTCGCCAACGACCTCACAGTGGTGAGCGCGAGCGCTGTCGGGAACGTCAACTATCGCGAACGAGACAATTCACTGCTTCCGCTTGAGGATGAGCTTCGACTGCTCGACGGTACATGGCCGAGCGTTGCCGGAGAGGTCATCGTCACAAAGCCCCTCGCTGAGAAGATGGACATTGACGTCGGCGACACCGTCACCCTGGCGCTGGGCGACGTTCCGCTCACAGTCACCGGAATCGCCATAACTCGCCTCACCCACAGCTCGGAAGTGATTCACGGCGCACCAGGGACATGGTCAAAAATTGCGAACAGCGCGACCAACCTCAACGGAGGAGTCGTCATATTCAACATCGAGGTCTTCGTACCACCAGAATCGCAAGCTCTGATACTCAAAGATGCGAAATCGTCAATAGGGAAACCAGCATATGATGCCGACAGTCTAGACACCGACGAAGCGAACCCTGACGAGAGCGCGCTCGAGACCGCCTTGAGCGAAGCCGGCTTCCATATCAGCAGCTACCTTGCAATCGCTCCCGACCCCCGCCCGTTCTGGGTTCAAAACGCCAGCGTCGTGACCTGGCCGGCACTCACCCTGGTGGTTATTCTCGTAACCGCTCAACTGGCGGTGCGGTTGCGCAAAGACCGCGGCCTCGCTGGCACCCTAGCCGCGTTAGGCATGTCTCGGAGCGGCATCATCACCCTGCTGACGCTTCTTACTGCCGTGCCCACCACTCTCGGCGCGGTAGCCGGCGGAGCGATCGGAGTGGTCGCAGGCGGAGCCGCAATTCCCGCAGTAGCCGACGCCGCCGACATGGATCCGTCGGGTCGCCCACTCCCCCTGACCGTCGTGCTTACTCTCGTCGTTGTCTTTGTCGCGGCAAGCGCGCTGGCCGCCCTCGCGCTCACGGCCTGGTTCGCGTCTCGGTCACTAGCAACGGACTCATCAGCGAAGTTCGCCGACGTGAGCGCGGGGCCAAAGTCGATCGCATGGCCGACGTCGCTAGGCGTGACATCAATACTTCTCGCCATCGCTGCGTCAAGCTTCTTGACCGGGCTTGACCCCAAAATCACGCCCCTCATCGTTGCAGCACTTGTCTGTCTTGGCCTGATCGGGCTAATCCCCCTTCTGCTTGCGACGCTTTCACATATTCGGGTATCTGCCCTGTGGCTTCGGCTCGCAATTCGACTCAGTGCGGCCGATCGCGGCCGGGTGATCGGCATCGCCGCGGTCGTGGCGTTCGGCCTGGCGGCGCCACTCGGCCTCTCAATCGCAGAAACCTCACGGGCGTCCTACACCGCCGCCCTATACCTGCCATCGACGCCATACGGGCAAGTCAACGTGGTGCTTGACGATATCGACCTCAGCACCGCACAACGCGAATCACTCGACAAGGCCGCCGGGGTAGTCGGCACGACCACGTATTCCCCACAAGACAAAGAAGGCGATGGATACTACGCCGTACCTGCTGGCACGGACTTGAGTACGGAGTTAAACTCCCCCCTACTAGGAATTGTGCTTGTGCCCGATCGTGCGGCAGCGGACACAATCCTCGGCTGGTCAATGAGCGACGCAGACTGGGCAGTTCTGGCAGAAGGCGGCGCACTCGACCTCGCTACCAAACAAAACGGCTTACGACCCCCTGTCAGCACGGAACAAATCCGTTACACGGCCGTCGATATCACGACCGACGTGTATGAGGGTGGGGTCAATACATGCTATGCCGCGGAAGGGCTCACGCTACACCCTGCAAGTGAACTGCCCAACAGTTCCGCCCGCGGCCAAGGAGACTTTGTCCTGACCACAGCCAAAGCAAAACAGCTTGGCATCATACCCGTCGCACACAGTCTGCGGTTTACAGACGCGTCAACCAAGCTTGACGCAATCGTCGACGCGGCCGCCGCCATAGGGATCCCCCCAACCAGAGTCACTCTTGATGCCGGGCCGAGCAACGAGGCACCGACCTCCTACTATGTCTCGCTCGCAGCCAGCGGGGCGCTAGTCCTCATTGTGATACCGCTGCTTGTCTCCATAGGGGCACGCGAAAATCGCGGCATCCACACCCAGTTTCTACTCCTCGGCACCAGACGACCCACCATCCAAGCAGCTTTCGTGACATCAACCATGGTCTCCGTCATCAGCGGCGCAGTCATCGGCCTAATCGCAGGAATCGGCGTCACCACGGCCTGGTTCGGAACCCAAAGCGTACCCATCGTCATCGCATGGAATCAAGTCGCACTCATCCTTGTCGCAATACTCCTGATCAGCGTCGTCGTCGCCTACGTCGGCACACGAGGAAGGCTGCACCGCTACAACAGCTAAAGCTCCACCGATCCCAGAACGGATTATTGTCGCTAACAAAGGAAACGCGCGACCTCCAAGAGAATAGCGGCCTCGACATGCTGCATATCCTCTGTTAGCGTCAACCACGCCCATAATCCGCCCACGTACTGAAAGCTGCACGTGAGTCTCACCGATGCTCATCGCCCAAGCAAGACCCGCCCGACAGGTGTATTCGCTCCGTGGATTGCTTGAGTGAAGCCTCCGTCAACGGGCTTCACGCCATCCAGGCGCTGACGTGTTGATCCGGAAGCAATGCTCCATGTAGCCATAGAACTGCGCTGAGCTCGGCCGGCCGCGAACCCATCCCACGAAGGCCAGAATGGGCATATTAGGCACGGTCGTGGAGCGTGACCCGGTAGCCGTTGAGGTCGGCGAAAGTGAACGTCCGGCCGAAAGGACCGTCAAACGGGTCCATCACGATGGTTTGGCCGTCAGCAACCAGCGAATCATGGATGGCCTGGACGTTGGTGGCATGAAGCCAGAGTGCGATGCCACTGCCAGGCTGCGCCACGGATGCAAGATCGGTGCCAGGCACGATATCGCGCAACGCGAACGCGATCGGTTTCGTCTCGAAGACGACAGCGTTCGGTGGGCCTGCCGGCGAGCGAACAAGGCCAAGGTACTGCTCGTAGAACGCCTGCGAAGCGTCGAGGTCATGAACTTGAAGTGAAATGAAGTCGGGTCCGGTGACAGACATGATGAGAATCCTTTCGTGTCAGTTTACTTACACGAGCAGTTTATGTCAGAATACTGACATGAGTCAAGACAGTATCAACTTGGAGACATCGCTCGGCTACCTACTCAAAGAAACATCGGCCGCCCTTCGCGCAGCCATGGAAGAGGTGCTGCGGCCACTCGGCATGAGCGTGACGCACTACTCCTGCCTCGAACTGCTGGCACAGCGCCCGGGCTTGTCAAACTCTGAGCTTGCGCGCGGAACATTCGTGACACGACAGTCAATGAACGTGCTGCTCCAGAACCTGGAACGAGACGGCTCCGTGACCAGGCCCGCGGAGGCACCCGTCGGAAAAGCTCTTCCCACGCGCCTGACCCCCCGCGGCCGACGAAGTCTGGAACAAGCCAGCAAAGCGGTCCGCTCCGTCGAGCTCAGAATGCTCGCCGGAATCACTGAGGCCGACCAGGCGCGCGTGTCCAGAGCCCTCCGACAGATGACCCGCTCCCTGCGGGACAACACCGCCACCGAGCGGCTCCACGGACTCGCCGCCGGCCCCGCCACGCAGAAGGCCACACCCGCAGACGTCCCGACCTTCTCGGAGACCACACCAAAGGCAACCACCGAAAGCGCAGCCGAATGAGACGGAGAAATCACCACAAAGCGAACCAGGCACTCCACGAACTGCATGTGCCCATGGCGCTCGCCAGCGCCGAGCACACGCCTGACAAAACGAAAACTCCCCGCACGAAGGCAGGGAGTCCGTCTGACGAAAGATCTAGGGACATTTCTCGTGTCCGTGGTTTGAGTAAGACTCAACTGGCTGGGGTGCCTGGACTCGAACCAAGAACAAGTGAACCAGAATCACTCGTGTTGCCAATTACACCACACCCCAATGTGGTCGGCCCGCGAGCCAAACAACCACACTAGTCTACCCTGAAACCTCGGGCAACTTGGTGCCGCACAGGCCGCACGATGCCACAACACCGCGGCACAATCGCCCGACCGTGGACAGCGAGCTTCTACCGACTAACCACCTATCCCGACTAACTGCCGACAACGTCTGCGAAGCGAGTCAGCCGCGCCAGCGAGTCGTCGCGGCCAAGCAACGCCAACGATTCGAACAGGGGTGGCGAAACACGGCGTCCCGAAATCGCGGTACGCACTGGCCCGAACGCCAGCCGCGGCTTCAACCCCAACCCATCCACCAAGGCAACCTGAAGCGCATCGTGAATGGCGTCGTTGCGCCAGCTCGCCTCATCGAGGGCGGAAAGCGCCACACTTGCAGCCGCGATGACCGCGCCCGTGTCGCCCTTCAACTGGGCCAAGGCGTCGTCCTCATAGACCAGGTCTGCAGCATCCACAAACAAGAATCCAAGCATGTTCGGCGCCTCACCGAGCAAGTTCATGCGCGGCTGAACAAGCGGCACCGCGGCTCGAATCAAGTCGGTCTCGCGCTCGCTGACCGGCTCAGAGAGCAGCCCAGCGTTTCTCAAGTAGGGCAGCATCGCGTCAAAGTATGCCTCTTCGCTGAGCGAACGCATGTGATCGGCGTTGATCGCCTCAGCCTTCTTCAGATCGAAACGGGCGGGATTGGGATTCACATCGGCGATATCGAATGCCTCGACCAGCTCCGCCGGGCTGAACACGTCGCGGTCAGGCCCGATCGACCAACCGAGCAGTGCCAAATAGTTGATCAGACCGTCGGGCAAGAATCCACGGTCACGATGATGGAACAGGTTTGACTCGGGGTCGCGCTTAGAGAGCTTCTTGTTTCCTTCCCCCATCACGAACGGTAAATGCCCGAACTGCGGCACAAAAGAAGTGACGCCAATCTCGATGAGTGCATGGTAGAGGGCAATCTGGCGCGGCGTCGACGAAAGCAGATCCTCGCCACGCAGCACATGCGTGATGCCCATGAGTGCATCGTCGACCGGGTTGACAAGCGTATACAGCGGCTGGCCGTTGGGGCGCACCACCACGAAGTCCGTAGTCGAGCCTGCCGGAAATGTGATCTCGCCACGCACCAAGTCGGTAAACGACAAGTCGGCGTCCGGCACGCGCAGCCGCATCGCGGGGCGGCGGCCTTCAGCGCGGAACGCCTCCCGCTGTTCACCCGTCAGGTCGCGATCGCTATTGTCGTAACCCTGCTTAGGATCACGACCGGCCGCGACATTACGAGCCTCCATCTATTCTGGGGTGACAAAACTCTCGTAGATGTAGCCAGCCTCCTTGAGCCTGCCGATCACATCCTGATAGATCTCACCGCGCAGCGACTGCCGATACGGGCCATGCGGACCACCGATATCGATGCCCTCGTCCCAATCCAGATTCAGCCAGCGCAACGCCTCAATGATCTGTACGTAGCTTTCTTCGCTATCACGCTCAGCATCGGTGTCTTCGATTCGGAAAACGAACTTCCCGCCAGTGTGTCGTGCATACGCCCAGTTGAACAGTGCCGTGCGAACCATACCGACATGAGGAGTTCCTGTCGGGGACGGGCAGAACCGCACCCGCACATCCGCACCGCCCGCCGTTGTCACCCGATCAGAATCGCCGCTCACTCGGCCACCACCACGTTCTCCAAAGTTCCGATACCACTAATAGACACACTCACCGTGTCGCCCCCTGCCAAATCCTTCAGCCCAGCAGGCGACCCAGTCAAAATCACATCACCAGGCAGAAGCGTGCAAATGCTCGACAGGAACGCGACGATCTCCGGCACCCCATGCAGCATTTCGGAGGCATCGCCTTTCTGAGCGACCTCACCGTTGATGCGCGTCTCTATGGATGCAGTCGTCCAGTCGTACTCCGTCTCGATGACAGGGCCGAGCGGGCAAAAAGTGTCGTACCCCTTGGCACGAGCCCACTGACCTTCCAGCCGTTGCAATGCACGACCCGAGATGTCGTTGCCAATGGTGAAACCGAACACGTAGTCGAGCCAATTCTCGACGGACACATCCTTTGCGACACGACCGATCACCACCGCCAGCTCGCCCTCAGGCTGCACATGCTCGACGCCCTGCCGAATCACAATCGCATCAGATGGCCCGATCACCGACGTGTTCGGTTTGAAAAAGGCAAGCGGTTCATCCACATTCGGGGTGAACCCCATCTCGTCCACATGCGCCAGAAAGTTCTTGCCTATGCACAACACCTTTGACCGGGGAATCACGGGCGCAAGCAGTTGCACGCCCGAAAGGGCAACCCGCTCCCCCGTGGTGTCGAACCCCTGAAAAATGTGATCACCGTCGAGAACAACCAGTTCGCGTCCATCGATCACACCGTACGCGGGTGATTGACCAGCACGGGCAAAACGGGCAAGCTTCATCGACACTCCTGAACAGCAATAACACGCGGTAAGGGCTACCGCAGCAGGCTCGGCAGGCAAGCCCCGTAACAGTCTACGAGTTAAGAGGAACGACCCAGCCGAATGGATCGGCCGCCCGACCGTATTGGATGTCAGTGAGGGCCGCGCGCAACCCCATCGTCACCTCTCCGGCGGTATCCGGCGCCGCAGGGATGGTGAAAGTTTTCGAACGCAACTCGGCCAGCGGATTGATGACCGCAGCGGTACCGCACGCGAAGACCTCTCGGATGGCGCCGCTCGCCACCCCGTCACGCCACTCGTCAATCGACACTCTGCGCTCGACCGGGGTAAGACCACGGGACTCGGCGAGCTGCAGAATCGACTTGCGGGTGATGCCATGCAGAATCGAACCGGAAAGCTCCGGCGTCACCAGCTCACCGTTCGCGAAGACGAACATGATGTTCATGCCGCCCAGTTCATCGATATACGTATGCGACTCGGCGTCAAGGAACAGCACTTGCTTGCAGCCGTTGGCATAAGCCTCCTGCTGCGGTTCGAGGCTTGCCGCATAGTTCCCGCCGCACTTCGCCTCGCCCGTGCCTCCCAAGGCAGCGCGGCTGTAGTCCTCGGACAACCAGATATCCACCGGCTTCACCCCGCCCGAGAAGTATGGCCCAGCCGGGCTGGCGATCAGCACATACTTGACCTCCTTCGCGGCATCGACGCCGAGGAACGCCTCCGTGCCGATCATGAACGGACGCAAGTACAGGCTCGTTTCGCCAACGCCATCGGGTACCCAGTCCGCGTCCACCGCAATAATCTGCTTCAGCGACTCGATGAATATCTCTACCGGCAACTCGGGCAGCGCAAGACGGCGGGCCGACGACTGCAGTCGCTTCGCGTTCTCCTCCGGGCGGAACGTGCCAATCGTGCCGTCGGCGTGTCGGTAAGCCTTGAGGCCCTCGAAAATCTCTTGCGCATAATGCAAGACAGCGGCAGCAGGGTCGAGTTGAAGCGGGCCATAAGGGACGACCTTGGCGTCATGCCACCCCTCGGCCGCCGACCAATCCACCGTGACCATGTGGTCAGTGAAATAGCTGCCGAACCCAGGATCTTCGAGGATCTTAGCCCGCGCCTCAGCGCTGGCCGGGTTGGGGTTATGCGTCACGCTAAACGTCACAGCATTATCGGTGAGCGTTGTCGTCATTGCCTGTTTCTCTCTTCTTCTCTTAAATCACTTTGTTACATCGTGACAGTTCGGACCGCAGCCGCACCGACCGAGGCGGCGACTGTTGCTGCGATCGCGTCGCCAACCTGAGATGTTGAACGAGCAGCCGTGCCGCGGCTGGCAAGATCGTCGCGAACCGCATCCTCAATTCGCGCCGCAGACTCGTCAAGTCCGAGATGCCGAGCAAGCAGAGCCGCCGACAATATCGTCGCTGTCGGATCTGCGAGCTGTTTGCCCGCGATATCCGGGGCGGAGCCGTGGATGGGTTCGAACATGCTTGGTGCCGCACCAGTTGGGTTGATATTGCCAGAGGCGGCGAGCCCGATGCCACCGCTGATGGCGGCAGCCAGGTCTGTGAGGATATCGCCAAAGAGGTTATCGGTGACGAGCACATCAAATCGACTCGGTTGAGTGACAAGGAATATCGTAGCCGCATCCACATGGATATAGTCCCAGTCCACTTCTGGATAGCTGGCACCCACCTCGCGCACGATGCGTTGCCACATGCCGCCCGCATGCACGAGCACGTTATGTTTATGCACCAACGTGAGCTTTTTGCGTGGCCGCGACTGTGCCACCTCGAACGCATAGCGTACGACCCGTTCGATACCGAAAGCCGTGTTGACCGACACCTCGGTTGCGACCTCGTGTGCTGTTCCCGTGCGAATCGACCCGCCATTGCCAACATATGGGCCCTCTGTACCCTCGCGCACCACCACGAAATCGACGGTGCCAGGCGATGCGAGGGGGCTCGCCACGCCGGGAAATATTTCAACCGGACGCAGATTGATGAAATGATCCAGACCAAAACGCAGCTTGAGCAGAAGTCCGCGCTCAAGCAGGCCACTCGGCACGCTCGGGTCGCCGATCGCACCGAGCAGGATAGCCTCATGGCCGCGCAGAGTCTCAAGAGTCGCATCAGAGAGAACCTCGCCGGTCGCGTGGTATCGACGCGCGCCCAGATCGTACTCGGTGAGCCTCAACTCGGCGGACCCGCCGAGGGCGGCAGCAAGCACCTTGAGCGCCTCCGGGACAATCTCCGGGCCGATCCCGTCGCCAGGAATCACGGCAAGGTCGATAGTGCGCGACACCAAAACCTCCTTGATCTCGCGGGCGAGAGCCCGCATACCTAGCCTAGAGCCAAGAGCAGGCCTGTCGCGGCGTGCTCTGCGCGACCGGAGAGAGGCGCCTAATCCAAGTTGTAGCCGCGCAATTGCCGTGATGTAAGAGGCTCATCGACAAGCTGCGCCAACGCGAGCGACGTCTCGATTTTGGCGATACCGGAGATCGCCCAGAGACGCTGCGTGAGCAACTCCCTTAAGTGCATATTGCTCTGCAACCGGAAACGCGCAACCACCTCGACACGGCCGGCCATGATCCACAGCTCATCGAGTTCGGGGATCTCTTTGATTTCTTCGAGCGTCTGCACCCGATCCTGACCAGTCGCAAGCTCAATCTGCGCGTGAACGAGAGTGCTGTACCCGAGCACCCCCCAATCGATGCCGACGGAATAGCTTGTGATCACCCCGGTCGATTCGAGGCGGGCAATCCTCTCGGAGATGCTCGATGGGGAGAGACCGACCTCGCGAGCGAGGGAACGTTGCGAACGGCGCGCGTCTTCTGCAAGAAGCCGCAGAATTACCAAATCAAATTGATCGATTTCTACGCCAGCTCGCGAATGTTGAGTGGCGCCGACCAATGAAGCAAAATCTTGTCTCTTTGGCATATGCTTCCTCCGTTTCGGCAACGCAGTCGCGACGAGCAAGGCTATCCCTGCAGCCACTATTACGTGTCGGAAACAACGAACCAAGCATTCGGTGGACGCCTGAATCCACCGGCCAGGACGTGTGCAGAATCCCGCACACCCACACGCGAACTACCTCAAGCAGCCAGACGCGAAAATCATGTTCAATTTATCCATCTATTCAGTTTAGGTGTTTTCATCATGAAACTTGTGTGCTCGAACGAAAACCCCGTCGTACCACTGCGGCGAAACCCCAGATGAGAGCAACACCGAAGAATTCACCGCCAGTCTATGATTAACCCATCCTTGGGGAAGGAATCGAATGACAAGCGACGCCGACGCTCTCACCACCACACGTGTGCCAAAAAAGTTGTACGAAAAGGAGTTGCGCAAACTCCAAGAAGAGCTCGTCGCCATGCTGCAATGTGTCAAAGACAACAACGCCCGCGTCGTCGTCATCTTCGAGGGGCGCGACGCAGCAGGCAAAGGCTCCGCCATCAAACGCGTCACGGAATACCTCAATCCCCGCATCGCCCGCGTCGTGGCGCTGCCAACGCCAACCGAGCGCGAGAAGACCCAATGGTATTTTCAGCGCTACGTCGAACACCTGCCCGCGGCAGGTGAGATGGTGCTCTTCGATCGCTCCTGGTACAACCGGGCCGGCGTCGAAACCGTGATGGGATATTGCACAAACGACCAATATCAGCTGTTTCTCAAACAAGTCCCCCAGTTCGAGCGCATGCTGGTCGAGGACGGGATCATCCTTCTCAAGTATTGGTTCTCTGTCTCAGACGCAGAGCAGGAGGCACGCTTCCAGTCACGCCGCGACGACCCGATGCGCCGCTGGAAACTCTCGCCGACCGACATCGAATCCATCCTGCGATGGGAAGATTATTCGCGGGCAAAAGACACCATGTTCGTGCACACCAACATCCCTGAGGCGCCATGGTGGACAGTCGAAAGCGACGACAAGCGCCGAGCGCGACTCAACATGATCTCGCATCTGCTCAGCAAAGTGCCATACGAGCATCACGAACCACCAGTTCTGCACTTCCCTCCGCGCCCCGCATCGACCGGATACCGCCGACCGCCGCGGCTGGTCGACACCTATGTGCCCGACTACGCAGCCGAAGTGATTGCCAAGGCAGCGGAAAAGGCCAACTCCAAAAGCCGGTAGGTCGGTGATGTCCCGTTCCAAGGATGGCGTCTCTGCGGGTGGCGTTTCTCCGTGCGGTAGGCGCACCCGCGCACCTTACGGTTTCAGGCGCATCACGTCAGTAGTGCGCTTCTCGAACCCCAGAGACTCGTATAGGCGATGCGCGCTCTCCCGACTCGGACGCGATGTAAGGTCCAGAGTACGAGCACCGAGTTGCCGCGCACGTTCGATGGCCGCGACAAGCAGTGCCCGCGCAATACCTTGGCCGCGAAAACTCGCGTCCACCACAACATCCTCGATATGCCCGCGCACCCCCGTCAGCTGGGGCAACGCGACCAGCGTCACCAGCCCCACGATATGCCCGTCGACCCACGCGGCAAACAATGTCAGCTCATTCGAGGACACCAGAAGATCAAGCCGGTCTCGATCAACCCGCGCCGACGACAGCTGCGGCAGAATCGTCTCGATGTCGGCAACTACATCGTCGTTGATATGGTCGATCTCGGAGATCACGAAGTCAGGCATGTCACCCATGGTATCTGTGTGTGCGCTCGCCGAAGGGTGACCCGGCCATGCAAGGCTGCCGCTCGATCACAGCAAGACTGCAAGCCATTTCAGAGTCATCGCGATGGCAGGTGAAACCGCCAAGGCTGTGAGCAGGAGCAGTGCCCGCAGCCCGATGCCACGATTACGACCCATCCAAATCGCCAATATCGCACACACGAACGGCACAAGGATCCCACCGACCGTAGCCAATAGAAAAGCCCAGACGTTCGTTTCGCGCACGGCGATCAGCCATGCGCTCGGAAAGAACAGCGACGAAATACCCTGCCAGATAAGAATGGCGAAAAGCAGACCGGAGACGATCCAGATCAACCAGGTCAACGGACCGGCCTTGCCCGCCCACGAGGGCGACACAGCGTTCTGCGTAGAATCATCAGCACTCGCAGGCGCCGCCACTGGTGCCGAGGCCTCAGCAGCAGGACCCACGTCGGCACTCGGCCGCGCCGAGCCGCCCTCGTCGTCTGCCAACGGTGCTGGTCTGTCGGACATCACGCACCCACCTGCTGAGCAATGAAATAGGGCCACGGCATCAGCAGAACGATACCGATAAGCAATGCCACGGCGGTCCATACGACGCGCTTTCCGCGAGTCGCGACAATAGCGGTCAGCATCCAAAGCGCCGGCGACATCGCCATCAGGACAAGCACCACATCCGAAAGGATGTCAAGAAGTGGCGTCGCGCTGCCCACACTCCACGACTGGGCCGCCAAGGTGACCCACCCGACTGTGTACAGCAGCATCCATCCGCCAACAACCCCATAGAAAATAAGTACTGAGGCCGGCAGACGTCTCACCGCAACCGCCTCAACGGCCAAGGCCGCTGCATCATCCGGTTCGGAATGAGTCGCTTCTTTGGTACCAGTCTGCGCGCCGGAATCTGGTGGCACAGAACTGCTTTCACTGCTTTCGCCAACCAGCGGCCCCTTGCCACGCGAGTCGAAGGCAGGCTCGTCGTCACCGGGGAAGGTGAACGCCTTGTCTTCGTCGTTGGTGGCCATGATCCCACCCTAGCCAACAGAACGCGGATCACGGGAAAATAGGGCCGCGATTACGACAAGTACACCAATACGAATCCGCGGAGTGCAATGGTCATCCGACGGCGCATTCATGCGGAAGTTGCGACACGCGGGTTCCGCCCGGAGTAGGGGCTGTTCAGCCGCGGAACCCTTCCCACGCCGCAGCAGCCGCGATATGCGCTGCGGTGGCATCGGTGCCAAGAGCCGTCGCGAGGCGAGCCAAAGCGTCCGAGACCGCTTCAAGGCTCGCAGCAAGACCGAAGTGGTTGATGCGTAACAGCCGCCCATCAAGAGGTCCAGCCCCATGCGAAAGGATGCCACCGAGTTCACCCGAGCGCAGTGCGGTACCGCCGACGCCGTCGGGAATCCGCAGGGTGGTCACTACCGGAGCAGCTCCGTCACCCTTCTGCCACAGCTCTAGCCCAAGCGCGCGCACACCCGCAGCGGACGCGGCGGCGGCCGCCTCATGCCTGGCGTTGACGGCGGGAAGGCCCTCGGAAAGCACCCGATCGATCGCGAGCGCGAGCGCGCGCGATTCCAGCCAAGACGGCATCCCCGGCACCACGCGTTTGTCGGTAGACAACCAGTTGTCCCGCCAGTCGAGCAGCGAGAGCACAGACGAGCGCGGAGCCGCAGCATTGGCGTCCAAGTGCGCCCATGCCCGCTGCGAAACCGACACCGCACTCACCCCTGCTGGACCGGCGAGCCCTTTCTGGCCCCCGATCACTGCCAAGTCGACATCCCATGTATTGACAGGCACTGGCTCCGCGCCGATCGAAGCGACGGCGTCAAGAACCGTAACAGCACCCACCTCCCGAGCCGCCGCGAAAACAGGCGCGACATCGTTCGTTCCGCCGGTCGCCGCTTCAGCATGCACAATGGCAACGACTTGCGGCGCATGCCTACGAATGGCCGCAACCACATCAGGCACCGACGCCACTTCGTCAAAAGGCGCGGCGACGTCGACGACCGAGGCTCCAGAAGCCCGCATCCACTGTCCGAAACCGGCGCCATACGGGCCCGTCACGACGTTCACTGCGGTCATCCCTGGCCCGGCAACGCTACGAGCCACGGCCTCGAGCGCGACGATCGCCTCCGCCTGGACAAGCACGATGTCGTTGGATGTGCCGAGGACGGTCGCTACCGCCTGCTCGAGGCCGATGAGTTCGGCAGGGGTCAACGGCGGCTGATCGAGCAAGCCATCCCCGCCAGGCGCCGAGCCAATAGTGTTACTGGGGTATGTCATTCCTCTGATATCGCTCTCTGCGGTTGGTCTTGGTTGGCTGGCGCGACCGGCGTTCCTGCCGCGGATTTTGGTGAGTCGATGGATGCAGCCGGCACCATGGCCAGGCCGGGCCCGCTTCCGGCCTCACCTGGCGCATCGCGGGCGGACAGCCGCGGTACAGCCGCGAGCAGTTCGCGACTGTACTGCTCACGCGGGTGTGCAAAAAACTCCGCACGGGCAGCCGTCTCGACAACCTGGCCGGAGCGCATCACCACGATAGTGTCGCACAGCGCGTTGATCACGCCGAGATCGTGGGAGACAAACACCAGTGTTAGGCCAAGGTCGCGGCGAAGTTCCGACAGCAGATCCACCACACTGGCCTGCACCGACGCGTCGAGTGCACTTGTCGGCTCGTCGGCGACAAGCACCTGTGGTTCGACTGCAAGCGCCCGTGCGAGCGCGATGCGCTGGCGCTGACCGCCCGAGAATTGGGCCGGATATGCGTCCAGCGCCTCTGCGCTAAACCGCACCATGCCCATCAGCTCCGCGCAGCGCGCATCCAGCCCATCACGCGACACAAGACGATGGACTCGCAACAGTTCGCGCAGGGTCTGCCGTACCGTCAAACGCGGATTGAGCGAAGAATAGGGATCCTGGTAGACCATTTGAATGGCTCGACGCTGTTCGACGCTGCGCCTGCCGACAAGTCGCACACCATCGAAAGTGACATCTCCCGCGTCGAGCTCTTGCTGGCCGACGATGGCGCGAGCGAGCGTGGTCTTGCCCGAGCCCGACTCGCCGACAATGCCGATCGATCCACCTCGCTCAACGCTGAGCGACACGTTGTCGACTGCGGCGCGGCCCGCGAACCGCACGGTTGCCCCAGTCACGGATAGGCCTGTATTGGAACTCTTCACGCCGCGCCTCCATCCGCCGCGACGCTCGGCACCACCAGCACCGCATCAAGCAATGCCCGAGTGTACGAGTGCTGCGGACGCGCAACGACCTGCCCCGTCTCGCCGAACTCGACCACCCGACCCAACCGCATCACGACGATGCGAGAACACAGTTCAGACACCACGGCGAGATTGTGGCTCACGAACACGAGCGTGAGACCACGTTGCGCACGCAGTTCGTCCAGCAGCGCAAGGATCTGCTTCTGCACAGTCACATCGAGGGCAGTGGTCGGTTCGTCGCAAAGCAGCACATCTGGCCTGGTCGCGAGCGCTATGGCGATCACGACGCGCTGACGCTGGCCACCGGAAAGCTGGTGAGGATACCAGTCGTAACGCACCTCCGGGTCGGGCAGGTGCACAGTCCGCATCAGTTCGAGCGCATGTTCGCGTGCCGCGATCGCACGCGGCGACCGGCGTGACCCCCACCCCGATCCTGCATCAGGTTGGTTCGCCCGCGACGCCGCCGCGATCTGCGCACCCACCGTTTCGAGTGGATCCAGAGCGGTCAGGGGGTCTTGAAACACCATTGCGGTGCGCCCTCCAACGGCGACCTCTCCCCCAACGCGTCGCACGCCGGATGGCAGCAGGCCAAGCACCGCACGCAGGGTGAGGCTCTTGCCCGATCCGGACTCTCCCACGATTCCCACAGCCTCGCCTGCACCGACATCAAGGGAGACCCCATCCACAAGCACGGCAGCATCCGTGCCAGCCGTCTCAATTCGTAGATCCCGCACTCGCACTGTGCCGCGTTCAATGGGCTCGGTGGATGTGGCTGCCGGGTTCATGCGACTCTCCAAGCGTCGCCAAGGCCATCGGCGAACAGCGAAAGCGAAATTCCGGTATAGACGATCGCCAGGCCGGGAACAGCCGAAAGCCACCACTTGGTCGTGATGAAGTTCTGTCCGTCGGCGATCATGGTGCCCCAATCCGGAGTCGGCGGCTGTACGCCGAGGCCGAGATAGCCAAGTGTGACGACAGCAACCATGATGAGCAGGATCTCGGTCATGAGCAGCACCACAGCCTGGGGAAGAACGTTCGGCAGCACGTGCCGCACCAGAACTCGAGGGGTCGAAAGCCCCCCGCCTCGCGCAGCAGCAACCCACCCAGCCGACCGCAGCGTGCGCGCCGAGGCCCGCATCACCCGTGCGTAGCCCACCCACCCGACCAGCGCAAAGGCGGCATAGATGCCCGGTTCTCCCACCCCTACCGCGAAGACGAGTGCGATCACGATCACGTAGAACGGGAACGCGATGACCGTATCGATGACCCGACTCACCACCGCATCGACCCAGCCGCCCACGAAACCGGCAATGATGCCGACCGCGACGCCAAAGACGAACGGGAACGCAGCCGCAGTAACAGCGATCCGCAGGTCGGTGCGGGCGGCGAAGAGCAGACGTGAAAGGATGTCTCGGCCCAGTTGGTCTGTGCCAAGCAGGTGGTCGGCGCTGGACGTCTGCAGGCCGCCCGTCAGGTTCTGGGTGGATGGATCGTGGGGCGCGAGCACGGGCGCAAGCAGGGCGACAACCAGCAGCGCTCCGAAGAGCGTCGCGCCAGCCACGAACGAACGAGAACCGAGTGCGCGCCTCCAGAACGGGACATATCCTGCGCGGGGCACGTCGACGTCTTCGGCAGTCGCGGCCGAACCGCGGGTCGCGGACCGGGCCGCCATCATGCTGTCACCAGGTGCGAGGGTGCAGCGCGCAGGCGTGGGTCGATGACAGCGCTGATCGCGTCGACGGCCAGCGTGATCACCACGACGAAGATCGCGCAGTACAACGCGACGCCTTGAACCACCGGAAAATCTCGGCTGCTTATCGAATTGAAGAGCAACATCCCGACGCCATTGATGGCGAAGACTTTCTCGACGACCAAGGTTCCGCCGATCAGATAGGCGACGTTGACACCGAAGAGGTTGAGGCTCGGCACTGCCGCGTTGCGCAGAATATGTCGAAACTGGATGCGACGCTCTGGGATGTGGGCGGCACGCAACGTGGTCACGAAATCAGCGTCCATCACGTCAAGCAGTTGTGCACGAAGCGAGCGCACAAGTGGCGGAACTGCGGCAAACGACACTGCTATCGCTGGCAGGACGAAACTGCGCCACGGCTCCAGCGCGCCGGTGCCGACACCTCCAACCGGAAACCACTTGAGCGTTACCGCGAAGACGATGATAAGGAGAAGACCGATCCAGAATGTCGGCATCCCAAGACCAACAGTGGGGACAACGCGAATCAGGTGGTCGAGCGGACCATCCTTATGGCTTGCCGCGATGACCGCAAGCGGTATGGCAACGAGCAGGGTCACAATCACGGCGATCGCCACGATGCCGAGGCTCAGGGGCGCGCGCTCTGCGATCAGCACCCGCGTCGACTCGTGATAGACGAGTGAGTCACCGGTGTCGAAACGAGTGACGAGCTGGAGCACGAAATCGACGAACTGCTTCCAGAGCGGCAGATCGAGGCCAAGCTGCGCGCGCAACGCATCCACCGACTCCTGGGTCGCCGTGTCGCCCAGAACCGCACGGGCGGGGTCACCTGGAACGAGGCGCAGCAAGAAGAACACGATGACCACAACGCCGACCGCGACCGGCACGACGCGGGACAGCGCTCGTCGCAGCACACGCCACACCATGACGGCGAAGTGACGGAAAGGCGGCATGTGTTCGGGTGCTCCCAAGTAGCTGATTGCGACTAGTACATGGTAATGCCGGGCCGCGCTCCCACAAGAGTACGGCCCGGCACAGGCTTTAGGCGCAGGCGCAATATACCCAGACCAAAGAGCTAATGCGCGAGGCCCTCAGAGCCTACTGTTCGATCCAGGCGTCCTGGAAACGGATACTGCCGTTCGGCAGCAGCGTCAAGTCATGCACCTTCGAGGTCGAGGCCTTTATCGTGCTCGTGAAGTAGAGCGGGATATAGGGCACTTCGGAGGCAAGGATCTTCTGGATATCGAAATAGATCGACTGACGCTCATCGCCCGAGGCCGTGACACGACCCTGCTGGATGAGCGTGGTGACCTCAGGGTTCGTGTAACTGGTCCAGTACGACTGGCTCCAGCCTTCCGGATCGGCCTGGAAGCTCACCAGCTCGTCGGGATCGGGGTAGTCCGATTGGCCGCTGTTGATCATGAAGTCGTAGTCCAAGTTGCCATATACCTGCTCTTGGAACGTCGCCACCTCAAGCGAGTCGATCGTCACGGTGATGTCGATCTGTTTCAACGCTTCCTGCACGATCTGGGCCTCTTGCGCGACGGCCGAGTTGCCTGCCTTGATGGCGAGCGACACCGCGAATCCGTCTGGGTAGGCAGACTGCGCCAGCTCGGCTTTCGCGGCCGTCACGTCATAGTCCAATGCGTAGCCTTGGTCAGTGGCCGAATATGAGATCGTGGGTGGGATAAGCGAGTTCGCCACTGTTCCGGTACCGAAAGTCACCGCCTGAGTGAGGCCGGCACGGTCAATGGCTTGTGCAATGGCACGGCGCACATGCTCGTCGGAGAAGTACTTGTTCTTGGTGTTGAAGAAAACCTGCTCGATCTCCCACGACTTGTTCGTCACAACGGTGGTGGAGGCGTTGTTCTGCAACTCCGTGACGTTGGAGTACGGCACCTCATCGATCGCGTCGAGCTGCCCGGCCTGCACCTGCTGCAACAGTTGCGTGTCGTCTGCGACGAGCTTGTAGACAAGCTTGTCGATGTATGGCTTTCCTGGCTGCCAGTAGTTGGTGTTCTTCACGAAGGTGAGGTCACCGTTGGTATCCCACTCGCTGACCACAAACGGACCGGTGGCGACAGGGGACTTGAAGAACGCCTCCTCAGATTTTCCACCGAAATCGGCGGGATAGATGCCGTTCGAGAACGACGCCAACTCGGCGAGCAGAGGGGTGTAGGCGCTCTTGAGCAAGATTGTCACACTAGTGTCATCGCTACCGGCGGTGATGCTGGTGATGGGTGCGTCGAGCGGAAGCGGCGCGTCCGCGCCGAGCTTCAAGTGGCGTTCGAGCGAGAACACCACGTCCTTCGCAGTCAGCGCAGTGCCGTCGGAGAACTTCACACCGTCACGCAACGTGAAGACGTAGGTGAGGCCGTCGTCACTGACCGTGTAATCGCTTGCAAGCCAGGGAATGATCTTGCCGTCAGAGTCGAACGAGACGAGCGATTCGAACACCTTGTCGATGGCGAACGCGTTGTTGGCGGTGATCTCTTTGTTCACGTCGAACGACGTCACCGAGGCGGTGCGCCCGATTGTGATAGTGCCCCCTGCCTGAGGCGACTCCGCGCTGCTGCTTGTGCTTGCGTCGGTTGCGCAACCGGTCAATACGAGGGCTGCAGCGATGACCGCAACGCCGATTTTCAGGGCTCGTCGCCGAAGCGGGATGAGAGGGGATTGCATGGGTTTCCGTTCCTTGCGCTGTGTTTACTGTTTTACTGTGTGGGTGTTGCGGTGCGTTGTGAGGCGGCAACCAGGCGGCCGGCCTGGATGACGGCCACAATCGCATCGCGGTCGGTATACGTCTTGGGATCGGCCGGATCACGCCTCAGTATGACTGCATCCGCGATTGCGCCGTCGGCAATCACGCCGGAGGGGGAAGTCGGCAAGCCTGCAGATGATCCGCGCACCAGCGCTGCACCCGCCGCAGTCGCGGCGGTGATGGCCTCGGTGGGACTGAGCTCGGCGCGAAGCAGTTCGGCTATCTCGACGAGGTTGTGGCCGTGTTGCGCGGTCGTGCCGAAGTCGGTGCCGAGAGCGATCGGCATGCCGGCGTCCCTCGCGCGTCGCACGGCGACCGGATGGGAGGCAACGGCGTGATCGAGGCGTGGGCCGAGAGAGGCCGGGAGCTCACCCACACCGATCATCCGCTGCACGAGCCGATAGATGTGCAGGGTTGGAACGAGAGTAACGCCGCGCTCTGCACCAAGGCGCGCCTGCTGGTCCGTGAGATAGATGCCATGCTCGATACTGCCGGCCCCCGCCTCGATCGCCCAGGTGATGGCATCTCCGCCCCATGCGTGCACCATCACTCTGGCCCCGCCATCACCTGACCGGCGCACCGCGTCAGCAAACTCGGCACGGCTGAAATGCGACTCTATCGTTCCGACTGAGCCGACCGGGCCACCGACGCCATCGGTCGCAACCAGCTTGATCCACTCGGCACCGGCGCTGAGCGCGCCCTCGATGGCGGCATCAAGGCCGCCCGCGGCGGCAGCCAGTTCACGGGTGATCAGTTCGACGCTGATGCTGAGACGCGGCCCGGCCACTGCGCCGGCGGCAACTGCCGACTGCAGGTCGCGCTGCAGACCGCCGGCATCGCGCGCGCTGGTGACGCCTGCGGCGAGGGTCGCTGCTAGGCCCGCGTGCACGAGTTGTTCGAGTTCGTCGTTTGTGTGTGCAGCGCGAGCGTCTGCGCTGAAGTCAGTCCACGCAAGGTGAGTGTGGGCGTCGACGATGCCGGGGATGATCCACAGATCACGACCATCAAGCAGCGTGGATCCACCGGCGTCATTGGCGACGACGGCGGTCTCGAAGACGCCGTTGCCCCATGTGAGTTCAGGCACGCGCCGAAACGTGCCGTCGGGCTGAAAAACGAGCGCGCCGGAAACGCCAGCTTGACTGACTGTTTCTGACACTGTTCTCCTCAAGTGCAACGCAAGGGCAGACAACTATCTTCACCCCGCGAGTGGCGGGAGGCAAGCAGAGGTTTCCCCATGTGACGTGCTCGTGCCAAACCCCGGCAATACCTCTCCGAGATGCAATAGTCGCACGCGGCGTAAGTTGCGCCGGGGTTTGGACCGGAGTCCGCGTCGCAAGTGCAGAATCCCCACCAGCCCGTGTGGACGTTCGCGCCCGAACTGGACATGTACCAGATGGGGGAATCCCCCACGAATTGAGAGGATGGCGACTATGGATGACCACAGCTTGGACCAGATGCTCGCGGAGGCGGCACCACCAGTCTCCGCCTCGCTCGCCGATAATCCGGGCTTTGTTGACGACCTTCTCGAAGAAACACGTGCCTCTCGGCATCCTCGAAAACGCAAGACGTTGACAATTACGAGCATCACTCTTGCCGTTGCACTTGTCGGAGGCACGGCCGCGGCCGCCGGATCTGACCTCTTCGCGATCTGGGGGGTTCAACCCAGATGTCACGTCAGCGCGGTCGGAGGCGAGCAGGTCTTGCGATTACGCGTGGGTCGTTGAGCCGAACTATCCTGCATACGACCCGGCGTCTACTGAAGATGTCTCCGCACTCACAGTGGCAAAAGAAACACTTGCTGGCCTAGACCTCGCACACCTTGATACCAGCGCAAAACTCGCGTGGCTCAAATCGAGACAGCACTTCACTGGGAAGTCACCGCAACCCATCCCAAGCAAAGATCCGTCGACGCAAGCTCAGACCGAGAAAATTCTGAACTCGATGGCCCTCAATCTCACCATCTCCGACGCCATTCTCAAAGAATTGAGGGAACGAGGACTCCCCCTTGATGTGGTGGGGCTTGGCCAGGCAGAAGAATGCGTAACGTCGTCTGCAGACCCCGACAAGGCAGGGCAATGACGTCCTTCGACGACGCTGTCCGCGCAAACGCCGCTGACCTGCTCAACTACTTGGAGCGTCGGGTGGATGTTCGGGCAGACGCCGCCGACGCCTTGGGCGACGCGTTGTTGGCGGCATGGAGGCGCCGCGCTTCGCTGCCAAGCGACCCAGAGCAGGCGCGGATGTGGTTGTTTGGGATTGCGCGAAACACGCTGCTCAACTCCAAGAGGACAACGGCACGCCGCGGAGCGGTCGTCCAGCGACTCCGTGATCACCTAGAACATCATCAACGGGAACCAGCGTCGCCAGAGGAAAACGTAGAAGTACGGGAGGCGATTACGTTACTCGACGCTGAGAAGGCGGAGCTCGTGCGACTGATTCACTGGGATGGATTCAGTATCGTTGAGGCCGCGCTTATCGTCGGCGTCCCGGCATCCACCGCCCGTTCCAGGTACGCGGCAGCGCGGGAGCAGTTGAGGCGCACACTCACCCCCGAAAATGCGACAGATGAGCCCCCAAGTCGCACGGAAACTACTGCACCCCAGGTGGGTTGAGGCGCCCGGGTGCGCCTCGGGCGAGGTGGAGAGACGTGGAGCGCTACGAGGGCCGATGGGCAGAGGAAGAGTGCAGACATTTGTGGGTCGCCGCCCATGGGCCGGTGAGGCCTGCCCCGGGACGCCGGTGCACAACCGCACCGCACACAGAGCGCCGCTGCCGCATACCAAAACAGAGCGCCGCGACATATGCACAAGAATGGGGCACCCCGCACGAGGATGCCCCATCACAAAACCTTGCGTTACCGAGCCGCAGTGCCCTCGGTGTAATCCTTGTCGACTGACGGCGCCCACGAGAACAGCTTCCGCAGTTCGCGGCCAACCGGCTCGATGGGGTGGCCCTCGGCCTTGGCGCGAAGCGCCTGGAACTCGGGCGCACCCGCATCCTGGTCAGCGATGAAGCGCTCAGCGAATGCCCCGGACTGGATGTCGCCGAGCACCGCCTTCATGTTCTCCTTGACATGCGGATCGATAACCCGAGGGCCGGAGACGTAGTCGCCGTACTCTGCAGTGTCTGAGACAGACCAGCGCTGCTTGGTGATGCCACCCTCGATCATGAGGTCGACGATCAGCTTCAACTCGTGCAGCACCTCGAAGTAGGCGATCTCAGGCTGATAGCCGGCCTCTGTCAGCGTCTCGAAACCGTACTGGACCAGCTGAGAGGTGCCGCCGCACAGTACGGCCTGCTCGCCGAACAGGTCAGTCTCGGTCTCTTCAGTGAATGTGGTCTTGATGCCGCCTGCGCGCAGGCCACCAATGGCCTTCGCATACGAGAGCACGAGCGGCCAGGCGTTGCCTGTCGCATCCTGTTCAACCGCAACGATCACCGGAACGCCGCGACCGGCAGCGAATTCGCGACGAACCACGTGCCCTGGGCCCTTTGGCGCGACCATGATCACGTCAATGCCTTCTGCAGGCGAAATGTAGCCATACCGAATGTTGAATCCATGGCCGAAGACGAGCGCGGAGCCCGGCTTGATGTTCGGCTCGATCTCTGACGCATACAGGCTGCGCTGCGTCTGGTCGGGAGCAAGAACCACGATCACGTCAGACTCTGCGGTCGCCTCCGCGGGCGTCTTGACCACAAATCCGGCCTCCGTGGCCTTCTGTGTCGACTTCGACCCTGGCTGCAGTCCGATAATGACCTCAGCCCCGGAATCCCGAAGGTTCTGCGCATGCGCGTGGCCTTGCGAGCCGTAGCCGATGACCGCGACTTTCTTGCCTTGGATGATGCTCAAATCCGCGTCGTCGTCGTAATAGATCTCAGCCACTGTGTCTTCTTCTCCTTGGGTTTCCAGCCGCTCACGAGCGCCTGTGTTGTTCTGTAGTTCTATGAAATTGGATGATTGTGGACGTCGGCAGGCAGGAGCCGATGTGTGACGTTACCTGCCGATGCGCTCAGTCATCGAGCGCGGGCCGCGGGCCACAGCGAGCAGGCCCGACTGGACGAGCTCTTTGACGCCGTATGGCTCGAGGAACTTGATGAATGCCGCGTTCTTTTGCGAGTCACCGGTGATCTCGATGACAATCGCATCGTTGGAGACGTCTACCGCCCGCGCGCGGAACAGGTTGACGACTTCAAGGATCTGCGAGCGCACGCCCGGGTCGGCGCGCACCTTGACGAGCACATGCTCCCGCAGAACAGACGAATCGGGTTCGAGTTCGACGATCTTGATCACGTTGACGAGCTTGTTGAGCTGCTTCGTGACTTGTTCAAGTGGCAGGCCCTCAACATCAACGACGACGGTGATGCGCGAGAGGCCGTCCAACTCGCTTGGCCCGACGGCGAGCGAATTGATGTTGAATCCCCGGCGAGCAAACAGCCCGGCGACGCGAGTCAGCAGGCCTGGTTTGTCTTCGACGAGCAGGGACAGGATGTGTCGGGACATCTATGCATCCCCTTCGAACTCTGGCGCATTCTCGCGCGCATAAAGAACGTGGTCGTTGCTGACGCCCTGAGGAACCATCGGCCATACCATTGCGTCGGCAGAGACGATGAAGTCGATGACGACGG